>JBBCJQ010000007.1:0-293784 GCA_037190885.1 Chitinophagaceae bacterium
TGGAAACAATACAAACCAATAAAAGAAAAAAAAATGACTATTTACACCGTAAAGCTGGACAACGAAAACAAGCTTAACGCACAGCTTAATCTTTTTGAGTAAATTGTTATAAAATATGTCAACCTATATCAGGCAGACACAGGACGCAAGTTGCAAGAAGTCGCACAGCCTTCAAAAAGCAAGTAGTAAGATGTGCAGGTAGCGTGGATTTGAGTTAATTTTGATGGATAAATAACCTTATCATGAAAAGTTACCGCGATTTGCAAATATTTACCGAATCCAAACGGCTTGCTATAGAGATTCATATGATGTCGTTGAGCCTTCCAAAATTTGAGCATTTTGAAGAGGGCTCACAAATCAGAAGATCGTCAAAGGCAGTAACCGTAAATATTGTAGAAGGGTATGTGAGGAAAAGGTATAAAGCTGATTTTATAAAACATCTCATATATGCCCATGCGGAATGCGATGAAACAATAGTGCATCTTGATTTTCTTTCCGAAACGAATTCCCTTACAGACAGAATACAATTCGAGGATTTGAAGCAGGGATATGAATCTTTAAGCAAAATGATCAATAGATTCACCAGTTGGGTCGGCGAACATATGTGATGAGGGTTAAATCATAAGTCTCAGGACGCAAGTTCTAAGTTGCCGGTGGTATCTGACTGTAACTTGCAACCTGTGTCTGCCTGTAACCTGCGACCTTTATCAGCCTGCGACCTGCAACCCACTTATCACCTTCATCACTCCGTTATCATCATTCGATTCCGCCAGGAACCTTGCAGCGGCTTTTACTTCAGGGTGGGCGTTTGCCATGGCATAGCTGAAATATCCTTCCTGCAACATTTCCAGGTCATTCATGTAATCGCCGAATACCATTGTTTCGTTGTAGCCGATATTATACAACTGTTGTATGGCTTTGACCGCTCTTCCTTTGTTGGCAAGCTTATCAGACAGGTCCAGCCATAAGGTACCGGATACTTTTACCTGTATTTCATTTTCCAGGTGTTTGAAATGAGAATAGCTGTTTTGCTCGGAACCGCCAAAATCGCACAATGCTATTTTCAGCACTTCATCGTTTTCCACCTGCAGCAGGTCGTTCACCGTGATGCGTTTATTATAGTACATATCCACATGCTGTAAAAAGCGGGGATCACTGTTTTCTATATAAGCCTGCTTTTTCCCGCACAAAATGATCTCTACGTCTTTTATTCCCCGTGCTGTTTCAATCAGGGAATATGCCAGTGATCTTTCCAGTGGCTGCAGCAGTATTTCTTTATTGTTGTGCACCACATAGCTGCCGTTCTCCGCAATGAAAATAATATTTTCTTTTACCGGCGCCACTTCAGCAACGAGATTGTAGTATTGTCTTCCGCTGGCAATGGCAAACAGTATATCCTGTTTTCTTAATTTATTGAATACCGGGTAAAAATCTCCGGGGAGCTCTTTTTTGCTGTTTAAAAGGGTGCCGTCCATATCTACTGCTACCAGCTTTACCTTTGAATGATCCATCTGTTACAATTTGCGCAAAATTAGTTTTTTGTGATCGTATCCGGAAAGCGGCTTGCGAATGGCGCTTCGCGTCCCGTGCCATCCTGACAAATCAGTTGCGCGCAATGATAATAGCCTTCACGGAACACAGCATGCATTTACAGGCACAAAGTTCAATATTGGCAAGGGTTTGCAGGCGTCTGCGCCGGTTATTAACGTGGCATCCCTTCCGCAGGAAGATATCCCGGATAAAAATTTGTTTTAAAAATATTGTTTTGTCCCGCATGGAATGTATCCAATAATATAGTATTATTACTTATACAATCATCTCAGGTAATGAGTGGTTGCCATCGTATATGTATGTAGCTGAGGGTGTGTGTCCAATTTTCGCGCTATGCGAATTTTCCGGTTGGTGAGATACCGCCGGTTGCGGACTTTACAGGGTATCGTCACCCACCTGCGAAAATTTGAATTTTTTCACCGCCGGTAAATACGCCTGTTGCTGATGAAAACGCCATTTAATTGTAAAGTTGATTACTTTTAAATAAATATTAATTTTTCCACTATGTATCGAAACTTTGCACTAACGCTTGCTGCTGCACTTTTTCTTTCCGTCGGCGTTCTTTCCTGTAAGGATGATAAGAAAGAGTTGAAGAGTACTACTACAGGCGATCCCAAAATTGATAAATTAAAGATGCCCGAAGGCTTTAAAGCCGAGCGGCTTTTCGGGCCTTCAGAAAACGAGGAAGGTTCCTGGGTATCTATGACTTTTGATGATAAGGGACGACTGCTGGCTTCCGACCAGTACGGTTATATATACCGGCTTACCCTGCCTGCGATCGGCGATACCACCACTGCAGTAAAAACGGAAAAGCTGCTGTTCCCTAATGATCCCCTTATTGCAAATGATACAAGTGGAAAGAAGATCAGTATAGGCTTTGCACAGGGGCTGCTGTATGCTTTCAACAGCCTGTACGTGATGGTAAATAACCTGCATGCAGAAAACCTGCAGCGGAAAAGCGGTTTGTATCGCCTGGAGGATACGGACGGCGATGACCAGTTCGACAAGATCACTCAACTGAAAGCTTTGAAAGGTGATGGTGAGCATGGACCGCACAGCATCATTTTGTCGCCGGACAAGCAGTCGTTGTACGTGGTGGCAGGTAACCATACAGATGTACCTCCTATGGATGCATACCGCCTTTCTTCCAACTGGAAGGAAGACAACCTGATGCCTTTGTTTACCGACCCCAACGGACACGCGGTAGACCGTAAGGCGCCCGGTGGCTGGATCGCCAAAACAGATCCCGAGGGAAAGCACTGGGAATTGATCAGTGCGGGCTATCGCAACAGTTATGATATCGCGTTCAACGATGCGGGCGATCTTTTCATATATGATTCGGATATGGAGTGGAACTTCGGGCTGCCGTGGTACCGTCCTACCCGTATCCTGCATGCGACCAGTGGAAGCGAATATGGCTGGCGTACCGGCACCGGCACCTGGTCCCCGGTATACCCGGACAACCTGCCGGCATTCCTGAATGTGGGACAGGGCTCGCCTACCAATTTTATCTGGGCCGGCAATGCTAAGTTTCCCGAAAAATACCGCCACTCCCTGCTGGCGTTCGACTGGAGCTTTGGTATCATTTATTCCGTAACGGCTACGCCTGACGGTGCTTCGTATTCTTCCAAAGGAGAGGAGTTTATTTCCGGCACCCCGTTGCCATTAACAGACGGTGTGATCGGACCTGACGGAGCCCTGTACTTCCTGACAGGCGGCCGTCGCCTGGAGTCGGATCTTTACCGCGTATACTATGATGGTGACCTGGATGAAAAGAAGACAGAAACGGTGATAACAGAAGAATCGAAGATCCGCCGGCAACTGGAAGAATATCACTCCGGGGGACCGAAGGCAGGTGCCGTGGATTTTGCCTGGCCGTACCTGAAGCATAATGACCGGTTTATAAGATATGCTGCCCGTATCGTACTGGAACATCAGCCGGTGAAAGAATGGCAGGACAGGGTACTGGCAGAAAAAGACCCGGTGACACTCATACACGGGGCTATAGCGCTGGCAAGACAAGGTACACCTGCAGTAAAAGGACAGCTGTTGCATGTGCTGGCGGGTGTTAACTTCGGCTCGCTTTCTGAAAGCCAGCAGATAGACCTGGTGCGCGCCATAGAACTGACCATTTCCAGGATGGGTGCTCCCGATGCTGCCGGTAAAGCAGAGATCGTTGCGTACCTGGATCAGCACTATCCTGCAAAAAATAATGAACTGTCAAGAGAATTGGTGAAAGTGCTGGCCTACCTGGAAGCACCCACCGTGGTGGAAAAAACCGTTCCGCTGTTGAGCTCCGCAAAAGATGATAATTCAGCAGGACAAAAAACGGTTATGGAGTCTTCTGACCTGATCATGCGTAACCCGCAGTATGGAATGGACATTGCCGGTATGCTGTCTAAAATGCCCCCCGGTCAGCAGACTTACCTGGCTATTGCCCTTTCTAATGTCAAGACCGGCTGGACACCCGAACTGAGAGAGCAGTATTTCAAATGGTTCTATAACGCGTTCAGCTTTAAAGGCGGGCACAGCTTCCGGGGATATGTGAACAATGTAAGAAAGAAAGCGCTGGAGAATGTACCGAAAACGGAATTTGCACACTATAATACCATCTCCGGAGATTCTATCGCTTCCCTTTCCGGGCACCAGGGATTGAGTAATGCTCCGAAGCCGAAAGGACCGGGCAGAAGGTGGACCATGGAAAATGCCACACCCTTGCTGGATAGCCTGGAAGGACGCGATTATGAGAACGGCAGGGCTATGTTTGCGGCAACCATGTGTTTGTCCTGTCACAATATGAAGGGAGAAGGCGGCACTTCCGGTCCGGATCTTTCGCAACTGGGAACCCGTTTCTCCGCGAAGGATATACTGGAAGCGATCATTGAGCCCAGCAAAACAATATCTGACCAGTATGGCGCCACCACGTTCTTCCTCAAAGAAGGCGGATCGGTGATCGGCCGCATGGTACGCGAAGACGATAACAATTATTTTATCTCCCAGAATCCTTTTGCACCGGAGATATTAAGGGAAGTATCCAAGAAAACTGTGGTAAGAACAATGGTATCCGAGATGTCACCCATGTTGCCAGGTTTGATCAATCCTTTGAATAACGAAGAGTTGAAAGACCTGCTGGCTTACCTGGTTGCCAATGGCAACGAGGATAACCCGATCTATAAGAAAAAGTAAAAACCATAAAATAGCCGCATAGAAAAACCGGCTGACAAAAAAGATGGCGGATCAGAAGATCCGCCATCTTTTTTATTGGCAGAAAAAGGTTTCAGGCAACAATCACTCTGATTAATCCTAAAAAAGTGGTGAATTAAACAATCCACTGTTTTAATGATACATAAGTGATCGTTTTCGTAGAAGCTAGATAAATGAACGAAGGTTCTCTTTCGGTTTGCGGCAGCTAAATGTAATATATGCGTTTATTTCGTATCTTGATTTTGATAGTGACTGTTCAAAATGATCTGTTTTGCTTTAATAGCAATCACGGAAGATAAAGCATACTTACAATGTCAACATTCATTTCTTATTCTTCCAAAGACAGAGAGATTACAGAAAAGATTGACTCAACATTGAGGGCGTACGGAGCAAATGTTTTTCGGGATATCAGAGAGTTAAATCCGCTTGATGATATATTAGAATTCATGGATCGTGTGAGTAACTTAGATTATTTGATTGCTTTGATCAGTAAAAATTATTTGTTATCCTTCCCGTGCGCTTACGAGTTTACACAATTTCTCAGGACAAAAAAAAGCAATCAGATTCTGATACCCATTTTACTGGAAGATATCAAATTTACTGATTACTCCCAGAGGATTTTCAACAAATGGGTCCAACATGAAGGCGCTTCAATTTGGGAACAGGTACTTTATCGGTTGAGATTAAAACGAAGGACTCAGCATGATTGGACGATCAGGTTTAATGAAATGTTTTACTATTTAAGGAATACCAAATGTCTTGAATATCAAAACCTGCTATCTGATGAATTCAAAAAATGTCGTTCGATTCTCAAATTATTTGACGAAGAGATCATGAAGAGATATAATGAAATTAAGATCATGCAAAACGAAGAAGAACAGGAAATAGCTTTTGAGAAACTTCTCAACGACCATCCTGGGCACTATTACTTATCACATTTGCGAGGTCATTTTTATTTTGATAAGCAGCAATACAAAAAGGCAATTTTTTATCATGAAAAACTCATCTCAAAATTCCCCAAGCCTATAGAACATGTACTAGCTTATTATCATATAGGACAATGTTATAATAAAATGAAGCAATTTGAGAAATCCATAGAAGTAAATTTGAAGGCTCTGGGGGCTTGTCGTTTTTCTTTCCCATCTCATCGTGGTTTGGGTGATGCTTATTTAGGGCTAAATCAATATGACCAAGCTGAGCATCATTATTTAATTTCTCATAGATATGAGAAGAACGATATTGTATGCAATAATCTTGGTGTTATTGAGTTTGAGCGGAGTAACTATAAGAATGCGATTAAGTGGTTTGAAGAGTCCATTGCACTGAAGCCCAATGATCCAAACGCTTACAATAACATTTACCAATGTTATAAATACACTGGTCAAGAGGGTAAATTACGGGAGGTAGCAAATTATGCTTTTAAGAAATTTCCAGAAGATAGTAAGGTATTGTCAAACTATGTTGTATATCATGTTGTTCAAAAAAGTGCATACGATAACATAAATGGAATGACCCAGATTATTGAGAAATCCCTACAGCTAGACAAAGATAATATTGAGGCTAATATTTTTTTTGGACATCTGATAGCAGTTAACACCAACAGTTCTGAAAAAAGATTAAAATACGCGCAAAGACTATTGTTTAATCTGTTTACAAAAGATCTTTATCCAGAAGAAGCAGAGTTGCTGGTTAATAACTTTACCCTTTGCTGCCGCCGCCTTGATGACTTAAAGACCTTACAACACGCAGAAAAAAAATATGCTCACTGGTTTAAGGTATAATTGCCTAGCATTTGATTTTATAGATAGATAAAGGTTTTATGTTGTAAAAGTTAAGACGCTGTGTTTATAAGTCTTGGGAACCACATTTTCAAATTGCATTCTCACACTTCCACATTCCAACATTTTCAAATTTGCCTTCCTCCCTTGATCTCATCCACCACGGCCGGATCCAGCAGTGTACTGGTATCGCCCAGCTTATCCATTTCGCCCTCGGCTATCTTACGCAGGATACGGCGCATGATCTTGCCGCTCCTGGTCTTGGGTAAACCGTTGACGAACTGAATCCTGTCCGGCTTTGCGATCGGGCCGATGATACGGGAAACGGTTTGTGAAATATCCCTGCGCGTTTGTTCCTCGTCGCCATGCATACTGCTTACGATCACATAGGCATAAATGCCCTGCCCTTTTACATCGTGCGGGTAACCTACCACGGCACTCTCTACCACACTGGCGTGCATATTGATGGCGTTTTCCACTTCGGCTGTTCCGATACGGTGTCCGCTTACATTCAGAACATCGTCTACGCGGCCGGTGATCCTGAAATAACCTTCATCGTTTTTCAAGGCGCCGTCGCCGGTAAAATAAAGGTTTTCGTAGGTGGCGAAATAGTTGGTGCGGCATCGTTCATGATCGCCATAGGTTGTTCTGAGTATGCCCGGCCAGGGGGCTTTCATACAAAGATTGCCCTTGTATAACCCTTCTTCATTTTTTTCCGTTACCTCTTTTCCACGATCGTCTACGAGTATCGGCTGCACACCCGGCAGGGGAAGCGTAGCCCAGGATGGTTTGGAAGGTGTTACCCCGGCAAGGTTACTGATCAGTATGCCTGCGGTTTCCGTTTGCCACCAGGTATCCACGATCGGGCATCTTTTCTTACCGATATTTTCGTCATACCAATGCCAGGCTTCTTCGTTGATGGGCTCACCTACGGTACCGAGTATTTTTAAGGAGGAAAGATCTTTGTTTTTTAAAGGATCCAGCCCATATCCCATCAGGCTGCGAATGGCTGTTGGCGCGGTGTAGAGTATATCCACCTTGTACTTATCCACAATATCCCAAAACCTTCCCGCATCCGGCCAGGTAGGTATCCCCTCAAACATCAGGCTGGTAGCCCCGGCACTGAGCGGGCCATATATAATATAACTATGCCCAGTAATCCACCCGATGTCTGCTGTACAGAAATGCACCTGTCCCGGCTGGTACTGAAATGTATTTACAAAAGTGTAATTGGTCCATACCATATAGCCGCCACAGGTATGCACTACACCCTTGGGTTTTCCGGTGCTGCCGGAAGTATAGAGAATGAACAACGGGTCTTCCGCATCCATTTCCTCGGCCGCGCCAAAATCTTCCACGGGGAGTGTATCCGTCACCTTCAGCATTTCATCTTCCCACCATACATCCCTGCCTTTGATCATACTTACCGGTATGCGGGTGCGGGTATATACGATTACTTTTTTTACTGTCTTGTTACCTATCAATGCATCGTCCACCACACTTTTCAGCGGGATGTCCTTTCCACCGCGATAAGCGCCGTCACAGGTTACAATAAACTCAGCTTTGGAGTCCTCCAGCCTGTCGGCGATACTTTGCGCGGAAAAGCCGCCGAAAACCACGTTATGAATGGCGCCGATACGGGCGCAGCCCAATATGGCATAGGCCAGCTCCGGTATCATTCCCATATAGATACAAACACGATCACCTTTTTTTACGCCGTTGTTCTTTAAAACCTGGGCAAACTGGCAAACTCTTTTGTGCAGCCGTTCATAGGTAACGATCCGCACTCTTTCTTCCGGGTTATTGGGTTCCCATATAATGGCGGGCTTTTCGGCCATCTCCGGCAGGTGCCTGTCCAGGCAGTTCTCTGTAATATTCAGCCTGCCGCCTGCAAACCATTCCACTTTCGGTTCCGTGAAATTCCAGTTCAATACCTTGTCCCATTTTTTCCGCCAGGTAAAATTTTCCGCGATTTTCTCCCAAAAGCCTTCGGGATCGTCTATGCTTTGCTGGTAGGCCACTTTGTACTCTTCTAAACTTTTGATCTGGTAGGGGTAAGACATATAGCTTTGCAATTTTAATTCATTCAATAAGAGCTTTAAAATTACCCCCTTTTCATCGAATACTGTGCAGCATTTTTAATTTTTAGCCGCTATTTGATACGATTGTACTATGATTCCTTTTGTACTACCGATGAGGTTTAGTACTTTCAGGCTCTTATTTTTTAAAACGCTGTTTGCATATATGTCTACTTCTAAACCTGCTAAAGGTATCTGGAAAGTTATCGGGGCTTCTTCGCTTGGCACTCTCATTGAATGGTATGATTTTTACATTTTTGGCAGCCTGGCTACAGTGATCGCCAGCCAGTTTTTTCCTAAAACCAACCCTACCGCTGCACTGCTTTCTACCCTGGCCACTTTTGCCGCAGGTTTTATCGTGCGGCCGTTCGGTGCATTGGTATTTGGCCGGTTGGGCGACCTGGTGGGCCGCAAGTACACGTTTCTGCTGACGCTGATACTGATGGGCGGATCTACGTTTGCCATCGGGCTGGTTCCTTCGTATGAAACGATCGGGTTTGCAGCTCCGGTTATTGTATTAGTATTAAGACTGATACAGGGACTCGCCCTTGGCGGCGAATATGGCGGGGCTGCCACCTATGTGGCGGAACATGCCCCACCCAACCGGAGAGGCTTTTTCACCTCCTGGATACAAACTACCGCCACACTGGGACTGTTTGTTTCCCTGGGGGTTATCCTGCTGGTACGGCACGGGCTGGATAGCGACATGAATAAATCGATCGAAAAATTCAACGACTGGGGATGGCGTATCCCGTTCCTGGTGTCTATTTTGCTGGTAGGCGTTTCTATTTATATACGTTTAAAAATGAATGAATCGCCTTTGTTTGCGAAGCTGAAGTCGGAAGGAAAGGTGTCATCTAATCCCTTAAAGGAGAGCTTTACACATAAAGCTAACCTGAAAATGGTGCTGCTGGCGCTTTTCGGGGCAACCATGGGCCAGGGAGTGGTGTGGTATACCGGGCAGTTCTATGCGCAGAGCTTTATGGAAACTGTATGCAGGATAGATTTTGAGCAGTCGCGAACCATACTGATCTGGGCGATATTATTTGCCACCCCGTTCTTTGTGGTGTTTGGCGCATGGAGTGATAAGGTGGGGCGAAAATGGATCATGATGGCCGGTATGCTGGCAGCTATACTTTTTTACAGACCGATCTATCAACAGTTTCTGACAGCGAGTGATGTGGTTACCTACCAGGCAAAAGAGCTGGTACAGGAAAGCACGCCGCAGGTAACAAAAGAGACTGTAAACGGTAAGGAAGTGACTACTACGGTAGTGATAAAAACATTTGCCGACGGGGCAGCGTATACGGAAAAAACAGTTTCGGGGAATACCGGTGATCAGCCAACTGTTCTCCATACAGATAAAAAACTGGGCTCCGGCACTTACTGGAAATTTGTGTGGCTGGTATTTGTGCAGGTGATCTTTGTAACAATGGTCTATGGTCCTATCGCAGCCTTTCTCGTGGAAATGTTCCCCACGCGGATACGGTATACTTCCATGTCGCTGCCGTATCATATCGGCAATGGCGTTTTCGGAGGGTTGACACCATTTATCGCATTACTGTTAACGACCATGCATACGGGGGATAAGCTGGTCGGACTCAGCTACCCGATCGCGATATCGGCGGTTTGCCTTGTGATCGGCATATTATATGTGAGTAACAAGACTAACAGGAATGTACATGACCATGGTTAAATAAAAATTAAATTATACTTCTGTAAAATAAAAGATATGATAAACCTGTTAAGAAAATGGCTGGGCTGGGTGTGGATGTTGCTGGGGCCATTGAGTATTTTTTATCTGGTAAAGACTGCGGCAGCAGAAATTGCGTTGAACCCGGTAACAGATACCAGGATACAGTGGGGGGTATTTATAATAGTCGCCATACCCATTGCAATCGGCCTGGTTGTTTTTGGCTGGTATGCCTGGAAGGGTGAATACAGCCGGGGAAGAGACTAACCCGCCCTATAGTTAGTGGTTGGTGTCCCCACCGACCACATTTAAAAGTTAAGTATTTTTGCGGCATGTCGATTGAAGTAAAAAACCTGGTGAAGGTATATGGAGAGCAGAAGGCAGTGAACGATATTTCATTTTCTGTCAGCAGGGGGGAGATCGTGGGATTTCTGGGTCCGAACGGAGCAGGTAAATCTACCACGATGAAGATCCTCACCGGCTATCTCCAGGCAACACAGGGGGAAGCATTTGTTTGCGGCATCAACGTAAAGGATCATGCCATACATACAAAGACGAAGATCGGCTACCTGCCGGAATCTAACCCGCTTTACTATGATATGTATATCCGGGAGTATCTCGGGTTTATTGCGGAAGTTCATCGTGTGTCCGACAAAAAGGCTGCGGTGAACAGGGTTATTGAACTGGTGGGACTGACACCTGAATCGAGGAAAAAGATCGGGCAATTGTCAAAGGGCTATAAACAACGGGTAGGGCTGGCCGCAGCGCTGATACACGATCCGGAAGTACTGATACTGGATGAGCCCACCACCGGACTTGACCCCAACCAGATCAGCGAGATCAGGGAAGTGATCCGGCAACAGGGTAAGAACAAAACCGTATTATTCTCATCTCATATATTACAGGAGGTGGAAGCTGTTTGCAGCCGGGTGATCATTATTAACAAAGGTTCGTTAGTTGCCAATGATACGGTAAGCAATCTGCAAACCGGCAGCAAAGAAGCACATCATATTGTTGTGCAGTTCAGCGCTGCGGTATCCAACGAAATACTCTCTGCTATCTCAGGGGTAGACCATTTGGTGAAGCTTTCGGAATACCAGTTTCAATTGGCTACTCAAAACCCTGAATTGCTTCGCAGGCAATTGATGGAAGCAGCACTACAGCATAATCTCACTATTGTGTCTATGCACAGCGAAACACAGAGTCTCGAATCTGTATTTAAAGCACTTACCGCATAGCAGACGTTAACAAATTCTAAAAATCTACCGGGATTAACTTTGATTAACATTAAATAGCGTTAGCAATTTTTAAAACACGCTGTTGAAAAGTAAATTTGCATTCACCTCAATAATTCCTCAACCGGGATTCATTATAAACCCTCTTGCATGAAATCGTACATTACGCTTTTGATCGGATTTTTGTTGACTGTATCAGTAATAGCCCAGGAAGGAGAGCCTGTGCTCGATGCGCCGGTTGTTCGGTTCAAAAGCAGTAAGCTGTATGGTAAAGTACTGGATCCTAACACAGGAAAAGGGTTGGAAGCTGCTTCTGTTCAATTATATAATGCCGGCGACAGCCTGGTGGATGGAATGCTGACCAAAGCAAACGGCGATTTCAGCTTAACAAGAGTTTCAAGTACAGGCACATATACATTGATCGTAACAGCTATGGGTTTTGAAGATCACCGGGAGATCATAGAAGTGCCGGGCGGCACTGCATACGAGCGGGACCTGGGAGATATCTACCTGGAACCGCAGATCAAGCAACTGGAGGATGTGGTTATTACCGGTACCCGGCCCGCACTCGAAATGGGTGTTGACAGAAGGGTATTCAATGTAGCCAGGAGCCTGAACACCACCGGCGGATCGGCTGTAGACATTATGCGGAATATTCCGTCTGTTTCGGTAGATGTGGATGGTAACGTGCAGCTAAGGAATGCTTCCCCGCAGATTTTCGTGGATGGCAGACCCACGGTATTATCGCTTGACCAGATCCCCGCAGACAATATTGAAAAAGTAGAGCTGATCACCAATCCATCCGCAAAATATGATGCGGCATCCGGTTCCGGAATTATCAATGTAGTATTGAAAAAAGACAAGCGTTATGGATTGAACGGTATCGTAACTGCCAGTGGCGGCTACCCTAATCTCGCAGGAGGCAATGTGAGCCTTAACCTGAGGGAAGGCAATGTGAATTTCTTTGTAAGCGGTGGCTATAACCAGTCAGGTGGTGTGGCCCGTGGCGAAGCATACCGGGAAAACAAGCAAAACGGTGTCGTACAAAATTATTTTGACCAGTTTTCTGAAAACGATCGCATGCGCCGTTTTAACTTCATCAATTTCGGGATGGACTACCATATAGATAACCGTAACTCCATTTCAGTCAGCCAGACTTTCGGAGGCGGCCGTTTTTCCGGGAAGGAAGATCAGCAGCAGGTATACTATACCGGTAGTAAGGTGCTGGATTATTACGGCTACCGTGATGGTGAAAGTCTCAATAAGTTCAACCGCATGGGTACAAAGCTGAACTTTAAGCGAACCTATCCCAAGCAGGGTAAGGAGCTTACCGCCGATATTAATTATAATCATGGCAGACGCGAGGGCACTTCGGAAGTGACAAACACGTATATCAATCCTGACGGATCTGTAAACAGATCGCCCAATACGGTTGAAAATGACGGTGGGAACCGCAACCATGAAATAACATTCCAGTCAGATTATGTCAATCCGCTGGATGAGAACCGGAAGCTGGAATTTGGTGTGAGAAGCTATCATAATTTCTATAACAGCAACTTTAATGTATACAGCGTAGACAACTATGGTAAAACCAGGCTTCCGCTGAGTAATAATTACCAGTTCCGCGAAATGATCAATGCCATCTACGGAACCTATTCTCAAAAAATGGGAGACTTTTCTTACCAGGTGGGGTTGCGGGCGGAACATTCAAAGTTTGACGGTGAATTGATCGACAGCGCATACAAATTTGGATACCAGTTCCCTGCCGGGTTCAAAAACCTGATGAATGCCCTGTTCCCGAGCCTGTACCTCAGTTACCAGGTTTCTGAAGACGATCAGTTACAGTTTAATTTTTCCAGGAGAATACGCCGCCCGAATTTCTGGCAGATGAGTCCTTTTATAGAGATCAGCGACCCTTTTAACCTGCGGCAGGGTAACCCGGAAATACAACCGGAATTCATCAACTCGTTTGAGTTTAACCATAGCAAATCGTACCGGGGGGGTAATCTTTTAACTTCGTTATACTTCAGGAACAACCCGAGAGATATTACTCAATACAGTGACACTATTACGACTGAAAAATATGAAGAATTACAAACGGCAGGTGTGGACCCCAACGCTATTTTAAATACGTTTATTAATGCCGGAACCACCAACCGGTACGGGGCCGAATTTACGCTGCAACAAAAAATAGGCGATTTCGATTTCACCCCTTCCCTGAATCTCCAGTACCGCACGGTGAAAGCCAATGTAGGGAGAGTGGATCTGAGTAATGAAGGGTTTAACTGGAGCGCCAAGCTGATGGCCAGCTACAAAATAAAAGCGCCGTCGCAGAAGATCGTCCATAACATGAGCTTCCAGGTGATCGGTGACTATGAATCACCCAGGGTGATCCCCCAGGGAAGAATGCTGCCGCAGTATGGAATTGATTTTGCCATCCGGAAGGACCTGCTGAAAAACAACCGGATGACGATAACCTTTGCTGTGAATGATGTGCTGAATTCCAGGCGCTGGGGTACTATCTACGATACCGAGGATTTTTACCAGGATTCCTATCGCCGGTGGAACGTGAGAAATTTCAGGCTGACGGTAAGTTATAAATTCGGAAATGCTGATTTCTCTATCCTGAACCGGAACCGGAACAATAACAGCAATCTCGAAGAAGGATAAATTTTTTATAGGGGTTTTTAAAGGGTTGAAGGTAGCCGGGCCGTGGGTTCGGCTATTTTTTTATAAGATATCCACAAACTAAGGGTATCCCCTCCGGGGCACCTGCGCCATTCCCGCAATTAATGTAATTTGCACCCATGCAACAGTATTTAGCATTACTTCGCCATGTTATGGATAACGGCGTGCAGAAGCACGATCGTACCGGAACGGGTACTTTGAGCTGTTTCGGGTATCAGATGCGTTTTGACCTGGGCAAAGGATTTCCGTTGGTGACAACCAAAAGGCTCCACCTGAAAAGTATCATATATGAATTGCTCTGGTTCCTGAGGGGTGATACCAACATCAGGTACCTGAAGGAGCATGGCGTAAGCATATGGGATGAATGGGCAAATGCCGAAGGGGACCTGGGCCCGGTTTACGGTAAACAATGGCGGAGCTGGCAGGGTGCCAGCGGGCAAACCATAGACCAGATCACAGACGTGATCAACCAGATCAAACAAAACCCCGATAGCAGAAGACTGATCGTAAGCGCCTGGAATGTGGCCGAGCTTCCTGAAATGGCGTTGATGCCCTGTCATAATATGTTCCAGTTCTATGTGGCTGTACCAAAAGGGTCGGATAAACCGGCATTGTCCTGCCAGTTGTACCAGCGTTCTGCTGATGTATTCCTGGGAGTGCCCTTCAACATTGCATCCTATGCATTACTGACCATGATGGTAGCCCAGGTTTGCAACCTGGAGCCGGGAGAATTTATACACAGTTTCGGCGATGTGCATCTGTACAACAATCATATAGAGCAGGCTAACCTGCAATTGAGCCGTACGCCCTACCCGGCACCACTGATGCGGTTGAACTCCGAAGTGAAAGATATTTTTGATTTTACATTTGAAGATTTTACACTCGAACAGTACCAGTTTCATCCGGGTATCAAGGCGCCCGTTGCGGTATAGTTTGAAACATATTGGTTGAAACTTTTAATTTGGCTTATGTTGATTTCCCTGATCGTAGCGGCGGATGAAAACAACGCGATTGGTAAAGACAACGAGTTGTTGTGGCGCCTGCCCAATGACATGAAGTTTTTCAGGAACACTACCTGGGGCATGCCCGTGATTATGGGAAGGAAAACCTTTTTGTCCTTATCCGGCGAACCTTTGCCCGGGAGATACAATATTGTGGTTTCCAGGCAACCGGATCACGGAATTGACCGGCCGGACGTAATAGTGGTGTCATCTCCGGAAGAAGCCATTGAGAGGGCAAAAGAAACGGATTGCAAAGAAGTGTTCATTGCAGGAGGAGGACAGATATACAACGCCTATCTGCCTGTTGCCGATAAAATTTATATTACACGGGTGCATGCCAGGTTAGAAGGCGACACTTTCTTTCCGCCTTTTTCAGAAGAGCAATGGCAGAAAGTGTACGAGCTCAACTTTGATGCCGATGCCAGGCACGCTTATGCCTATTCGTTCCAGACATGGGTGCGAAAGAACGAAGATGTGTTTTGAGAATTTGAGAATTTGAAAATGTGCTAATTTGAAAATGGGGATCCGAAACTTTGAGAAGGAAATGTGAGAATGTGGAGATGTGAAAATGGGTTGATGTTATCTTGCCATTTTACGGTCTTATCATCTCACTATCTTGCGGTCTTACCATCTTACCATTTTACGGTCTTCAATATATGTATACCCGATTCCAACTGGCACTAAAATACCTCTACTATTTCATTTCCGCTTCCAGCGGTAAGGGACACGGTGTGCATTCTCCTTTTGTATTTGATTTTATCAACCGTGTGCTGAACGATAAAGATCGGTACTATGCTTACCAAGAAATAGAAAGCCTGCGGGAGGAGTTGAAGACTGATGAAACCATGGTGGAAGTATTGGACCTTGGTGCCGGCGCATCCGGCAGCCGGAGGGTCAGAGACATAGCCCGGCGGTCATTGAAGCTACCTAAATACGCGCAGTTGCTGTTCCGGATGGTAAATTATTACCAGCCTGTGTTGGTTGTGGAGCTCGGAACCTCTCTTGGCATCACTACGGCTTACCTTGCTGCCGCTAACAAAAGCCGGCAGGTATATACGCTGGAGGGAGCACCGGCTATTGCCGCTTTCGCAAAAAGGAATTTTGAGTCGCTGCATCTTACCAACGTACACCAGGTAACCGGGAACTTTGATAACACGCTTCAACCGCTGCTGGAAAAAATAAGGAAGGCAGCTTTTGTGTTTGTAGACGGCAACCATCGCAAGGAGCCTACTATCCGTTATTTTCACTACCTGTTGCCGTACATTGACAACGATTCCATCCTTGTGTTTGACGATATTCACTGGAGCGCTGAAATGGAAGCTGCCTGGGAGGAGATAAGGCAACATTCCACTGTTACCTGCACTATCGACCTGTTCTTTATCGGCATCGTTTTATTCAATACAGACTTTAAGGTAAAGCAGGATTTTACGATCCGGTTTTAAAAGCATCTGCCGAACTTCCCTTTGTCTTAATGTAATACAGGCCACCTTATTATATATAGCCTAGACAGCGTCTGACTGCTCCTTTTTCTTAATGCTTTCAATTGCCGCGATTGCTTCATTTAAAAATATCGGCGGTATGTCCTTTAACTTCACCAGTTTTTCATCATCATCGTTACTGATATATCCAAGCCACTTATTGGGCGCTTTGGCTTTGTTTACAAAATACAGCCTGCCCAGCTTTTCATCCCCGCCCCATCCGTAACCGGCGCCTACGCCTTCTATTTCCAATACAGCTTCCATTTTCTTTTCGAAATACAACAGGTTAAACGATTCCAGGTAACCGCCATCGCCTGTGGGTCCTTTATGCCAGCCATATCTTTCCAATACGCTGCGGATAGAGCCCGTGGCCATATCCTTTCCCTCATATGTATGAACAATGGACTTCGACATATCAAGCGCTGACAGGTCCGGTATTTTTCGGTCCAGTTGTGCAAATACCGTTTCAATCGCCCTGTCAAAGAACACCTGCTTCCATTGCTGCAGCAGATCCGAGTTCAGTTGCGAAGGATGCACCATTCCGATCACTGCTTCCTCTTCTATTTCATATTCGTCTTCGTCCACCGTTAATATACTGGTATCATCGCTTACAATAAACGTATCCTGCAGCAGCCCATCATTGGTATAGATACCCCAAAGCAGCTTGGTGGCATAAATAAACATCACCGGGTTCTCCAGGAAAAATTGCTGCCATTGATCCTTTGCCCACCGGCGTTGTATAATGAGATAGTATTCCATTCGTGGCGATTGCGACCTTACCACATCTCTTACTTCTTTGGCAATATCTTTAAATTCATCTTTCAGTTCTTTACCCGCAGCAGCAGGAAGCGATTTTAGCTTTTTATCATCTTCGTTAAAATAGGCGATTTTGAAATTGCTGTCGATGAACGCCCGGTACGACTCTCCGTTGATTTCAAATTGTTTAAACAGGCCCTCAAAGCCAAAGTCTGGAACAACCCGGTCACCTAATTCGTGTATGCTGATCCCCAGCTCTTCAGCAGCCGTTTCGAGCGCCTGCAGTGCAGCAGTGCCTACGTTGGCTTTTTTGGTGCGGTATTTACGGCTGTACCATTCCACCCATCGCAAGGCCTTATTACTGCCCTGTAAAGCCAGGGCGCCTACACCATACTCCGCCATTTTATAACGGTTCTCATCCATCCAGGCGTTAATGGTGGTGCGTACTTTATCAACTACGGCGTCATCACCCAGTAAGGCGGCTATAGCCATCAGGTATTTATGCTCGGGTTTGGCTCCTTTATTTTTATACAGCTGAACCAGGTGCAGGGCAAATGGAGCGGCTGCTTCTTTATCCAGCAACTGAAGAACGAAACGGGCTTCTATATCACTTTGCATGGTTTTTACCCGGCTCATTCTATACAATAAAAACCGCGTTACGTTTCCCGGTACGGCTTTGCCGTTTTGATATCGCAAAGCAGGGAGTTCCTCTTCATGCAGCCAGGCTTCTACCGGCTTATCCAGTTTACCCCTGGCGGCAGCAGATGCTATCATGGTTGCAACAAAACTTTCATCTGCCGATGCAGGCAAGCTCTCCGCTACAGACTGCAGTAATATATCCCGGGCATTGTCGTTTGTTTCTGTATCCAGCATTTGCCTGATAGCCGCAGCGCTTTTTTCTCCAGGAAAATAGCCGAGGATCAGGGCTGCAGTCTGTCTTGTTTCTGCATTTTTATTTTGTAGTAATGTAATGGCTTTATCTTCCGCGCCCGGATCGACCTTTGCGAGTATAGCCGCCACTTTATTACGAAGCGGTCTTGATTTATGAGACGTTAAATTCCATACAGCATCCAGGTGTTGTTTGCCTGTTGCATAGTGTTGCAGCAGATCAAGCACCTGTATATAATAATCCATACCGCCTGTTTTGGAAGAAAGCGCGGCATTGAGCGCAGCTATGGTATAACTGCTTTGATACTGCCCTATGATTTCAAGGGTTTGCGTTTTCAGGAAAATTTTCCGGGATAAAATATCCCCGAGATAACTTTCCGCTTTTGACCGGTCTTCTTCATACAGGATCAGCCAGGCTGCCGAACTAAGAGGTATATATCTGCCCTGCCATATATCATCAGAACTGAATGAGGATTCCCACCGGTCCAAATCTCCCTGTGCATAAAATTGCAGCAGGTATTCATATGCCATGTCGCAAGCCAGGGTGGAAAACCGCTTTTTACTTGCCATATACAGGTTTATTGCAATAGGCAGATCAGTCGACAGATCTTCTTTTTTTTCTATAGAAGTTTTTAAAACGCCTGTTATGAACTGCATAGCATCTTCATTATTGATCAGAGCAGGCAGTTCCTTTTTTAACAGGTCGCCGGTTTTTCGGGCGCCCCATAGCAAATAGTTATTGGCTTCTGCAGGATGGTGTTTTTTTAGAAGGCCAAACAAGGTATTGCTCCAGTAGCGATGATGTTGGTTACTGGTATGATACAGTTTGCTCAGGCGGGGGGCAGGCGTTTTTTGTATTGTATCCGAAAAATACGCCAGCAACTGGTTTTTCGATTTGGAAACACTGCCTCCGGCAAATGCACCATCGTACTGGTAGATGAGACTCATCAACGCTTCTTCATCGGATAAACCGCTTTGTTTTATTTGCGCGACCAGGTTTTTAAGATGTTCCTCCGAAGGGTGACTTAAGAAATACGAGAATAAATGGGAATAATATTGGCCTGACAAATAGGGATAGAAGTCGGGGTGATTTATCACATTCAGGATCAACTGGTCACCCTGATCCGGGTTGAACGGGTTTTTCAATAGCTTAAGCAACCCCGTTAAAGAATATACTGAAAAATCCTGCACCGTATTGTTGAGCGTGCTTGTTATCCCCATCAGGTAATCAATTACAATATCATGATTTGTTAGCTGGGATGGATGGTAGTTATTGCCTAATGAAGTTCTTAACGGATCGTTTCCTATTGCATCCAGGATCTCTTGTTTTGAAAACAGCATGGTCGGTTGTTTTTATTTCTTCCCTTCCCACATCGGTAGCTGCTCGGGAGATTTTGTTAGTTTTTGCCTTATCATTTCTTTAGAACCATATCTTCTTTTGCGGCCCACATTCCTATATCCTGTTTGCTGAGCGCCGCTGCCATCAGGTCGGGGAATTTATCGGGTGTACAGGCAAACACCGGGATACCCAGGTTTGACAGGAACTGCGCATTGCCATGATCGTAAGCGGGCGCTCCTTCGTCATTCAGTGCCAGCAATACAACCACCTGAACGCCCGCGGCAGCCAGCTCCGTAGCCCGCTTACGCATACCTTCCACGCTGCCGCCTTCATACAGGTCGGTTATCAGTACCAAAACCGTATCCGTCGGCCGGGTAATGATCTGCTGGCAATAGGTCAATGCCGCATGTATATCTGTTCCGCCTCCCAACTGTACACCAAATAACAATTCAACAGGATCTGTCAGCTCTTCCGTTAAATCCGCCACGGCAGTATCAAATACCACCATTTTTGTTTTAATAGCAGGAATAGACGCCATCACCGAACCAAAAATGCCGGAGTACACAACAGAGGTACCCATAGATCCGCTCTGGTCTAAACATAAAACAACATCCTTTAGCGAGCTTCTTTTGCGGCCATAGCCGATACGCGTTTCAGGGATGATGGTTTTGTATGCAGGCTGGTAATGCTTCAGATTCTTGAGAATAGTAGCATGCCAGTTAATTTCATTGTGTCGCGGACGGCGGTTGCGGGTGCTTTTGTTAAGACTTCCGGTAATTGCCTGTTGCGTGGGCTGCATCAGCTTGCGCATCAGCTCGTCTACTACTTTACGTACCACCTGTCGTGCAGTATCTTTGGTTTTGTCAGGGATCACGTGGCTGAGCGTCATCAGCGTAGCTACCAGGTGCACATCTGCCTCTACGTTCTCCAGCATCTCTTTTTCAAACAACATCTGCGTAAGGTTCAACCGGGTAAGTGCGTCTTTCTGCATCACCTGCACGACAGTGTTGGGAAAAAAACTCCTTATATCGCCCAACCACCTGCTCACATTGGGCGATGAGGCGCCCAGCCCGCCTTTTCGATCACTATCATACAGCGCATCTAGTGTATTGCTTATCTGAAGATCAGTTCCGTTAAGACTGTATCCCGTACCATCGTTGGCATCACTGCCCAATATCAAACGCCACTTACGTATATCTTTTTCGTTCGTCATCTTTAAAACGCATTACTATTTTTAAGTTGTCCCACAATCAATCAACTTACCTTTTTTATCCGGATTTTAGACGTTTCTTCCTCCATACCCAAACAACTCCATTACTACCGGAATGCTTTGTGCCGCTCTCTTTTCATCAAATGCTGTAGTTTCCTTCTTGCTCACCGATACGCCACCCCCTTTTGCTTTTTCACCGATCTTTCGCCGCTCTGTCGCTGTAAAATTTGAAAAGGTCCGGCGCAACAAAGGCAATACATGCATGAAATTTTCATCGTCCAAATGCTGTACCCAGCTATTGATCACGGTCCACAGGTCGTTATCGACCAATAGCAAAGTGCCGCTCCCTTTTAAAAAGCCTTCCAGCCAGGATGCTGCAACCGCGGGACTTACCGCTGGCGACATTGAGAGGTAGAAAGCACGCAGCAGCCCATCGCCCTCCAGTATTTTATGATCGCTTAGCAAGCGGGTAGCATATCCCGCAAGTACCGGCGCCGCCTGTACATTACCCGATATTGCATGTAATGTTTGGTGCCATTCAGCAAGTATATCGTGCATTTGCAATACATTTACCGCATCATTCATTTTATAAAACAATTCCAGTAGGTGTGCCGCGGCATCTTCATTTACGGACGTACATGCTGCAGGTAAGCTTACGCAGATCCTGCTGATCATACTTTCCAGTATCCCTGTCACCAATGTTGCATCGGTTTTACGCACATTGCCATAACGGCTGACCGAAACCAGGCTGGGAATTACTTCCATTAATTGTATTACATCGCCTGTAGCAGCGGAAAGATTATTAATTTGTTGTATCAGCACATCCACTGCCTGGGGTAGCTCGGCAGCGAGGGTTTGTTCCAGTAATTCACACACATGCTTCAAGCCAGCAGCATTACCCGCCTGGTCAATAACAAACTTCGAAGCTGCCTCTTCAACTGTATTTCCCCAATTGCCTTTGTCAATGATATCAATAGAGAATTCAGGAGTCCATTGCAGGCGCCAGAGCTCTTTAAAAGTGCCTTTGCCTCCAATATCCTGTTTGTTCCCCCATTGTATCTGAAGCAACTGCATACGATGTAGAAACACGCTTCGTTGCAGGTCGGTATCTTTTCTCAGGTCCAATGTATAATCTTTCCAGTCGGCAGAGGCGGGCAGGCGCAGTTTTTTCTGCAGCTTATCAATGTCCAGTTGTAAAGGCGGACGGGGAATATCGGCAGGCACTTCCCCGATCGCATTACTTACGATCAACTGGTCGTGCACCAGGCTCATCAGGATATTTTCTCCGTTGCATAATACGCTTACAACAGCATCATTCAGCTCTTCCAAACCTGCTTTGGATAAAGCTCTTAGTGCTGCCAGCGATTCAGCCAGTCTCACTGCTTCCACCACATGTGCTACAGAAGTATCCATATTATGTTCCCTGAACAGGCGGGCAACCTTTGCTACCCATCTTGTGCCATTATCTTTTGGATATTTCCATATATGCCGGTACCAGCCCGGTGATGCAATGCCGGCGCCATAGCCGCTGTAAAAGCTTAAGCGTCTATACGTCCACGGTATCCAGGTACATTCTATCTTTACTTTAGGTAAACCCTTCAGTAAATCGTTGTCTTCCTTTGCCTTTGGCATATCCTCCAGCGCTGGTGCATGCCACGCACCGCAGATCACCGCTATGTTTTGAAACATTTCCTTTTCTGCCTGGCGAATGGTCTTCCGCATATGCGCTTCCCTCAACCGTTCCATACGATCGTCTTTCCGCGGAAAAACCTCCCGCAATATTTGCATCGATTCCATCACCGCCTCAAATACCGCTTCATCATTCATCCGGTGCTCAAACATATGTTCCCACCATTTCTCACCATCAGCATAACCCGCTGCCTTTGCCAGGTGGGCAATCGGGTCGGTATATAAGCCTACTTCCGCATCCTCTTTTATTTCCGGATCTCCTGCATCATTATTATGTAACCACCGCCGGGAATGCTTCCTCAACTGTATTGGCGACGCTCCGTTCAGCTGGATATCGCTATTCAGCAATCTTCCGTTATTTAATATCTCTTTGATATCATTATTATCATTTGTCTCTGCTGTTTTCGCTGCAGCCTCTTCTGCTTCTTTCCGTTTTTCTTCCTCAATGGCAAACTGGTGGCATGCGGGAAGATCCATGAACCTGACAGGAATTTTGTTTTTACGGGCATATGATATTGCCTGCCACTCCGGCGAAAACTCTGCAAAAGGGTAAAACGATGATAGCTTTGGATTATCAGGCTGATAACATAAGATCGCTACCGGGGGCTTCAGCTCTTTGTGATTTGCCCATTGCAAAATCTCATCTGCCTCCGGCGGACCTTCCACCAGAACAATATCAGGTTTGTTTTGTCCCAGGAATGCTTTCACGTTTTTTGCGGAGCCTGGTCCATGATGCCGTATACCTAAAATATTAACAGACATTGGTAATTAGTTTGATCCGGTAGTAATTGAAAAGAGCCATATAGGGCGCATTTACCTTCGGTGATAAAGTTTAATTTTTCATTCAACCGACAACTTTCCGGTCGGTGAGACACCGACCGGTAGTGGGTTATACTTCTTAACCCAGGTCCCTGCATGCCCTGTAGATATCTTTCCATTCTTCCCTGGGTTTTACCACGGTTTCCAGGTATTCTTTCCATACAATTTTGTCCTGCACCGGATCTTTTACTACCGAGCCAATAATGCCTGCAGCAAGATCATTCGCTTTCAATTGCCCATCCCCAAAATATGCTGCCATAGCCATTCCATTGTTCACAACAGAAATTGCTTCGGCTGTGCTGAGGGTGCCGCTGGGTGATTTTATTTTTGTTTTTCCATCCAGCGATACGCCATTGCGCAGTTCCCGGAAAATAGTAACAATACGTTTGATCTCCTGTAATGCCGGTGGTTCGGCAGGCAACTCCATTACTTTTTCAAAACTCTCTACCCTGCGCCGAACAATGTCTATCTCTTCTTCCATCGAATCAGGTACCGGAAGTATCACTGTATTGAACCTTCTTTTTAATGCGCTCGATAATTCATTCACTCCTTTATCCCTGTTATTGGCAGTCGCAATCACATTAAAACCTCTCACCGCCTGCACTTCTGTATTCAGCTCAGGTACTGGCAACGTTTTCTCCGAAAGAATAGTGATCAGCGTATCCTGTACGTCGGCGCCGATACGCGTAAGCTCTTCAATACGGGCAATCTTGCCATCCTTCATGGCACGCATTACCGGTGTTTCCACCAATGCTTTTTCTGAAGGACCTTCGGCTAATAGCCGGGCGTAATTCCATCCGTAACGAATGGCTTCTTCACCTGTACCCGCCGTGCCCTGTACAATCATAGTAGAATCGCCACTGATGGCAGCAGCCAGATGCTCGCTTACCCAGCTCTTGGCAGTGCCCGGTAATCCATACAGTAATAATGCCCGATCCGTAGTGAGCGTTGCCACAGCTATTTCCATCAATCGTTTGTTGCCAATATATTTGGGCGATACCTCAAATCCATTGTTCAATTTTCCACCGGTTAAATACATTACTACCGATTGAGGCGATAGCTTCCAGTTAGCAGGTTTTTTATTGCTGTCATTTTTTTGCAGTTCTTCCAGTTCCTGTGCAAATAACTGCTCGGCATGTTGGCGTAATACTGTTGGCATAGATATCTGTTTACTGATTGAAATATTGTATTGTTTGATCTTTTAGCTGAATAAGTTTGATTATATAGGCGCTTATGCTGTTCCATTGATCCTGATGGTGTTCCTGTGCGAGACTTACCTGGCTTAGTATGGCCGTAGCCTGTACAGGTAACAGGTGAATGATGTTGCTGTAAAAGGAACGATTGTACTGGTAAGTGTTTTTTGCAGTATGGTTAAAAATCTCTTTTGTGAGCGCTACCGACCATTCGTCTGAGAACCGGAGGGCATACTGCAAAATACTATCCGGAAATTGCTGCATGTATTGTAAGCAGCAGCCTTCCTGCTCCGCAGGAGGAAGCAGCGGTAAGATATCTATATAAAATACCTTGCTATGCTGTAAAAACGTTTTTGCCCATTCAACATCTTTAAAACGCACTGTAGCATTTACCAGTGCCTGCGCCAGTTTCTTACCGGTTTTATGCTCCTGAAAGTATTCAATTACCTGTTGTTTGCCTGCCTGCAGATGGGTCTCCCAAAAAACAGGAGGTGTATATTCTGTAAGTTGAAACAGGATATACTCATCATCCGTAAGCTCTTTATTATTGCTGAGCTTGTCAATGCCTGTTTTATAAATACTTTCATCCTGTATTGTTAAGTGAAATTCAGGCTGTATTGTATTGCTGAGCCCCAGTAGCTTTTTCTGTTGCTTAAGGCTAACCGATTGTCGCAATGCCTGTTGGTACTGCTGCACAACAACAGATCCGGGTATTGATTTTAAAAGGGATAATGCCGTATCTTTTACTTTTTTACTTTTATCGTTTGCCAGTGTTTCCAGGAAATCAATATCACCCTCGTTGATCGTTTCATATAACAGGTCAAGGAATGCATGACGGGTAGCAGCATCTTCCTGCTGCCAGGTTTGCTTCAGCCATTGAAGACCTAATGCGGGATCGTTCCTGCGGATTTGTTGCAATGCTATCTTACGCTGGTCGATCGTACCGGTTTGCCAAATCTCTTCTTCGGTGCCGGTACTACCAAAGTCCCAGTGAGGATTTAATACGGCCAGCCACGCGCCACGATTGCCCGTGCAGCAGCGGATAAGGGTTTGTAATTTTTTGTGCTGTTCGCCCACTGTTAATAACAGCGGTACGAATGGTGGTGTAACTATTTGCTTGTGCTTATTGCAATGGGTAAGCCAAAGCTGAAGTAAAGGAACATTTTCTTCGCTTACAATATCCTGCAATACATGCATGCTTTTTCTGCTGCAGTATTTTTTATCTTCAGGTGGCGCCGGCGCCAGACTGATTTCTTTGTTGAGCGCCGCGGCGCCGCTTTGACGATAATTAAATGCTAATGATGCTGTCTGCAGGAATTTTTCTTCTTTATCGAGCAAGCCATTCTCCTGTATAACATTAAATGCAGGTAATAATACACCGTTCACGTCCTGCCCGCTGATGTTTTTTTTATCCGTTCCCAGTATGGCCGCATAAATAATAGTATTCCAGAGTTCCATTTGTATCGTTTCCGCTATTGAATCTTTAAATAAGTGTAACTGATAATTTGCCGGCTTACAACAAATGATATTCCTGTTGATCCCATAATCCAACAGGCTCGTAGCTTTGTTCACGACCAATGACCACAACGTCTACAGCATTACCCCCAGAAATAGAAAGCAGTTTCCAGATGCGGCGCTGTTCATTGCGGACAGGCATCATATTTTTTTCCATATCCTGAAGCCACCAGCTTCCATTGTATAAAACAGGCATTACCTCCTGTATAATGTATGGCCGTTCGCTGCGAAAGGGCAGCTTACTGTTGTATTCCGTTTCATGCTGCAATACCTGTTGCCAATTGCTGAAGCCGGTAAATCCGGTAACAGCATTGCTGTTGATCTGCCGTTTCACAATTGCCCTCATCGGCAGTACCGAGGGGTAAAAAACCAGCTCAGCCTGTATGAACATGCCCGGCATAAACGTAAGTTGTGCACCCTGACCGCGAACAGTGAATTGCAAAACCAGCGCATAGTTGTTGCTGTTAATGCCATACAACCAGTTACGTTCGGTAGTTACATTGTCGTCTTCCGATATTTGCTTGGCTAAAACCAACCATGTATCTACGATACCGGCTTGTTCTTTCAACGCTTCCTGGTTTTGCGTAAAGCCTATCCATGTACGCACATCCTGCTGTAAAGGTTCGCTGAAGTGCTGAATATGCTGAAAAGATTCGGTCACCATATACAAACGCAGCAACTGATCCATGAATACAGATTGCCAGCCCTCTGTATAAAAATTGGTGTCCCCAAGGTTGCGGATCATACCAGCCAGCCCGGGAGCCTGCGCATCAATCATACGCCGGGTCATATTCTGAAAAAAAGTATGCTCCTTGTCTGGTATGCCGGTAAGTCCGTTCCGTATAATATCTTTTATCCAGGTTTTTAACTCGGTAATACCACCCTCTACTTTAGACTGACGTTGCTGCTGACGTTTGGCCTGAGCCGATTCATCAACGGGTTTATCTTTTTTCTCTGCCTGCTTTTCCTGTTTTTCTGTTCGTTTGGCCAACCATTCAGCTACCCACGCCGGCGCTTCAGCCCGGGTAAAATTATTCTTCTGGCGGGCATACAGCAACAACAAGCCCAACCCATGCTTACACGGAAATTTACGGCTGGGGCAACTACATTTAAAGGCAATATTAGTTGTATCTATTTGTGTTTGGTATGGCTTACTGCCGCTTCCCTGGCATTCACCCCAAATAGCCACATCATTGTAAGACCGGGTAACCCATTTGGCAGGAGCAGCAAGTCCCAGCCCGGTTTTTTTGGAAGACTCATCGGGAGCGAGGGAAAGTATTTGTTCTTCGGTTAGATCCAATGAATAAAATTTACCGGAAGATAGCGAAAAAGGGGGAATAGTCTTAGCTTACAGCGGACGAGAGTGCATTTACCTTCGTTGAAAAACTTCAAATTTTCGCAATAAGGAAACAACCAGCAGGATAGGGCGACAACCAGCATGTCCCCGCTGGCGGGGGGTGAAGCACTGAGTTAAATCAATGTTACACGTGAGGGGGTGGAATCCCTCCCCCGCAGGAATTTGCTGATGATGGTTGATTTCCTCTTCCGAGGGGGACATGGAACTGGCTGATGATAAGAGTTTTGAGTATAAAACAGTCAAATTACTGTTACTAATCAGAAAGCCAGCAGATTAATTATAAAGCGAAAATTGAAATGCGCCCGCGGATGATATTGACCAACAACAAGCTAACAAGCCACTCCGGCGCCGGAATTTGATGTATGATAAATGAGGCGTAAGTTCCAACCACATCATTTTACAACCGTTCCTTTCCGCAACAAAGCGCTGAAGGATTTGCCGGCCGGATAAACTGCCGCTTCGTTGTCAGCATCCGATCGCAATCTAAACCGCTGGGATTCTACCCGTATATCTTTGCCATCCCGGCCTTGCACTTTCAGAATAACAAACCCTACCAGGCCTTTCTTTCTTTTGGCAGATGGCTCCACATCCACGATCTTTCCAATGGCTTCCGCTCCCTTATGCACAATGACCTCTCCGTCTATTACCACATCCGCTGCACAGGTAAGTCTTATCAGCTTGCCATCTTTGCTTTTTTCTTCGGAACTAACGGACTCCTGCAGTTGAAAGCTGACGGAAGTGCCTCTCGGGATCTGCACGGGGTTCTTTTTCGGTGAGGTTTCAGGAGAAGGAGCATTGCCTGGTTCTACGGGTTGTTTGGAAGCGGGAGAACGCGGTTCGGGTTCTTTTTCCTTTGCTGTATCGGTCTTTTTCTCCGGTGCCACATCTTTTTCCCTGGCCTGAACGGGTTTTTTGATATCCTTCTTTTCTGGTTTTTCCGTCGGCGTATGGTTGTCTTTCTCATCGCCGGCATCGGCGGCAAAAGCAACCGGCGTATACGCTGGCATATTATTTTGTATCAGTTGTGCTTCTATAATACCGGGACTGGCTGTTGGGCTTTCCGTTTCATCGGCAGATATCACTTTGTGATCATTGCTGCTTTCTGCAACAGCAGTCATATTATTTGTTTTTGTACGCAGGGCATTCCAGGTAATTAACCCGGCGCAGAGCACTGCAACACCCAGTAATATTTTAACGGATCTGTCAGCACTGCTGAAAAACGAAAAGAGCTCGTCCTTTTTACGGATGACAGTTGACTTTTTTACGGGCAGGGAAGATAGCAACTGCAGCGGCGTCTTACGGACCCGGGGCAGATCTGTATCCTGTCGTTTGTTCTGCAGCGCTTCCTGCAGCGAATGACCGGTAAGCAGTGAATGATGTGGAACCGCCTTTAGCAATGCTTCTTTAAATGACCTTACATCCCCATACCGGCGGGACGGGGTTTTTTCCAATCCTTTGAAGATAACGTTCTGCAGGTCTTTGCCGGTATGGGCAGCCAGGGTGGGTGTAAGCGGTGGCCGGTCATTCAGCTTAGCTTTCATCAGCAGGTAGTCGGTGTCGCTTTTAAAAGGCGGGGTGCCGGCGAGCATTTCATATAACATGTTAGCGGTGGCATACAGGTCGGTGAGTTCGTCTCCTTCCTTGCCCTGTATCTGCTCGGGCGCCATATATTCCAGCGTGCCGACAGATTTGCCATGCTGCGTCAGCCTTTGGGAATTACGGATACGGGCTATGCCGAAATCCATGATCTTCACTTCCCCTTCCGATGATACCATGATATTGGCGGGTTTCAGGTCGCGGTGAATGATGCCCTTCCTGTGTGCATGTTCCAGTCCGTCCAGTATCTGTGCGATCACGGAACAGCTTGTAAGCGCGTCAATGGTTCCATGAATATGCAGCCATTCTTCCAGTGTTTTGCCTTCCACGTATTCCATTACCATCCAGTAGGTTTGACGGCGTGGTACAAACGCATATAAATGCGTGATATTGGAATGGTTCAGTCTTGCCAGCGCCAGCGCTTCCTGCTGAAACCGCTCTTCCAGCTGCTCTGCTGAAAGCCCCTGCGGCTTGTTCAGCGCTTTGATGGCCACCTGGCGTTGCAATAATACATCTTCCGCCAGGTACACCGTACCCATGCCGCCTTCGCCGATCTTATTTTTGATGATGTATTGTTCATGGTTGTCCATACTCATAACATAATGTTTTGTTCTTTTGTGATAAGATCCGGCTGCACCTGCTTGTCTGTAACTTCTATTAACACCACGGAGAAGTTATCCCTGCCCATACGTTCGTAACACAGGCTCTTTATGCATTCGATGGTAAAAGCAGGGTGCCGGAGGGAGAGGAGCGCTTTTATTTCCGTATCGGTCAGCACGTCGTAGATGCCATCAGAGCACAAAAAGAAATAATCCCCTTTCCGGATAAAAATGCTTTTTGATATCTCCGGCTCTATCGCGGGAACCGTACCCAGTGCCTGCAATAGTAAATGCTTCATCTCGCCGGCGGCGGTTTCGTCCGGGCGTAGCTTTCCTTCTTTTATCATCTGGGTTACCAGGGTCTGGTCGGTTGTAAGTTGCATCAGTATCCCGTCTGCATAACGGTATAGCCTGCTGTCTCCCACGTGGCCGTAAAACAGCTTGTTTTTTCGAATGAAAACTGCGGTGGCCGTAGTGCCCATGCCCTGCCAGTCGGGATTGTCTGCCGCAGAAGCAGAAATGGAATGATGCATATTGACAAACAGGTCTTTCAGCATCCCGCCGGGGTCATTCCCCGAGTGGGCGGCTTGTATAAAACTCTTTGCGGTATTGGTGGCGATACTGCTGGCGATCTCTCCGGCGTTATGTCCGCCCATGCCGTCGGCCACCATTGCAAAAAGCGTATCCCCGTTATAGTGTTCCGGCTGAAAATACAAAATGGCATCCTCGTTGTTGCTGCGTGCAGGTCCTGTTTCACAGAGGCCGTATACCCTGTATCCATACTGCTCATCCGCAACGGCAGTTACACTGTTTAGCCGGGTATGCTTTTTTTTCCAGGTAAACATTATTGAAGTATTATAGATGGATAAATGAGAACCCATTCGCGGAAGCAACTGCCCTGCCGCGAACCTGGAAAGGCCCGCGGCTCCTGAAGGCAGTGCGTCAAAAAAAAAGAACAGGAGAATAGCCGGATATCAGCAGTTAAGCACAACCGATACCCGGATGCAAACCGTCCTATCCTGATCATTGGTATTCCGCTCAATTGATCACTTCCTGTCTTCCCATGAGCTCTATGGCATATTTAATGGGGATAGCGTAGGTTACCGTGTTATTACCGGCGGAAAAAATGCCGACCACCCTGCCCTGGTCGTCGAAGGTGGGACCGCCGCTGTTGCCTACACCGGTGGAATTAATGGTAAGCTGGTAGTAGTCTCCCAATACATTCAGGTAGTCGTCTACCTTATCGCTGCCCGATCTGCCTTTTACCAGCCTGCCGATATTGCCTGTGCTTAATGTAGGTACCGGTACCTTCACAATATTCGGGTTGCGGTTAAACCCGTCCTGGGAGCGGTTGGCAACGTACTGGTCGGGTGATATGCCGGGATAACCCATTACCACAACGGTATTCCCGGGTTCTATTTCTTTACTGTCGTGCATCTCTACTTTGCCAAGGGACTCGGGCAGCTCTATTTTTATCATGGCCACATCGTGCACATTCGAGATACGTACTACTTTTGCGGGCGTACGCAGGGAGTTGTTGGCGAAGGTTACGTCCAGGTAAGCGGACGCACCGTCGATGAATTTCACACCGGTTTCCAGCATCTGCCTGTTGTAGTTCATTGCTTCTGCCGGTACCCAATTGGGTACATGGTGCTGATATACAGGGAGGAGCTCGTCGTTGGGACCCCCTATCAGCACACCGGGAAATGCATCCGGCGGAAAATCATAGCTGGTGAGCCATCCGGCAGCCACATGACGGTTGGTGATAATGAAACCGCGTTCGTCAACCACAAACCCGCTTCCGCTGCCAAACCCGCCGACCGGTGTCAGCCTGGCTCCTTCGGGCGCCGCGCCATTAGTGGCAAGATAGGGCTCAACAGCACCGGTATTGTTTCTTATATAGGCTGCCACATACCCGTTGTTGCCATCGGGGAGGTATACATGATACAACTGATCCCCGGTAGAGGTAAGCTGCAGCTTCCAGCCCACTTCTATCAGCACTACTTTTTTTTCATTTTCCTTGTTGATCTGGGTAGGCGTAAATGTTTTCACTCCATCGTCTTTCTTCTCCTGCATAACGTTTATTACCTGGGGCGCCGGGCGATTGCTATACACCAGCCAGCCCGCGGTGAGTACCAGCAACAATAGGGATATGGCGGTGACCACCAGTCCTTTTTTGCTCTTTTTTTCAGATTGCTGCAGCATGTGCTGCATGGTTTGTTTGCCAATGGTTTCTTTGGCAGCCGGGGTGGAAGAGGAGGTGTTGATACCGTGTACTTTGGTTGCTGCGGGTGTATCAACCAGCCTGGTTTTGGGAGCATGCGAAGCAGGAACAGGATCGAGGGTGAACGCTAAAGAGGGCCCGTTTTTACCGAGTGTAATGGTATCCCCGGATGTCAGCAGTGTTTTACCGGTAACGGGTTGTCCGTTTAGAAAGGTCCCGTTTTTGCTTTGAAGGTCTGCGATCTCGTAAGTGGTGGGTGTGCCGGCGTTCACTTTGATCAGGCAGTGTTCACGGCTGATGTTGTCTTCATCCAGTCCGAAGGGAACGTCATTGTTGTCGCCGCGGCCGATGGTAATGGTCAGGTTATCGCTGACAACGAATTTTTTGACTTGTCCTTTTTGTACATTTTCCAGGTACCGGATGATAATGGAAACAGGGGTTTGAGTGCTCATTGTTTGTTTTTTTGACGATGAATGAAATTTTTCAGGATAGTTCCCCACAGGATATACGGGAAGCGCCTCCCGGATGATGCGGCGCCGCCGGGGCGTTCATTGCGATAAGACTTAATGTGGTATTTGCACGGTTGTAATACTATCGGGGCAAAGGGAAAAAGGTAATCAGGGCATGGCAGTTTTTTTAAAAAATTTGTTTTTCGGGAAAGCGCGGGTGTGTGGTCTGCCGGACCAAATGGTAACTGGCGATGGCTGCCAAATGAATACAGTAATAGAGAATATTTCTTACCTTCATGAGGTGCATAAGCTTTTCCGGCTTGCTACCCGGAAAGCTTGTTCTGCGAATTGATAAACACCGTATAAACCTTGTATGCTATGGAGCACCAACCGTTGATCGATTTTTTGAAATGTCATGCTATTATTTCCAATCAGGAAGAAGTGAATATCAGGAAGTATTTCCATTCCAGCTTTTTAAAGAAGAATGAAATTATTCAACATACTCACACTCCCTGTAAGAAGTTGTTTTTCGTAAAAAAAGGGCTGCTAAGGGCATTTTACATCAACGACAAAGGAAAGCTTTTTACCCGGATGATTGCATGGGAAAACCGGTTCCTGACAAATATGGTCAGCTTTAAAGGCTTTTCGGATAATATTGAAACTTTTGAGTGTTTAGAAGACGCAGAAGTGCTCGGCATTGACCAGCAAGGGCTGGAACAGCTATTGAAAAAATCAGTCACACTGAAAAATATTTATTGTTCTTTGCTGGAAGAATATAGTGCTATGCATCTGAAAAGGTTTCATATTTTCAGTGCCGCAGATATAGGAAGCAGGATCCAATTTCTTAAAACTGATTATCCTCAATTATTGGGTCGTGTAAATGACAGTATCTTAGCTTCCTTTCTTTGTATTTCGAGAGAAACATTTGTAAGACATAAGTCTAAATTATTCAAGTAACTAAAACTGTGACCTGGATCACAGGTTTTAAAAGAATCAGGTTTTAACTTGCTATAGCAACTTCATTGACCCCTCCGGAGAAAGGCTCACTTGTAATTAATCCGAACCGTTTTGTTTATATAAAAATACGGTATACCGTACGACAAATAATGTGACTACCTGGTTTTGTAGTGAATGTGTCGTTGAGCTATGGAAATGTTTCTGATACAACTCTTGAATATGCCCTCCAAAACAATCAATTTAAAAAATTCTGGTACATAAATAAGGACATACTAAATGAATGTAACATATGTGAGTTTCGCCATGTTTGTACAGACTGTAGGGCATATCTACAAAATCCGGATTCGGAAAATAGTAAACCTTTGAAATGCGGGTATAGTCCTTATACGAATACCTGGGAGGAGTGGAGCCGTAACCCACTAAGTAAGAAAGGGATAGATTACTATTCGCTTAATAAATTTGTTGTTTGAGTATGAAAACAGGGGCGCTTTTATTTTTAACCTTTTTATTAACCTGCTGCAGTCCTTATAAATGGTCTAAAAAATCAGAGATCGGTCAGGTTTACCATAATGTATATCAGCACTATTTTAATGATAGTTTACACCTGTATATTTGCTTTTATGGTGGACATAATGTGCACGTAAAACAACCTAAAGCCGGAAAAATACCTGATGCAGCTAAAGGTATTATAAAAAAGGAAACTAAAAATTTGACGAAACCCCGCCTGGTTTTTCTGTCCCTGCCGGCTTCTCAATACTTTGGCTATTATTATTTCGGTATTATTACTCCTCCGAATCCGATGGAATTTGAGTCGGAGGTAAAAAGAAAAAATATGGAGGAAGTAAGAACGGTGAACGAATCCCGCTTTTTCGCAATGAAAGGATACGAAACTAAAAAGTTTTGGATTAGAAAGTATGCGGTTGCTTTGCAAAGCAATAATTTTTACCTGGTTTGTCTGAAAAAAAGAATGCAGGAAGATACAGACGTTATTTCAGATATCGGTTCATCAATATTATATAGTGCTACTTACAAAGAAATGAAGAGTATGCGTATCAATGATCATTATATACCATACGCAGATATGAAGGGCTTTGCAGAAGATTCTGCTGTGTCGGTTATGGGTGATGGTACTTACTTAAAGAGCTTACATGAACTGGAAGGGCTGGTGGAAGCATGTGGTGATCCTTCCACCTCTGTCTGCGGCGAACTATTGCTTACTGCCTATAGTTTTCTAAATGAGACAGATGTTGTAAGAACGCTTATAAGCAGCAACAGAAAAGACGCAAAAAGAGATACATTACCAGATAGAGAAGACCAGGGTTCTTTCGGAAGTGACGCCGGCAATGCTATATTAACCGCTGCCCGGCGGAATAAAATACTTATGTTTAATGAATCGCACTACGACTGGAGGCATCGTTATTTGATAACTACGCTGTTAGATTCATTATATGCCCTTGGCTACAGGAACCTGGCAATGGAGGGTATTGGATATGACGAGGAACTGAATAGCAGAAAATATCCGCTTCTAAGCTCTGGCTTTTATACGAGAGAACCTCATATGGCCAACCTGGTGCGGGTTGCACTGCAAAAAGGCTTTTCTGTTATCCCGTATGAGGATTCTTCAGATGTAACTGTAGGCAATAAAAATGGCGTTACATTTACCTCTGCAATACATAAGAGGGAATATATGCAGGCTTATAACCTGTACTCCCGGTATCAGGAACGTTCTGGGCAAAAATGGATCGTATTGGCAGGTTATGGACATATAAATAAAGATAGGTTTACTGATAAAGAAACAAAATCAATGGCAATGTTCTTTGATGAGTTGAGCGGTATAACACCCTACTGTATTGATCAGACAAGGTATTGCGATCTGTTTGCAAAAGACAATATTGTTGCACACCGTACCAAAGGGTATTATTATCTTGTTCCGGATATAAATAAAAATGACGAACTCCTAAAACGAGCTGATCTATATATTGCCAATAATTTACACCGTCAACCCTATGAAGACACCACAGGTACAAATTCCCAATATACTTTCGTACAAGTAGAATTTCCGGAAAATGAAACAAAGTTTTCAGAGGAAGAAAAGCTGCTAATGGTATATGTTGAAAAGGAGCTGAATGAGAACAGCGATGCCATACCGATTTATATTAAAAGGTTTCATGAATTAGAAACAATAGAACATCCTATTTATCTTCCTGCGGGTCGCTACACAATGGTGGTTAAAAATAATAAGGATAGTGTTTTATACACACAAAAACTTTCAGCAGGATTATTGGATTCGTCATATTAGTGCAAAAAACTGTGTTCCAAAAATGAGCATTACTATACAATGCGTATTATGAGGTTCGGAATTCCCGATAAAATTATTTTTATTTCCGGTCGCTATGCCCCAGGTCTTTACCGGGGCTTACAATGTCGCGGATCAGTTGCTTTAGTTCTTTTATTTCCGGGAACCTGCCGGCGGTCTTGCGGTCAAAGACCGGATGATCATCAACAGAAATGGTGTACTGTCCGCTTATGGCGGCAGGTTCCAGTAACACGCCTTTAATGTCTTCGGAGAAGGTGGTAAGTATTTCCTGCGCCATATAGGCTGCACGAAGCATCCAGCCGCATTTGGGACAATATGTTATGGTGATGACCGGTTTCATTTTGCTTCTACATTTGCCTGTACTAACCCGCTTTTTCTTCCAGCTCCATTAATTTCTCAAAAACCTTTTCGTATTCCTTATTAGTAGCGGACAGTTGCTGTTCCGCTTTTTTATAATTGTTTTCTACTTCCAGGAATTTGCTTTTGTCGGAGTATATTTCCGGCGCGGCCAGTTGCGCGGCCAGTTCATTTTTCTTTTGTGTGAGACTGGTTACTTTATCTTCCAGTTGCTGTAACTGTCTCTGCTGCCGCTGAATTTCCTTTTTCAGCTCCTTGTCTATGGGACCGCTGTTCTTTGTTGGGGGCGGCGTTTCTTTTTTAGGTTCCGGTTTGGGCTCGATAGCCTGCTTAGCGGTGTTGGCGGTTTCGGTCGCCTTCCGGGCTTTCCATTCCATCCACTCCTCGTAACCGCCGGCAAAGTCTTTTATTTCGTAGTTATCTATTTCCCAGATGCGGTTGGCGGTTTTGGAAATAAAGTGCCGGTCATGACTTACCAGTATGATGCTGCCCTGGTAGCGGTTAAGCGCTTCTATCAGCAGGTCGATGGACAATAGGTCCAGGTGGTTGGTCGGCTCATCCAGTATCAGGAAGTTGGCTTTGCTTACAATGGTTTTTGCCAATGCTACCCTTGCTTTTTCTCCACCGCTCAGCACCCGGATCTTTTTATCTACATCATCACCGCTGAAGAGAAAGCAACCCAGCAATGTCCGCAGTTCCTGCTCCGTTTTCTGGCTGCCGGAGTTCTTCATTTCCTCCAGCAGGGTTTGCTGTATATTCAGCGCCTCCAGTTGATGCTGCGCGTAAAAGCTTTCCTCTACATTATGCCCCCATATCCTTTCGCCTTCAAATGGCTCGGTGCCGGCAACGATGCGCAGGAGGGTAGACTTTCCCTTGCCGTTAGCACCTATCAACGCTATCTTATCGCCCCGGTTTATTTCCGCCCCGGTATTTTCCACTATTGTGATGTCGCCAAACTTTTTTGTAACATTCTTCAGGGTGCAGATGATCTTGCCGGGTATCTTATCCACCTGGAAGTTGATCTTTATTTCGGGACGGTCTACGGACACATCCTCAATGCGTTCCAGCTTATCCAGCCGCTTGATGGCGCTCTGCGCCTGGGCGGCTTTAGTGGCTTTCGCCCTGAACCGTTCAATAAACCTTTCCTGCTGCCGTATATATTCCTGCTGGTTTTCGAAAGCTCTTTGCTGCATCTCCAGCCGCAGCGCTTTTTCCCCTTCGTAAAGATCGAAGTTGCCGTTATAGAAATGCAGTTGCTGCTGGTACAGCTCCACAATTTTGGTCACCATGCGATTCAGGAAATACTTGTCGTGGCTTACGATCACCACAGCGCCTTTGTAGTGCATCAGGTATTTCTCCAGCCATTCTATGGAAGGAAGGTCCAGGTGGTTGGTAGGCTCATCCAGCAGCAGCAGGTCGGGTTGTTGCAGGATCATTTTGGCCAGCAATACCCGCATTCTCCATCCCCCGCTGAACTCTTTATAAGGCCGTTGCAGATCGGCATTCGCAAACCCGAGGCCCTGCAGCACTTCTTCTGTCTGGTGATGGATATTATACCCGCCCAGGGTATCCAGTTCGTGCAGTTTGTCGGCGTATTCCTGTACCAGGGCTTCGTTCTCGTGCTCTTTTTCCAGGCGGTTGCCCAGCTCCTCAATCTGTTTTTCCAACTGCAGGATCTTTTCAAAGGCGCCCAGGGCTACCTGCAGAATTGATTCATTGGTGTCGAAGCTCAGCAGATCCTGGTGCAGGTAGCCGATGGTGGTTTCGCGGCTTCTTTCCACCGATCCTGCCGAAGGCTGGTATTCGCCTACCAGCACTTTCAGCAGCGTTGACTTGCCGGTTCCGTTATAGCCGATCAGCCCGATCCTTTCATTGGGCTGTATATGCCAGGTGGCGTCTTCTACGATGGTTCTTGCCCCAAACTCAAACGTTACATCCTGCAATCCCGCTAACATAGCTCATCTGTTCTTTTTCTTTTTATTCGTTCGCCGGATCCGTCTGTTCGGCGGAATCAGGACTGGTGGTATTGATGGTTGCCGGTGTTTCCGGCGAAGCGCCGGCGTCGGGCCGGTACTGTGCCTCCAGCATACCCAGGTAACCCTGTACACGGAAGGTCTGGTCGATCTCGGAATACAAACCGCGTTGTTTATTGCTCAATGCCTCAATATGCTGTTGCTGGATATGCTGCATCAGCTCGTTTACCGACATATTGCCCAGCGCCGCATAGTAGTTCAACTGCTGGGTTATATCCTTTTTTATTGCGTCCCGGACTTTATCGCCCAACTCGTTGTCTTCTGCTTTATAAGCGGCTTCCATCATCGAGATGCTCACAATATTATGCTGGTTGCTTCTGCTCACCATACCGTATGGCATATTTCCCGGGTCCATACCTTCATCGCATTTCTTCAGCAGCTCTCTTGCTTCTTCCTTACGTCCGTTGTCTGCCATGCTTTCAGCCGCCGCGGCATAGGTCTGGCGGATGGTCAGCAGGTGACGACGGTTTTCCTCGTCATAGTACACACCTTTTGTCTGCGCATTCCCGAACCTGAATTTATCACTCATCATGTTTTTGAAAGCGATGTCGTTTTCCACGTTGTTGGCAGCCTGCCTGGGTTGCACCGGCACGAGGCGGTAGCTCAATCCTTCTGCTCTCAGGTAGGCGGCAAAGCCCAGTTGGTTGAACGGTGAAGTGAAGTAAATAGGTCTTTTCCACTTATTGGCCGCTATCACGTTCAGCACCGCCAGGTCATTTTTCATCAGGGCGGTTTTGTTTTGCGGAATATCAAAGCGCATTTCGCTTAGTACGATATCATTACCGGATACCGTACCATTTGAACGAACGAGACTTGTATCCACCGGCACACTGAATTTGCGGGTAGGGAAGGTATTGTATATATTATCCGGCCCGTAGTTGACCATATTGGCCGGATCATCGCTACCGATAATTTTGGTCAGCACTTCATCCAGGTAGAGGTATTGGTTTTGCGGAATACCCGGCCTGGCCTCAAAGTATACCACGTTGCGCTTATCCCCTTCGGTTTTTTCGGCCCCCCACAACATATCAATTGGATCGCTGTCGTTCACTTTATACCGCATCTGGTTGATATACCAGTCAATGCCCAGGAGACTGTAATTCACTACACGTACATCCCGGCGTACGCCCTCCACTTCCTGCGCATACCACAAAGGATAGGTGTCGTTATCACCGAAACTGAATAATATGGCATTGGGTGCACAACTTTCAAGATAGTTTCTCGCCAGGTCGGGCGCCAGCATTTTTTTGCTGCGGTCATGATCATCCCAGCCTTCCATCCCCATTACAACGGGTACGGCCAGCGTACAGATCACTGCCGCGGCCAGTCCGGCCAGCTTCGGACTGAGCGCTTTTTGGAACCATTCTTTTATCATCATCACCCCAAGGCCTATCCAGATGGCGAACGCGTAATATGAGCCTGCATAAGCATAGTCCCGCTCACGGGGCTGCGGTCCGGCTGCGTTCAGGTAAAACACGATGGCCAAACCTGTAAAGAAGAACAGAAGGAAGCTTACCAGGAAATCCTGCTGATCGCGCCGGTACTGAAACCACAACCCGATCAGTCCGAGAATAAGCGGTAACGCAAAGAATTTGTTGTAAGCCTTATTCTCCTTGAGACTGTCTGGCAGCTTACCCTGGTCGCCCAGGAAAATATTATCAATAAAAGATATGCCGGTGAGCGTATTGCCATCCCTTACACTTCCCAGGCCCTGCAGGTCGTTTTGCTTACCGATAAAATTCCATCCGAAATAACGGAGGTACATCCACCCGATCTGGTAGCCGAATGCCCAGCGGATATTATCCAGGTAGGTAGGCTTTTCATTTTGATCCAGCCCCAGCCAGCTACGGTAATAATCTGCCCGGCCCATATCGTTGCTGCCATCCCATATACGGGGCAGGAACATCATATCCTCCGACTCGTACTGGAATTTGAAATCTTTACCGATAGCAATATATTTGTCTGTTCCCTTTTGCCAGCGGTAGCCGTTGTCAATTATATCAGGGGTGCCGTTGGGATTTCTTTTTATTTCCGCTGCAAAGGTTTGTCCGTATATCAGCGGAAAGTCGCCATATTGTTCGCGGCCAAGGTATCCCACCAGGCTTATCGGGTTATCTACGTTGTACATATCCACGGCCGGGTTGGCGGCAGACCTGATCATGGTAGTGAGATAGCTGGAGTAGCCGATCAGCATAAAGGCAAAGCACCACAGTCCCAGCCGCAGGTAGTGCAGTATTTTTTGCTTATAGCTGTACGCACCGTATACTGCCAGCACCGTACCGGCAACAAATAATAAAAAGGTAAGTACGGAAGAAATGAACGGGAATGCGAAAAGGAAAATAAACGCACCCAGCCAGATGGCAAATGCGGTAAAGTTATTGATCAGCTTATCCGCCTTGCGGATACCGATCACGATCACCGCTGCCAGCAATATGAAATAAGTGGTGAACCCTGAAAAGAAGGGCATCCCCAACCCGTTTACAAACCAACGGTCAAATATACCTGAACCTTTGATGGTGTATTGTATCACGAATTTCTGAGTAAAGCCGGTGATGATACAGCCTATCACAAAAGCCCAGAACATACCCCACCCGGTAGTTTTGTACCGGCGGAAGTAATACACCATAACGATCGCGGGTATCGTCAGCAGGTTCAGCAGGTGGATTCCGATAGACAAACCGATCACAAAGAATATCAGCACGATCCATTTGTCGGCGCCCGGCTCATCTGCCGCGTGTTCCCATTTCAGTATCATCCAGAACACCAGCGCAGTCAGAAAAGAGGAGGCTGCATATACTTCCCCTTCCACTGCACTGTACCAGATAGAGTCGCTGAAGGTACAGGCCAGCCCGCCTACCACACCGGCTGCCATGATCGTGAATATCTGTTCGCCGGTCAGCGCTTTGCCGGCTTTCTGGTATATTTTTCTTGCAAAGTGGGTAATCGTCCAGAACAGGAAAAGTATGGTAAACCCGCTGCACAGTGCGCTCATCACGTTGACGGCTTTAGCGGCCGACATGGGGTCGTCTCCAAACAGGATAATAAATATCCTACCCATGATCACAAAAAGAGGAGCTCCCGGCGGGTGGGGGATCATCAGCTTATAACAACTGCTTACAAATTCACCGCAGTCCCATAAGCTGCCGCCATGTTCTGCAGTAAGAATATAAACGGCTGAAGCAATCGCAAAAACAACCCATCCGGTAATGTTGTTAATTTTGTTGAAATTCATAATTATTGGTAGAATATGTAAAGATTGGCAAACCTACAGGAAATTTGATAAGCCACAAAACTGCACCGCCTAATTTCTACCTGTGTTTCCGGAGGATAAGCACCTGCCGGAAAAGACATACAGGATGGAGTGGGAGCCGCTTGATGGGTAGCAGGATAACGCCATATTATGTTAACATTAACACGTGGAGGCACGAAAGTTGGCTTGATATAGTGTAGTATTTAAATTAAAAACAAATAACCATGAGAAAAATTCTATTGCAAAACCTGGTGGCCCTTATTCTGTTCTTTTCAGCCGGTACCCTGTCAGCCCAGGAGAATCATGTAGATCCCGCGTTGATCTCGAAAGAGCAGAAGGAGATAGTGAAATTACAGGCAAAGCTCCTCGAAGACAGGGAAAAGCTTGCGGAACTGTATAAGAATAACGAAAAATACACACAGGAGCGCGACAAAAAGCAGGCGGATGCACAGGCGGCTGCCGAAAAAAATGAAGATATGGCGCGTCGCTTAAGCAATGACATGGAGAGTAAAAAACGTGCAAAAAGTGCTAAGAAGGCGGCTCAACGCGCTTCTTCTGATGCCAAAGCAGCACGGAAAGCCGGTTCGCGCCTGGATAAAAATACGAATGATATAAAGAGACTGGAAGGTCGTATCCAAAAAAACGAGAAGAAGCTGGAAAAGCTGGAACTGAAAGTAGCCGGTAAATAACCGGCACCCGTCCGCCTGCATGACCGCGAGGCCGTGCAGGCATTTTTTATTGTACAGGCTGTTTTTTAGCCGGACGCCCGCTTCTGCGGCTTTGCAGGTATTTTTCCTGTATAATGGTGCTCAGCGGCTTGTTATACACTTTGCTTTCCACCCAGGAGATAATGTCGAGGTAGGCAAAGGCACGGGTTTCAAACCGGTTTTTCTCCAGGTGTTTGATCTTTTCCAGGAATTTTTCCAACTCGGGCTTAAGCTGGCGGTGAGACAGGCTGAAGGAACGCCTGAGGAACCGGAACATCTCCTCCTCCACCACTGTCAGGTTTTTCAATTTTGCCATAAACCGGTATACAGACTTCATAAGCGATTCCATCAGCTCATAGTTGCCCATCTCGTAGTGTGCCATCAGGTTGATAAGCCGGGCATAGCTTTGCAGATCGGCCCTGAGATCCAGCGGCCCGTTGATTATTTTCAGCAGGTAATCTATCGATTTTTCATACCGGCCGGCGCCAAAATACAGCGTGGCAAATTTGTAATTAAACACCAGTATGCGGTGCTTATCTACAAACAGCTCATATTCTTTCAGCTTTTCTTCTATCTCAGGCACCAGCTTCAGTCCTTCCAGGAAGGTACCGGTCATTAGATGCCAGTTGATGCGGGCTATATTGATATATATCGAGGTATGCGTCCGGAAATTGTCGTGGTGCTGCGCTACCGGTGTTTTATAAAAGTCCTCGAATTTTTGCAGCGTACCCCGGAACTTCCGGTAGTTTCTCAGGTCAAAATGTGCGTTCAGCAGGTTATGCACGCCCTTCACATAGTGCCCGGTTTCAACTGCTATCATAGATGGGTGCTCCTCGAAAAGATTCATCCATTTCTGGCTGTACCGGTAATACATCAAAAAGTCCTGCCGTATAAAAGCATACCAGCAGTAGCTCTGGCAGAGATACAGGTTCTCGTAAAACCCGTTGATGGCTGCTGTGTCCTCGGGGATATAGCTCCTGAAAAACGCCTTGATATCTTCTTCATCGGCCTCGTTCCTGGCATGGCCGTATTTTACATACCACCGGTACAGGAGCAGCGCCAGGTTCGAGAGACGGGTCACCCTGTCTATATGACCGCTGATATCCAGCGCCTCAATAGACAGCTTTTCTGTTTTTTCGAGGCTGCTCCGGGTAATATGAAGGGTTTCTATTTTTTTTTCGAGTGAAATAACCTGGGCGAGAAAGTTGAATTTCTGGTTTGTCTTGGCCAGGTCCTTGGCTTTTTCGAGTATTTTCAGGCTCTGGTGCTTTAGCCCCTTGTTGTAGAGCAACCGGGCGTGATCCAGGTGCTCACTCAGTTGAAGATCGGTGTTATCGCCGGTCCTCAGTAACCGCAGGCTTGATAAAACCTGCTTGTAAAGGTGGGTTTTCAGGTTGGCAAGCTGGGGTTTGGTAACGCCTTTCAGCTTTTTCAGCAACAGTTTTTCATCATACTCCGTCAGCTTGTCCAGGGCGTCAAATAACTGTATGATCTTCAGATCTTCTTTGCCCGAGCTTCTTTTTATATAAAGCTTAAAGTGCCGTTTTTCAGATTTTTCCAACGAACGGACCAATTGAAATAGCGCATCTGTAGAACTGTTGGCCGTCATAGTGTATTTTTCCTGAAACTCAATTCCATAAGGGATTTTATAAAATCAATTTTCTTTTGAGATAATAAAATTACAAACAACTTGTTTTTTACACAATAAAAACCCATGCTACTTTTGTATTCAGAAAGGGCAGGCAATCGTGAAGTGAATCAGGCAAGTGTTAGAGGCATCGATTTAAGCAGGAAACCTGCAAAGACCACAAAGATTATTCAAGATTTTTCATATGGCAAGCAATCGTTAGAGGTCATCTGTGTCTACAGAAGACCTTTTTTATTTTCCAAATATAATCTTTTCTACATAAAGTTAACGGTTACGTCGCATTTTTTGCTTCAGATCCTCTTCCTATGGTCAGTTAACCCCGGTATAATGTATTCCAAGTTATTGCTCTATGCTAAATTTTCCGGCCGGTGGGGCACCAACCGGTAGCGGATGTCCTTTACGTCATAGCGGGGTCTCTCAGTCTGAGTTTATAATGGAGTAGGAGATCATGTTCGTTTCCGACAGGTCGTGGGCATTGTCTGTGGACCCCTCGTTATACGCTAAAAGACGCCGGGTTCCCTGCGGGCGACCCGGCTGGGAAATCAGATATTAAAGGGTAGCAGGAGAAGCTTTTATCTACAGCGAAGGGTTTCCAACGTTCGGAACCCTATTTACAGTTAAATCCATACAATACCCAAAAATTTAACTTGTTGTATATAATAGAATTGCGCCAATTCTGTTTATTTAGCAGATAATATCAAAAGTCGTTTCTTTGCAGTCAAACCCGCGCAACTAAGTATGAAACCTAATATCGCATTTGTTACAGGTGGTTACTCATCCGAGGCCGTTGTATCCTATCAAAGCGCTATCACCATTGAAAAAAATATCGACAGGGAAAAGTTCAATGTCTACACCATAGATATTACCCGGGATGGCTGGTTTTGCCGGTCGGGAGATAAAAGGACGCCGGTGGATAAGAATGATTTTTCCATAGCGCCTGACGGAGAACGGATACGGTTCGACGCTGTATTTATTGGTATCCACGGTACCCCGGGAGAGGATGGCAGGTTGCAGGGCTATTTTGATATGTTGAATATCCCCTACACTTCCTGCGATGCAGCCACTTCGGCGCTGACTTTCAATAAAAGCTATACGGTTTCTATTGCCGCTTTCAGGGGAGTAACCGTTGCGAAGTCCGTGCTCCTGATAAAAGACCGGTTTGATAATGCGGAGGCATTGACAGCGGGGCTGAAGTTCCCGGTTTTTGTAAAGCCTAACAACGGGGGGTCCAGCATCGGTATGTCGCGGGTAAATACACCTTCGGCAGGACTGGCGGAAGCGGTTGAAAAAGCTTTCAGGGAAGACGACCAGGTGCTGATAGAAGAGTATATAGAAGGGAGGGAGTTTACGATCGGGGTATTCAGAAAAGAGGGCGAGATCATCACGCTTCCTATTACGGAAGTCATTACTAAAAAGGAATTTTTTGATTACGAGGCCAAGTATACCAAGGGGATGGCCGATGAAATTACACCCGCTAACATACCGGAAGACCTGGCTGAAGTTGTCAGGAAAAATGCCGCACATGTGTACGAAGTATTCAACTGCAGCGGTATCGTTAGAATGGACTTTATTTATAATGAAGCGGCCGGAACGCCTTTCCTGCTGGAGATCAATACAGTGCCCGGTCAGAGCGAAGCGAGCCTCATTCCGCAGCAGGTGGCGGCAAAAGGCTGGACGCTGAAGGCGTTTTATACGGCATTGATAGAGGAAGCGCTTTCCAAAAAGAAAGAGGTTTATAATTGACAAGAATAAGATTTAATGTAGCATAATGTTAAAAGTACTTAGTAAAAAGCCTGTTTGGGTACATATCTTACTGGTAATGGTCGTATTTGCTTTGCTGGTACTTTTATTCCTGCAATCGCTACGCTTTTTCACGCGTCACGGCACGTACCTGAAAGTGCCGGATGTAAGCAACCGGAGCGTGGGTGAAGCTTCGGACCTGCTGGAGGATATGGGTTTTGAGGTGCTGGTGCAGGATTCTGTGTATTATGATACGCTGCCCCCCCTAACGGTGGTCAGGCAGTTCCCGGATCCGGATGCTTCGGTTAAGGTAAACCGTATTGTGTACCTGACGGTAAACCGGGCTGTACCACCTGAAATAGAAATGCCCAACCTGGTAGGCATGAGCATACGCAGCGCCGAGCTGGAGCTTAAAACCCGCGGACTGAAAGTAGGCGATATCAGCTATAAGCCTGATTATGCCAAAAATGCTGTATTGGAGCAACTGGCAGGCAAAACAAGCATAAAGCCGGGTACCAAAGTTACCATGGGAACGACTATTTCCCTGGTGCTGGGCGAAGGAGTAGGGGCGGAAGAAATTCCTGTACCCGATTTGTTTGGCATGAATTTCGAAGAAGCGGTAACATTAATTGAGGCTTCCGGATTCATTGTGGGCGTTGTGGTGCCGGATGTGACACCGATAGATACGGCTGCTGCTTTTGTTTTCCGGCAGCATCCCGAACGGTTTAGCCCGGATGGCGTCATCAACCGCCTGCGGAGGGGACAAATGATAGATATGCGGATAACACCGAACCGGCCGGAAAAAAATCCGGAAGGAGCCAACCAGGACGCACCATCCAACGAATATTAATTTATAACTACGAATACAGACCCATGCAACTGATCACGACAGATGAACTAAAAAGAAGGCTGGACGCAGGAGAAAAAGTGAATTTACTGGATGTAAGAGAGCCGCACGAAAACCAGGAGTTTAACATCGGCGGATGGCTGATACCCCTGGGAAATGTTCGCGCCCTGCAACTGGATGAACTGGAAGCTGTAAAAGAGCAGGAGATCATAGTGTATTGCAGAAGCGGTAACCGCAGCGGCCAGGCCTGCCTGGTACTGGAAGGAGCAGGCTTTTCCGACGTAAAAAACCTGGCAGGCGGGATGCTGGAGTGGCAGGAAAAGTACAAAAAGTAGTGTCGCGACTATGGTGTTATTTGCCTATGCGTATGCTGCTTGTAGTTAACGAGTTGATTTAACAGAAGCTGACTTTTGATAAAATGTAATGCTATTTGTTATTTAAATCGGCGCAAAACTATTAAAAGTTGTTTTTTTTTCTAATCTTTGCATCGAATTACAACATGTTTCTGCTAAATCCCCAATTCCTATCCTCAAAGAAAGTCAGGGTGAACTCCTGTTATTGTAAGAACAGTGGATAGCTTCGGCTTACATGCAGTCTGAATCCTATCAGAATCCGGTACTTAAATCCTAATCCCTTTATGTGTGCTTACCAAAGCTGACTTAAAATATTTGTCAATAACATCAGTACTAAAGTATGAAAATTTTTTACGGTGCTCCTCTGATTGTGCCACGCTGGATTATCTTAATGATAGATACGGTTATTGCCACAGCCTCATTTTCTCTGTCATATTTTATCTTAAAGGAGTTTAGCTCTCCGTTTTTGGTAACAGAGCATTTCTTTGTGTATGCGGGATTGTTTGCGGCCATCTCCCTGTCTGTTTTTTACGTAATGCGTATATATTCGGGGTTGATCCGTTATTCCAATACCAAGGATATGTTCAGGATCTTTTCCGCCGTACTGGTGGCGAGCCTCCTGTACCCTGTAGCGGCTGAACTGGTAGCGCACAGGTTATACAATATTCCTGCTTTGGATATCCCCACTTTGCTGGTGCTTAACTTTTTCATCTGTTCTTCTTCCCTTATTATGTTCCGTACATTTATTAAGGAGCTTTATATTCTCCTGAAAGGATACGCGATGCAGGATGTGAAGCGGGTGCTGGTATATGGTTCGGATAAGCAGGCTTTGCTGGTGAAGCAGGCGATAGAAGCGGCAGGCAACGGTAAAGTTATTGTCAGCGGATTTGTTCAGGTGAGCGGAAAAAAGATCAACAGCACCATTGAGCAGAAGAAAGTATACCACGTTCGGGAAATAGCCGAGCTGCATAAAAAGCTCAAAATAGATAAATTGATCCTTTCCAGTGAGGACTCTGCCAAGCCGGAGTTCCGGGATCTGATCGACCTTTGCTTTAATCTGGGCATCAAAATACAGACCGTGCCGCCATCCGAGCAATGGGTAAGCGGAAAGCTGAGCCTGGTGCAGATACAGGATCTGAAGATCGAGGACTTATTACCCCGTAAGCCGATCCAGATCAACAATACACTGGTATCCAGAGAAATTAAAGGTAAGCGTGTAATGGTAACCGGTGCTGCCGGCTCTATCGGGGCAGAAATTGTGCGCCAGGTGATGACCTATAACCCTGAAATGGTAATATTGTGTGACCAGGCGGAATCTCCCCTGCATGAAATTCAGCTGGAGATGGAAGAAAAGTATCCTTCCACAAAAGTGAAAGTATTTATCGCCAGCATCCGCAACCTGAGAAGGATGTTGATCCCCTTCAAAGAGTATCGCCCGCATATCGTGTTCCATGCTGCTGCCTACAAGCATGTGCCGATGATGGAGAAGCACCCCGAGGAAGCTATCCTGACCAATGTGATGGGTACCCGCAATATTGCCGACCTGGCAGTGTGCTTCGGCGTGGATAAGTTTGTGATGATCTCTACCGATAAAGCGGTGAATCCCACCAATATTATGGGTGCCTCCAAGCGCCTGGCAGAGAAATATGTGCAATCGCTGAACAACTCCACCATGAGCCAGCCTGAATTTTTATCGCGGCTGATACAGGATGATGATGATGAGACTATTTCTGTAGCCAACAATATCAAAACCAAGTTCATCACCACCCGTTTTGGTAATGTACTGGGTTCCAACGGTTCGGTTATTCCCCGTTTCCGTCAGCAGATCCAGCAGGGCGGTCCTATAACAGTTACCCACCCGGAAATTACCCGTTACTTTATGACGATCCCGGAAGCTGTGCAACTGGTGCTGGAAGCCGCTATTATGGGTAACGGTGGTGAAATATATGTGTTTGATATGGGCGAACCGGTGAAAATAGCCGACCTGGCGGTGAATATGATCAAGCTGGCAGGACTGGTTCCGAACAAAGACATTAATGTTGTGTACACCGGTTTGCGTCCGGGGGAAAAATTATACGAAGAGCTGCTGAACGAAAAAGAAACCACCATTCCTACCTACCATGAAAAAATTAAAATTGCAAAAGTGGTGGCAGGAAAGTACAAGGAAGTGCTGGATGACATTGAAGTATTGACCAACCTGTGCAAGCAGGGTGATAACTACAAGCTGGTGGCCAAAATGAAGCAGATGGTTCCGGAGTTTATCAGCAACAACTCCGAATACGCCAAGCTGGATGATACCAAAGACAGGAAAAAGGTACTGTTCATACCGGCTTACACCACTGTAGAAGAGGCTGCCAAGTCAATTAAATAAAGTTTTGGACGTTGGTTGTATAAACTGACCGGAGTATTTAATATGAAAGGAGAGATTACAAAATGTAGTCTCTCTTTTTTATTGCGCCAGTTGATGTACGGCCCCGGCGATCGTGATCCCTCCCATCCATGTCATGAGCGCAACAACGATCCACCCGGTAAGCTGTAACCAAAGCGGATGCCGGTATTCCCCGATGATACGTTTCCGGGTGGCGGCCATTAATATGATAGCCAGCGCGAAGGGCAGGATAATGCCATTCAGGGCGCCGGCAAGTACCAGGATCAGGGCGGGTGGTTGATCCAGCCACACAAAAAGCATCGTGGAGGCAATAATGAACCCGCTGATCACCCACCGGCTGTTTTTTTGAATAGCGGGATGCAGGCTTTGCCAGAATGAAACGGAAGTATAAGAGGCACCGATGACTGAAGTAATGGCGGCGCACCAAAGTACCAGCCCGAAAAAGTAGTATCCTGTTTTGCCGGCCGCGATATTGAAAACAGATGCCGCCGGGTTATGGGGATCAAGGGTGGCGCCGTTCCACACAACGCCCAGCGCGGCCAGGAACAATACATACCGCATCACAGAAGTGATCAGGATGCCTTTCACAGCGCTGCGGTTTACTTCCGGGATAGCGGCTATCCCTTTTATGTTACCATCCATCAGGCGGTGAATACCCGCAAAGCTGATGTAGCCGCCTACTGTTCCGCCCACCAGGGCTACGATCATCATGATGTCGATCTTTTCAGGGAAAAAGGAATGTTGCAAAGCTCGGGTCACCGGGGGATCGGAAACAGCCGTCACGTACAGGGTCAGCGCTATCATAGCCAGCCCCAGTATTTTTACAAAACGGTCAATTGCCTGCCCTGCTTCTTTTACCCAAAACAGCGTCAGCGCTATACCGCAACTGATGACTGCACCGGCACGTGGATCCATGCCTGTCAGCACTTCCAATCCCATACCGCAACCCGCTATATTCCCTATATTAAAGGCCAGCCCGCCAAAGGCTACCAGGAATGCCAGGGCAAACCCCAGTCCGGGCTGCAGCATATTGGCCACATCCTGCGCTTTCTTTTCTGCCGCGCAAAGTATTCGCCAGATGTTCAGTTGTGCGCCTATATCCAGCAGGATGGAGATCAGGATCACAAAGCCGAAGCTGGTCAGCAATTGTTGTGTAAACAGGCTGGTGTTATTGAGAAAACCCGGGCCAATGGCCGATGTGGCCATGAGAAAGGCAGCGCCCAATAATGCTGATTTCGTTGTTTTATTTTCTTTCATAGGACTGAACGGTTATGTGATGGGCCCGGAAAGTGGCGGCCATTTCCCCCGCGATCTCCGCTGCCTCTTCTGTGTCGCCATGCAGACAGATCGTGCCGGCGTTCAGTTGGATATAGCTATCGTTGGAAGCCAACACTTTTTGCTCTTTTACCAACAGCAAGGCCTGCGTTACAATTACCTGTACATCATTGAATACGGCGCCTGTCTCCGTTCTCGGTACCAGGCTGCCATCCGGTTGGTAACGGCGATCAGCAAACGCTTCCGCCACGGTGGTAATACCCACGGACTGTGCAGCGCCTATGGAACAACTGCCACTGAGGCCATACAACAGCAGGTGGCTGTCAAAGTCTTTCACGGCCCGCGCTACGGCATCCGCTATCTTTATATCTTTTGCTGACATGTTATATAAGGCGCCATGCGGCTTCACGTGGTGGAGCAGCACGCCTTCTTCTGTTGCTATCCGTTTCATCAGTTGCAGTTGTGCGGTCACCAACGCATATATTTCGGATGGAGGCAACTGATGAGCCCGCCGTCCGAAATGTTCGCGATCGGCAAATGACGGGTGAGCGCCGATGGCAACGTTGAATTGTTTGGCCAGTTGCATCGTTTCCCGGATCACCTCTTCACTGCCGGCATGCCAGCCACAGGCGATATTAGCCGAGCTGATATAGGGAAAAATGGAGGACTCATTCCCCATTCCCTCTCCCATATCGCAATTGATGTCTATAACATAACTCATGTGCGGTTGATTACCGGTTCCAGTTTATACCTGCAGGCTGTTTGTAAAACAGCTACGTACTGTTCCTGCTTTAAAAGTAGATCTTCTGCATACTCCATTGTGCAGAAACGGAATTTAATTTTACTGCCGGGCTGCTTTTGCGCCAGCGCGGGCTGTGCGCCACTGGCTACCTGCGCCACCCGCGGATAACCACCACTCACCTGGTGATCCGCCATTAATATAATAAGCTTACCCCCGGGCAGCAATTGAACGGTGCCGAAAGAGGTGCCGGAGGACAGCAATTGCCGTTCTGCTGAGAAAGGGATCGGCTCTGTAAGCTGAAAGCCCATCCTGTCTGCCACCGTGCTGATCGTAAAAACCTGCTGTTCAAATGCCTTTTTTGCGGGTTCCTCCATCCAGTCATATTCGGGACCCGGTAATACAGCTATTGTATCGTCAACTACGGGCGGGGCCGTTCTCCATGGCAATACGGTAAACGGTTGGTTGCCGGGCAGTATGCTGTTATACCGGAAAGAATACCGGAAGGGTATGGTATCCCCTTTTTGCAGCGCCTTTCCCTGCCAGCCGCCAAGCTGCGCCTTTATATGGGTGCTGCAGCTTCCCAACCATAGTGGAATGCCTAACTGTTCTCTGAATGCGATGTAACCCCTGGCGCCGGTATTGAGCCTGCCGAACTGCAGCTTACTGCCTGCCGCTGCGATTACCGGTTGCATGAGCGGGATAGGCTGACCATTAAGGGTAGCCGAAAAATCAGCGCCGGCTATTGCCAGCATACAGTCCTGCTGAAGCAACAGAGAGAGTGCGGGAAAGTGGATCTCTATTACCGCCTCCCGGCTGCTGTTGCCCACCAGGGCGTTGGCGATGGCGGCCGACAAAGGATCCATCACACCGCCGGGGTTGATGCCCAGGTGGCGATAGCCGGTTCGTCCCGGGTCCTGTATGGTATCCAGCACTCCGTTTTTAATAATTTTGATACTCATAACGGCTGATCGGATAAAATTGAATTTGATCTCCCGCCCGGAGTGTAACCGGCGGATTGGCAGCAGGATCAAACATTTTCACGGGCGTTCTGCCGATAATATGCCAACCCCCGGGTGAATCAAACGGATAAATGCCTGTTTGCGCACCGGCAATACCCACGCTGCCGGACTGCACGGGTTGGGGAACGGTCTTCCTGGGCAATGCGATCCGTTCGTCTACCGGTCCCATATAGGCGAACCCCGGCAAAAACCCGATCATATATACGATATATGTACCGGCGCTGTGCAACGCGGTCACTTTGGCGGGTGTTATTGATTTTGCTTCAGCAAGCGTGTTGATGTCTGGTGCATATTCCGCTTCGTAGCATACTGGGATCCTGACCAGTCGCGTTACTGTTTCATCAGCATTATTCACCAAAGGCATATTTCGTTCCACCAGGGAACTGATATATGTGAAAAGCGAAATGCCTTCCGGCTTGCGTATGCGGGCTTTACCCGGAGCATAATATACCGTGAGTGAACAATAGCCCGGCACCATATCCTCAATTATATCCTGCAGCGTTTGCTGCAGCCGGTGGTATAGCGCGATGATCGCTTTATTGAGATCAATATCCATACGGTTTTCCAGCATGATCACCAGGGCGGTATCGCCCAGCGGAGAGATACTGTATGGAAATGCAAACGGCATCTTATAAAAATACAAACTAATGGTTAATGATAAATGGTTAATGCAGGTGGAGAGTAGTAAGTAGTTAGTGGACAGTGGTAAGGTCGCAGGTCTGAGGTGGATACGAAATCATAAATCACAAATCAGAAATAAAAGGTTGCAGGTTGTCACAGGGTACCCGGGTGATTTGTACTAACCGTATCTTATCCCTGGCGCAAGTCTTCCGCAGGACGGCTTGTTGCCTTTCAATTTTACCGGACTGTGTCCGGGTTTTCAAAAGATGTGTTCCATTTCAAAAAACTGCATACAGGGCGGAAAAACACACCTGAGAAAGGTTCATTATTTGCCGGTTACTGGTCAAACGATCCATTTATCAATTACCGGCTGAATTGTACAGCAGATGCACCGGAGATTTGTAATTTTAGATATCACTAAAACCCAAAAACAGATCAGTATGAAAGCGGCGGTATATACACGGTACGGACCACCCGAAGTGATTGTAGTGAAAGAAACAGATGCACCGGTGCCAAAAAACGACGAAGTATTGGTGAAGATATTTGCTTCCACCGTTAACCGGACAGACAGCGGGTTCAGAAGCGCTGAATATTTTGTGTCCCGGTTCTGGAGCGGCCTGTTCAAACCCAAATACCCGATCCTGGGTTGTGAATTTGCCGGCGAGATCGCAGCGGTTGGTGATGACGTGCATTCTTTTTCCATCGGTGACCGGGTGTTTGGTTATGATGATCAGAAGTTCGGCGGACATGCCGAATATCTTACCATCAAAGCCACAGCCGCGATCGCGACCATTCCGGAGAACTTTTCGTATGAAACGGCCGCCGCTTTAACGGAGGGTTCTCATTATGCCCTGGGTAATATCAGGGCGGCAAAAGTGAAAGCCGGGGATAACGTAATGGTGTACGGTGCCACAGGAGCAATCGGCAGCGCGGCGGTACAACTGCTGAAATATTTTGGCGCCAGGGTAACGGCAGTAGCCAATACCAGGAACATGGGCTTGATACGATCATTGGGAGCAGATGAAGTGATAGACTATCAGAACGAAAATTTTACACAGACATCACAGCAATTCAGCTTTATTTTTGACGCCGTCGGCAAAAGCTCTTTTGGTGAATGCAAACCTCTTCTGACAGACAGGGGCATATATGTATCAACAGAGCTGGGAAAGAACGGCGAGAATATATGGTATGCCCTCACAACGCCGGTATTCAGAAAAAAGAAAGTAATATTTCCCATTCCGTCGATGAAAAAAGAAGATATTGAATTCCTGAAGCAATTGGCTGAAGAAAGGAAGTTCCGGCCGGTTATAGACAGAACTTATTCCCTGGACGAGATTGTGGAAGCCTACCGATATGTGGAAACGGGTCAAAAGACGGGGAATGTTATTATTACGATCGGGAAGTAGGAGAGATGAGGGTTGCAAGTAGCAGGGTTTTGTTCAACTTTTTATATTGTATTTGCCAACCGGGCTTCATTAAGTCGTTTGAAACGGGTAAGAACATATTAGTCACGAAGTCAGAGACTTCGGACAGCGGAGGTTATCAGGAAAGAGTAAGCTACGATCCCACCGGTAATATCCAGACCTATACCCGCAACGGCGATGCCGCAAGACTGTCAATGGACGAGTAAATACCATCAATACATAAAACCGAACAGCCATAATGGGGCTTTTGCGCCAAATCCCGTTTCGATATCATCCGCAGCTATGAGGTAGGATGCAGTGTCCCGAACCTGTTTCGCCTGTTTGTTCTTTCCTCCCACTTCGATCGTGATACCGTTGGTTAGAAAATCTCCAGTGGGTGGTTCTGATACATCAAACCTTGCATTCAGTAATTGTCCCAGAAGAAACGTTTCCCTTAGATTACCTTTATCGGGTACCGGATGAATGGCATAGGAAAGGTTCGTATTTTCCAGGAAAATTTTATCGGGCTTTTGAAGTCTTGAAACACCTTTTCCGGCCGCAGATAATACATTCAGCAGCCTTGCATCCCGCAGTTGATAGATATATTCCAGCACACGGTCCCGGGATATATCCAACTTGTCAGACAGTGCGGAAATATTGGGTTTAAAAGGAGCAGATTCTGCAACGACCCCCAGCAGCTTTTTTACCTTGACTGCCGTACCCGCATTATAGGAAGCGATATATGCAAGATCCGTATCTACCACAGTATTGATGATCTGTCCCAATTTGGGCAGATATTCATTTTCCCCCTCCGCAAAAACAGGCAGGTATCCGCTTTTCAGGTATTTGGCGAAAAGAGGCAACGGCCGGATCGCAGCGGTAATTTCCGCGCTGATCTCCCGATGACGATCACGGATCTCTTCCAGGGAAACAGGTGGAAAGCCGGCTACTCCTGCAAAAGCCAGATACTCCCGTAATGAGAGTCCGGGCAAAGAATAGCTTATGACCCTTCTGCTAAGGTCTGCCTGACCACGGTAAATGTCCAATGCTGACGATGCAGAAAAAATTACTTTTAGCTGTGGTATCCCATCGTATATATTCTTAAGCTCTCTTGACCAGTTCGGATATTTATGCACTTCATCGATCAAAAGTACTTCCCCGCCTTGCTGATACCATTCCATTGCGGTATCTAACAGACTGTTGTTATAAAACCAGGTATGGTCTGCAGAGACGTATAACCCTTTACCCGACCGGTCGCCTAAATCGTATTTTAAGTGTTGTAACAATAAGGTCGTTTTTCCCGCTCCCCGGGGACCTCTGATACCTATCATTCGTTGATCCCAGTTAATCTTATCATGCAGGTATCTTCGGAAACCATTACTAACCGGCTGCAATAGTGTATCCTGGAAATTTAATATTACTTGCATTTTGTTGTTTACATTCTACAAATATATACTTATTTTGATGTTTTAAAACAACAAAATTGAAAATAAAATATAGCTTTAAAACAGCATATTGTTTATTTTGTATTTAAAAAATATATAATGTATTCATTTTAATTGACAATCAATAAAAATCTGTACAGGTTAAAAGAGATGGGCGGCAAGTTCTATAATCTTATTGCTCACAGCGCTCAGATTTAAGCACAGCGTTTATAAAAATTTCCGGTATTGATGGTTTAGTACAGGTCCGGCCAATCACGAGGATATGCTACCAAACCTGTGTCAGTGTAGGATCGCAAGTCTCAGGTTGCAGTTGTTAGACTTGCTACCTGCATCCTGCGACCTGCAACTTGTTACCATCCCCCGCCTAGGGCCCTGTAAGTATCCACTATGGATTGCAGCAGTAGTCTTTGTGACAGGGTTTTGTTCAGTTCCGCGTCCAGTACGCCTTTTTGGGCGGTGATCACTTCGAGGTAGTTGGCATAGCCGCCGAGGTACAGGTCGTTGGCGGTGCTGACGGCTTCCGCCAGGGTTTGCACTTCTTCATCGTTCAGCGCCACCACTTTTTTATATTGTTCTATAGCCTGCAGGTTGGTCAGCACCTCCTGGTAGCCCTGCAGTATGGTTTTCTGGTAAGTATTGAAAGCTATATTTTGTTCCGCATTGGCAACGGCAAAATCGGCTTTTAGCTGGTACCGGTTAAATACCGGTTGTGTGATGCCGCCCAGTAACCCATATGCCAGTGATCCGTTGGCGAACAGGAGCGGCAGCTTGAACGCGTTGAAAGCCAGGTAGGGGGTGAGGGTCAGGGAAGGAAAGAAAGCTTTCCTTGCGGCATCTACGTTGGCTTTTGAAGCATCCAGTTGCAATTCTGCTTCCAGGATGTCCGGCCGCTTACGCAAAAGATCTGCGGGAATGCCGGCGGCGATCGTTTGAGGAATAAACTGCTGGTTGATGGAATCGCCCCTGGGTACCTGTTGGGGAAACCGCCCCAGCATGGTGTTGAGCTCATTTTCCAGGCGGATGATATGGAGCCTTGTTTCCTGCTCCAGGCTGCGGGTCTGCAGCAGTTGGGCGGTAAACTGTTGTACGGCCAGGGAGGTGGCCCGACCGCCCTCTTTCATTACTTTCACCACTTCGAGGCTGTGTTCCTGCAGGGCAATATTCCTGCGGATGATCTCCTGCTTGCTGTCCGTTGCCAGCAGTTCAAAGTAGATGGTAGCCACCTGGGTCACGAGCTGCGTGATGGCCCATTGCCTGCCCTGTTCGGTAGCCAGTAGTCTGGCTGCCGCCGCTTTTTTACGGGATCGCAGCTTGCCCCACATATCAATTTCCCAGCTGCTCTTCAACCCCAGGAAATATTCCTGGGTAGGCGTGATACCCACTTTCTGGTCTTCCGTAATATTGGGAGACAGGTTGGTATCAAAGTTGCCCACGCCGGTCATGGTGTACTTCCCGTATTTATCTGCGGCGGCAGAAACAAACCCGTCCAGGGAGGGTAATCCCAATCCTTTGTTGAAAAGGAGATTGGCTCTTGAAATGGCAATGTATTCCAGTGTATTCTGTAAGTCCAGGTTGTTTTTGACGGCGGTGTCGATCAGGCTTTTCAGCACCGGGTCTTCAAACAATGACTGCCAGCTTATATTTTCGATCCTGGTGCTGTCTTCAAAGTTGTCGTAGGCGCCCGGAACGGGTAACGGGCTTTTGGATGCGGAACGCGGCAGCTTGCAGGCGTATAATAACACGATCGTATATACGAAGAAGACGATCCCGGTATAGTTTGCGAACTTTTTCATAAACGAAATGCAGTAAGATAGCTGTTTATAATAATTTAGTAATACCGGGTTGCAGGTAAAGGCAACCCGGTACCGGTGAAATGTTTTTTGTATTAAACCTCGTCCTCCTTATCTACTTTCTTTTTCATGGGACGAACTTTCAGTCTCATTTTTCTCCTGAGTCCCATTTTTTCCTCGATGCCCGCGAAGATCACGTACAGGCCGGGTATAACGATCACCCCGAATACGGTACCGATCAGCATCCCTCCGGCGGCAGCTGTACCGATTGACCGGTTACCCAGTGCCCCGGCTCCCGAGGCGATCACAAGGGGTATAAGGCCTGCGATGAAGGCAAATGATGTCATCAGGATGGGACGCAGCCTGGAAGCAGCCCCCTCAATGGCGGCTGTTAAAACAGGGATGCCCATCTTCTTTCGCTGGATGGCGAATTCCACGATCAGGATGGCGTTTTTACCCAATAACCCGATGAGCATGACGAGCGACACCTGGGCATAGATATTGTTTTCGAGGCCGGCCAGCTTCAGGGCAAGGAAGGAGCCGAATATACCCGCCGGCAGCGACAGTATCACTGCGAGCGGCAGCAGGAAGCTTTCATATTGCCCTGCCAGGATCAGGTAAACGAAAATAAGACAGATGGCAAAAATGTATACCGCCTGGTTGCCCGATAGAATTTGTTCCCTGGTCATACCCGACCATTCATAATCGAACCCGCGGGGCAGCACTTTATTGGCAGCCGCCTCCACTGCCTGGATGGCTTCTCCACTGCTTCTGCCGGCTACCGCGTCGCCGGTGATGAGCGCCGAAGTGTACATATTGTACCGGGTAAGCTGTTCCGGCCCGAATACCCGCTCCATGGTGATAAAGGTAGAGAAGGGAACCATTTCCCCTTTTGTATTTTTAAGATACAGGTCCAGCACATCTTCAGGGTTCTTCCTGTGTTGCGGCCCGGCCTGTACCATTACCTTATACATTTGTCCGAACCGGATGAAGTTGGTGGCATAGTAGCTGCCCAGCAGGGTTTGCAGGGTGCTCATGGCATTATCAATGGTGATGCCTTTTTTAGCTGCCATGTCCTGGTCTACCCTGATGAGATACTGCGGGAAGTTGGGATTAAAGCTCGTGAAAACTGATCCCACTACCCCGGACTTCATCACTTCTGTTATAACATCATCGGCTACGTCTTTGGTTTGCTGCAGGTTCTCGCTGCCGGTTTTGTCCAGCAACCTGAACTCAAACCCGCTCGCGTTACCGAATCCCGGTACCGTTGGCGGCGGCAGGAACTCGATGCTGGCATCTTTGATGTGCATGGTCTTTTGCTCCAGCGCTTTGATCAGGTCGTTTACCGATTCATCCCGTTCATCCCAGGGCTTCATATTGATCATAGCCATTCCGTAAGAGGCGCCGGACACTTCCGTCACGAGGCTGTATCCCGCCAGGGTGGATATATTCTCCACCGCATCAAATTCTGTTGCTATGCTTTCGATCTCATCCAGTATCACACCCGTACGCTCAACGGTAGAGCCGGGTGGGGTGGTCACGTTTACATAGATAACCCCCTGGTCTTCGGTAGGAATAAAGCCGGAGGGTAGTATGGAACTGGCACCCCAGGTGGCAACAAAAAATGCTACCAGGATGCCCAGGGTTACCATGCGTCGTCCCGCGATCCTGCCGATCAGCCCCTGATATTTGTTTTGTGTGGAATCGTATACCCGGTTGAAGCCGCCAAAGAATTTTGCCAGCCATCCTTTTCGCTTACCCGTTTCCTGGTGGCGCAGCATCAATGCACACAATGCCGGGGTCAGTGTGAGGGCGTTGACACCCGATATGACAATGGATATAGCCAGTGTTAATGAGAACTGGCGGTAAAATACCCCCACCGGGCCTGACAGGAACGCTACCGGCACGAACACAGCCGACATTACGAGTGTAATGGCAATGATAGCGCTGGTAATTTCCTTCATTGCCGAAATAGTGGCATCCATAGGCCCCATATGCTCTTCGGTCATCTTTACGTGTACGGCTTCGACGACGACAATGGCATTGTCGACAACGATACCGATCGCCAGCACCAAGGCAAACAGGGTGAGCAGGTTGATAGAGAATCCCAGCGCCTGCATGAAGGCCAGGGTACCGATAAGGGCCACCGGTACGGCCAACGCAGGTATGATGGTAGAGCGGAAATCCTGCAGGAAAATGAATACTACGATGAATACCAGGATAAAGGCTTCCAGCAGGGTTTTTAACACCTCGCTGATGGAAGCATCCAGGAATTTTGAAACATCGTAGGCATAATTATAGTCCATGCCCGGAATAAAAGAGCTTTCTTTCAGCTCCACCATCTTTTCCTTAATATTACGGATCACTTCGCGGGCATTGGAGCCGGGGCGCTGCTTGATCATGATAGAGGCAGAGGGCTTGCCATCTGTTTTTGAGTCCATGGCATAACTCTGGGCGCCAAATTCGATCTCAGCAATATCGCTCAGCCGGAGTATGGATCCGTCGGCGTCTGCCCGGATCACAATATTGGCATACTCTTCGGGCATGGAGAATTTACCGGTGTACCGCAACACGTATTCAAGTGTATTGACTTCCTTGCCGGAGCCTTCTCCTGTTTTTCCGGGGGCAGCTTCCACGTTCTGGGCGCGTAGTGCAGCAATGACTTCGTCTGCGGAAACCTGGTATGCCAGCATCCGATGCGGCTGCAGCCAGACCCGCATGGCATAGTCCTTTGCGCCCATGATGGCGGCAAATCCCACCCCTTCAATACGTTTCAGCTCTTTCAGTACATTGATGTCGGCAAAGTTGAAAATAAAATCTTCGTTCATGGTGCTGTCCTCACTCACAATGTTGAGGTACAGCAGCATGCTGTTTACTTCCTTTTCGGTAACCACGCCCGCTTTGATCACTTCCTCCGGCATTTCATCCAGCACCGTTGTAACACGGTTCTGCACATTCACCGCTGCCACGTCGGGGTCAGTGCCTACTTTGAACGAGATAGTGATCAGTGTCATACCGTTATTGCTGGTAACGGTATTCATATAGGTCATGCCCGGCACCCCGTTGATGGCTCTTTCCAGCGGTGTGGCAACAGCATCCACGCACACCTGTGCGTTGGCGCCGGTATAGTTGGCGGTTACAGTCACGGAGGGCGGTACGATATCGGGAAACTGGGTAATAGGCAGCGTAAAGAGCGCCAGCAGTCCCAGTAATGTGATGATAAGGGATATGACCAGGGATAAAATGGGTCTCCTGATAAAAGTTTCAACCATAAATTTCGAATTGTAAAAAGATTGTACTACACGTATGCGTACTCGTTAGCAGGTGCATACTGTTATTACATATTCCAGTTGGTCACCGGTTTGGGAAGGATCTTTGCCCCTTCTTTTATATTCTGCACGCCTTCAAAAACAATTTTGTCTCCAACCTCCAGCCCTTCTCTTATCAGGTATGCATCTGCCAGCCGCGCCTGGGGAACGATCCCTTTCATTTTTACCGTGTTGTCGCCTGTTACCAGGAACACATAGTTTTTATCCTGTATCTCGAAGACACATTTCTGGGGGATCAGCAGCACTTTTTCCGCCGGCACAGTCAACTGCACCTTACCCGAAGCACCGTGGCGCAACAGCTTTTCGTTGTTTGGGAATTTTGCCCTGAAGGCAATAGACCCGGTCGCTTCGTCAAATTCGCCATCTACCGTTTCTATCACACCGGAATCCTTATAGGCTTCGCCATCGGCAAGTATGAGGTTTACCTTTTCATTCCTGCTATTGGATACATCCTTTTTATAGCGGAGGTATTCACTTTCGGACACAGTGAAATAAGCGTATATTTCACGGGTATCCGAAATGGTGGTGAGCAGTGAGCCGGCATCGATCAGGCTGCCCGTTTTTAAAGGGATGCGGTCTATCATGCCGTCGAAAGGTGAACGGACAAGCGTATACGATAACCGGGTTTCGGCATTTCTTTGTTCAGATTGCGCTTCTTCCACTTTTGCCTTTGCTGCATTTAACTTTGCTTCTACCATTTCCAGCTCAGACGGCGCCACAATATTTTTTGATAACAATGTTTTCACCCGCGAAAGCTCCACCTCAGCCGTTTTGGCTTCCGCGATCGCATTGCTTACATTGGCCTTTGCTTTTGACACCTCGATCTCAAATTCGTGTGGATCGATCTGGAAAAGCAATTGTCCTTTTTTCACTTCCTGTCCTTCGTCTACAAATATCCTGTTCAGGAAGCCCTGCACCCTCGCCCTGATCTCCACATTTTTGATCGCCTCAATGCTGGCCACATAGTTCTGGTGCAGAACGGTATCCCTGGTGATCACCTCGATGACGGGCAGCTCCTGGACCGTTTCCTGCGTCTCTACCGCCTGCGATTGACAGCCCGCTATAACAATAACTGAAGCCATCAATATGTATAAATACTGTTTCATGTAATAATGTTGTTTAAACGCGCTCCCGGCCATATATTTTCAGGAGTCTTATATATACATATGCCTGTTCAACTATTATGCCGCAGGCAATAATTTATTTATATAATATTATAAAGTAGTTAAGTAGAAATGAAAAGGTTGTTCAAAGAGGAACAGACCGCTCAAAAGGGGGTAAGGCGAAAAACGAAATGATGATGCTGCAGTAAAAGCTCTTCGGACTGGTCCGGGCAATACAGCTTTGGCAGGGAAACCTGTAACAGCTTGCCGGGTAGTATCTGTTCTGCCGGGGTAAGCATATCAGGTAAAAAAGTACTGATACACCGTAGCTTGGCGCTGAAATAGTCGTAGCTGAAGTCCGGCTTTTCCGATTCCGGCAGGCAATCTTCCAGTCCGGCAACATTTTCCAGGATAAGCTCCAGCACCGTAGACCGGTTCATCTCATCCTCTGTTACCAGGTTCAGCCATTGGGAAAAGCTGTTGTTTTCTTTTGCTTCGATCTGGCTGCCGGGCAAAAAAGTAAGAATATTCAGAAAGCTGAAAAGAAGAAGACCGGCTACCTTCCTTTTTATCTTTTGAGCTATTTTGAACATGAATAAATAAATAAGTTAAAATTCCTGCAGTTGCACCTTTTTGCGGCACAAATATACGATATAAGGGTGGGATGTAGCTCAAAATGTGCCGGAACAAGGGTGTTTTAGCAAAAAATATACGGTAATGTTAAGTAACGTTAATATTTAAGATTGTTATGCTACAGTACAATCTCATCAGGAAATGTAAGCAGGCCCCTGCTCACCCCGGTAAAGCGCCCATCTTATTACCTCACTAACCTTATCTTATCTTGTTTGGCTCGAAAGATTCTGCCTTTTAACAGACATCGACCAGCATAAACGCTTCCACCTTATTACCTTAATAACAAGAATAATTTATCATACTCTTCAGCAAAGCTTACTTTTTTATGATGTTCGGGCTGGTTAAGTATATACTTGCATACAGTGTCAATATCTTTTTTTGAAACAGAAAAAGCAGAGGCAGATTGTTGCCATGCAAATGTGCCAACACAAAATTTATTATCACGAATGAATTTTGTGGAACTGTCTGCTACAATAACAGCCAGTGATTCTTCTGAAATCCTGGGTGAGCGCGATACAAGAAAATGTACATGCTCCGGGTTTGCGTAAATGCTATACATTTTTGAGTTACTATAATTCACTATACCGGTAATATATTTTTCTAATCTTTCCCGGTAATGTTCTGTAATCAGCGGTATCCGTTTTTGTGTTATCAGTATAAAATGAGTGTAGAGATTATAATATTCTATTTTCATGACTGGATAAGGCGATAAGGTATATAATTTTTAATTGCTGTTACAAGACATTAAGATTTTTGAAATGTTATTTCTCTTTTTTAATATCGTTCTGGTCGTTGCATTTTTCAAAGTCGCTGTTCTCATAATTTTCCATGGATAAGGTAATAAGGCAGGTACCTGATATTGGCTATAGTTACTAAGGTAATAAGGTTTGGAACTGTTTGCAGCTTGGGTTGTTCTTCAAACAACTTTGTTAACCTTATGATCTTAATAACAGAAATAATAAGTCAATTTCACCTTATAGGATCCTGCTTGCTTTTGGAGATGCTGTCTTTCAACAGGCATAGTTCAGGATGAAAGCTCCCTCCTCCGGGAGACAAATTCGTGACTTAACTTAACACTGCTCTTTGTTGCCTGTATCAGGCCATACCTGCATGACAAACTTTATGCACAAATTTCAGCTTTTCTGTTACCGGTGGAGGAATTACAAAAGGATAAGCGTCTTTCAGTCCCATGCTCCTGTTGAGATTATTCAGAATCACACTGAAATATACCCACTGGCGGATGATATGATCAAAGTCGCTCACCGTGTAGGGGTCCCGGTCGATCGAAAACCGGAATTCGCTGTTATTGTAACGGAGGGCGGGGGAGAGGCTGATGCCATAGGCATATGCCGTTTCCAGCGTATCTATAATATGCAGGTAGTGCGTCCAGGTTTCTGCCCAGTCTTCCCACGGGTGGGTGCTGGCATAAGCGCTGATGAAGTGTTCCTGCCAGTCAGGCGGGGCGCCCTGTTCATAATGCTTTTTTAACGCTTCTCCATAGTCCAGGGTTTCATCTCCAAACAAAGACCGGTATTCGGCATACAGTGGAGAGTTCCATACCAGCAGGTCCCAGTAATAGTGGCCGATCTCATGGCGGAAGTGCCCCAATACCGTCCGGTACACTTCGTCGAGGTTCCTTCGCGCCATTTCCCTTTCAATGTCATCCGCCTCGGATATATTGATGGTGATGATGCCGTTGGCGTGCCCGGTAAGGACTTTCTTTTTGCCGTCCGCTTTAAAATCAAAAAAAAGCCCGTTGTCCGGGTTTCTTGTTTTGCTTACCACCGGGAGGGATAAACGAAGCATGCTGTATATAAGCCTGTGCTTGGCCAATTCCAGGGTATGCCACCTTTCGCGGTAGCTTTCATCACCGAGGTTCGGAATGGTACGGTTCAACCGGCAGGCAACACAAAAAACGTCTGCTTCATCGGCGGGTGCCAGCCAGTTGCATACATTATAGGTCCGGTTAAGGCAGAATTTATACGCGCTGCCATTTTCCGTTATGATATTGGTTTCGTTGCCGGCAACGGTCACAAATTCCATTGTTGCCGGGTCAAAGCCGAGTTGGTTGCCGCAATTACCGCAAAAGTAATTTTCAAAGTACAGGGGCTGTCCGCAGTGCGTGCATATAAACAGTTTCATAAGCGCTGTGTTGAACGAAGATCTGTTGGTAAAGCTACGTAAACCGGATTGTATTGCTGATTTTTGATTGCTGATATATGATTTCTGATTTGGCAATCTATCCGTATTATGCTGCTTGCAACTGATCCACTGTCTATTACCACTTACTATACTGTCCACTTGCTTCCTGCAACTTCTCCCAGGACCGTAAGACTGTAAGATGATAAGATGCGATCTTCCTGCGTCTTGCTACCTGCATCCTGTAACTTGCGACTTACAACTGTACACAAACTACTTACCACTGTCCCTCATCACCAGCTTCTCCACTACTTCGGGAAAATACCGGTGTTCCAGCGCCTGTATCTTCCGGGCCAGCGTTTCGGGTGTGTCTGTAGGTTCCACCACACATTTTTCCTGGAAGATAGCTGCGCCGTGATCAAAATGTTCATCCACAAAATGGATGGTGATGCCGCTTTCTGTTTCGCCGGCGGCGATCACGGCTTCATGCACAAAATGCCCGTACATACCCTTGCCCCCGTATTTGGGCAGCAGGGCGGGATGGATGTTGATGATCCTGTTTGGAAAAGCGGCGATCAGCTTCTCCGGTATTTTCCAGAGAAAGCCCGCCAGGATGATCCAGTCGATGCCGGCGGCTTCCAGTTCGGCCACATAGCCATCGCCCCGGAAAAATCTTTCTTTTTCTATAATGAGCGTATTCACCTGTTCCTTTTCAGCGATCTGTAAAACGCCTGCCTGCGGTTTATTGGATACGATGAGCCTGATATGTATGCTGGGATGATTCCGGAAGCGATCTATTATTTTTTGTGCATTGGACCCCGTACCCGAGGCAAAAATGGCCAAATTCAGCATTTCCTTGGTATTTCTGATGTATAACTATAATTATCAATGGTTAATTGTTAGTGGTCAATGGTGCAGTCTCTATTCATTTACCATTAACAATTTATCATTAACCATTATTCCTTCACAACTTAATCCCCATTCTTCTCAGCATTTTCTTCTCAAAATTCCAGAAAAAAGCAAATTGCCCGAACAGGAAGGCTACGGTCAGCAGGATGACCTGGTACCCTATCAGCAGCATACCCAGCTTCAGCAGGAATTTCCACAACCAGAAGGTCTCATCCGTGAAGCCCACCCAGCCGGTTACCAGTCCGGTAAGCCAGGCGGTAGTGGTACCCGTTATGGCAAAAACAATTAATATAACAATGAACTGCCATCCGCTGACATTCCATTTTTGTTGTAGCTTTTTAAACATTCCCTGCAAGTTGGTAAAAATCCGGGAAAGATGGAATGATTTTGATGGCTGATTGCTGATTTCTGATGGGGGAGGGCAACCGCGCATAATCCACACATATAAGGAATGTAAAAATATCAGGATTCCCGGATTGAAAATCCCGCTGCTCAAAATCAGCAATCGTGGGTGAGGAAGGTCATTACAAAAACATGACAAAAATCATATCCAGTGGTCAAAATCCGCTGAAAACCAATGTGGGCCTATGAAAATTTTTTTCAGAAATGTGAATATTTTGTCAATGTGGTGGCCTATTTTTGCAGCCATACGGGATACAACCACATCACACAAACTCCTGGATATAATGAGCTACCGATCAACTGTAAAGGCAATTTCTTCTGGATGTATATTACTAGTTTTTTCGTGTTTTCTGATGGGTACTGCCAATGCGCAGGATGGAAGAGCGCTTTTTAACCAGAAATGTGCCACCTGCCATAGTATTACAAAAGATATGACGGGGCCTGCATTGCAGAACTTTGAGCAAAGAGGTCCGTGGAGCGACAGGCAGGCTGTATACGAGTGGGTACGCAACCCGTTTGCCTACAGGGACAAAAGCCCGTATGTGCAGGACCTGATCAAGCAGTTCAAAGGGGTGATGATGACCGGTAACGCCGACCTGACGGATGAGCAGATAGACGCTATCGTAGACTATATCAACGCTCCCCCCGCTACGCCCAAAACACCCGAGGGAGGAGCTGCCCCTGTTCCTGAAAGTGATAACACCCTGTTGTTCGGCGTACTTACCTTAATATTAGCCGTTATAGCGCTTACCCTGTTGCAGGTGAATGCCAACCTCAAGAAAATGTCTGACGACAAAGAAGGGGTGCCCGCTCAGGAACCGGTTCCTTTCTACCGTAATAAAATGTATATAGCCCTTACCATTATCGCCCTGTTTGTACTGGGCGGTTATCTGACCATCCAGGGTGCGGTAGGGCTGGGACGCCAGACAAATTACGAACCGGAGCAACCTATTTATTATTCCCATAAGGTACATGCCGGCATCAACCAGATCAGTTGTCTGTATTGCCATAGCGGCGCCCAGGAAGGTAAGCAGGCTTTGATACCTTCTGTAAACGTATGTATGAACTGCCATATGGCAGTGAATGAATACATACAGGGTCCGGATCTGTACCGGGCGGATGGCACCAAAGTGAACGGTACGTCAGAGATCAAGAAATTATATGAATACGCGGGCTGGGATGAAGCTACGCAATCTTATACCGGCGAAGGCAAGCCCATCGAATGGGTACGCATCCACAACCTGCCGGACCACGTTTACTTCAATCACTCTCAACACGTGGTGGTGGGCGAGCAGCAGTGTCAAACCTGCCATGGCAACATTACGGAAATGGACGAGGTCTTCCAGTTTTCAGACCTGAGCATGGGATGGTGTGTAAACTGTCACCGCACTACAAAAGTTCAGTTCGACAATAAGTTCTACAGCATATACGAGAAGTTCCATGATGACATCAGGAATAAAAAGATCGACAGTGTAACTGTAGAAATGATCGGTGGACTGGAATGTCAGAAATGCCACTATTAACAGGGGAGAGGTGAATTTTTTTCACATCGGTTTAAGTTATTCAATCTCAATCCTATAGGTGGAGCAAATCATACAAATCTCTTTTATAAATGGAGCAAAAAAAGTACTGGCAAAATTTAGGTGAATTAAACAACTCAGAAGGTTACCGGAAATCATTGAAAGATGAGTTTCAGGAAGACCTGCCAATGGCGGACGAAGGGAAAGGATTGCTTGATGCGAAAGCTCCCCGCAGGGACTTCTTAAAGTATGTTGGATTCAGTACTGCCGCAGCCGCTATTGCAGCCGGTTGTGAGGTGCCTGTAAGAAAAAGTATCCCGTATTTAAATAAGCCCGAAAACCTTACCCCGGGTGTTGCACAGTACTATGCTACCACTTACGTGGCAGAAGGCGAAGTGGTGCCCCTGGTGGCAAAAGTAAGGGACGGACGCCCGATCAAAGTGGACGGCAACCCGGATTCCCTGCTGACAGGTAAAAGCGGCGGTACATCGGCCCGGGTGCAGGCTTCTGTTTTGGATTTGTATGACACGGCCAGGCTTCGCTACCCCGTGGAAATAGCCGGCGGCGAGCCAAAGGAAATTCCCCTGTTTGAGGCCATCGATAAAAAAATTGCAGGCGAGATCGGGGGCAATGTGGTGCTGCTGACTGCTACCCTTAACTCACCCACCACCAAACAGGTGATCAGCGGGTTCCTGGCAAAATTTCCCGGCGCCAGGCATGTGCAATACGACGCGGTGTCTTACAGCGGTATACTGGAAGCCAACCAGACCTCGTATGGTAAAAGAGCAATACCTGCATATCATTTCGATAAGGCGAAGGCGATCATCAGCCTGGATGCAGACTTCCTGGGTACCTGGCTGAGCAGCGAAGAATACGCCTGCCAGTACGCCAAAGGACGCGAAATTGACCAGGACAATCCTCAAATGAGCAAGCACATTCAGTTTGAGGGTGCATTGAGCCTTACAGGCTCCAATGCAGACGACCGTTTTCTCTGCAAACCCTCTGAGCTGGGGGCTGTGGCATTGAATATATTATCAAAACTGGGTGGCGCCGTTTCCGCACCTTCCCTGCAGGATGAAAAACTGAGCAAGGGGGTTGATATGGCGGTATCCTTTATCAATAGCAATAAAGGAGCCTCGCTGGTGGTAAGCGGCAGCAATGACCCGGCCGTGCAGCTGGTGGTGAATGCCATCAATGAATTAGCCGGTTCCAACGGAACGACTATCAACTGGGCGCATCCCGGGCTGATCCGCCAGGGAGTTGACGCTGAAATGGCGCAACTGGTGGCCGATATGAAGGAAGGCAAAGTGCAGACCCTGCTTATTTACGACGCCAACCCGGCCTACAACTACCCGGATGCCGAAGGGTTCAAAGCAGGGCTGGAGAAAGTGAAGCTCTCCGTTTCCTTTAACGACCGTGCAGATGAAACATCGGAGCTGTGTAAATATATTATCCCGCACCACCACTATCTCGAAAGCTGGGGGGATGCGGAAGGACGCGAAGGGTTCATCAGCTTGTTGCAACCTACTATTGCGCCGCTGTTCAAAACAAGATATTTCCAGACCTCCCTGCTGAAGTGGAGCGGGAACGATACGGACTACGAAGATTATTTCAAGAATTACTGGATTGAAAAGCTGGGCAGCGAATCTGCGCTGGACCGTGCTTTGCAAAGCGGTATCATTGAGCCGGCGACTGAACCGTTTGCTTCAACTGCTTACTCTGATGCAGGATTGGCCGACGCAGCCGCCAAAGCAGGCGCCGTTAAAAGTCCGGACGCTGTGGAAGTGGTATTATACCAGAAAGTGGCTCTCGGAAGCGGCGCTGCCGCCAACAATCCCTGGCTGCAGGAAATGCCTGACCCCGTAAGTCGCGCCACCTGGGATAACTATGCCATGATCTCCTACGCGATGGCAGAGGAGCTGGGCATTAAGCTGGACGATCACTATGAGGTGGAAGTGCATAAGCCCGTGCTGGAGTTTACCATTGACGGGCAGGCGGTTGAATTACCCATCCTGGCCATTCCCGGCATGCATCCCAAAGTAGTGGCCGTAGCATTGGGATACGGAAGAAGCGAAGGGGCAGGTAAAGCGGCGCACGGCGTGGGTTACAATGCTTACCCGCTGGTGAAGCTGGAGGGCGGCAACCGTAAATATGTAACCGAAGCCACCGCTTATCAGAAATTAAAGAAAACTTACGATATAGCGTATACGCAAACGCATAACCAGTACGAAGGTCGTACCGAAGTAGTACGGGAATACACCCTGGCTGATTTCAGGAAGAACCCGGACGATACCATTCACTACCGTGAGCATCTCGCGAAAGATTTTGCTCCCAAAACGCATAATTTCCGTGATGATGCCACCCTTTATCCTGTTTATGAATCTCCCGGTGCACACTGGGGAATGAGCATAGACCTGAACGCCTGTACCGGTTGCGGCGCCTGTACCATTGCCTGTACGGCTGAGAACAACGTGCCCGTTGTAGGTAAGAGTGAAGTGTTACGCTCCCACGAAATGCACTGGCTGCGTATCGACCGCTACTATGCATCCTATCGCGATAATACGGAAGGCGATGCGCTGAACGTGGTGTTCATGCCGATGTTGTGTCAGCACTGTGACAACGCGCCCTGCGAAAATGTATGCCCGGTATCAGCTACCAACCACAGCACAGAAGGCTTGAACCAGATGGCCTATAACCGTTGTATCGGTACGCGTTATTGTGCCAATAACTGTCCTTATAAAGTTCGTCGCTTTAACTGGGCGGATTATACCGGCGCCGACAGCTTTGGTGACAACCAGAAAACAAAAGGCGTGGGTAAGCTGGATCCGGCAGTGTTCCAGATGAACGAAGACCTTACCCGCATGGTGCTGAACCCCGATGTAACGGTTCGCTCCCGCGGTGTGATCGAAAAATGTTCTTTCTGCGTACAAAGGTTACAGGATGCCAAGCTGCAGGCCAAGAAAGAAAAAGATCCTTCCATCATAAGGGATGTGCAGACAGCCTGTATGCAGGCCTGCTCCACCAACGCTATCGTGTTCGGTAATGTAAACGACAGGGAGAGCCGGGTGTACAAATTGAGGAATATAGAACAGAAGCGGCGTACCTATTATGCGCTGGAGATGATCCACGTGTTGCCCAACGTAAGCTACCTGGCGAAGGTAAGGAATACCGACAGACCGGTTGGCGTGCAGAAAGTAACGCACGAAGTGGAGGCCGGACAGGAATCGCACGGATAAAAGAGTAATTATTTGATTAGTTATAATTATAAACAGGCAGTTATACCAATGGCTGCAGGAAAATAATCAAGTCAATGAGCGTAATTAAATACGAATCGTTTGTAAGGGAACCGCTGGTAGATGGAGATAAGACCTACAAGCAGGTAACGGAGGATATAGTATATACTATAGAAGCCAAGCCGACCCGCCTGTGGCATATAGGTTTCTGGATCTCGGTAGGCCTGTTGTTATTTGGTGTTTACTCCCTGTACATGGAAGTAGTATACGGTACGGGACAATGGAACCTGGGTAAAACCATCGGCTGGGGCTGGGATATTACCAACTTCGTATGGTGGGTGGGTATCGGTCACGCGGGAACACTGATCTCCGCGATCCTGCTGCTGTTCCGCCAGGGCTGGAGAACCGGTGTGAACCGTGCGGCAGAAGCGATGACCATTTTTGCGGTAATGTGTGCGGGACAGTTCCCGATATGGCACATGGGTAGGGTGTGGATGGCGTTTTTTGTAATGCCTTATCCCAATACACGCGGACCTTTATGGCCCAACTTCAACTCACCGCTGCTGTGGGACGTATTCGCGATCTCCACTTACTTCACCGTATCATTATTGTTCTGGTACTCCGGGCTGTTACCCGACTTTGCTACAGTCCGCGACCGCGCAAAAACAAAGCTTCGTAAATTATTATACGGTATGGCTTCCTTCGGATGGAGCGGCTCTACCAAACACTGGCAACGTTTTGAAAGCTTATCGCTGGTGCTGGCGGGCTTGAGTACCCCCCTGGTACTTTCCGTACACACCATCGTATCCTTCGACTTCGCCACTTCTATAGTGCCCGGATGGCATACCACCATCTTCCCTCCCTACTTTGTAGCGGGTGCGGTATTCTCCGGCTTTGCCATGGTGCAGACGCTGATGCTGATCGTACGGAAAGTGATGAACCTGCAGGACTATATTACGCTGGGGCATATTGAGGCGATGAACAAGGTGATCGTATTGACCGGTTCCATCGTAGGTTGTGCCTACCTCACAGAGCTGTTCATCGCCTGGTACGGCGCCAATCAGTATGAATATGACATCTTTTTCAAGTACCGTATTGCAGGCGCCTACGGCTGGAGCTACTGGCTGATGATGACCTGTAACGTGATCTCTCCTCAGTTGTTCTGGTTCAAAAAGCTGAGAAGGAATATCGGGTTTACCTTCTTTATGAGCATTATCGTGAACGTGGGTATGTGGTTCGAGCGGTTCGTGATCATCGTATCATCGCTGTATCGCGATTACCTGCCGTCCTCCTGGTCGCTGTATTACCGCCCTACCATATTTGAAATAGGTTTCTACCTGGGTACCTTCGGATTGTTCTTTGTATGTTTTTTCCTTTTTGCCAAATACTTCCCCACCATCGCTATTGCCGAGGTAAAGAGTATTTTGAAAACCAGTGGAGAAGGCTATAAAGCTAAAATGGGCGAACTCGAAAGACTGAGCCTGGAAGAGTTTGAAAAGAAAATGAACCATCACTAAAAGCTGGTGACGGACGCTAAACATTATTTAATTTGATCACCTTATAAAAGCCAATCGGTGTAAGGTTATGGATATAAGAAAATTTGTTGTTGGAAGTTTTGACGATGAAGCGGTACTGTTTCCCGCGGTGGAAAAAGTACGTAAAGCCGGGTATAAGATTCATGATGTGTATACTCCCTTTCCCGTACACGGTCTGGATAAGGCGCTGGGACTGCGGGATACCAGCCTGCACACTGCCGGGTTTATCTACGGGTTAACGGGGCTTACCACTGCCCTGGGCTTTATCAGTTGGATACTTACCAAGGACTGGGTGCAGAACTACGGCGGTAAGCCTCATTTTGCCCTGCCTGCCTGGATACCGATCATGTTTGAGCTGACGGTGCTGTTTTCCGCTGTCGGTATGGTGCTGACTTTTTGTTATCTCTGCCAGATGGCGCCGTTTGTAAAAAAACATCATTTCAGCCCACGGGCTACAGATGATATGTTTGTGATGGTAATTGAAACTACCGCCAAAACAAATGTACAGGAGGTGGAAGCCTTCCTGGCTGGGGCAGGTGCGCAGGAGATCAATGTTCAGGTAGCGGAAGCCGGCTGGTGGATCGGCAGGTACGATATGGAGAGAAAGCTATTTGAAACAAAAACAGAGACCGCAACCGCATAATTGTAAAGACAACTTAACAGGGATGAAAAAATTAACAGTTATATCTTTTGTGGCGATGGCGGTGATAATGACCGCGATCAGTTGTGGCGATAAGAAAAAGCCCGGTAAAATATATATGCCTGACATGGCCTATAGCCGCGCTTATGAAACCTATTCCGAAAATCCGTTGTTTGAGGACAATCAAACCAACCGCACCCCGGTTGCCGGCACCATAGCCAAAGGCCAGCAGCTTCCTTTCAGAATAGCGGAAGATACACCCGGTGATACCACCAATTTCGGGAAAGCCCGGTTTATCAGTAATCCCCTGCCACCGCTTAACGATGCGGACAAAGCAGAGGCAGAACGTTTATACCTGATCTACTGCGGTATCTGCCACGGGGCAAAGCTGGATGGTAACGGACCTTTATGGAACAACGGAGACGGCGCTTACCCTGCGGCCCCCAAAGATCTGACAGACCCGGTGGTGGCCAACCAGGGCGACGGACAATTATTCTATACTATTACCTACGGTAAAAATAAAATGGGCAGTTATGCCTCACAGCTTAATATCAAGCAACGCTGGATGGTAGTACATTACATGAAAGATAAACTGGGTAAATCAAATGCACCTGCTGATGCAGACAGCAGTGCGGCAAATTAAAAACTGATTGAGCAATGATTAAGCAACAATTCGAGACTCCTGCAAGTTATAAAAAATGGACTTTCGCGCTGCTGGGCATAGGGCTGGCGGCGTTGCTGGGTGGTATTTTTGTACTTGCTTTCAGCAAGGATGAACATGATGTGACCCGTTTTTGGGCAGTATTGCTGCAAAACAGTGTGTACTTTTTAATGATCGTAAATGCCGCCATGTTCTTTATATGTGCTACCACGCTGGCCCATGGCGGATGGCCCGTGGCGTTCCGCAGGGTGCCGGAAGCCATTTCAGCCGTAGTGCCGGTATTTGCCGTACTGGCTTTGATCATTTTCATCGGTATCATATATGGTCATCAGCATCATATATACCACTGGATAGATGAAGCGGAAGTAGCCAAAGACCCTATACTCACCTGGAAAAAGGGCTTCCTGAATCCCACATTCTTTATGGCATGGACTATCATCACCCTGACGGTATGGACCCTGGTGGGCAGAAAAATGCGGCAGTTGTCCCGGGAATCAGATGAACCCATGGAAGGAGAGCAGGCTAAAAACTATATCTGGAGAAACACCGTATGGGCATCCATATTCATCGTATTCTTTGCGCTTACAACAGGCTCTACCGTTCCCTGGATATGGTTCATGAGCATAGACGCACACTGGTATTCCACCATGTATAGCTGGTACACATTTATCTCCAGCTTTGTAGGCGGACTGGCTTTGATCGCATTGTTCATCGTTTTTCTAAAAAATCACGGTTACCTGGAGTATACAAGCCGCGAGCATGTGCACGACGTAGGTAAATTCATATTTGCGTTCTCGATCTTCTGGGCATATTTGTGGTTCTCCCAGTTCATGCTGATATGGTATGCCAATATTCCCGAAGAAACCGTCTATTTCCAGCCCAGGGTAAACGGGCCGTATAAAGGTATTTTCTGGTTCAACTTTATCGTAAATTTTGTGGCGCCTATCCTGATCCTTATGACAAGAGGCTCCAAGAGGAACTACGCGGTGATCACTTTTATGTCGGTGCTGCTGGTGCTGGGGCACTGGCTGGATTACTACCAGATGGTGATGCCGGGAACGCTGAAAGATCACTTCACCCTGGGATGGTTTGAGTGGGGTATCTTTGCGCTATACGCAGGTATGATCCTGTTCTTTACCGGCAGGGCATTGTCCAAGGCCCCGATGCTGGCAACCCATCATCCGTACCTGAAGGAAAGTGTGATCCATCATACCTAGGGAAATGATTGAAAACAAAATTGTTAAGTAATAATTTGTATATAAAATGACCTGGACCGAGTATTTTGTTATAATTATTGTAGCGCTGATATTCATCGTCGTCTTCCAGATCGCGAAAGCCAGCGAATATGTGTCTGTATTGAAAGGTGAGAAAAAAGCCTTCCTGCAAAATAATCGGATAAACGCATTCCTCATGCTCGTCTTCCTGGTGCTGGGGCTTGCCGCCGCCTGGTGGTGCAACAGCCTTTTGTACGACAAAACCCTGCTGGGCGTGCCCGCCGCTTCCGACCACGGCGAGGAGATAGATGATATGATGTGGATCACGCTTTACATTACCGGGTTTGTATTTGTGGTTACACAAATATTGTTGTTCTGGTTTGCCTACCGTTACCAGGCTACCGAAACCAGGAAAGTGCACTACTATCCGCATAATAATAAGCTGGAGTTGTTATGGACGGTTGTGCCGGCCATTGCTTTGACCGTACTGGTGGCTTTCGGACTGTACTACTGGTACCGCATTACCGGCGAGGCGCCGAAAGAGTCCATGGAAGTGGAGATCACCGGTCACCAGTTTGGCTGGGAGTACCGCTACCCGGGAAAAGACAGCATATTAGGACGTCAAAACTATAAACTGGTGGATTATGCCAATCAAAATCCATTGGGACAGGATTGGTCAGACGCGGCAAACCACGATGACCTGCATCCGACAGAGATGCACCTGGTGGTAAACAAGCCTGTAAAATTAATTATTCGTTCCCAGGATGTTATACATGATGTTGGTTTGCCACATTTTCGCATGAAAATGGACGCAGTGCCGGGCACTCCTACTACGATGTGGTTTACACCCAAGTACACCACTGCCGAGATGAGGAAGATCACAGGAAATGACGACTTTGTTTACGAAATTGCCTGTGACCAGATGTGCGGAAACGGCCACTATTCCATGAAAGGGATCATTGTGGTGGAAACCCAGGAAGAGTTTGACAAGTGGATATCCGAGCAAACGCCGCAGTATAAGATGGCGCATCCGGATGTAGCCCAGGCTGCGGGCGCAGAGGAAAAGAAAGATGGGGCGCAGTAATAAAAATGTCTTTAACCAGTTTATAAATAAATTGAAATGAGCAACGAAGCTGTAATACAACATGGAGTAGGTACTCACGATGTGCATGAAGAGCACCACGAGGGACACCATCACCATGAGACCTTTATCACAAAATACGTGTTTAGCCAGGATCATAAAATGATCGCTAAGCAGTTTTTGATAACGGGTATGATCTGGGCTTTGATTGGGGGTGCTATGTCTGTGCTGTTTCGTATTCAGTTAGGATATCCCGAAGCCACATTACCCTGGCTGGAAGATATATTTGGTCACTGGGCAAAAGACGGTAAAATTACACCGGAATTTTATTATGCTTTGGGAACCATGCACGGGACCATCCTGGTGTTTTTTGTATTAACGGCCGGTTTGAGCGGAACATTTGCAAACCTGCTGATCCCCTTCCAGGTAGGAGCGCGTGATATGGCTTCTCCATTCATGAATATGCTGTCTTACTGGTTCTTTGTATTGTCCAGTGTTATCATGCTGGCATCACTGTTTGTACAGACAGGACCCGCCTCCGGCGGATGGACGGTATACCCGCCGCTCAGCGCCCTGGGAGATGCATCACAGGGTTCCAAGATCGGTATGGACCTGTGGCTGATCAGTATGGCAATGTTCGTGGTGTCGTCCCTATTGGGCGGCGTTAACTATATTTCCACCATTCTGAACCTGCGTACCAAGGGTATGACCATGACGAGAATGCCCCTTACCATATGGGCGCTTTTGTTTACTGCTCTTTTGGGGCTGTTGTCCTTCCCGGTATTGTTATCAGGGTTCATCCTGTTGTTGTTCGACCGGCACCTGGGTACCAGCTTTTATCTTTCGGATATCGTACTGGCGGGCAATATCCTGCCAAATGAAGGCGGAAGCGCCATCCTGTACCAACACTTATTCTGGTTCCTGGGGCACCCAGAGGTATACATTATCATCCTGCCTACCATGGGACTGGTTTCGGAGGTGATGTCTGTAAATGCCCGGAAGCCGATATTCGGTTATATGGCAATGATCGCTTCTATGTTCGCGATCGCGTTGCTGGCCTTCCTGGTGTGGGCGCACCACATGTTCGTGACCGGTTTGAACCCGTTCCTGGGCTCGGTATTCGTATTGCTGACCCTGCTGATCGCGGTGCCGTCGGCTATCAAGGTATTTAACTGGCTTACTACCCTCTGGAGAGGTAATATACACCTTACACCCGCCATGCTGTTCTGTATCGGGTTTGTGAGCATGTTCATTTCAGGCGGTTTAACCGGTATCTGGTTGGGCAACTCCACCATGGATATTCACCTGCATGATACCTACTTTGTGATAGCGCACTTCCATATCGTGATGGGGGTATCGGCATTCATGGGAATGTTCGCGGGTATTTATCACTGGTTCCCCAAAATGTACGGCCGGTATATGAACAATACCCTGGGCTACATCCATTTCTGGATCACCCTGGTATGTGCATATGTTATATTCTGGCCCATGCACTACGAAGGGTTCGCGGGTATGCCGCGCCGTTATTATGATTATTCCAACTGGGAATCGTTCAAGCAGTTTGTGGAGCTGAACAAAGTGATCAGTTTCGCGGCCATCTTATCGTTCCTGGTACAGATATTGTTCGTGTTCAACTTTTTCTACTCCATCTTTAAGGGAAGAAAAGTTACTACAAAAAACCCATGGAAAGCAAATACGCTGGAGTGGACAACACCGATCAACCCCGGGCATGGAAACTGGCCGGGCGAAATACCGGAAGTGTATCGCTGGGCGTATGACTATGGAAAAGACGGAGTGGATCATATAGACCAGATAACGCCTATCGGTGAGAACGAGTCGAAGGAAGGGCATTAGCGCATTATTATTACAACGATTCCGGTTGGGCGACAGCCGGGTGGTTTAAATACGGAGGTTTTTGGAGGTGACGGAAACAAATAACAGGCTGGAGCGATCAACTTCTTTTACGGTTATTGATAAGCTCAAAGACTATATGGCGCTGATAAAGTTCACCCTGAGCTTTACGGTGGTATTTTCATCAGTCATCAGTTATTTGCTGGCGCCGGGGATAACGTTCAATATAATATCAGTTCTTTTATTATTGACAGGCGGTATGCTGATCACGGGCGCTGCCAATGCGATCAACCAGATAACGGAAAAGGATACCGATGCATTGATGAAACGTACGGCCAAAAGACCGGTGGCGAGTGGAAGAATGAGTGTGACGGAAGCGTCTGCTTTTGCAGCCGTGGCGGGGGCGCTGGGGATATATATCATCGGTATATGGTTCAACTGGACCGCTGCCATGCTCGGGGCGTTCAGCCTTTTTTTATACGGATTTGTATATACGCCGTTAAAAAGGGTGCATTCCGTATCCGTGCTGGTGGGCGCTGTACCGGGTGCGCTGCCCTGTCTGATCGGGTGGGTGGCCGGAACAGACAGCTTATCCGCCGGCGGGTGGGCTTTGTTTGCTATCCAGTTTTTCTGGCAGTTCCCCCATTTTTGGGCAATTGCCTGGGTGGCGCACAACGACTATTCCAAAGCGGGGTTCAAGCTGATGCCATCTGATGCAGGACCTACAAAATATTCGGCGATCCAGGCGATCATCTACTCATTGCTGATGATACCGGTCGGGTTTATTCCCTACCTTATCAAAATGAGCGGACAGGTGAGCCTGGTGATCGTATTGCTGGCAAACCTGTTTATGGTGTGGCAGTGTATACGGTTGTACCGCGAGATGAGCGTTCCTGCCGCACGTAGGGTGATGTTCAGCTCATATATATACCTCCCGATCGTGTTGCTCAGTTTGCTGGCAGACAAAGTGGCGGGGGTGTAGGGAATGTGGAAATGTGAGTCCCGAACCTTCGGGATGAAAATGTGGAAATGTGATAAATGACAGGTCGGATTTATTCTATAGATGATGTGTTAGGTATGTGGATTGGATTTGTTTTAAAGTACCGTCCTTCTCCCTTGGGAGAAGGATAAGAGCCCGCCCGAACGACGTTCAGTCGGGCGGGGATGAGGCTAAACAAATTTGATAAGCGGGCCTTGTGAATGGGCCTAAAATCAGTAACAATGGGTGAGGTGATGAATGCGCAACGAAAGAAGATACATCCGTACAAATTCAGCCTGTGGCTGGGGTTGGCCGGGATCATTATGATGTTTGCAGGATTGACAAGCGCTTATATAGTGAAGAGAAGCCAGCCGGGATGGGAGAGCTTTGCGCTCCCGAAGATCTTTATATATTCAACGGTGGTGATCGTATTGAGCAGCCTGACCGTGCAGATGGCCTATAAGGCCTTCAGGGAACGGCTGATGCCGAAATACCGGATGTATTTTGCCATAACAGCCCTGCTCGGTTTAGCGTTTGTGATCATGCAGATCACCGGGTTTTACCAGTTCCAGGCAAGCGGAAAAAAAATGATCGGACTGGGGTCTAACCCCGCCTACTCGTTTGTGCTGGCAATCGCGGGGTTGCATGTGTTGCATATCGTGGGTGGGTTTGTGGCACTGATCATTGTGTTCTTTAAAACGCTGAGCACCAAAAAGAGGGTATATGACGCGATACCTATAGAGCTGGTGGCAACCTACTGGCATTTTGTAGATATTTTGTGGTTGTATTTATTTGTGTTTTTTACACTATTACGTTAAAAAAAGGATTTAGTTTTATAATTAAAATTATACTGCATGTCAACACACGTACCGGCAGGATTTAAATGGTGGTCCGGCGGAAAAAGCCCTTACAATGTTAGCTATGGTAAACTGATGATGTGGCTGTTTTTGCTGAGTGACACCTTTACTTTTGGCGCGTTCCTTATTTCTTACGGTACCGTAAGAATGAGTCATGATTATTGGCCGGATCCCAACTATGTTTTTAATGCTTTCCCGTTCATGGGGCATGCAAACCTGCCGCTGGCTTTTGTGAGCTTAATGACCTTCATCCTCATCATGAGTTCTGTAACAATGGTGCTGGCAGTGCATGAAGGGCACAAGAGAAACAAGTACGGCGTGCAGAAGTGGCTGGGTTGGACGATCCTCGGAGGAGCATTGTTCCTGAGCTGCCAGGCATGGGAATGGACACATATGATAACCGGTAGCAGTGCCGTACTGATTGACGGGCAAATTGAACATATCGGATCTACCATCAAACAAAACCCTTACGGACCTGTGGTACCGGGGTTATCGGATCACGGACATGCTGTTACGCAAACAGGACCTGTGGCTTTCGGTGGGTTTTTCTTCGGGATCACCGGCTTTCACGGTTTCCACGTATTCAGCGGTGTGCTGCTGTTGATATTAGCGCTGGTTTGGACACGCATGGGGCGTTTTGAGAAGGTAGGGCATTATGAAATGGTGGAAAAGATCGGGCTGTACTGGCACTTTGTAGACCTGGTATGGGTATTTGTATTCCTTTGTTTCTATCTAATTTAATCGTAAAACTGAATTACTGAAATGTCACATCAAGATCTGCATACAGAGCACGCAGCAGCCCATTCGCATCAGGGGTTCCCCTCTACTGAAATTACTTATGAACATGAGCCCGCGAAGAATACCAAAAAGATCTGGAAGACTTTCTGGATATTGCTGGCCCTTACCATTGCCGAGCTGACGCTGGGGCTGTCGCACTACGCACTTCATATAGAAGAAGGATTCCTGCTGCTGTTCATCAAAGGCGCCATGATCATTTTGTCGCTCTTGAAAGCAGTGTATATCGTAATGACATTCATGCACCTGGGTGATGAGCTGAAGAGCTTTCAGTTGACTGTGCTGATACCTTTGTTGCTTTTTATATGGTTCATACTGGCGTTTTTGTGGGACGGCGTTGCCTGGAAAAACCTTCGTCATGAATTTGACAGGAAGGTACCTACCGAACAGGTGCAACCGGTTGCACCCGGCAAGCTGGACTAAGCCTAAGCCAATTACTGTATTTTCCGAAAAGCGTCTGAAGCGGACTTCAGGCGCTTTTTTATTGCGATGCGTCACGCAGTGATGCGAAGCAATTCCTTCGTATCATGATTTTCACGGACTGCTTTGCCGCTCCTAACGTTCGGAGAATAACCCGTCACCAATGGATGATCATCGCGGCACGCAGTGACGTGCCTGGTTGGAGATTGCTTCTTCCAACGTAAGATTCTCTTAATGCAAGATCCATAGCCGGGGGTGCAACCTGTGACTTGTATCTTGTACCTGCGACTCACTCACGCCCCGAGGCAAGTCTACTCTACACACAAAGCCGTGCTGTGAGCCCCGTCCGGGAACTAAGTAAAAACGTTTACCGGCTACATTGTTTTGTTTGTCACTACTTTTATTTACCATTTTTTATTTTTTTTTTAATAAATGGAGTATTGCAAATAATGCCAAAGGTTATACGTTATTGGGCTTGGGGATCTGAATAATAGAATCCGACTAAAAAAAGCCTATTCTATGAAAAAATTGTTTGTAGCTTCTTTAATGGCCATCGCTGTTTTTTCTTCTTGTGAAAAAAACGATCCTGGGTCAGCACGGTCATTCCAGACAAGTGAGCCCGGCGATGATATTCTTCCCGAGGTAAATCTTCCCCATAGCACCGTGATTATCGCGAATAATACAGATAATGATGAAGCGCTCATCGAAAAAGTGTATACAGGTATGATTGAGGATATAGGAGGTAAGTTTCCCATCCGCCGCGGGCTGAGCACGAGGATGATTTCCACTAACCTGGGAGAAAATACTTTTTCAGTCAACTTGCGAAAAACCAGGGCCGGAAGCAGCATCAGTATTATTGACAGCGATGGCATCCTGCATAGCAGGAGTGTAGCCGGGGGTGAACATGAAATACTTACTTTCGAAAATGTTGTGGTAAAGGAAAACAGACCCGTCTTTTTGAATTTTAGTGCAAACCTTAACGTATCAGACTAAAATATATCAAGCTAAACTAAGAGCTTCTTAAGCTATGCACCGGGCCTGCCAAACTGCTCCAGTTTAACTGAAAGGCACAGGTCTGGCTAAGCACGAAACTACGCTACTAACCTGAGTCAGTGCAGTCACGGGTCTCAAGTTTGCGTTCAACCTGCATCCTGCAACTAACCACTTACTACTTACTACTTATCACTTCTCTAAAAGAGATCCCTTCTTTTTCCAGCGCATCCAGCACGGGATCATAGATCTCCGGCAGTACGGGAACGTGCAGACCTGTGAGCCGGATACTGTTTTGCAATATCAGCCCGGCGGCTATGGCCAGGGGCAGTCCTACGGTTTTGGCCATGGCCGTCCTGAGGTGGTTTTCTCCTTTTACTACCAGGCAACTGCTTATTCTTTGCTGCTTTGCATTCAGCAGGTATTCAAATTCGTGCAGCATGATGATCATGTCCTTATCCGCGGGATGCAGCGTCAGTTTCTTTTCCAGCAGGGATTGCAGGATATCCGCTGCCGTTTGTTGTCCCCGGCCTATGACCTCTTCATTATACAATCCCAGGAATGCAAACATGTTTTTTTGCAGGGCTGTTGCGGCTTCTGCGCCGGGGTGGTTGCGAAACTGTTGCCTGGTGAGCGCCGCATATGTGAGCCGGTCCGTATCAAATTGTTGGGTATCGTCTGTCAACCCCAATTCAATGATCTTGCTCCAGCCCCTGCAGAAATCGGGATGGCGCAAAGTGGTACGGATAAAGGTGGCCGTATTTTCCAGCCCGTATAACCGGGTATAAGCCAGAGAATCCCTGTTGGGATACCAGGCATAGTCGCCGTAACCGGGTATGGACACGGTTGAGTTATGGGTGAACAATCTTTCGTAGGGAGTCGTTTCTATGCTGCCGGCTCTTTTATATACCGCGCCTGCTTTTCCTGCCAGCACCACATTGCGCGGGTTCCAGCTTATTTTATAATGCCAGGGGTTATCATCGCTTTCCGGCGCCACCAGTCCCCCGCAATGCGAATAAAAGGATGTGATATTGCCTCCCTGTGTCTTTATCCTGTTAATGATCTGCATGGCGCTCATATGGTCTATACCGGGATCGAGCCCCATCTCGCAAAGAAAAAGAAGTCCTTTCTTTTTTATGTCGGCATCCAGTTGTTGTATTTTTTCATCGGCGTAGGAGGCCGTCAGCAGGTGTCTGCCTTCCGACAGGCAGCTACCGGCAACCAGTATGTGCAGCGCAGGCGGTAACATGGAAATAACAACATCTGCCTGCCGGATCAACCGGTTTCGTTCCGTGGCATCGGTAATATCCGCAGCGAGCGCTTTTGCATGTGATGCAGTACCTACCTTGCTTTCCGCCAGCGCAAGGTTATTATCCACTACCATCAATTGCCAGTCATAAGCAGGCGCCTGAACAATGAGGTAATCAATGAGGCAGGTGGCAGACTTGCCGGCGCCGAATAGTAATATTGTTTTCAATGTTGTTTCCTCCGGTACAAGTTTACGTAATTAAGATAATAATTGAATGACAGAACTAAACCAGCGTGAAGAACATTTTCAGGCAGTAGGCCAGTTTAGCTAAGGCTCCCTTTTTTTTATAGGCCAGTATCTGGTGACGGAACCTGAAAAAAAGACGGACCCGCAAGAGGTTATGCTGCAACGAAAAGCTTTGATAACTTTTGTTTAGCAACCTGTAGGCTGTTTTGGTCTCTTCCGGCTGGTCGGGGCAACGGTCATACAGGAGCTGCATCCTGGCGCGTGCCTGCCCGGTTTTTTCCGTGGCGGATACTTTTTTCCTGCCGGTCCGGCTGATTCTGACCCCGCCGATTGCATTCTCTGTATGTTGCCGGTATCTTACCAGAGGCTTATCTAAATACTTTACGGTTCCCCGGGAGGCGCCCACAAAGCCCAGCCAAAAATCATGGGTTACGATGGAAGGAAACGGGATGCATTCTGCCAGCAGCTCCCTTTTAAATAACATGGCATGCCCGGGCGCCCAGGCGCCAACCACATACATAAGACAACTGTTGTAGTCGATGGCATTGCGTATTTCTGACATCTTTTTGCCCATCTCCCTGCCCTGCGCATCTATCAGTAATGAATCGCAATAGATGATCCTGTTGTCGCCTATGTTTTTTACCAGTTCTTCCACTTTTTCGGGTTCCCAGATATCGTCCTGGTCGCACAGCGCTATATATTTACCCTCTGCGAGCAGCATTCCCCGTTCAAAATTTTTTATATAACCGGCATTTTCCGCATGTGCATGGAGCCGGATGTTGGGGTGCCGCTGCATATAGCTGCGGACAATGAGGCAGGTGTTATCTGTGGAAGCATCGTCAGTAACAATGATCTCTGTATTGGGATAGGTTTGCTCTACCAGGCTGTTTAACTGCTGACTTAGAAAAAGGGCGCCGTTATACGAACCCAGCACTATCGAAACCAGCGGCTTAGTGTGATCAACCATGTTTGCCCAAACAAATTTATTTTGACAAAGTACGGAGATTCCGGCATCATTTTATATTCCCGTGGCGGATACAGGCTGGCTGTTGAAGAAAACCACCCCGGGGCAATAGCGGGCAAGACCTCTGGGCTGTTTTTATAAGCAATTGATTATCATTATATAAAGACTCTTTATGCCGGTGGAAAAATTGGGTTAAAAAGGGGGATGGCTTTAGCTGAAAGCAGGGTAAAAGTGGTACATTTGCAGGCACTATTCAACAATTGATTTTCACGGAAAAAGAAACAGATCTACAACGGTTATGGAAGAAAATTTAACACCGGAAGAAACCCAGGACAACAACAGGATCATACAGATAAACATCGAGGAGCAAATGAAAAAGGCCTACATAGATTACTCTATGAGCGTGATCGTAGGCCGGGCGCTGCCGGATGTACGGGATGGCTTAAAACCTGTGCACCGGAGGATATTATATGCGATGAATGAGCTGGGGCTTTCGCATAATAAACCCTTTAAAAAATCGGCCCGTGTGGTGGGGGAAGTATTGGGTAAATATCACCCGCATGGCGACAGCTCCGTGTACGATGCGATGGTGCGTATGGCCCAGGAATGGAATATGCGCTATACGCTGGTAGACAAGCAGGGAAACTTTGGTAACCAGGACGGCGACGATGCGGCGGCCATGCGTTACACGGAGGCAAGGCTGCAACGGCTGGCGGAACATATGCTGGATGATATCGAAAAAGATACGGTTGACTTTCAACCCAACTTTGATGATTCGGAAAGAGAACCCACTATTCTGCCTACCCGCATACCGCAGCTGCTGGTAAATGGTTCCAGTGGTATTGCTGTGGGTATGGCTACCAATATGCTGCCGCACAACCTCTCGGAAGTGATAGACGGCTGCATAGCCTATATTGATAACCGTGAGATCACTATTGACGAGCTGATCAAATTCATCAAGGCCCCGGACTTTCCCACCGGCGGTATTATTTATGGTTATGAAGGCGTAAGGGCTGCCATGCACACCGGCAGGGGCCGGGTGGTGCTGCGGGGAAAGCTGCACGTAGATACCAAGCCCAGCGGAAGAGAGCAGGTGATCATTACGGAAGTGCCTTACCAGGTAAACCGGGATACCCTCACCAACAGGATAGGCGAGCTGGTAAATGAAAAGATCATAGAGGGTATCGCACACGTAAACAACGAATCGAACCAGAAGGAGGGAACCCGCATTGTGCTGGACCTGAAAAGGGATGCCATTGCCACGGTGGTAATTAACCATCTGTACAAGCACACGGAGCTTCAGACTTCCTTTGGCATCAATAATGTAACCATCGTAAAGGGACGTCCCAGGCTGCTGAATCTCAAAGAGCTGATCAGTGAGTTCATTGAATTCCGTCATGAGGTGGTGGTGCGGCGTACCAGGTATGAGCTGAGAGAAGCGGAAAAGAAAGCGCATATATTACAGGGTTACCTTATTGCGCTGGATCACCTGGATGAGGTGATCGCATTGATCCGCAGCTCGGCAACCCCGGAAGTGGCGAAAGAGAACCTGATCAACGCCGGCTGGGGATTGGATGAAATACAGGCAAAAGCCATACTGGAGCTGCGTTTGCAACGGCTTACCGGTATGGAACGGGACAAGATCAAGGAAGAGTACGACGAGATCATGAAGTTGATCGGGCACCTGAAAGACCTGCTGGCCGACGAAGGCAAACGGTTTGATGTGATCAAAACGGAATTAACGGAGATAAAAAATAAATACGGAGATGAAAGACGCTCCGAGATACAGTACCTGGCGGATGAAATGAGAATGGAGGACCTGATCGAAGAGGAGGATGTTGTTATCACCATCTCTCACCAGGGATACATCAAACGTACTTCCGCTACCGAGTACCGCCAGCAAAACAGGGGCGGCAGGGGCGCTATCGGTGGAAAAACCAAGGAAGAAGACTGGATTGAACACCTTTTTGTGGCATCTACACACCATACCATGCTGTTTTTTACGGAAAAAGGAAGGTGCTACTGGTTGAAAGTGTACCAGTTGCCGGAAGGTGATAAAACGAGTAAAGGCAGGGCCATTCAGAACCTGATCCAATTACCTCCGGGTGATAAGGTAAGGGCCATACTGGATGTGAAAGACCTGGATAATGAAGAGTTTGTTAAAAACAACTATATTGTTCTCTGCACCCGGAAAGGGATCATCAAAAAGACACTTTTGCAGGATTTTAGCAGGCCGCGTGCAACCGGCGTGAATGCTATTACCATCGTAGAAGGTGACCAGCTGCTGGAAGCCCGGCTGACCGATGGTAATAATGAGATCATGATGGCCGTAAAAAGCGGTCGCGCCATCCGGTTTTATGAAAAGACGGTACGCCCTACAGGCAGAGGTGCCATAGGGGTGGCCGGAATTGAGGTAGACGGGGCCAATGATGAAGTGGTTGGCATGATTTGTGTCAAAAAAGAAGATACGTCCAGAACTGTACTGGTGGTAAGTGAGAAAGGATTTGGCAAACGGACAGCTATAACCGATGGTTCCGGAGAGGATGTGTACCGCATTACCAACAGGGGCGGAAAGGGTGTAAAAACGATCAGCGTTACCGATAAAACAGGCTCACTGGTAGGCATACTGGATGTGTCGGAAAACGAGGACCTGATGATCACCTGCAAGTCTGGTATCACCATCCGGATGGCAGTAGCGCAGGTAAGCGAGCAGGGACGTGCTACCCAGGGAGTGAAGCTGATACGGCTGGATGAGGATGACGAGATTGCAGCGATCACGAAACTGGCAAGGTATGAGGAGGTAGAACCGGAGAATGAAGATAGCGCTGCAGTTGATGGAGGGGAAGCAAATGGCGAGCATACTGACAACAACGGTGGTGCAGAGGGTGATACACCCGGGCAAGGCGCAAACTAAAACTTAACATAAAAATTGAGTATAATTTTAAAACAATCAACATGAAGAAGTTAATAATGATGTTCCTGGTAGCAGGCATTACCCTTAATCTCTCTGCCCAGAACCTGAATAAGGTGAAGGAGTTCTTGCAAAAAAACGAGTTGGATAAAGCCAAAGAAGGTATTGACTTGCTGGCTGCCAACCCCAAACAAAACAAAAAGGCGGATGTCTGGTTTACCAAATCCAAAATTTACAGCGCCATTTCCGCCAGCGACGAGTTTAAAACACTGGTTCCGGACGGAAGAGCAGAAGCGTTTGAAGCAATAAAGAAGGCTTCCGAGCTGAACAAAAACGAAACAGCTACCTTGCTGGCCCTGGAAAACTATCAACCCGTTTACTCATTGTATGGCGGCTATTTTGACCTGGGCGCTGCACAGTACAATGCTGAAAAATATGAAGACGCTTACGACAGCTTTCAGAAATCAGAGTCGGTAAGCAAGTATATATTCGAACAGGGATGGGGATTGTCTGAGTTGGATACCACACTGGTGTATTACTCTGCCCTGGCTGCCATGAATGCTAAAAAAGATGATGCGGCTGTAGCAGCATTTCATAAGCTGGCAGATGCCAACATCGGAGAAAAGCCTGAGTATGTAACCATCTACAGGTATCTCGCCAAGCATTACCTGGATAAAAAGGATATTCCCAACATGCAGAAATTTGTAAAGCAGGGTGTTGAATTATATCCCAAGGATGACTACCTGCCGCTGGTAGAGTTCGATTACCTGAAAGGCACCGGCGACAAGGCTGCACTGCATGCCAAATATGAAGAGCTTATTGAAGCCAATCCTGAAAATTATGAGGTTATTGTTGATTACGCCAATGACCTTTTCAACGAAACGCACGTAAGTGATGAAAAAGACAGACCGGCTGACTATAACGAACGCCTGATAAAAATTGAGAACTTATATAAAAAGGCGCTTGCTTTAAAACCGGAAGGCATCGAGGTAAACCTCAACCTTGCCAAACATTATTTCAACCAGGCGCTTTTTGTGGATGATGAAGCCAGGAAGATCAGGGGAAATAAGCCGGAAGATGTAGCGAAAAAGAAAGAGCTGCAGGAAAAAGTGGTTGCTTTGTGTGACCAGGCAATACCTCCTTTTGAAGTGGTATTTGCCGAATTTGATGGCAGGGATGATCTTAAACTGTCTGAAAAATCCGAGTACAAATCAGCCTGCAATAACCTGGCCTATTGTTACGACAGGAAAAATGACAAAGCAAAGTCTGAATATTTTCAGAAAAAATACGACGAGGTCGATAACAAATAACCTCACATGTTTACTTATTCAATCCCGATCACACAGTGGTCGGGATTTTTTTTGTTCTGACGGTACAGTTTCCAACCTTAGATGGTCCAGGGTTTCCAGCCTTCCGTCCACCTGGGGTCTGGCGCAGCCGACCCCTGGATCGCCGAATGCGGGGAAGAGACGTTTTCCATACCTCCGGGGTCGGCGCTGCCAGACCCCGGAGAGACGCATCCTTCCAAAGGTTGGAGACCTTTCCTTTAAAAAGGGGTAGTATATTTGCAGCAGCAAATGCAATGAAGCCATGGTACAAAAGCAGCAATCGATATACGCACTCTTACGGCACCCGGATGTATTACGCGAGTTAAAAGCAGTGGGAGAGAAGGTGCTGAACGGGGAAAGGCTGACCGAAGAAGACGGGGTATTGTTGTTTGAAAAGGCGGGCTTGTCATTTGCGGGGGCGCTGGCAAACTTTGTCCGGGAGAAGCTGCATGGTGATGTCACCTACTTCAACCGCAACTTTCATATAGAACCTACCAATGTATGTGTATTTACGTGTAGCTTCTGTTCCTACTCCCGGTTATATGCCAAAAGAGAGGAGGGATGGGAACTGAGCATAGAGCAAATGATGCATATGGTGAAGGCCTATGACGAAAAGCCCGTGACGGAAGTGCATATAGTGGGTGGTGTGCATCCCAAAATGAATATGGCATTTTTCATGGAGCTGATGCGGCAGATAAAGGCGCATCGTCCGGAACTGCATATAAAGGGATATACCCCGGTGGAGCTGGATTACATGTTCCGGAAGGCAAAAGTGACGCCGGAAGAAGGTATGAAGATGCTGAAAGAGGCAGGATTGGATTCGCTGCCGGGCGGAGGGGCCGAGATCTTTCATCCCGAGATCCGTTCGCAGATCTGCGCCGATAAGGTAGATGCAGACGGTTGGTTGCGCATACACGAAGCGGCGCACAACCTGGGAATGCACAGCAATGCCACTATGCTGTACGGACATATTGAAAAATATTGGCACCGTATAGATCATATGAAACGGCTGCGTGATCTGCAGGACAAAACCGGGGGCTTCAATACCTTTATTCCCCTGAAATTCAGGAACAAACAAAACGATATGAGTGATGTGCCGGAGTGTTCCGTGGTAGAGGATATGCGGATGTATGCCATTGCCCGGCTTTTCATGGACAATTTCCCCCATTTAAAGGCTTATTGGCCCATGCTCGGCCGGGAAAATGCCCAACTGACCCTTTCTTTCGGGGTGAATGATATAGACGGTACCATTGACGATACCACTAAGATCTATTCCATGGCTGGCAGTGAAGAACAGAATCCCTCACTGACTACCAGCGAGTTGGTAACGCTGATCCGGCAGGTAAGACGGACGCCGGTGGAGCGGGATACATTATACAATACCATCAGGAACTACGGGGTGGAAGAAACAGAAAGCCCGGTTTCCAACGGACGTTCATACAGCATATCCTGAATGCCAAAAAGGCATCCTGATTTTTATCATTTTAGACTTTTTTAACAATTCAATCTATTATCTTCGCAATCGATTGCACGTCAAATCAGCCTTTGTTGATCCAACCGTTTTAACAGGAAGGTTTCAACAAAGGCTGAGCCAATTATAGACCAGGCATATCCACAGTGGCGCCCAGCCAGGCCATCATGCCCGCCCCTGGTTCAATAGCATTTTCATCAATATCAAAAGTAGGAGTATGCACACCGGAAACGATACCTTTCGCTTCATTGCCGGTACCCAGCCTGAAAAAGCATCCAGGAATCACCTGCGAGTAATAGCCGAAGTCCTCTGCTCCCATCCGCAATTCGGTTTCTTCAATAACGTCAGGCCCTGCAAAGTCGGCTGCTGCGGCTTTCACCACCGGGTACAGGGCCTCGTTGTTATAGACAGTAGGATACCCGACATCTATGTGAAGATCTATTTCGGCGCCCATTCCCTGCACCAGGTCCAGCGATAATTTCCGGATAAGCTCATGCGCTTTAAATCGCCATTCCTCGTCCATTGCCCGGAATGTGCCCATCAGCTTTACTTCGCTGGGAATCACATTGGTGGTGTAGCCCCCCTGGAAGGAGGTAATGGATAATACGGAAGGAGAGAAAGGGTTGCGGTTGCGGCTGATCACCTGTTGCAATGCCACCACCAGTTGCGAGGCAATAAGGATGGTATCGGCTGTTTGCTGCGGCGCCGCGGCATGTCCTCCCTTGCTGCGGATGGTGATATATATTTCATCTGCGCTGGCCATGATCTTACCGCCCCTGAAGCTGAACCTGCCTACCGGCAGGTGGGGATGTACATGTAAGCCGATGATAGCAGATGGAGCGGGATTTTCCAGTACGCCTTCCTGTATCAGCAGGCTGGCGCCGCCGGGGTTCCTCTCCTCCCCGGGTTGAAAAATCAGCTTCACTGTACCCTCCCATTCATCCTTCAGTTCACTCAGTATCTTTGCCGCTCCCAGCAGGCAGGTGGTATGCACATCGTGCCCGCAGGCATGCATGACGCCTTCATTTTTCGATCTGTAAGGAACGTCGTTTGCTTCTTTAATGGGCAGGGCGTCCATATCTGCCCGCAGCGCCACAATTCTTTTGTCAGGGTTTTTGCCTTTCAGGAGACCTACTACCCCGGTAGCAGCTTTCACCTCAAATGGGATGCCCAGCCTTTGAAGCTCCTGTTGTACAAAGGCGGATGTTTTGAATTCCTCGTAGCTCAGCTCGGGATGGGCATGAAGGTGATGGCGGATATCGATCAGTTCAGGGGAGAACTGTTTAGCCAGGGTGGCTATCTTGGCTTTTAACATGATGCAAAGATATTGTCCGTAAACTTGAAAATCTTATATCTTTACGAACAGATTTATGTTAAACTTCATCAGGAAATTAACACCCAAATTTTTTTATTTATACAGGTGTTTCGGTAAAAAGCCGTTTGTGTTGCTGGATGTGGGGGCGGGCAATCATTCTGCTTCCAAAACAAAAAAACTGTTTCCCGCCTGCGAGTATCACGGAATTGATCTTGATAAGAATTTTGAGAATGATGAACAGGATTTTGCGGTGATGGAGCGTTTTTATGAGATGGATCTCACCCGCCTGCAGTTTGGTGAAATCCCGGACAATGCCTTCGATTTTATCCGGATGACGCACATCATCGAGCATTTGCATAACGGGGATGAAGTGATCCGGAAACTGGCGGATAAGCTGAAGCCCGGCGGATATATCTACATAGAATACCCCGGGCAAAAGAGCACCCGGCTGCCCTCCATGCACGGTACCCTCAATTTTTACGACGATCCCACCCATGTAAGGATCTACAGCACAAAAGAGTTAGATACTTTGTTACAAAGCTGCGGAATGGAGATCCTCTCCGGCGGAACCCGCAGAAGCCCGGTTTTTCTGATGGCAACACCGTTCAGGGTAGTTTTTAATGTGTTGAGAGGGAAAAAGCTGAGAGGAAATATGTTCTGGGACCTATTGGGTTTCGCGGAGTTTGTATTTGCCCGGAAAAAATAGCCCGGATCAGGCCGGGTCCCTTCCGAAAAAGAGTGTATTCCAGATCTTAGCTTTATGCAGGTTTTCCGGTCGGCGGAGACACCCGACTGCGAAAAATAGCCCGGATCCGTCCGAAAATTTCCCCGTCAAAGGCTCTTTTCTTTTATTACCTTTGCAATCTTTCTGACAGAATGGCTGTTGTGAAAAGCAGCACCATATTTGAGTCAAAAAAGTATTATATACGTACAAAATATCTTACTATAATATATTTTCAACATGTTGAAATTGCTATCTAAACTGTTCGGGGGAAACAAATCCGAGAAAGATATCAAAACCATCTCGCCGCTCGTACAGGAAATAAATGATCATTTCGCCTCATACGCCACCATTTCCAATGACGAACTACGGGGTAAAACCGCCGAATTTAAAGCCCGGATCAAACAGCATATCGCTCCTGTGGATGAAGAAATAGCGGCTTTGAAAAAGCAGGCGGAAGAACTGCCTTTTAATGAGATCGGTCAAAAGGATGAGATCTACCAGAAGGTAGACAAGCTGATCAAGCAGCGGGATGAGAAGCTGGAAGAAGCCCTGGATGAAATATTACCGGAGGCATTTGCCGTTGTAAAAGAAACAGCGCGCCGTTTTACGGAAAATGAAGAGCTGGAGTCAACTGCCACTGACCTGGACCGTGAGTTGAGCATTACACGCCCGCATATTATCATAGAAGGAGATAAAGTAAAGTATAAAAACACCTGGACGGCCGGCGGCAACCAGGTGACCTGGAATATGATCCATTACGACGTACAGTTGCTCGGCGGGATCGTATTGCATAAAGGAAAGATCGCCGAAATGGCCACCGGTGAAGGTAAAACCCTGGTGTCTACCCTGCCGGCCTACCTGAACGCCCTGGCTGATGAAGGTGTGCACATTGTAACAGTGAACGATTACCTGGCTAAACGTGACTCGGAGTGGAACGGTACTCTATATGAATTTCTGGGTTTAACGGTAGACTGTATTGACAGGCACCAACCCAACAGCGCTGCCCGGCGCAAGGCCTACCAGGCAAGCATCACTTACGGTACCAATAACGAATTCGGCTTTGATTACCTGAGGGATAATATGGTGCATAACCCGGACGAAATGGTGCAGCGTAAGCATCATTTTGCCATGGTGGATGAGGTGGACAGCGTATTGATAGACGACGCGAGAACGCCGTTGATCATTTCGGGTCCGGTATCGAAAGGTGGCGACGACCAGCAGTATATCGCATTGAAGCCGCGCGTACACCAGTTGGTGGAAGTGCAGCGCCAGGTGGTGAACAAGTCTCTGATCGAGGCCAAAAAGCTGATCGCGGAAGGAAAGGACGATGCCAGGGAAGGCGGGCTGGCCCTGATGCGGGCATACCGGGGGTTGCCTAAAACAGGCGCCCTGATCAAATACCTCAGCGAACCCGGCATAAAGGTGAAGCTGCAGAAAGCGGAAAATTACTTCCTTGCGGATCAGCAGAAGCAAATGCATATCGTGGACGAAGAATTGTATTTCCACATCGACGAAAAAAATAACCAGGTTGAGCTGACCGAGAAAGGGCTGCAGTACATTACCCGCTCCGGCGAAGACCCCAACTTCTTTATACTGCCGGATCTGAGCATCCTGCTGGCTGAAATAGAAAAGAGCAATGATACCCCCGAGGAAAAGCTGCAGAAAAAGGAACAGGTGCTGAACGAGTATGGTCAGAAAGCCGACCGCATACACACCGTGCAGCAATTGCTGAAAGCATATGCGCTGTTTGAGAAAGACGATGAATACATTGTGATAGACGGCCAGGTGAAGATCGTGGATGAGCAAACGGGCCGTATCATGGAAGGCCGCCGTTACAGCGATGGTCTGCACCAGGCGATAGAGGCAAAGGAAAATGTGAAAGTGGAAGCCGCTACACAAACATATGCTACCATCACTTTACAAAACTTCTTCAGGATGTATCACAAGCTTTGTGGTATGACCGGTACCGCTGAAACGGAAGCCGGTGAATTCTGGAGCATCTATAAGCTGGATGTGGTATCCATCCCCACCAATATACCGATTACCCGTAAAGACGAGCAGGATCTGGTGTACAAAACCAAGCGGGAGAAATATAAGTCGGTTATCGAGGAGGTGGAAAGGCTCCGCAACAGCGGACGCCCTACCCTGGTGGGTACTACTTCCGTGGAAGTGAGTGAGTTGCTGAGCAAAATGCTGCATGCGAGAAAGGTCCCGCATAATGTATTGAACGCAAAACAGCACGCCCGCGAAGCGCAGGTAGTGGCGGAAGCGGGTTTGGCCGGCGCTGTGACCATCGCCACCAACATGGCGGGTCGTGGTACGGATATCAAGCTCGGACCCGGTGTGAAGGAAGCGGGTGGGTTGGCCATCATCGGTACGGAGCGCCATGAATCCCGTCGTGTAGACCGGCAGTTGCGCGGTCGTGCCGGACGCCAGGGCGACCCGGGAACTTCGCAGTTCTATGTATCGCTTGAAGACGACCTGATGCGTATGTTCGGCAGCGATCGTATTGCATCGCTCATGGACAGAATGGGCTATAAGGAAGGGGAAGTGATCCAGCACAGCATGATCACACGAAGCATTGAGCGTGCCCAGAAAAAGGTGGAAGAAAATAATTTCGGTATCCGTAAGCGGCTGCTGGAGTATGATGATGTGATGAACAAGCAGCGGAATGTGGTGTACACCAAACGCCAGCATGCCCTGTTTGGCGAACGCCTGGCGCTTGACCTGGATAACGCCTTCTATAATGTTTGCGAAGGATTGATCAACTCCTTCCGTGAGCAGGATGACTTTGAAGGATTCAAGCTGGCGGTGATCATTCACTTTGGACTGGATACGGCCATTTCGGAAGATGAATTCAGGAAAGGAGATATCAACAGGGTAACAGAAACCCTGTACTCGGAAGCATCGGATAATTTTGTACGCCGTAAGGAAGGGATCATGCAGCAGGCGGTGCCCGTGTTCCAGAATATCAAGGTATCGCAGGGTAATCATATCGAAAATGTGGTGGTGCCGTTCACTGATGGTAAAAAGAATCTGCAGGTACTGGCAAATATGAACAAGACCCTTTCGTCCAACGGCCAGGAGCTGGCAAATGCCCTGGAGCGCACCATTACCCTGGCAGTAATAGACGAAGCATGGAAAGAGCACCTGCGCTCCATGGACGACCTGAAGCACAGCGTACAGACAGCGGTATACGAGCAGAAAGACCCGCTGGTGATCTATAAAACAACCGCATTTGAGCTTTTCCGGAATATGGATGGCGATGTGAACCGTGATATCGTTTCTTTCCTCAGCCATGCAGCTATACCGGTAGAAAGGCAGGCGTCGCAGATCAGGGAAGGCAGGGAAAGGAAGACGGATATGAGCAAAATGAGGGTGAACAAAGATGAGATCGATGCACGGGGAGATGATTATGCCGCCAACGAAAATGACTATTTTGATCCTTCTGAAGTGCCGGGTAAGCACGAACCTGTTAAAGTAGGACCCAAGATCGGGCGGAATGATCCCTGTCCCTGCGGAAGCGGTAAGAAGTATAAGCAATGTCACGGAAAGGAAGGATAGGTGAGTGTGGAAATGTGAGGATGTGGAAATGAAGAGCGATATGAATATTGCATCGTATATAGATCACACCATACTAAAGCCCACCACGGTGGTGGCGGATATTGAAAAGCTTTGTGCGGAAGCTGTGGAATATCAGTTTGCAGCAGTTTGTGTTCCTCCATTATATGTCAAAAAAGCAAAAAAGCTGCTGGAAGGCAGTTCTGTAAAAACGGCTACCGTTATAGGGTTTCCCTTTGGTTATTCCGCTATTGAGGCAAAAATTGCAGAGATCGTATTGGCCATTGTGGATGGCGCGGATGAACTGGACATGGTAGCCAATATTTCCGCTATCAAAAACGGTGATTGGGTATTTATTGCCAACGAGATCGGAACCATCCTGCCGATCATCCGGAATAAACAGGGGGTTATAAAAGTGATCATAGAGAGCGGCGTACTCACCAACGAAGAGATCATAAAATGCTGCGACCTGTACGGAGCTGCCGGTATCGATTATCTTAAAACGTCCACCGGGTATGCAGAGAAAGGTGCATCGGTAGAAACGGTAGCGCTGATGCGGACCTATCTGCCGGACCATATTAAAATAAAAGCATCGGGCGGTATACGGACTTACGAGTTTGCAGATCAGTTGATTAAAGCTGGTGCAGACAGGCTGGGCTGCAGCGCCGGTGTTACCATCGTAAAGCAGTCGGGTCTCTTACCGGCTGATTGAATTTTTTAGCGGGCGTATATATCTTCAGTGAGAAAGTTCAGATATTCGTTATGGCGCTAACAAGACGCGCCTGTGTCAGGACAAAGCCTGGAAAGATTTCATCATCTTATCCTCCTGTATGCCAGCCTTACCAGGCAGTGCAGGTGCTGGTAAAAAGCTACCAGTATGCCTTTGCATATTAGTTCTTCTCCTTCGTATGTTACCACTGCTTCCAGCATATCCAGTAATTCTATTTTCACATAACTGTGCCTGAAAGTTTTACAAAATTGGCGTATTATCCGGTTGGGGTTGTCCTGTTCCGCTGCTGTCAGGTAAAAAGGACGGTTGGCCATGTCCAGCAGCCTCCTGGTTTCAAGGGGCACTGTTTCCCGGTATGTTGACATATGGATAATGCACCATGCTTCAACCAGCCGGTGCAAATGGTTCACGAAATCCATCAGGTCTTCCCGGGCTGCTCCTTCCGCGTATGCGTCCTTCCCGTTGGAGAGAGCAACGCGCAACCACAGGTTTAGCTCTTCCCTGAAATCATCCAGGTGAAAGTTCTCGAATACTGCTTCAAGGTAATGCGAAGGCTGCTTGCCGGCTTTGTTCAGAAAGTGACCTGGTTTATAAAATCGCTTCCGTACAGGTTGTGGTGGGCTCATATGGTGTTCTTGCTTTTCAATGGTGTTTTTTTCAAAGATAATCCCATAAATATACGAATAGATAAGCCGGTATCCTATATGGAACGGCAATATATCAGCGATCATCCCCGGTAATTTATTGGGTAGGGTAGCGGGCAGATCGTTATATTTGTAATGCACCGAACCAATATAGCACATGGAAAAAACAATACACCAGGGCAGGAATATCAAGCGCTTCCGCGAAATGCTGCGCATTAAACAGGAAGGACTGGCACTGGAATTAGGCGATGACTGGAATCAACGCAAAATATCTTTGCTTGAACAAAAAGAAGTGATTGAGCCTGAATTGCTGGAGCAGGTGGCTAAGGTTTTAAAAGTGCCGGTGGACGCGATCAGGAATTTTGATGAGGAAGCTGCAATTTTCAATATACAAAACAATTATGAGGGGTCAAATACGAATGCCACTCACATAAATACCAACAATAACCACTGTGCCATTAACTATGCTGACAGATGGATAGAAGCTATTGATGAAATTAAGAAATTGTATGAAAGATTGCTGATCGCGGAAAAGGAGAAGATGGATTTGTTGAAGCAGTTGTTGGAGAAGGTGAAGTGAAAATGCAAGAGGAGACCTAACAGGTTTTAAAAACCTGTTAGGTCTGGCAGCCGCTGCAAGACTTGCGCCAGTATTGAAAACTAACAAAATCTTATAAGTTTAAACCTTGTCCCTTGGGGGGCTTTTATACGAAATACCTCCTTTTTTAACATCCCTGTTCCGGGCAAATAAGTATTTTAGCTGCTGCCAACCCCTTATCCGGTAAAATCATCTGGTAATTATGAAGAAGTCCGTTTTAACTTTTGCTATCACTTTCGTGCTGCTCTCCGCTGTCGCGCAGTCCGATACCTTAAAGAATATTACGGTAACAAAGGATGCCCGCATAGATGCATTGTTGCAGAAGAACAAAGAGATCAACGAAGAAATTTACCTGAAGACCCTCAAAAATATGGATGGCTTCCGGCTGCAGCTGATCAGCACCAACGACAGGCAAAAAGCGCTGGAGCTGAAAACAAAGATGATGGCCGAATACCCGGAAGAGGAAACCTACTTAATTTACCACGCGCCCTATTACCGTATGCAAATGGGTAATTTCCGGACAAGAGAGCAGGCCGCAGCTTTTGCGGAAAAGATAAAAGGCTCTTTTACCGGAAGCGCCATCATTGTTCCTTCCAAGGTAACCATCAAGCCCGGTAAGGACGGAGAGCTGATATTGTAAGATGCCGGGTTATTCCCGGCACCCGGCCATACCGCATGCACAAATGAGCGCTGATTATAAGGGGTTGCTGTGATAAAGGTGATCCCGTGATTTTTCCCGCCGGATCCTGAAAACATTTACTTCCGCGCTGTTTTTACTTTTCTCTTCACGTATTAATATTGGGATAACATGGCGCTCATACATTTGTTATCATTAAATTGCAATGTGTATAATTAGTTTGCTTATATTGTATAAGTTTACAGCTTGTTTTACTTCCATAAACCAGCGGAATTGCTGACTGCTTGTGACCATAATGAAAAGAAGTTGCTGGCGCGGATAGCCCAGGATGATGCGGAAGCATTTACGCGCCTGTTTCACCTGTACAGAAACAGGATATATTCCATTGCGCATAGAATTTCCGGCTCAGACTCCCTGGCGGAAGAGGTGGTGCAGGATATTTTCATGAAGGTCTGGCTGAAACGGAGTGACCTTACGAAAGTATCCAATTTTCCGGCATGGTTGCATACCGTTACCTCTCATCATCTCTTTTCATTGTTAAAACGAAGGGTTGCCCGCGAGAGAAAGGAAATATCACTTGAAAGTGCATTGGTGCTGGATACAACCGATACGGAACAGACCATCCTACACAGAGACCTTGAAGCAATATTGAACAGGGCGATCAGTTCCCTGCCCACCCAGCAGAATAAAGTATTCCGGTTAATAAAAGTGTATGGGTTTAAAAAAGAAGAAGTTGCCAGCCGGCTGAATCTCTCCACTGAAACTGTAAAAGTTCATCTCACAAAAGCCATTAAAAACATTCGCGCCTACTGCGTAAACCATATGGACCTGCTCCTGCTGCTTTGGTTTTTTGTATAAATTTTTGTACCCGGCTAACCCTTTTTCAAAAAATCGGGGTCTATGTCTAGTAGCCGGTTTATTAATTAATTGTAAAAGTCTCTATGTCTGCTTCTAGGTTGCGTTACCTGTTGGATAAATATTTAAATAACGAATATACCTCCGCTGAACTGGATGAGTTTGCGGATTTGCTGGAGCAACCGGAGCATGAAGACGAGGTGAAAGCGGTACTTGCCGCTTTGGCAGGCGGAACAAAACCGGGCAGAGTATTAAGCGACGAAGCTGCACAGCAGATGCTTAAAAATATTTTGGGCAATGATATAGCGGCGGATCAGGGCAAAATTAAAGATATAGGGAAGCGGGCCGGGAAAAAAGCTCTTTTCATGAAATGGGCCGCGGCGGCGGCTGTTTTTGCCTTTTTTGTACTTGGCATCCGGGCCTTTATGCAACAGGATACAGAAAGTCCTTTGTCGGCTGCTGTACGGGATGCCGGGAATAAAGTGGTTGTGTATACCACCACCGGGGAAAGAAAAGAAATTGTGTTGCCGGATGGATCAAAAGTATGGTTAAGTCCGTCCAGCGCGCTTACGTACCCCTATGTTTTTGACAATAATAAAAGGGAAGTTCAATTGTCCGGGGAAGCATTCTTTGAAGTAGAGCGTGCCCCGGAGCAGCCTTTTATTATATATAGCGGCACCATAAAAACGAAGGTACTGGGCACGTCATTCAATATACAGGCATACGAAAACCAGGAGAGTATTGCAGTAATGGTGGTAACCGGAAAAGTGAAGGTAAGCAACGACAGCGAGGAAAATGATATAGAACTGTTGCCTAACCAGCGGGCGGTATTCAATAAAATAACAGACAGGCTGACAAAAGAGACAACGGTAGAGGAGCAGGCCCCGGGTATGTTGAAAAGAAAGGAAGGCACTTTTGTATATCACAATGAACCGCTGCAAAAGATCACGGAAGATATAGAAGCCTATTTTGGTGTAAAGGTTGAAGTAGCGCCACCGGTAAAAGGCTGCAATGTGGTAGCCAGCTTTGAAGTGACGGACAGCCCGGCATCCGTACTCGAAATCATTGCCATAACCATACATGGAGACCTGTTTTTCAAAAACGGTACTTATATAATAAATGGTTCCGGATGCCCGGACTAACTAAATCAAAACCTGACTATGCATAACATGAATCCAAAACTACATCCCACCTGAGCATACAGTAATAAAAAATCCGGATACTGGTAATATCCGGAATATTATATGTACTGGTAAACGTAGCGCCGAAAGTTTGAAGGGCAAACGGCAGCTACCCTTATATCATATAACATTTCGAATTTATGCAATTTTTTTTTAACGGCAGGATTATACTAATTCAGAAGCTTATGCGATTATCCCTGCTATCCTTAGTTGTCTTATGTAGCTCTATCATGTCCTTATCTGCTAAAAATGCCAGGGGACAGGAAATACTGGAAAAAGAGATAACCATTTCATTTAAGAACGAATCCCTTTTTAATGCGTTGGAGAGGATCAGGCGTCAGACGGGCGTACAGTTTTTTTATGCTACCAATATTATCAATCCCAGGGATAAGGTAACGGTACCGGTTAAAACAGCCACTATCCGGGAGTTGCTCGAAGATATCCTGGAGCCGCATATGCTGAATTACATTGTTGCAGATAACAATAAAGTGGTGATCAGGAGGAGTACGATAAAAACGCATGTACCTGCAACAAACCCTGGTGATGTATTATTACCGGAGGAGATAGTGAATAAAAATATTGATGTAACGGGGCGTGTCATGAGTGAAACCGGGGAACTGCTTTCCGGGGTTACCGTGCAGGTAAAGGGAGAGGGCGGTGCAGCCACTAAAACCGATGAAAACGGCTTCTTCAGGCTGAATGTTCCGGAAAATGCAGTGCTGGTATTCTCTTATGTAGGGTATAAAAATCATGAAGTGGTCGTGGGCGGGAGCGCGTCACTGGATATCGTGCTGCAACCCGTTGATTCCAACATGGAAGAAGTGATAGTGGTGGGATATGGTACACAAAAGAAAGCTAATTTGACCGGGGCGGTAGACCAGGTGAGCGGTGAAGTATTTGAAAACAGGCCGATACCCAACGTTTCCCAGGGGCTGGTAGGGGTGGTGCCCAACCTGAATATCAGGATGCTCGATGGTAAGCCGACACAATCGCCCGCTTTCAATATCCGCGGTACTACCTCCATAGGGCAGGGTGGCAGCGCTTTGGTATTAATTGATGGTGTAGAAGGCGACCCCCGTATGCTGAACCCAAATGACATTGAAAGTATTTCCGTGCTGAAAGATGCCTCTTCGGCGTCCATTTATGGTGCCAGGGCTGCGTTCGGCGTGGTTTTGATTACCACCAAATCGGCCTCCGGGGGAAAGACTTCGGTTAATTATATGACGAATTTTTCCATCAGAAAGCCCACTACCATGCCGGATAATATTACCGACTCCTATCCCTGGGCGCAGGGATTCAGCGACGGCTGGTCGCGATGGAATGATAACGGTAATACGCCTACTGCAATTAATAAAACGCTCACTTTTTCGCCGGCATACCTGGCGGAAATAAAAAGGCGCTGGGAAGATCCTTCCCTGCCGCGGATAGAGGTAGATCCGGCCACGGGACAGTATCAGTACTTTTATAGTACAGACTGGTACCGGGAATTGCTCAAGGAACAGTTCTATGCACAGGATCATAACCTGGTGGTATCCGGCGCCAACGAGAAAACAGCTTTCTACCTGAGCGGCAGGTACAACGGACAGGATGGTGTTTTCCGGTATAACTCTGATGACTATGGCATGTATAACCTGAGGGCAAAAGGCAGCATAAAGCTGACGGAATGGCTGCAGGTTGAAAATAATACCGAATATTCCAGCATGACCTATCACCAACCTTTAAACGTAGGTGAAGGCGGCGGTATCTGGCGAAACATGGCGGATGAAGGACACCCCTTAGCCCCGTTACTGAATCCTGATGGTACCCTGTCATTTTCTTCAGCGTATACGGTAGGCGACCATTATATAGGAAGGAATGGCGTAAACAGTAACCAACGGTTTCTGAAAAACAGGGTATCGGCCAAAGCCGACTTCTTTGAAAAAGCATTGACGCTCAGAAGTGATTTTACTTTTCAGAGTACCGATATCAATTCTCATCAAAACAGGGTACAGGTACCCTATAGCAGGTTCGAAGGCGTGATAGGATATACCGGGGTAAATACAAATGATATTGAGGAACGCAGGAGAACAACCGAGTACATAGCAACGAACGTATACGCAGACTATAAAAAATCGATCGGCGATGCGCACAATTTCAACGTGCTGGTAGGCTACAACTATGAACAATCGTTGTACAAAAACCTGACAACCCGCAGGAATGGTATTGTGTATGATGATGCGGATGATATCAACCTTGCCCTCGGACAAAGTATCGTAACCAACGGCGGATACCAGAAATGGGCGATAGCCGGTGGGTTTTTCCGGGTAAACTACGATTTTAAGGGACGTTACCTGCTGGAAGTGAACGGACGTTATGACGGCTCGTCCAAGTTCCCCTCCAACGAGCAATGGGCCTTCTTCCCTTCCGCTTCAGTGGGCTGGCGGTTGTCCCAGGAGGAGTTCTGGAAAGTGAGCCCGAAGGCGATTTCAGATGTGAAGATACGGGCCTCATACGGTTCGCTGGGTAATGGTAATATTAACCCCTACTCATTTACAGAAAACTTTTCGATCACCCAGTCCGGGAGGATCTTTAATGGCGTACGCCCTCAACAGACAGGGCAGCCAACCGTCATTCCGAACGGACTCACCTGGGAAACATCTACCACAGGCAATATAGGCTTGGACCTGGCCACCCTCGACAACAGGTTGCTTTTTACCGGAGATATGTACAGGCGCTGGACAAAAGATATGTTTACAAGAGGTCCTACCGTGCCGGCAATATATGGTACGAATGTGCCATTTGGGAACTATGCGGATCTTGAAACCACCGGTTGGGAAATATCGGTTAAGTGGAGAGACGACTTTATGCTGGCGGGTAAGTCGTTCAACTACGACATGAGGTTTGTACTGTCTGATTATAAGGCGATCATCACCAAGTATAACAACCCGGAAATGAACCTTACCGATCACTATGTTGGTAAAAGAGTAGGTGAGATATGGGGATACCAGGTGGAAGGCTTGTTCCGCTCAGAGGATGAGATATCAAGATCGCCTTCGCAGGCAAATATTCCCAATACCAATACGAGGAAAAATTATGTGGGCGATATCAAATTTAAAAACCTTGATGGGGATGATGAGATATTTCATGGACTGAACCGCGTAGGCAATTCGGGCGACAAAACCATCATCGGAAATTCTGAGCCACGGTACACCTATGGCTTCAATTTCAACGGAGACTGGAATGGGTTTTTTGTTTCGGTATTCCTGCAGGGCGTGATGAAACAGGATTGGTATCCTGCTCCGGAATCCAGGTTTTGGGGACAGTATAATCGTCCATATAACCAATATCCCCGTTGGCATGAAAACAATATGTTCAGGGAAGAGCTGGGTAACTTTGACGCCTACCTGCCGCGGCTTGTAGGTTATATAGCGCAGGGTACCGGGCGTACGCTGAATGTGCCCAACGACCGCTACCTGCAAAATGCTGCCTACATACGGTTGCGAAACCTGCAGGTAGGATATTCATTACCGAAGCAGCTGATATCCAGGATCTATGCGAAAGATCTCCGCATATATTTTTCCGCAGAAAACCTGTGGACATGGTCTCCGATGTATAAATGGACAAGAGATACCGATGTTACCAATATATATGGCTCCGACAGAGACCTGACGGGAGGAACCAGTGGTGATGGATATAACTATCCGATGATCAAAGCAATATCATTCGGGTTATCTGTTAATTTTTAATCTAATAGTTATGAAAATACGATCATATATTATAATGACATTTGTTCTTCTGTCGCTGGCGTCCTGCGACCTGGAAGAGATCCCCGTAGACACCGCCACCAACCGTGCTATCTTTGGCTCGGCGAGTGGTATGGAATTATATGCCAATTCTTTTTATAACTTGCTGCCTTCCACCGATGTAGGCGTGTTCCAGGGAGACGATGCATCTGACGTGGTAGCGAGAAATAATGTTGACACCTACCTGGCTGCCGGCGCCCTGAGCCCTATTACCAGTACGGGCTGGACCTGGACAGATCTCAGGAACATCAATTACTTTATAGAGAATGCGGAACAAAGCACCATACCGGAAAAAGACAATTACCTGGGTATTGCCCGGTTTTTCAGGGCGCTGTTTTATTTTGAAAAAGTGAAGCGATTCGGAGATGTTCCCTGGATCGATAAAACAATAGAGGTATCAGACAGTGCTACGTTGAAGAGCCCGCGCGTCAGCCGGTTTGAAGTAATGGATAAGGTATTGGCTGATCTTAATTATGCAATTGAAAACATTGCAACATTAAATGACCCTTCCTGTACGCGGATCACAAAAAATGTTGCCCGGGCATATAAAACACGGATATGTCTTTTTGAAGCATCTTTCAGGAAGTATCATACAGATTATAGTATGCAGGCCAGCGCAGATAGCTGGTACCAGGAAGTAGTGAGCGCTGCTAATGCCATCACAGGATATTCGCTGCACAAGGCAGCAGCAGATGACCGCTCTTACCGCGAGTTGTTTATTACCCGCACCCCATTTGCCGATGAAACCATCCTGGCGGTAACCTTAAGTTCGAGCCTGCAGGTTTTCAGCTCAGCTAACAGAAGGTTTATCAGCCCTACCTATGGCAACCGGCCAAGCCTTACAAGGAACTTTATCAATACTTATCTTAAGTTGGATGGTACGCCTTTTACGGACAATGCAGGCTACAAAACCACCACTTTTGTGAATGAAGTGAAAGACCGGGACCTTCGTTTGAAACAAACCATCCGCCTGGGTGATTACAGGCGTACGGAAAATGCTGTTCCGGTAGTGGCGCCGCCTAATTTCAACCAGACATTCACCGGGTATCAACCTATAAAATGGTGTTATGACGAGCGGTTTCCCTATGATGATGAAAGCTTAAATGATAATGCCCATATCATTATGCGCTGGGGCGAAGTATTGCTCAATAAAGCCGAAGCCCTGGCAGAGTTAGGTACTATGACCGCCCAGGACTGGTCTGTCACTATCGGAGCGCTCAGGGAAAGAGCTGGTATAACAGGCGCCAGCCTGACAACCCTTCCCACAACAGCCGACCCCTATCTTATGGATTATTATAAAGGCAGGTTCACCGACCCGGTTTTACTGGAAGTAATAAGAGAACGGGCGATAGAGCTTATTTTTGAAGGACTCAGACCTAACGATCTGATACGCTGGCGTGTGGGAGCGCTTTTTCAGGAAGCTCCGATGAACGGAATGTATGTTCCGGCATTGGGAGAGTATGATCTGAATGAAGACGGAATAATGGATGTTTACTTTTACCAGGGTGCTGCACCTACACCTTCCAATACTTCCGTAGCCATGGTAGATGTGAGCCCTTCTACGGCACCCGGGCGTATTCAACTTTCAAATGGCACCAATGGCGAAGTGATCTGGAATCCCGGCGCCAGGGAATGGGCGGACAAAAAATACCTCTATCCTATTCCGGAATCAGACCGGATCATGAATCCGAACCTGGGGCAAAACCCGGGATGGTAATTGCTTCCAGCATGATAATAGAACAGGGAGTGTCTGCCGGGCGGGCGCTCCCTGTTTTGTTTTCCGCCTTTTCGTATTCCGTATCATGCTTCTCGGGTAGCACAAGCGAGACGCTCCTGTTATTTCTTTGCAAGACCAGCATCCTGCATTAACCATTAGCAATTTATCATTAACCATTATTTTACCGTTCAAATAAATAATCCTTCATTTATCCCTCTCTATGCAACATGTATCTTCCACGCCTGTCTTTATAGTAAATTGAATACAAAACGGCTTTTGGAATCAACGATCATATACGAACAATATGCAGACCTGGTGCAGAAGTGCAGGGAGGGCGACAGCCGCAGCTTTAAGCAACTGTACGACCACTATTCCGGAGGCATGTACAATACCAGCCTGCGGATCGTGAATAACGCGATGGAAGCGGAAGACATCCTGCAGGAGTCGTTTATGGATGCTTTCAGGAATATCCATTCTTTTGAAAACAGGAGTAGCTTTGGCGCCTGGCTGAAGCAGATCGTGATCAACAAGTCGATAAACCTGCTGAAGAAAAAGAAAATAACGCTGGTAGAAGCAGATACCGATGTGCCTGCATACGACACACCGGATGAAGCATATACCGACTGGAAGGTGCAACAGGTGAAAGAAGCCATTAAAAGGCTGCCGGACGGTTACCGCACTACCCTGACCCTTTACCTGCTGGAGGGATATGATCACGAAGAGATCGCGCAGATAATGGGAGTGGCGGAATCAACGACCCGCACACAATATATACGGGCGAAAAAGAAATTACTGGAAATTATCAAAAACGGTTCAATATGAGTAAGAATTTAGAGCGGTTTGTGAGGGATAACCGGGCTGCGTTTGATACCGAAAGGCCTTCGGAAAATGCCTGGACGGCAATTGAAAGAGCATTGGGCCATACACCGCAGAAAAAAAAGGTACATAGGCTAAAACCGGTGTGGATGGCTGCCGCCGCAGTACTGCTGATCCTGGCCACAATATATACCTATTCGCTGTTTACTGCTGCCGGTGACGGCCGCCGGGAAGCAGCCCTGCCGGTAACTAATGGTAATGGCTATATAGCGGCTTTGGATCCGGTGTATGCGGCAGAGGTAACCAAATTCACAGCGTTGATAGATGAGAAACAGGCCGAACTGCAATCCTTACAGGACGATGACCCGGCGTTGTACGAAAAGTTCAGCAACGATATTCAAAAGCTGGACAGCACCTATAGTCTTTTAAAAAACCAGCTTCCCGTAAATCCTAATAAAGAAGAATTATTGCAGGCAATGATCTGGAATCTGCAGCTACAGATCAACCTGTTGAACCAGCAGTTAGACATCATACAAAAAATCAAACATTCAAACAGTCATTCATTATGAAACATTTATTCTATATAATTGCCGTTTTAACGGTTTCCTTGCTGTCACTTCAAAGCATTGCCGGCAACGGCGATATGGTAGAGAAAAAAAAGACCGTGTCTGAAACATACACAGTTTCATCTGCCGATAAAATATCCATTAGCAACTCCTTCGGCCAGGTGAAGCTCAATACCTGGAACAGGAAAGAAGTAAAAGTGGATATCACCATCATCGGCAGAAGTCCTTCTGAAAGCAAGGCGCAGGAGATACTGGATAAGATAAGGATTGAGCACGGTAAGAACAGCACGGGTGTTTTCTTTAAGACAAAAATGGGCGAGATCAGCACCAACGGAAATAAGCAAAATAAGAAGGACAAGGATTATAAGGCGGAAGGCATGGAGATCAACTATATTGTATACCTGCCGTCTCAAAATTCCATTGACATATCCAATTCATTTGGAGCACTGGAGATAGGTGACTTTGACGGCGAGGCTGCATTGGAGAGCAAATTCGGAAGCCTTGTTGCCGGTAACCTGTCCAATGTGAAAAAGCTGCATGTTGAATTTGGGAAGGCGGATGTGAAAGCTGTCAACAACGGAAAGCTGACCATTAAATTTTCCAAAGCCAATATTGGAAAGCTCAGCGGCAGTATCCAGTCAAGTGTGGAGTTCTGTGAAGTGGTGGATACCCGGATAGACAATACACTGAAACAATTTGACCTCAGGTCCTCTTATTCCACGGTGGCGATAGCGCTTGGGAAAGATCTTTCTGCTGACTTTGACATCAAAACCAGCTTTGGCGAGATGGATAACAGCAGCGCATTCGATATCCCGGAGAAAAAGCAGGATAGAAAGGGTCCCGTTTTTGATAAAATGTATTACGGAACGGCCGGAAAAGGAACCGCTAAAGTCACCATTAAATCGGAGTTTGGTAATATCAGGCTTCAATAAAATTTCACGTGTAAAATAATCAACTGATTACACGCAAATGGCGGTTTTCTGAAAAACAATTGTTATTCTTGCAGGAAATTATTCCTGGTATGAATAAACTGATACTCTCCTTCCTGGTTGCTTGTTTTGCACTGCAGCTTACCGCGCAGGAAAGCGCTACACTGAATATTGCTTCGTATAATATCCGGTACAATAATTCCGGCGATGGTGTAAATGCCTGGCCGAACCGGAAGGAGAACGTGAAGGCGCTGATCCGCTATCATGAGTTTGACATATTCGGCATCCAGGAGGGATTGATCGGGCAGGTGAAAGATATAGCCGAATTGCAGGAGTTCAGCTATTACGGCAAAGGCAGGGACGATGGAAAAGAAGGCGGTGAACATTCCGTTATATTCTACAAAAAAGATCGTTTCCAGTTACTGGAGTCCGGTGATTTCTGGTTGAGCGAAACACCCGACAAGCCCGGTAAAGGATGGGATGCCACCTGTTGTAACCGCATTTGCTCCTGGGTAAAGCTGAAAGACAGGACAACCGGAAAGGATTTTTATTTCTTCAACGTGCATTTTGATCACCAGGGCGTGCAGGCAAGAAAAGAATCCGGGAAGCTGATGGTGAAAAAAATAAAAGAGATCGTCAAAGGCAACCTTCCTGTGATCTGTACAGGAGACTTTAACTCTACCCCTGAAACCGAACAGATAAAGGAGATGCAGACCCTGCTGAAGGACGCTTATGAAGTAACGGAGCAGCCGCCTTACGGACCGGTAGGTACTTTTAATGCTTTCAAGTTTGATGCGCCCATGAAGCAGCGCATCGACTATATTTTTGTGACTCCCGGCATCCGCGTGTTGAAATACGGCGTACTCACAGATGCCAAAGATCAGTTGTATCCGTCAGACCATCAGCCGGTAGTGATAAAGGCTGTGATCAACTAAAGCCTCCCCCGACCTCGCGCCAGACGGGACCGGCTCTCCGAAGGAGGGAGACCAGTTCACAAGGCAACTTATGCAAACCGGTATGATTTATTCAGGTACCTGATCATATTTCCTTGTGATACATTGCGTGGTTTAAAAAACAGGAACCACCAGGTCACGAGGGCACCAGGGAGCCCAATGTATTTTCTTAATGTAACCGGCTTTCATATTACAGCGCTATGCGCCTTTTTCTACAAAGATTATCGCTGCTACGCAGCTTATTTTGCCGATTTTCTTTGGTGCGTGGCAAGGTCTTGCTGCAGTGTGGAAACAGATCGCCGCACGGTTTCTCAAACATGGAACCTCCCGGCAGGGTAATGCAATACCTATCATAGGGGGCATTTGCCAGGTGCAGCGCACCGAAATATTTGTAGCTATGTTCCCACACATTTTCTCCGAGCCGCAGCGCCTGCCCGATTCGAAAATCATTCAGGCAGGCGGCGGAATATTAAAGAATATCTGGTGGAAAGCCCCCGTTAAAAATTCATTCTGGTTCTTCCGCCGGGACCTCCGGGGTTTGTATTTGCCGGTTGCTGACCGGTAAACTTCGTAAGACGGTACGTAAATGTGAGCATGAAATACCGGGTCAGCCGGTTCACGCGGCTGTCTATAATGGCATTACCGCTCACGGTACGCGATATATTGGTATTCTGGTTTAAGATATCAAACCCGGATAACCGGATGAACCCGTTTTTGTTTTTAAGAATGGTTTTTTCTATAGATGCATTCAGGAGGGTAGGGTTACCCGTTACATCCGAAGACAGCCCGTTGTTGATCACATAGCTTACATCGTAGCGCAGGATAAAGCCGGCGGGCAGGTCGAGGCGCATATTGCTGCCCATTGTCCAAGCATTGGAGCTTAATCTTTCACCATTTCGGGTAAGCGAATATTGAGTGGAATTAAGACTATATGCACCATTCAGTCCCAGCTCCAGCCATTGCTGCAGGTTGATGTCCAATCGCAGCCCCTGGGTGGTCACCCAATTGTTACCGATATTCTTCTGGCTGTTTACCAGGCCCACATCGTGGTTGTAGTTTACCGTACCGTTATAGCTTACCACATAACGGCGGTTCTGGAACGGAATGGAATAGTTATAAAAACCGGTCAGCGTATAATATCCATTCATATTTTCCGGCCGGCTCAACTGGGCGCCGCTGCTGTCCAGGTTAATGTTATTGTTTACGATCCGGTTTTGGATCATATTACCATTGAAGCCTACAAATAAGGAACGGCCGCTGGTGAAGTTGAAATTGTTGAAGAATACTCTCAGGTTATGGCTGAATTCCGGCTTCAGATCGGGATTGCCTTCCGTCTGGTATTGGGGATTGGACACATCTTTTACCGGCTGCAGCTGGTTGAAGCTGGGCTGGTTGAAGTTGGCGTTATAGTTCATGTTCAACCGCTTGGTACGGGAAAAATTATACGACAACCTGGCCGAAGGCGCCACGTTCAGTCTCCGCTGTGGTGTATAAGCGCTGTCTTTTGATATGGAGTACCCGCTCAGGTAAGCGGGTTGAATGTTTACACCCACCGAGTAATTGTATTTTTTGTTGACGGTACGAAGACTTATCCCCACCTGCTGATTGATGAACCTGTTCTCGTATGCATTGCTGAGACTGTCCACGAAGCTGGAGCTGCCGGATACGGAATCAACCGCGTAGGTAGCCCTGTCTACTTTTGCATAGGCGAAATTATAGCTATAGCTGAGATCCAGGAAACGGTTTTGGGTAACCGGTTCAGAATAACGAAGTCTTACGCCGTAGTTACGGTTCCGGTTGTCCTGTGCGATCAGCTGATCAAGGTAGGTACTGTCTACGCCGGTGGCTGCCAGGTACTCCCTGGTAAAGTTGATCTTATCATCATCATTCAGTGAATAGGATGTTCCCAGGTTCACTTCTGTGGACAGGTTCCTTCCTCTTTTCTGAAACCGGCGGTTATAATTGATAGAGGCGGAAAAGTTGGGAGCGCTTGCCGTTACCGCATCCCTGCTGTATCCTTCCTGCGTTTTAAAGCCTTCACTGTTGGTATAGTCAAACAAGCCGTTGCTCAGGTTGTTGCTGGAGCTGAAAGAAAAGTTTGGGATCACCTTCAGGTAGTTCAGGGAGTCGAAATTATACTCAAAATTCAGGTTCGCCCGGTGGTTATTGCTGATGTTATCGGCATAACTGCTTTGGTTGTTGGTAAATACATTGCCGGCGATATTCTGACGGGATGTAGCCCTTTCAATAATGGTATTCCGGTTGGCAAAGCTGTAGTTGCCGTAGAAGGAGCCTTTTGTAAAGTCTGTCCTGAAGTTCAGTCCTATTGATTTATTATCGGTAATGCCGTTTTGATTGGCGTTGGTGTCGGAAGTTCCGTCGCCGGCGTTGTTATTATTTCCTCCCCCTCCGCCACCGGCTCTGATGGTTCTCATCTGGCCGCCTCCGCCCCGCCGGTTATTGGCATTGCTGAAGTCGAAAAGGTTTTGGTTGATGTTATTGAGGTTTCCCAGTACAGAAAGCTGGGTGGTTTCCCGGAATACGTTGGCGTTTATGGTTGCCTGGTAGCGGTCATCGGTACCGTATCCGGCTGCGGCCCTGCCGAACACGCCCTTATTTTTATCTTTTTTGAGCTCCAGGTTTATGATAATGTCCGGATCGCCGTCCCGGATACCGGAGGCTGCGGCCAGCTCGCCGTAGTCATCTACTACCTGTACTTTGTCTATGATGTCGGCAGGCAGTTCCCGGGTGGCCGTTTTAGGGTCGCCGCCAAAAAAATCCTTCCCGTTCACCTTTATTTTAGTAATGGTTTTGCCCTGTGCTGTAATGCTGCCATCGCTGTTTACCTGTAGTCCCGGTAATTTTTTCAGCAGGTCCTCTACATTTGCGTTGGGACGCACGTTGAATGAATCCGCCCGGAACTCAACTGTGTCTTCTTTTATGACCATGGGGGGTGGGCTCAATACTATCTCCTGCAGCGTGGTAATAAGCGGTATCATGGTGATGCTGCCGACATTCAGGTCGGTTTTTCCGGCTTCAAAATCAAAATCCTGCTCTATCTGTTCCATCCCGGCATTGGATATCCGCAGCCGGAAAGAAGAAACGTTTACATTATTAAAAACAAACAGCCCTTCTTTATCCGTAACGGTGGTGAGCGTGTCGGTGCTGCCTTTTTTTATGAGCGCTACGGTGGCGCCGGGCAATGCAAAATGGCTGCTGTCATACACTTTGCCCCGTACAGAACCGGATTGGGCGTGTGCGGTTATAACAAATCCGATATGGAGAACTAAAACCAGCGTCAGGGATTTCATATTGTGTCAATTTCCTGCAAAAAGGGGGTATCAGGGTGTCAGACTTCAAAAGTATACGTAAGATTAATGGCCGTAGGTTAAATAAGGTTAACGTTTAAACGGGGGTGCTATTGTTGAAAGGAAGATAATAAAGTATAAAACAATATTTATTTAGTGCTGCCTCCATTGCAGATCAACTGTTATTTTTACACTATGGTTTTGGTCGGTAAAACGTCTGTTTTGTTATCAAGGCAGGCGTTTTACCATATCTTGACGCTCCTTTGTACTTTTGCGGAAATTTAAACAGGATAGTTCATGCAAAAGCCGGTTTTGGTAGTGAAGTTCGGTACAGCCGTCATTACGAACAGGGAAGGAGTAATTGACCAGAAGGTGATCAGAAAAGCAACAGCAGAAATAGCAGCACTCAGCAAAAATTACAATATTGTATTGGTGTCCAGCGGCGCGGTGGGAAGCGGGAAGTCATTTTTCAAAAAATACAAGGGAACCGTTACGGAACGGAAAGCAGCGGCGGCAGTAGGTAATCCCATGCTGATACAATTGTATCATAAGTTCTTTTCCAGGCATGGCATCACGGTAGCCCAGGCCTTGTGTGAGCGCCATCATTTTTCCAATCGCAGGCAGTTCCTGCAATTAAAAGAGACCTTCGAGGAGTTCTGGCAAAATAATATTTTGCCGGTAGTAAATGAAAACGACCTGGTAAGCAATGCCGAGATCAAGTTTTCGGACAATGATGAGCTGGCAACCCTTATGGCCATCGGTTTCAATGCGGAACGACTGATCATCTGCACATCGGCAGGCGGCCTGCTGGATCATACCGGAGCCGTTATTCCACTGGTTGAAAAGATTGACGCTACGGTGATGGGCTATGTAGGCAAAGAGAAATCGGGTATGGGACTGGGCGGCATGTTATCCAAGCTCACCTCTACCAAGCAGGCTACCAGGCTGGGTATTGAAGTAACGATCTGTGGTTTGGATACGCCTGATGCGTTGAAATTGGCGGTGGCGGGTAAGAACGGTACTTTCTTCCGGGCGCAATCTTCCGATCTGAAGGCCCGGCAAAAGTGGCTGGCAAGCGGCTCTATCACGCTGGGCGGCATCTACGTGGATAAAGGAGCTTCGAAAGCCTTGCATAACCGCAAGAGCCTGCTGACCGTAGGAATAAAAAAAGTAAGTGGTAGCTTTGTGGCAGGTGAGGTCATTCAATTGATCGATGAAGATGATGCTATCATGGGCGTGGCTAAAACCAGGCTCAGCGCCGGTGATATCGGAAAGCAAATTGCCGCCAAAAATGTGATCGCTGCGCATGCGGATGATATTGTAATTTTTTAACGGAGAAGAAGTAATATGACGGATATTGTTAAAAGCATCAGGAAGGCATATGAAGCAGCGCCGGCTTTGAGAGCGGTAAAGGATGCCCGGCTGAAAAAGCTGATCAGGGACCTTGCGGATATGCTGGAAGAAAAAACGGTTTTTTTACTGAAGGCGAACAAAAAAGATGTAGCCAGGCAAGATCCGGCCAATCCCCGGACAGACCGCCTGCTGCTGACGGAAGCACGTATAAAAGACATAGCAGACAGCCTGCGTAAAGTGGCGAAGCTGCCCAATCCTTCGGGTAAGATCATTTCGGAAACCATCCTGGATAACGGGTTACACCTGCAAAAGGTGGCTGTGCCGCTGGGTGTGGTGGGAGCAGTATATGAATCGCGACCCAATGTAACTTTTGATATTGCTGCCCTGTGCCTCCGCAGCGCGAACGCCTGTGTGTTAAAGGGCAGCAGCGAGGCGGAAGCGTCAAATAAGGCAGCGGTGAAGCTGATACACGATGTATTGAAGCAAAACGGGCTCCCCCCCGCCGTGGTTACCCTGCTGCCTTCGGCACGGGAATCCGTAAACGATCTGTTTAAAGCTACCCGTTATGTGGATGTGATCATTCCCCGCGGTTCCGCCGGACTGATTGAATTTGTAAGGAAGAACAGCCTGGTACCCGTTATCGAGACAGGGGCGGGCGTTTGTCATGTATACGTGCAGCAAAAAGCCAGCCTGGATAAGGCGGTGGATATTGTGGTCAATGCGAAAGTATCCCGCCCTTCGGTATGTAATGCCATGGATACCTTACTGGTAGACGAAAAGATAGCAGGCACATTTTTGTCAAAACTGCAAAGCGGCTTTGCCCGGCACCATGTGGAAGTTTTTGCAGACAGGAAGGCGTTCGGGTTGCTCAGGGGATATCCGCACCTGAAAAAAGCGGCGGCGGAAGACTTTGACAGGGAATTCCAGGATTTTAAATGCGCGGTAAAGATTGTTAAGGATATCAATGAAGCCGTTACGCATATCCGTGAGCACTCTACCCGTCATTCGGAGGCCATTGTAACAGAAGATAAAAAGGCGGCGGAGTTATTCCTGCATGAAGTAGATGCAGCGGCAGTATACCACAATGCTTCTACCCGGTTTACGGATGGCGGGGAATTTGGATTGGGCGCGGAGATCGGTATTTCCACCCAGAAGCTGCACGCGCGGGGTCCCTTTGCCCTGGAGAAGCTGGTGACGGAAAAATGGGTGGCAAGAGGAAACGGTCAAATACGCTGATACATCATTCAATAGTTATATTTTACACACCATGGTATTAAATAAAGCCAATCTTTCGTCTATAGACAGCCTGCAAAAGCCGGCGCCCGGTAATTTTGATCTCCCGGAAAAAGTATTACAATTTGGTACGGGAGTGCTGCTGCGGGGCCTGCCGGACTATTTTATTGATAAAGCCAATAAGCAGGGCATCTTCAACGGACGGGTAGTGGTAGTGAAATCTACGGATACCGGGGGCGCCGATGCTTTTGCCACACAGGACGGCTTGTATACCCTCTGTGTAAGGGGAATAGAAGACGGCAAGCAGGTAAACGAAAATATCATTGCAGGCGCCATCAGCAGGGTATTGTCTGCCCGCAGCGAATGGTCTGCTATTTTACAATGTGCCCGTAATCCGGATATGGAGATCGTTATTTCCAATACGACGGAAGTGGGCATTCAACTGGTGGAAGAAAAAATTGACCAGGCGCCGCCTGCTTCTTTTCCGGCCAAACTGCTGGCATTTATATATGAACGTTACAAAGCTTTTAACGGCGCGGCAGATAAGGGTCTGATCATTGTTCCTACAGAGCTGATCGTAGGCAACGGAGATACGTTGAAAGAGATCGTACTGAAGCTGGCAGCTCATAACCAACTGGAAGACGCGTTTGTGCAGTGGCTGAAAAACAGCAATCGGTTTTGCAATTCGCTGGTAGACCGTATTGTACCGGGCAAGCCGCAGGATGAAAGCCTGCCCTACACAGACGATCTTGTTATCATGTGCGAGCCTTACCGCTTGTGGGCTATCGAAGGAGATGAGCGGGTGAAAGAAGCGTTGTCCTTTTCCCGGGCAGACAGCGGCGTTATTATTGCCGAAAACATAGAAATATACCGGGAACTGAAGCTCCGCCTGTTGAATGGTACGCATACCCTCAGTTGCGGGCTGGCTTTTTTATCGGGTTTTACCACGGTGAAAGAAGCCATGGCGGATAAGAACTTCGGCAGCTTTGTAAAGGCGCTGATGCTGGACGAAATAGCGCCTGCCATTCCTTTTACGGTGAATGCTGCGGAAGCCGAAAAATTCGGACTGCAGGTATTGGACAGGTTCAGCAACCCGGCTATCCGGCACCAGTGGATCAGCATTACCATGCAGTATACGTCCAAAATGAAAATGCGGGTGATACCGGTGCTGAAAAAGTATATCGGCCTGTATCAAAAGGCGCCCGACCTGCTCGCAAAAGGCTTTGCCGCCTATATCGCGTTCACAAAACCCGTTTCCAAAGAAGGGGATAAATATTTTGGCCGCTTTAAAGGGCAACCGTACCCGGTAAACGATAACCAGGCCGGATGGTTTTATGAAGCCTGGCAGAAAAATACTGATCCTCCGGCTATTGTAGCCGCTGTATTGGGCAATACTTCATTTTGGGGCGAAGACCTGAATGCGTTACCCGGTTTTGCAAAAGCCGTGGAAGAGCACCTGGCAGCAAGGTAATTTCCCCTGTTGCTGATATATTAATATTAATAGGGGCTGACCAAAAAGCTGGTGGAGCGTCTTTGCGAGGGAGGAACGACCGAAGTAATCTCTTTTCCGCGTCCACCTGGGGTCTGGCGTAGCCGACCCCGGATTGCCAGGTGTTAGTTTTTATGAAAACGGTAGAATATAATAAGCTGATGCGGATCGGAGAAGTGATGTGTTCCATACCTCCGGGGTCGGCGTTGCCAGACCCCGGAGAGACATAAACCGGGCCACCCGTCGCCCCGGAACGTGGAGACACGTTCCGTTTGAGATTGAACTTATGGTCAACAGGATTCCGAACCCTGGCAAGCCGTTGCATTTTTTGAAACCTGCTACGAGGGTGTGGAACCCTCAGAAGCCTGATCTCCGCTGTGTCAGCGGTTCCATAGTACGCAGTACCGTTCCGTTTGATGCAGATTGAATTTTATCAGTGAACTTTTATCACTTTTACCCCGGGATAACTATAGTGCGGGTAAATCGCAAGACACATGTACCACTCCGACTCCAACGGCTTTTTGCTGCGTGTCCGTACTTCCCCCGACTGACCATTATTCAGGAAGAAACGTTGCAAATGGTTCATTCCGGCCAAAACATGGATTTTATGCTTTTTTTCAAGTCTTCTATTTTACATTTACAAAATGAAAGCTGTATTTACGTTGATCATAGCCGGTTGTATGTTAAACGGGCTTGCCCAGGATAGTATACCGGTCTATTTTGATACCGATCTTACCCCTACCAGCCGGCGGAATGCAGCTTTCAACGGTAAAATGATACAAAACCCGGAGGGCAACTGGGAGGTGGTAGCCGTTTACCCCAACGGGAGCACTTTATTTACAGCCGCCTACAAAGACAAAAGGATGCGTGTGAAGCACGGGATACAGGAGGGGTTCTTTCCCAACGGACAGAAAAGGATCACAGCCACATTTAATAATAATGTGCTGGAAGGGAGCTATACCACCTGGCATGAAAATGGTAATATTGCCGATTCCGGTCAATTGTCTTCCAACTCAAAAACGGGGTTATGGAAAACATGGTATGCGAACGGTGCACTGGAATCGGAAGGAACCTATACTTCGGGGTTCACGGATGGTACCTGGAAATGGTTCCATGAGAACGGTAAGCCGGCAACCGTAGAAGTATATGAAGACGGCAAGCTGAAAGACCTGTCCTGCTTTGATGAATCCGGCAATAATACGGGTTTCAATTGCCGGCTGGACAAAAAGCCGACACCTAAAGATGCGTATAGCTTTGAAAGTTATGTGATAGAAAACCTGATGTATCCCGAAGAAGCGCTGAAAAAAGGAATTGAAGGGGTGGTGGAGTTTGAATTTTTTGTAACGAAAGAGGGAAAGCTTACGCGGATCAACTTTGCCAGCCAGGGTAATCGCCTGTTGCATGATGCCGTAGTGAATTTTCTGAAGGCGATACCCGAGTGGGAACCCGCTATATCCCATAACCGGAAAGTAGACTGCTTATATACCTACAGCATACCGTTTTATCTGCCGTAGGAAAACGAGTTACAAGTCCGCAAGTCGCAGGATGCAGGTAGCATCGCTGACATCAGCTTTCCGTAGGAGTCAGGACCGGTTAGCTTTTCTCCTTTTCATATCCTTCATCCATCAGCAGCTTTTGCCCGTCAGCGGCGGCGGTAGCCAGTTCATCGCAACGGTTATTGTACGCATTATCCGCGTGGCCTTTTACCCACACGAAAGAGATTGTATGCTCTTTTGAGAGGGCATCGTATCTTTTCCAGAGATCTTTGTTCTTTTTTCCTCCCTTAAAATCGGTTTTTATCCAGTTGCGCAGCCATCCTTCCTGTACAGCTTTTACCACGTACTGGCTGTCTGAATAAATGGTGATGTTGAGTCCCTTTTTGGTCAGGGCTTCCAGTGCCGCGATCACCGCCATCAGCTCCATCCGGTTGTTGGTAGTGAGGCGGTAGCCGGCAGACAGTTCCTTTTCTACTTTGCCCCATTTCAGCACCGCACCATATCCTCCCGGTCCGGGGTTACCTCTTGCTGCTCCATCGGTGTATATTACCAGCTTTTGATCTGCCATATTTTTTTGTTCGTCTTACTAATGCGTATAGCCGCTTTGCAGACGAAGATAGGTATTGAAGTGTTTTTCATCCAAAGTTTCATTGTTTGTTGTTTTTAAGGGGCAGCAGGGTTCGGAACTTTAAAAACCTTATTACATTAGTAACCGGCCACCAGGACCGTCTGTTCCACCTTATTACCTTATTAACCATTTGCCTTTATGCCTCTCCGGGGTCTGGCAACGCCGACCCCGGAGGTATGAAACACTACATCATTTTCCCAATCCGCATCAGCTTATTATATTCTGCTCTACCGTTTTCATAAAAACTGACACCTGGCGATCCCGGGGTCGGCTACGCCAGACCCAGGTGGACGCAAATCCAGGCGGAACGATCGGGATGATCCATTGGTACCGCTGAAGGTAATAAGGTGAACTTACTGTATAGGTATGTTAGTAAGATCAATAAGGTTGTTCCTTTCTACTATCCTATATTGGTTTTATATTCGGCATCTTCAAATAACTCCGTCGGCTCCGGCAGGCATTCTGTTATGATCAGACAGATTTTTCCCGGACAACAGTGGTTCCGGACCCTGATAGCAGATATGCAGATAAAAAAACAGGCTGGAGTTATCCAGCCTGTTTGCAGAAACAGATCGTTTCCGGCTCAAAGGGGGTTATAATCTTTTATTCATCCCACCACACGCGGGTCCGCAGGTCATCTGCTCCCAGCCATTGAACGGCCTGGTTATAGTTGTCTTCGTTGATCCGCATTTCATCTGCGGGGTACATGATCCTTCTGGCAATATACCCGGGTCCCTGGGTGCCTACTACAATTTCAGGGAAGCCGGTCCGCCGCCATTCGCTCCAGGCCTCGTAGCCTACAAAGTACAACGACAGCCATTTCTGCCGGGCGATTTTTGTCAGCTTTTCAGCCTGGCTACCGGTATAGGCTACCTGCGCCTGCGTATAGTAGCCTGCATCCGGTATCACGTCTGCAGCGCTCAGGTCGAGAAAAGAATTTTCATACAGGTTGCCTATCCTGCTGGCATAATATTCAAACTGGTCTTTGATGCCGTTCAGGTAATAGGTTTCAGCCGCATCCGAACCTCCGGGAATATACCCTTTCTCTGCTGCTTCCGCCAGGTTAAACTGTACTTCCGAATAGGTGACGATCAGAGCTTGCGCAGCATTCATGGATGCCAGGGAACTGTATTGCAACGGTGCCCATAGCATACCCGGTGCAGAGTAATCTGCCGGGTTCAGCAAAGGCCCCATAGCGTTTACTGCTCCTTCATATACATAATCCGCCGGGTTGGAACTGGCATCCGAACTGGTTTGTGTTGGCAATGCATACACCGGTAAGCGGGGGTCGTTCAGCAGCTTCAGGTTATCTACCAGGTTTTTACTTACCCTTGTGCTGGTGGCATAGTCGCTGTTGCTTCGTGGATACAGCGGCATGGCATTGCCCCAGGTATCTGCAATGTATTGCAGGGCAGCCTGGTCCCTGTAAGAAGTAAACAACGGGTATTTGGTTGGGTTGTTAATGATATTGGTCAGGGCCGCTGTCGGGTCTGCTTTCTTTGACTGCCTGATCAGCAGCCGGATGGTTAATCCTGTCGCAAACTTTTTCCAACGGTCTATATCGCCTTCAAACAAAATATCTCCCAGCACATTTTCGCTGGTGGATCCCAGCAGGGTAGCGGCTTCTTCGAGGTCCTGCAGCAATCCCTGGTACACCGCCTGTTGCTGTTCGTATTTGGGACTGTATATCTGCTGCAGCTTGGCGCTGGCTGCTTCCCTGAACGGGATGGGACCGTAAAGATCTGTCAGGTTCTGAAACAACCAGGAGCGCATCACCAGGGCCACCCCTTTGAAGTTGTTCATATTGCCTGCTTCAGCCAGTGATATGATCTCGTTCAGTTCTCTGATATAGTCGTAGTTGGACCATAGAAAATAGCCGGGAGCATCCGCCCGTACCCAGTTATTGTAGTTGCTGCTGAAGTCGTTGTACACGAGATCACCTGCTATTACGCCCCGCTGGTACGAAGTGTTGAAGCTGGCGTTGATAGAACCCCTTAGCAGGTTGGGCAGCAAAAGCCCCGGTCCCGTGAGGGTTTCAGATTCATTTGGGTTGGTATTGATCTTTTCAAAATCTTTAGTACATCCTGCCAGAAACAACAGGAGGAACAGAAAATATATTGATATTAACTTCTTCATATTGATCATTTGGGAAGGTTAAAAATTCACGTTCAGGCTCACACCTATTTCTCTGGTGCCGGGTATGCTCATATTTTCAAAACCCGGTATCAGTCCGCCGCCTGCTGTAGCCACAGACACTTCAGGATCGAAATGCTGGTTGCTTGAAGGGGTGAACAACAGCAGGTTCCTGCCGGTAAGAGAAATTTTCGCACTTCTGATAAAGGTGTTGTTCAATACTTTGTAAGGCAGGCTGTACCCTACGGTAAGCTCTCTTAACTTAAAATAAGTAGAGCTGAACAACTGCGCTTCGGATATATGATCCATCAGTCCCTTTACCATATTCCTTACATCCGTGCCGTAAACGCCGGCATCCAGCTTGCCCTGGTCGCCGGTGGAATTGGGTTGATAGCTTCCGTCGGGCATGAGGGCGGCGCCTTTTGCGTAATACAGATCTGTGTATTCTGTTCCGGGCGCCCTGTCTCCGCGGCCCCAGAGGCTTTCTATCAACTGACCGGATCCCGCGGCTTTGTTGTAAAAGCGGGATATGAATACGCCACCGTATTGACCGGAGAACAGGAAGCTCAGGTGGAAGTTTTTGTAGGTAAGCTGATTATACACGCCGGCGGTCCAGTCCGGGTTATAATTACCCAGGTGAATGTCCTCGCTGGTAACCATTGCCCTGCCATTGCTACCAATAATGATCTCTCCTTTCAAAGGACCATCGGGTACTCTTTGATAACCCGGTCCCCAGATAGCGCCCATTCTCTCACCGGCCCTTGCCTGGATAGAAGCATTCTCGCCCGGTGCAGCCTGTACCAGCTTATCGATCTCGGGATCAAGCGAAATGATCTTTCCCCGGTTCCTTGCCCAGTTTACATTGATATTCCAGCGAAATCCTCCGGCTGTTTGTACGGGCGTGGCAGATAGCATCACTTCCAGCCCACTGTTCTTGATCTCCCCGGCATTGATGATCCTTCCGCTCTGGCCTGAGCTCTGCACCATAGGAAGGTGCATGATCTGGTTGATAGACCGGATATCGTAGTAGGTAACATCCAGGCCTAACCGGTTGTTGAAGAAACCTAAGGATGTACCGATCTCATACGTGTTGGTCAATTCCGGTTTCAGGTTGGCATTTTTTAACCCGCTGCTATTGGTCACGGTATAGTGGTTACCCCACTGAGGCGCATTGGCGTAGGTATTGTAGAGGCTATACGGGCCTGTATCGCTACCTACTTTTGCCCAGCTAAACCGCAGTTGCGCCTGGCTGATGGCCGCAGGTAATTGCAGTATGTCTTTCATATTGGTGTTTAAGCCAACAGAAGGATAGAAATAAGAATTATTATGTAGCGGTAAGGTGCTTGACCAGTCATTCCTGGCAGTAAGATCCAGGTATACCAAACCCTTGTAGTTGAGGTTCGCCATGGCATATACGCTGTTGATCCTTCTCCTGGAGCTGTAGTTGGAAGACTGGATGAGCTGCGATGTATTCTGGATGGTATAAATGTTCGGGATCAGCAACCCGCTGTTCCGTGCGTAAGCGCTCCTGGAATTTACATCCAGCCGGTTGGCGCCGGCAGAGATCACGTATCCGAAATCACCGTTGGCTGCCTCCCCGTTATAGGTAAGCAGCAGATCGGTATTTCTCTCTTCAAATTTTATACTCTCTTCTACGTATCCGCCCAGGGGTTGGTCTACCGTACTGATGGCGGTGCGCTGCGGCCTGAAATCATAATAGAGATCTTCCGCTGTACGCAGCTTCAGCTTCAGCCTGTTCGTAAAAGCATATTCGAAAGCGATATTTCCGAAAACCTTATCCTTGATCTGTGCCCGTGTGTTTTCATACAACAGAAAATAGGGGTTATTGTGATTTTCCCCGTAGTTATATTGAAACTGGCGCATGCCTTCAAATCCCGGTTGCCAGTAATCCCGCAGGCTGTTGATGTCCACCTGCCGGGTCATCCATGTAAAAAAGTACATGATCGTATTGCGTCCGTAACCGTTATCAGGCCGGTTGGTGCTGGTTTGTTTCATGTAGTTGAAATTGATGGAAGAAGTAAGCTTATCGGTAAGCTTGTATTCTCCATTAAAATTTAACTGGTAACGATCCAGGTTGTTATTGGGCACCACACCTTTTACATTCAGCGATGTCATGGACAGCCTGTAGTTACCTTTTTCATTTCCGCCGGAAAAAGCAAGGTTGTTAAAATATTTTTGTCCGGTTTCAAAGAAATCTTTGATGTTGTTGGGCTGAGACACCCACGGGGTGGCTATCACTTCTCCGCGGTTATTAAGCGCCACATCACCGCCCCTGAATCCATTGGTGGTAGGCGAATTGAATTGTTTCTCCATAGTACCCTGGTCAAGTCTCGGACCCCAGCTTTCATCGTATCCGTCGCGCACACCATTGGGGTATTGCGACCAGGAGGCGCCAAAGTTGGAGCCCTCGTACAACCCGTCCCTTCCCTGTCCGAACATATCCTGGAACTTCGGAAGATTGGCGGCGGTTTCCGCAAAATAGTAAGAGTTGAAGCTGACGTCCATACCTTTACGGGCGCTGCCTTTTTTGGTAGTGATGATGATAGCGCCATGTGCGGCTCTTGAACCGTAGAGGGCCGCGGCGGCGGGACCTTTCAATACGTTCATCGACTCAACATCTGCCGGGTTGAATTCAGCGGCACTGTTGCCATAGTCTGCTGATCCGCTGTTATTGCCCATACCGTCGTTGCCGACCGGCACACCGTCTATGACAAACAGCGGCTGGTTGCTGCCCATCCCCAGTGATGACTCACCCCTCAATGTAATCCTGGAAGAGCCGCCCACCGTACCGGAGGTGTTGATCTGAACGCCGGCAACCTTGCCCGAAATATTGTTTACAAAATTGGTGGCGGGCGCTTCGTTCAGCTGTGCACCATCAACTTTTTGGGTGGAGTAACCCAGCGATTTCTTTTCCCTGCTGATACCCAATGCGGTTACCACTACTTCTGAGAGGTTTTTTTGATCCGTTTGCAGGGAGATGTCCAGCAGGCTTCTGCCTCCAATGGCAATTTCGCGGTCAGTATAGCCGACAGAGCTGATGACCAGGGTGGCATTGCCATCTGCATCGATGGTGAAGCTGCCGTCGTTGTCTGTTACCGCGGATTGGGTGCCGCCCTTAACCACTACGGTGGCTCCGGCAACGGGATTGCCGTTTTCATCTGTTACCCTTCCTTTGATCAGCGCCCGCTGTTGAGCAGGCACAGGAGAAAAGCTCAGCACTACCAGCTCATTGTTATTGATCCTGTATTCGAGCCCCGTGCCGGCCAATACTTTAGCCATCACTTCTGATATAGAAGCGTCCTGTATTTTTAACGTAACCCGGCTCCTTTCAAAAACCGGTGCGTCAGTGTACAGGAAACGGTAGTCTGAGTTCTTTTCGATCAGACTTAATACCTTCCGCAGCGGTTCCTTTTTTACCGCTAATGAGATTTCTTTTTGTGCGTTGGCGAGCAAACTCAACTGCAGGCTCAGGCACGTGGTAATAATAAAAGAAATTTTCATAATAAATTTCCATTTCGGGCCACAGGGCTTCCATTGCCTGTCCCAATCAGTTTTGGAAAAAAGCATACCTTTAAATTGTTAAGTTGAATAATAGGGGAACAGCTTCTCGGAGGTTCCCTGTTTGCTTGACGGGGAGATGTTGCGAGCATCTCCTTTTTTATTGGATTTATGTGATCATGTCATATGTTTCTCTTTTTTTAATGATAAAAGGTTATGATCAGGACGACAGTTTAGTATATTTAAAATAAGTTTAATATAAGTAAACTTTACTATAAATTTTTTTACTCGCTGCCGGTTATGGTCACAGTCCTGTTTTCAATGGTATATGTAAAGGAAGCCAGTTGCCGCAGTGCGTCCAGTGCCTCAATGATATTTTCCTTTTCAAAAGACCCGGTAAAGCTCATGTTTTTCATTTTTTCCGTTTCAAACCGGATGGTCACATTATACCATCTTTCCATTTTCTGCGCCAGGCTGTAAAACGGTTCTTTATGAAAGGTTAGCTCATCTTCCACCCACACGATCTCATTGATGCTGCTGTCCGTGGGATTCGGCTTTATTTTTCCCAGCTCCAGTATTCCTTCTTTTGCCGCCATCCTGTTTTCTCCGCCGGTGTTGGCAACCGGGGTTTGTCCTATCAGTATTTTTTCATTCGGCCGCAGCAGTATCTTTCTTTCAGGGTCGCTTTTTTCTGATACCTCTATGGCGCCTTCAATCAGCGAGGCTTCTACCGTAGCGTCTTCCCGGTAAGCCCTTACGTTGAAGATGGTGCCTTTTACTGTTATGTTCACATTGCCTGCGTGCACGGTTAAAGGTTGCGCCTCGTTTTTGACAATGTCAAAAAAAGCCTCGCCCGTCAATGTTATTTCCCTGCCACCTACCCCGAAATCCTCATTATACTGCAGGCTGCTGTTGGTGTTCAGCTTCACGGTGGATCCGTCGGGTAAGCGGATCGTGCTTTTGGAGCTGGCATTGGTAGCCACCTCGCTCATTGCCGGTTCTTTTGTGGCGATACTGTCTCCTGTTGGCCGGAAAATCCATACCAGCACCATACAGGCTGCTATGCCGCTCCACCATCCGACCCGTTTCATTAACCGCCCTTTTTTTTGCGGCGGGGCAGCAACTGCTACCGCTTCCTGTTCCCCGTTTCTCCTTCTTTCTATGGCCTGCTTTATAGCAGCAAGGCTTTTTTCTTCATCGGATCTGTCGGTTACTTTTTGCAAAGGGATGTCATCCAGGCCGGATATGATCTCATTCAATTGAAACACATCCTGGTGTTGGGCTAAAAATAACTCCAGCTCCCGCAACTCCTCCCCGCTGATCTCATTGTTGTATTTTTTTGCCAGCAATTCCCATATTCTTGAAACGGGCATAATTAATTATCGTTTGATACAGGTAAGGATACCCCGAAAGAGCAATTACCCCCAAAGCAGCAGAAAATATTTTCAGGAAATAAGGGTCAGGGGAATAGAACGGCTTAATTTTTTCAGGGCGATGCTCATCTGGTTTTCAACCGTTTTCACTGAAATATCCATAATAGAAGCGACTTCCCGGTATTTGAGGTTGTTTTCTTTTACCAGGCTGAAGATAAGCTTGCATTGCAGCGGCAACGACTGAATGGCCTGGTTGATCCTGTGCTGGATCTCTGAACTTACCAGCAGATCGTGTGGGGTTCTTTCCAGCGCACACGGAAAATCGTGTATGTTTTCCAGTACTCTGTCGTAATTGTTGCGTTTTTTGATCTGCCTGAGCGCCCGGTTTTTGGCGCAGATAAAAAGATATACTTCCGGGTTGTCTATATTCACCAGCGAATGGCGGCTTTGCCATATGTCCAGGAAACTGTCGTTCACGGCTTCTTCCGTACATTCCCTGTTACCGGTTATCGATAATACAAAACGAAAAAGCTTATGAAAATAATTGCCATGCAAACGCCACAGCGCAGACTCATCTCCACAATGGATCTCGTGAAACAACTGAACGATATGGGGCTGGTTAAGGGACATCTGGCTGAACTAATAAAGTTATAAAAAATGGCTTCCCGGAGCTACTTTTTACTTTAATTATTTATTAATCTTCTGTTCGCAATCGTTGCACAGCCTGCTGACAATCTCTCTCGTGCAGGGCGCAGGAAAATTCCGGTGTTAAGTTATTAATAATAAATCACTAATTTGGAATTTTTTCCATGAAACCCGTATTGGCGTAGTTCCCTTTAACCTGGATATTTGTTTTTTATGAAAAAGAAACGCTTATTTGTTTTAGTCGGCCTCATTTTTCATACAGTTGCTGTTGTAGCACAGGTCGATATCAATAGCCTGCCGCTATATAATAAACCCGGACGCGTAACCGAAGACTGGCTGATAACGGATCAATTGCCGGCATCGGCTGTTTACCGGACAGGGGAAGGCTGGCTGGCCCTGAGCAACGGGTTGATCACCCGAATATTTACCCTTGCCCCCAATGCTGCCACCATCGCGCTGGATAACCTGATAACCAATGAAGCATTGGTCCGGGCCGTTTCTCCCGAAGCCGTGCTGTGGATCAACGGACAGCAGGTAAACGTGGGGGGATTAACGGGCCAGACGGTGGGAAATTACCTGCTGCCGGAATGGATACCCGGTCTGAAATCCGATCCATACAGCCTGCAACTGCAGTCATTCAATGTAAGCCCGGTGAAAGCCCGGATGGAATGGAACCGGCGTACATCCTGGTCTCCGAAACAACTGCCCTGGCCGCCAAAGGGATTGGAACTAACATTTACGTATACGGCCGTTGAATCAACCATTCAGCGCTTTTATAACCGGCATACCGGTGATGCACAACGTGTTCTGTTGTGGAAAGACGATTTCAGCACGATCTCGGGGCAGTGGAAAGTAACAACCGTCAATGCGCCGGCCAATGCTTTTAACAATGAAGGAAAAGCCGGTGAAATACTGGCTCCGCCGGAGGCGGTTGTGTATGGAGAGCGTTCTGTTCCGGAGGAAACAAAAGTGATCATCTGCAAGCTGAATGCGGGTACGGACATGGGTGATGTGTCGGGACCCGGCGTAGCGCTGGTGAACCCGGATGGAAAAATATCCCGTTTTTTTCTTTCACCCGGCAATAAGCAGTTTGGCATTACAGGCTTTGGAAAGCAGGAGCGCTTTGACGGGTATGATCCGGCAAAATCTTCCTACCTGAAAATGGAATTTCTGCCAGGCAAACTGGCGTTCAGCATTTCGGAAAACGGCGTCGACTACCGGTTGCTGGTAGAAAGGGAAATAAAAACCAAACCCATTGTCCTGCGTGTCGGTAAAACGGGTGCGGAAGGTGGCAGACGCTCAGCAAACAAAAGTGGTACGCCGGGCAGAAGCAGGATCGAAGAAGTGCTGGTGCTGGGCGAACCCGTAGAAAACAATACGGACTTTGATTTTTTGAAGCACCTGCTGGTGAAAGTGCACTACGAGATATATGATGGCATTCCCCTGCTCTGTAAATGGGTAACGGTGGAGAATACCGGCAGGGATCCATTGGTTGTGAATAATATAAAAAGTGAACACCTGGCTTTGGCGGAAGCGGAAAGTGCGGTGGAGTTCAATCATCGCTGGGAGATGCCGCCGGTGTTTGCGGAAAGTGATTTTGCGTTCGGTTCCATGTCGCCGAATGCCGCGCAAAATGCCTGTGTGGAGTGGCTTACAGATCCTGCCTACACCACACAGGTGAACTATAATCTCAATACACCTACCATTCTCTCCTGCATGCCTAAAACAGGGATAGGTGAAACACTGCAAGCCGGACAATACCTGGAGAGCCCGCGGCTGTGGGAGTTGATATTCGATAGCTACGATCGTGAGCGAAGAGGGTTGAGTCAACGAAAAATGTACCGGACCATCGCGCCCTGGGTCACTGAAAATCCCGTGATCATGCATGTGAGAAGCGCGGAAGATGAAGCCGTGAAAAAAGCGGTGGACCAATGTGCGGAGGTGGGCTTTGAAATGGTGATCATGACCTTCGGGAGCGGGTTCAACATGGAAGATACCAGTGCCGCCAACCTGAACCGCATGAGAAAGCTGAAGGAGTATGCAGCTTCCAAAGGCATTGCGCTGGGAGGATACTCACTGCTGGCCAGCCGTTCTATCGATAAAGAGAATGATGTAGTGATGCCTGAAGGCATGAAGCCGGCATTCGGACATTCTCCCTGCCTGGAAAGCAAATGGGGTCAAAATTATTTTGACAACCTGTACCGTTTTTACAAAACAACCGGTCACGACCTGTTGGAGCATGACGGATCCTACCCCGGCGATGTGTGTGCATCTGAAGATCATCCCGGGCACAAAGGGTTGGAAGATTCCCGGTGGAGACAGTACAAAAAAATAACGGACTTCTATAAATGGTGTCGTGGTCAGGGCATATACCTCAATGTGCCTGACTGGTATTTCCTGAGCGGCAGCACCAAAGTGGCCATGGGCTACCGGGAAACCAACTGGTCGTTGCCACGGGAACTGCAGGAGATCATCGAAAGGCAAAACATATACGACGGTACCTGGCAGAAAACACCTTCCATGGGATGGATGTTCGTCCCCCTGGTACAGTATCATGGCGGTGGGGCCGCTGCCACCATCGAACCGTTGAAAGATCATTTACCGCATTACGGGCAAAGATTGGCCAACCTGTTTGGTGCGGGTGTGCAGGCCTGTTATCGTGGTCCCCAGTTATACGACGCTCCTGAAACAAAAGCGCTGGTGAAGCAATGGGTTGATTTTTATAAGAAGCACCGCGAAGTGCTGGATGCGGATATCATACATGTCCGCCGGCCCGATGGAAGGGATTATGATGCTATCCTGCATGTGAACCCGCATGGTAAGGAAAAAGGACTGTTGATGATATATAATCCTTTGAATGAACCGATCACCCGTAGTATAACAATTGATCTGTATTATACGGGGTTAAAAGGAACGGCCATAATAAGCGAGGAGGACAAGGGTACAACAAAGAGCACATTGAATGGCACTCAACTGCATCTGAATGTAACCATCCCGGCGAAAAGCCAGCGATGGTTTGTGTTTACACCATGAATGATCGTTGGATGTTATATCCATCTTTTCCTGAACGAGGTATTCCACACAGGCAGATTTCTCCTCATCCTTCTTCGTCGGATTCTTCGAAATAACGACTGGAGTGACGTATTTCGATCCCAACCATAGGTCCGTCCGAAAAATGACGCGCCGGGGCGGTGAGCTGTTTCTCTGCATCCTTTTTAGGCGACACGTCCTCCTTCGTTTATTCCATCGAATACACAAAGGCAGCCGCCTGATATGTCATTTGCAAAGAAAAACATGACAGTACCCTTTCAGAAAATTATGCATTTATCATATATAACATTATTTAAATTTTCGCTGAAAATATTTCCCCGGTCAACTGATTCATGAAAATTATCAGTAGAGATTTTCTGAGAAAATGCGGTATCTTTATTGTCTTGTTAGTCCAGTATAATATTGTTCCTGCATGACTGCTAAAGAGATAATAAGCCTGCAACAACGTGTGTCTCTTTTTGATGACCAGCCTGCATTCGGTAGATTATTTAATTATCACTATACTGCACTCCGGCAATTTGCAGCATCAATTGTAAAGAGCCGGGAAGTAGCAGAGGAAATAGTAGAAGATGTCTTTGTCAGCATCTGGAAAAACAGGTCTGAGCTGACCGCTATTTCAAATTTTAAGGTATACCTGTATGTTTCGGTAAGGAACAGGTGCATGAACCATATCAACAGGAATGGAGGTAAAAATCTTGTTTCCCTTGACAACCCGGATGTGGTTTGTTGCGGACTGGTTTCCGACCCGGAAGATATAATGGTCGTTTCAGAGATGCTGCAGGCAGTCAACAAGGCGGTCAATGACCTTCCCCCCAGGTGCAGGCTGGTATATAAACTGGCTAAAGAGGACGGGCTACAATATAAAGAAATTGCCGAGATCCTTGAGATATCTCCCCGAACAGTAGAAAATCAGATCGCTGCGGCTGTAAAGAAGCTGGCTGCTGTATTAAAGGTGGACTTCCTGCTTTCATTACCCGTTTCCACCGTGAAAAAATAATTTTTAGAAAAAGACCCCGGCCGACTAGGGGATGCCGTGTTTTCCTGTGTCTCTCTTAATAATACTGTAATACTTTACTAAAATGGTCGATAACAGGCTGTATGTATTGATCGGAAAGAAAGTTAGTAACGAGCTGACAAAGGAAGAGCATGAAGAACTGATACGTTTGCTGCAACAAAAATCCATCGACCCCCATTCCCTTGAACTGTTGCAGGAAGTATGGAATAAAAAATCTTTGGAAGACACGCACCTGGTTGAAGAGAAATGGAAGAGTCTTGTCTCGAAAATCAACAACGGTGATTTTGCTGATGCCCCCCCTGTTTTGAGAAATAATAAAGTAAAGCGGCTTTCCGGTTTGATCGCTGCGGCGCTTATATCGATTGTTGTATTCAGCATTTTTTTTTTCAGCAGCGAGAATAAAGATGCTGTAGCGCAAGTAGTAGCCGATACAGATTCTGTCATAATTGCCCTGAAAGGGGAACGGAAAAGAATTGTATTGCCGGACGGAAGCCAGGTGTTGCTGAATAGCGGAAGCGAGATCAGGTTTAATAACCGGTTTGGGATCGTTTACAGGGAAGTGTTTCTTTCCGGCGAGGCATTTTTTGAAGTATTAAAAGATTCGCTGCACCCGTTTTTTGTAAATACAGACCGCATGATCATAAAAGTGCTGGGTACGGCTTTTAATGTGAAAGCGTATAATACCCGGGAGGATATAGAGACAATGGTCGTTCATGGAAAAGTGGAAGTCAGTCTTAAAGAAGATTCGGAAAAGAAGGTGATCCTGCTGACAAGTGAAAAGCTCTCCCTGAAAAACGAAAAGTTTTACAGGGACGATCAGCAGCAGCTGAAGTATGAAGTAGTGAGTACCAGGTCTGCACATCAGGAACAGAAGGCGATACAGGAAGAAATTGCCTGGACTGAAGAAAAGATCGTTTTTTCTGATGAGCCGTTTGAAACGGTGGCGCTAAAAATGGAAAGATGGTATGACGTGCGGATCCATTTTGAAGAAGAGTCCATGAAAAGTATCCTGATGAGCGGTGATTTTGACAATGTAGATATTCAGCAGGCATTACAAATCTTACAAATGCTGGTGGACTTTAAATATGAAATGGTAAACAAAGACATATACATAAAATGATCAGAACCATGTTTATGATTTCTCACGGACCACCTTAAAGTGGTTACACAAAAAAGAGGAAGATCAGTACTCTTCCTCTCCAAAGCTAAATTTTAGGTAAACAGGATAAGCACGACTGGCAGGAAGGCTTATTCCCGATTTTTTAACTTTTCAAATCAAAAGTATGAAAAAATGCAGGCATTTGCTGCAGGACATTCCCATGCATCTGGTCTCCAGATACCTACTGTTTATGAAATTGACCTTTTTACTCCTCTTAGTACCTCTTTTACAGCTTTCTGCTAAAGGAACCGCCCAGGAGCGGTTTTCCCTGAACCTGGAACAGGTGGAAGCGGCAAGGGTATTCAGGGACATACAGAAGGATAGTGATTACCGGTTTTTCTTCCTGAAGCAGGATATAAAAAAGCTTGGTAAGGTAAATGTGCATGTTAAAAATGCCACGGTACCGGAGATACTTGACCTGGTCCTGGGAAAGACCCTTTCTTATAAGATCATCAATAACCACCTGGTTGTGATCTCTCCCAACCGCGCAAAGCTGGCGGACCAGGTAGAAGTAAAAGGCAGGATAGTGGACGAGTCCGGCAACCCACTGGCAGGGGTTACTGTAAAAGTCAGGGGCCAGCAAAATTCAGGCGTTACCACCGGAGCTGACGGATCTTTTTCAATAGTGGCAGCAGATAATGATATCCTTGAGATCAGCATGGTGGGTTACGAATCCCGCGAGGTTTCTGTAAACGGCCGGACAGAACTGGAAGATATCGTATTGAAGATGGCGGCAACAGGGCTGGATGAAGTGGTGGTGGTAGGATACGCTACTCAAAAGAAAGCCAGCCTGGTAGGTTCTGTGGCTACGGTCAGTTCGGATGAATTGTCTGTGATGCCGGATGCAAATGTGGCTTCCAGGCTGCAGGGGAGAGTATCCGGGGTAACGGTTACCAATAATAATACGCCGGGCGGAACGCCCCTGGTGCGTATACGCGGTTTTGGCTCCATCAACAATAACGATCCGTTGTATGTAATTGACGGTGTGCCTGCAACAGAAGGACTGGCCAGCATCAACCCGAATGATGTGGAATCCATGACGGTGCTGAAAGACGCTTCTTCTGCCGCCATATATGGTTCCCGGGCGTCTAACGGTGTGATACTGATAACGACCAAGAGAGGAAAGACCGGTGCGCCCAGGATCAACTTCTCTTCGCGTTTGGGTACCCAGTGGAATAAGAATAAGATGGATGTATTAAACCCGCAGGAAGCAGGGGAGCTGGCCTGGCTGCAATTCAGGAATGACGGACTGCAGGTAGGCGATGTAAACTGGGGAAACCCCATGTACGGATACGGACCGGAACCGGTTATTCCCGATTACATATTGCCGATCGGAAAAATGGAGGGCGATCCTGAAGTGGATCCGGCATTATACCGTTGGCCGAGGCCTTACTACGGCATCATCAGGGCCAATAAAACCGGAACAGACTGGTATGATGAAGTGACCAATTCCAACCCCCTGATCCAGGAGTATAACCTGGGTGTATCAGGCGGTTCGGAAAAAACGAACTACTCTTTTTCGTTCGGATATGCCAACCAGAATGGTATTCTGAAGCATACAGGATTTGAACGGTATTCCCTGCGTTCCAATGTAGATGCGGAGGTGACAAGCTGGTTAAAAGTAGGGGAAGCGCTGGGAGTAGCCTACACCACTCAAAACGGCATTGCCAATAACAACGACCTTAACCCCATAGCCCTGGCTGCCCGTACCAGTACGATGATGCCCGTGACGGATATTATGGGTAACTGGGCAGGTGGCTGGAACCCGGCTGCCCTGCTTTACAGGAATAAGGATGACTATTCAAAAAGACTGAGGATACTGGGGAATGCATATGCCGAAGCGTCTGTCAGCAACTTTACCCTGAAATCACTGGTAGGTGTAGACTTGAATGCTATCAGGGGCATGGACCGTAACCTGATCATGTATGAGTCAACCGATGCGGCGGCTTCCGATATACTTACACAAGCCTACAACGGCGGTTTGCAGTATAACTGGGACAATACACTCAACTATAACAACTCTTTCGGGGAGCATAATCTGAATGTGCTTGTCGGTACATCTGTAGTAAGCAATTTTAGCGAAGTGCTTTCAGGTAGCAGGTCCACTTTTTCCCTGACCGACCTGGATTATATGGTGCTGGATGCCGGTGAAAAGGACCCTAATGCCTCCGGTATTTTCGATGAGTGGTACACGTTCTCTTATTTCGGAAGACTGAATTATGATTACAAAGGAAAATACCTGCTGGAAGGGGTGGTGCGCAGGGATGGCTCTTCACGCTTTTCACAGGACAACCGCTGGGGTACCTTTCCTGCAGTGGCAGTAGGGTGGCGTTTGTCCAGGGAAGCTTTTATGGAAAATATCAGCTGGATATCGGATCTGAAGCTGAGAGCCGCCTGGGGACAAAACGGGAATGACAATGTGGGCAACTACAATATCTACAGTACTTACAGGGCTAACATGTTTGAGGCCTATTACAATATCTCAGGTGCCAACACCACATCTTCGCAGGCGGGGTTTCGTAAATACAGGCTTGGTAACCCGGATGCAAGGTGGGAAAGTACCACTACCACTAACTTCGGCTTAGACGCGGTACTGTTTGACCAGCGTTTTGAGCTGGCTTTTGATGTATTCAACCGGAAAACTACAGACATGCTGTATCCGGACTCCAAGCCTGCTACTTACGGGTTGGTAGAGCTGCCTTCCGTTAATATAGGGGAAATGCAGAACCGGGGTTTTGACGCTTCTATAGGTTACAGGGACAATATCGGGAAAGACTTTTCATTTAATGTGCAGGCAAATATCTCTCACTATAAGAACAAGGTGATCAGCCTGAATGACAAGCCGGATGAAATACGTTTTGGCAGCACGCTGCGCAATTCTATTTACAATGCATCAAAAGCAGGGTACCCCATCTCTTCCTATTATGGTTATGTGGTGGAAGGGATCTTCAATACCTGGGATGAGATCAGCCGGCATCCCAAATATAACCCCGATCCCAATGGAGTGGATACCTATAGCAAGCCCGGCATGTTCAGATATAAGGATGTGAACGGAGATGGTGTTATTACCGCCGACGACAGGACCTTTATGGGTAATCCGCATCCCAAATTTACTTACGGGTTGAATATCGATCTGAAGTATAAAAACTGGGATGTGGCCATGTTCTTCCAGGGGGTACAGGGCAACAGGCTGCTGAACTATTTATTATGGGATGGTTTTGCCTACGTAAATACGAAGCGGCATCTCTATGAATCGTGGACTGAGGAAAGATATACAAACGGTGACAAGATAACCATGCCTATCATTACAAGAGATGTTACCCAGTTGCATCTGCCCAATTCGGCCTTCCTGGAAGACGGTTCCTTTTTCCGGATGAAAAGCCTCACCATTGGTTATAACCTGCCTTCCGGCCTTGCCGACAGGCTGAAAATGAGGGGCGCGAGGATATATGCCCAGACGACCAACCTGTTTACCATTACCAGATACACCGGACTGGATCCGGAAGTGACACCGGTGAACAACCTGACGTTGGGAATTGATAACGGGGTATATCCCACTTCCCAGACCGTCATGGTCGGACTGGAGATCAACCTGTAAAGGCAGGGCATTTTATTTGACGGAGGAATTTTCGATTCATAAAAAATCATTTAAGGATGAAAAAGCTAATAATATTCATTTTTGTTTTGGCAGGCACTACCCTTTCCTGCTCAAAATTTGAAATACTGCCTAAGGGGCAGGCCAACATCGATCAGCTAACAAACAAAGCCGGGGTGGAAGCGTTGCTGATAGGTGTGTATGCCTGTACAGACGGTACGATGGTAAACGATGCGGCGTTGGCATGGGCGAGCTCTGTCTCCAACTGGGTATGGGGAAGCGTGGCCAGCGATGATGCCCGTAAGGGATCCTCGCTGGGAGACCAATCGCAGATCAACCCGATAGAATACTTTTATGTAGACGCAGCCAATTCGTATGTTGCTAACCGCTGGGCTTCCTATTACGAAGCGGTAACAAGAGCCAACGAGGTGCTGAGAACCTTACCCCAGGTAACGGATATGACACCGGAAGAAATTATCCAGGCAGAAGCACAGTCCAGGTTTTTAAGGGCACATTTTTATTTTTACCTCACTATTGTATATGATAAAGTGCCTTATATAGATGAAAATACGGAGAATCCCGGAGCTGTACCCAATGATCATGCTGTTTGGCCCGAAATGGAAGAAGATCTGAAGTTTGCTGTGGATAACCTTCCGCCTTCCTGGGGCGATAAGGGCCGGGTAACCTCCTGGGCTGCCAAAACCTACCTGGCAAGGGTGTATATGTTCCAGAAAAAATTTGACCTGGCACTGCCCTTGCTGCAGGATGTGTATGAAAACGGCCCGTTCCAGTTGATGGACAGCTACGAGAAAAATTACCGCATTGCGCATAATAATAACGCGGAGTCCATATGGGAAATACAATATGCTGTGAATGACGGCGCTGTGGGATCTCCTAATGCCAACTGGGGAGATGGCCTGGTATTCCCGCACGGAACAGCCGGTCTGGGTATCCAGGGCGCTTTTTTCCAGGCTACACATAACTTCGTCAGCGCTTTCCGGGTAGATAATAACGGTCTTCCATACCTGGAAGATACCTACTCTGCAGATGATATATTACCCTACTCCAAAACAGGGGATGGCGTGCTGTACACCGGGCCCGTGGATCCGCGGCTCGACCATACGGTGGGCCGTCCCGGTGTTCCTTTCCTGGATTACGGGGTAGTGCATGGCGGAGATTCATGGGTAGTGGATGCCGTAAATATGGGCCCATACAATTACAAAAAGAATATGTTCCTGAAATCAGAAGCCAGCTCTGCAACAACTACGGGCTGGATGACAGGACTGAACCCCAACAACTACCGGGTATTCAAGCTGGGACATGTAATACTCTGGCTGGCAGAATGTGAGGCAGAAGCAGGTACGCTGGCAAATGCCAGGACCCTGGTGAACCTTATACGCAACCGGGCCAAACAATCTGAAGTGGTACGATTTGATGACGGCACCCCGGCGGCTAATTACAGTGTGGAACCTTATACAAATGAATTTCCATCCAAAGAGTATGCGTTGAAAGCTGTTCGTACAGAGCTGAGGCTTGAATTTGGTATGGAAGGTATGCGCTTTTTTGATCTTGTCCGCTGGGGTATTGCTTCCGAGGTAATGAATAACTACATGCAGGTAGAAGGTACGGTAATGCCTCCGATAGCCGGCATGTCGTTTACTGAAGGAAAGCATGAAATATGGCCGATCCCCCAGATACAGATAGACCTGTCGGATAAGGTGAACGGAGAATCTGTATTAAAGCAAAACCCGGGCTACTGATAAATGATCATCCCGGATATGTCATTCGTGGCATATCCGGGTAACTCAATATTATTTAAACGGACAGATGCATACTGTCCGGCTTCAACTCTTTTATTTATGTCTACTACCAGAAAAGATTTTATACGAATGGCAGGACTGGGGCTTGGAGGATTGATAATGCCCGTATCTCCATTGACGGCAGACCCCGTAACCAGCATCAGAAAAGCAAAAAGCGAAGGCAAAAAAGTCAGCGGTTACGGGATCGTATTGAACAGCGATGCTTCCGAATCAGAAAAATGGGCAGCTACCGAACTGCAGCATTGGTTATACCAGATCAGCAGGGAATACGTCCCGGTCTACAATGCTTATCATCCCTACACCGGACCGAAGATCGTTTTGGGCTACAATGATGAAATAAAAGCCAGGACAGGGTTGCCGGAACCTGCATTTGATGATGAATCCTATCACTATTTTGTCGCGGATGGTAATGTGTATATCTGCGGGGGAAAAGAAAGGGGTACTATGTATGGCGTATTTTCCTTCCTGGAGAATGAATTTGGCTGCAGGTGGTACACCCCGCAGATAAGCCTGATCCCCGAAAAGCCTTCATTGTCCTTTACACCCTGTGATCACAGGGAAAAGCCGGGTGTTCCGGTACGGAATAATTTTTATTTTGAAGCGTTTGATGCCACCTGGGCCGCAAGAAATAAGATGAACGGGAGAATGTTCTTGTGGGATCCCAAATACAAACCCAATGACGGCATATTCTATAAAAAGCAGCCGGGTGGTGAAGCAACCTACTGGTCCGTGCATACCTTTTATCCCTTAATGCCCCCGGAAGAGTTTTTCAGCAAACACCCGGAGTACTACAGTCTTATTAATGGCAAAAGAGTGCACGAGGTAATAAAGGGCGACAGGCACCAGATGGCGCAACTGTGCCTGAGCAATAAAGATGTATTGAAGATCATCACACAGCGCATAAAAGAAAACATCAGGAAATATCCGGAATTTCTTATTTACGATGTGTCGCAGAACGATTATTATAATCAATGTGAGTGTGATAAATGCCAGGCGATCGTAAAAAGAGAGGGTGGACATGAATCGGGGTTGATGATATGGTTTGTGAACCAGGTTGCCGAAGCCATTGAAAAAGAGTTCCCCGATAAATATATAGGTACGCTTGCTTACCAGTACACGCGAAGTGCTCCTGAAAATGTCCGGCCCCGGCATAATGTGGTGGTGCGTTTGTGTCCTATTGAAGCTTGTGTGGCACACCCCCTGCATGAATGCCCGCAGAACAAATCCTTTATGGACGACCTGAAAGCCTGGTCAGCCATCTCGCCGCATCTGTATATATGGGATTATGTGGTCAACTTTGCCCGTTACCTGATGCCTTATCCCAATTTTTATGTGCTGCAGCCCAATATCAAAACGTTCAGGGAAAATAAGGCCATTGGCATCATGGAACAGGCCAATCACCAGAGCAGGGGCGGTGAGTTTGAAGAGCTGAAATGTTACACCATCGCCCGGCTGTTATGGAATCCCGATTGCGATATGGAGGAAGTGATCAATGATTTTATCCACGGTTATTATGGAAGATCCGGCAGGTATATCCGCGAATATTTCGACCTGGTGCACAGCCTGGTGAAGCCGGACACACATATGTATATCCGCTTCGATGCGGATGATAAAATGTTCACCGATGAATTTGTAGACAGATCTTTTTCCATTTTTGAAAAGGCATACAGGGTGGCGGATAATAATGATATCCTTGCAAGAGTGGAGCTGACGGCGACGTCTGTTATGTACCTTAAGTGCCGGAGGCAACCGGTTGCGGCCCGTAGTGACGGCACCTTTCAAAAACTGATACGTATCGTTGAGAAAGAAGGTGTAACGCATTTTGCCGAATACCGGGAGACTAAGGAAACCTTCATGAAATTTGTGGAAACTGCTCAATAATACAATAACATACACCTAAACACAGATCAATTATGAAAACAATGCTTGTGCTGGTAAGGCTGTTTATTGCAGTGGCTGTAGCAAACAGCGCATTTGCCAATATTCCGGTTGACAACAACACATCTTACAGGATTGTATTGAACCCGGAAGCATCTGAATCGGAAAAGTGGGTGGCGGAAGAGCTGCGCTACTGGCTGTTCCGGATCAGCGGAACCTATCTTCCTGTACAATGGCAGCACAGGGAGTATAACGGCGCCCGGATCGTGCTGGGCTATACTGAGGAAGTAAAAGAAAAGACCGGTAATCCTCAGCCGGCGTTCGATGATGAGTCCTATCATTATTTCAGTGATAGCGGGAACGTATTTATCTACGGTGGAAAAGAAAGGGGAACGATGTATGGCGTATTCTCTTTCCTGGAAAATGAATTTGGCTGCAGGTGGTATACCCCACAGGTGAGCGTTGTTCCCAAAAAGCAAAACCTTGTATTTGGTAATTATAATTATAAAAGTGCACCCGGCATAAGGGTCAGAAATGATTTCTATTTCGAAGCGTTCGATCCTGTTTGGGCGGCAAGGAATAAGATGAATGGCAGGATGGATTTTGTAAAGCAGCCCGGAGGGGTAGAAGCGTTCTGGCGGGTGCACACTTTCTATCCTTTGGTACCGCCGGAAGAGTTTTATGAAAAGCACCCGGAATATTATAGCTTAATAAACGGAAAAAGAGTGTATGAGGTCATGAAAGGAACGAGGCGTGAGCTGGCGCAGCTATGCCTGAGCAACAAAAACGTCCTCAAGATACTTACAGACCGCCTGAAAAAGCATATGCGCGAACAGCCGGAGTACAGGATATACGATGTATCGCAAAACGATTATTATAATCCCTGCGAGTGCGATAAATGCCAGGCGATCGTAAAAAGGGAAGGCGAAGAATCCGGACTGATGATATGGTTTGTGAACCAGGTAGCGGAAGCCATTGAAAAAGAATTCCCGGATAAATACATCGGCACGCTTGCCTATCAATATACCCGGAAGCCTCCCGTCAATATAAATCCCCGGCATAATGTAGTGGTGCGGTTATGCCCGATAGAGGCTTGCGTGGCGCATGACCTGAAGTCCTGTGAGCACAATAAATCCTTCCTCGACGACATGGAAAAATGGGCCGCCATATCCCCCCAGTTATATATCTGGGACTATGTGGTGAATTTCGCCCATTATATCATGCCTTATCCCAATTTTGCTGTTTTACAATCCAATATCAAAACTTTCCGCGATAACAAGGCCATCGGCATTATGGAGCAGGCAGCCTATCAGAGCCGTGGAGGCGAATTCTCAGAGTTGAAAGCATTTCTTATTGCCAGATTGTTGTGGGACCCCGAATGTGATACGCAGGAGGTCATTGACGATTTTATACACGGGTATTACGGGAGGGGCGGCCGGTTTGTACGCGAATATTTTGATATCACCCAACGGCTTGTAACGCCCGAAACCCACATGAAAATAGGCCTGCAGCCGGGCGACAGGATGTTCCCGGATGAATATGTAAAAACATCCCTGGATCTGTTTGAGCAGGCAGTGAAGGTGGCAGATGACGAAAAAACAGCAGCCAGGATCGAACTGAGCGCATTGCCGGTGATGTACCTGAAATGTATGCGCAACCCGGTGGCAGCCAGGAATGACGGCACCTATGCAAAAGTGCTGGACATCATTACCAGGGAAGGTATTACCCATCTTGCAGAATACCGGCAAAGTATGGATAGCTTTCAGAAATTTGTAGAGGAGGCCAAATAGTAAAAGAATCGTGCAGGAAATGCCGAAATGATCAATTAAATAACGAAATTTCATGTTCATCGAAAAGGTTGCTGACCGATCATCATCCACATTAAACTACCATTGATCACATTATGAGAAAGTATGCTGCGGGGTTATCCCTTTTCCTGGTGCTTATTGCCGGCTGTGGTGTTAAAAACAGCCTGGATCATTTTACACCTGCCCGGTCTGATATATCCGGCGTATCTCCCGTCCGTTCAGATTTTCGCTTTTCCGGATATACGGAATACTGGCAGAATGTGTATGAGCAAAGGTACCGGTATGGCAACCTGTACCGCGTCAATATAACGGATGCGGATGCTGCCATCCTGCAAAGCAAACCAGACCTGGCAGAAGACCTGGGCATACCGGGTCTGCAACTGGAAGAAGGTTTTGTGAACGCACTGCTGCAAAACAGCTATACAACACTTGAAAACCCTCCCGTCACTGATATTGAAAAGGCATTTGCTGCCAATAACCATGTGCTGATCCTTATTGATACGGCATCGGATGTGGCTAAAAACCTGTTGTCAAAACACACGCCGGGAGATATAGCCGGAGAGCTGGACAGTTACCAGGCGGGAGACCCGGACTTTCAGCCGGTGTACGCATTTACGTTACGGAATGGCAACAGGAATTTATATGCCGTTATCGGGGGTGCATCGCAATTGAGTATATTCAGGGACTTGCTGGATAATACCCAAAAAGTATTACAGGAATATGACCTGCAGAAGGGATGGTTTGGTGTGCAGTCATTGATCAAAAGTGTGACCTGTACACCCGGGACACCGATAGAACTGATCGGCCTGGGGATGAACGAGGGAAACTCCTGGTTTGTTTTCGACGGTTATATGGAGTTCCTGGCGAAGGATGAGATAGAGAGCTGGGTGAAAGAAGTGGATCTTCCTATAGTGACGGATGTGGGATTTTCGCCTATATATGGCTGTGAGGACTATGAGGGACTGCAGGTACAGAGCCTGTTTACACCTGATGCCTGGATAGATTATGCCAAACAAAAAAAAGGATACGTGTTCCGCCCGGTATATGGCAATGCGCTGGACAGGTTTACATACGATGGCTATATAGCTCATGCGGGTAACATCGGCCAGATCAACAGTGAGGAGAAGCCTTTTATTCTGGGCACAGGAAACCTGAAGAGCGGCATCACCAATTCGATGGTTATTTTTCACCCCAAAGGACAACCGTTCACCAGGGAAAAGCTCTGGGAGGGCATCCTGGAAAAACGGGGGGTCGGTATTCTTGAAAAAGGGAAAATGATGGGTCCTGAGACCTATAGGAAAACCCTGCAATTATTGTTGCTGGACAGGAATTTCCTGGAAAGTTATTTTGGAGACCAGGTGAATATGGAAGTGGTCACCCGGGGAAACGAGGTGCAGCTTACCATAACGAACCGTAATGCCTACCGCCTGGAAGGGGAACTGCTGGTTCGCCTGCCGCAACAGTTAAGACTAAAGGGAGATAGTCTGTTACGTATAGACCTCGCGGCAAATACCTCCAGGCAGGTGAGCCTGGATATTGACGCAACACCGGAGGCAATGGGCCGTCCCAACCCGGTAGCACTCGAACTGAAATGGGGTGACAACCGGTCAAAAACAATTGTTGCATTACTGGATATGCCACCTGCTGTTTCGGTGCATGCCCTCCTGTATGGTCACAGCTCCGGGATACAGTTCCCGGTCAGTGTTCACAATTTCACGGATGAAAATACTTTTCCAGTAAAGGTATCGGTGAAGGATATGACGGATGCGGCCAATACTGTTTTTGAGACCGAACAGACCGTAGCAGTACAGAAGGGGCATTTTGCTACAGCAAATTTTGATATCAGCATTCCCGCGGGTAATTATCTGGTAAAAACAACTGCTATGGGCGTTACTGCCGAAACCCAGCTGGGTGTGGAAGGCTCGGCCGGAACAGCGGGCTTGCAGGAGGTAGACCTGAATAATGATGGCGTCAGCGAATACCAGATGGAAAACGACCAGGTGAAGATCACTTTACTTGCCACCGGCGCCCGGGTGATAGAGTATATTGTGAAATCCCGGAACGACAACGTGCTTTTTAAATTATGGCCGGACAAGCCCGTGGATGACAGGCGTCCCTACCGTGAAAGAGGCTTTTATCCTTATGGCGGTTTTGAAGACTTCCTGGGACAGCCCAGCATCGAAACCCACAAGGTATATGACGCTGCCGTGGTAAAAAAAGAAGGCGAATATGTGCAGGTGGTCATGAAGGCCAACTACTACGGCAATGTGATCGAAAAGATATTTACGCTGTATGGTAACTCTCCTTTACTGGAAGTGCGGTTTGCCCTTACCATGAAAAACCCGGAGTTGAGCATGCTCGGCCCGCAGCCCATCCTGGAAATAGGAAAAGCGCACGGACCGGAAGATTTATTTATTATCCCGGAAATGGACGGACTGCATGAATACCGGATGATGCCGGAAAAATATTATGGCAGGGCCTTCTTCATCAACGAAGGATGGAATGCAGGGTATGATACGAAGCAGGATATTTCTTTTGCAGGCGCCTTCCCGGTAAAGCAGCCGGCTTTCCTGCATATGTGGATGAACCATCCGTCTAATAGTGATGCGCATTATTATTATGCCGAGTTCCAGCCGTGGGTGCCGCTGTTTACCCGCAACACTACCTATTTTTCATACTACATGTGGGGAGCAGGCAACAGGTGGGAGCAAAGCGTACAGGCGCTCAGGGACAGGAACCTGGTCACGAAGCGGTAAACGGGTTTGACGAAGATTGCTTATTTTGGAACAAAGAACTGAATAATGAAAATGGCAAAGAGGAAATTTGTTTTTTTGACAGCCGTTGTTATGCTGGCAATAACAGTGAAGGCGCAAAAGCTGGAGGTATCAAAGCTGGAGATCAACTATCCCGCTCCTGCGATCCCTTACTACCACATCAAGGCAGATATACAGTTGCCTGCCAGCTCAATGATTGAAGTGGAAATGGTGGTAAACGGGAAAACGCTCCGGTATACCGATCTCAGGGCGGAGCACGATCTGGGAGATCTATCCTATCCGCATCTTACCAACCGGCCGCCTTCCGGCGCAGGGTTATCGCAGGACCATAAATTATACCGTACGCCATCGGTGATCGGGTGGGTAAAATGGAACCCGGGAGAAACCTATGAAGTAAAAGTAAATGTGCGGATGAAGAAAAACCTGGCGCATAGTAAAAATGATGTTATACTGAGCCATACGCAAAAAGTGACGGCGCCATCCGGTATGGTATTCGACAATGCATGGAAAAAATACAAGTCCGTTGTACTCAGTGAAACGGCCGGTGAAAACCGGGAAGCGGAACCGGTGGAGGTATTGCTGCCTTTTTACCCTGATGAAGTGGAGGATCTGAAAAGGGAAATAAGGGTGATAGCCTTCGATCCCGTCACCAAAGCGGTAAAGGAAGTGCCTTCGCAGGTATATGATATACAGGAATACCTGGTGGAAGATGATATGGCGCCGGATGCAACAGGGAAGTCTACCCGAAGTATCCCGGTATGGATGCCCACCATTTCCGCGAGGGTTGCTTTCCTGGCGGATGTGCCGGCCCGCAGCAGCCGTATCTTCCTGGTGTATTACGGCAACAGGGACGCCATGATAAAAAACTATGATACTGATCTGAAAGTGCAGGGAGAAGCGCCGGGATTACGGGTAGAGAATAAGTTTATTGAAGTGGGGCTGCATCCGCATTCCGGTCACTTCGACCAGTTGACCTTAAAGAGCAAACCGGAGTATCCCCTCTACCACCGGAAAGAAACCAACGGCGCCATTCACTGGAACCCCGAGATCTATGCACCGCCTGCACCATGGACCCATACATCGGACTGGCGGCCGCCGGAAAATGTGAAGGCGGTTACCGGGCCTGTCATCTCATTCAGCGATGTCTGGGGCGGACTGCGGGAAATACCCGAAGTGGATGCTTCTGTCCGGTACGAGTTCTTCCCCGGCAAGCCTTACTTTTTCAGCACCACCAATCTGCGCATCAACGAGACCGTGAACGTGATCGCCCTGCGCAATGCGGAGATCGTTTTCAAACGTGAACTGATCACGCATGCCGCCTGGTATGATGCGTTGCGGGATTCCGTTATGGAATATGATGTGGTGAATATGCCCGAGCTGACGGATGTGAAAATGCTGGATGATGTTCCATGGATCAGCTTTTACAACAAGGAGACAGGCGTAGGGTTTGCAGGCATCCAGTTGAGCTATGCCAATACAGGACTGGAGAACCGGGCACGGCTGCTGAACCCGTTCTTTTATATCACGGGCGGTCCCTGGATATACTGGGCAAGAGCATTATCGCTGCCGTTCCTATCATCCAATATGCAACAGATGGTGCCCGTATTAAAGGGTAACTTCTTTACCGAGAAATGGGCATACCTGGTGTTTGAAACACCCCCGAACGGTAAGCCCTATACGCCGGTGCTGCACTGGCAGAAGAAATTAACATCGCCACTCCGCATTCAATTGGTGGAAGAGGTGGATGATCGGGTATCCAAAACCGTTACGGAACTCTATATTGAAGAAGGAAAGACCGGCTGGGAGGGAAGAGAGACCGGCAGGCACTGACAACTGTCTGGTCCTGTATTTGGTATATACTTAATGTTCTTAATGCCTTAATGGTTCCGGATACAACACATTGAAGAAGGAAAGACCGGCAGGCACTGAAAGTGCCGATCCGTGCCGACCTGCGAAAGCCACTCTATTGCATGTTTAACTGAATGATAAATGAAAATACTGTACACGTTGTTGCTTCCTTTGCTTTTTCCGGCCGCGGATGTCATTGCCCAGCAGAAGCTGGTGGCGGATAAAGAGTTCCCTATCGTGGCCTGGGTGGGCGTGCCGGAGGCAGAGACAACCGTTGAACGGTTCAGGGAACTGAAGGAATCGGGGATCAATATTAATTTCTCCTGGTATTCAAACATTGAGGCAGTTGAGAAGGCGTTGGGTATTGCCAGGCAAACGGGCGTGAAGCTGTTGCCTTCCTGTCCGGAACTAAAATCACATCCGGAAGAAACAGCTAAAAGACTGATGAAGCATCCTGCTTTATATGGGTATCATCTCAGGGATGAACCCAGCGCAGCCGATTTTCCACAGTTGGGCGAGTGGGTGAAGAGAATAGCGTCCGTGGATAAAAAACATCCCTGTTATATCAACCTGTTCCCGAACTATGCGGGTACAGCGCAATTATTCGGTAAAGATTTTCAGCCTGAGCCGGGAAAAGATGTGTTTGAGCAACACGTGGAGCAGTTTCTGAAAGAGGTACCGGTTTCCTTTATTTCTTTTGATCATTATCCTGTCATAGAAAATAACGGCGTCCGTACACTTCGCCCGCAGTGGTATAAAAACCTTGAGATCATTGCAGGGCTTGCTCAAAAGCACCGACTGCCGTTTTGGGCATTCGCGCTCACGGTGGCGCATGCGCCTTACCCGGTACCGACAGTGGGAGAGATCCGGCTGCAGCAGTTCAGTAACCTTGCCTATGGGGCGCAGGCATTGCAGTATTTTACCTACTGGACACCCGGTATAAATCCCCAGTGGGATTTTCACCATGCCCCGATCGGGCTGGATGGAAGACGAACCGAAATATACGACCGTATTCAACTGGTGAACCGGGAGATACAGGCGCTTGCCGGCGTGTTCCTGGGCGCCCGGTTATTGTCCGTATCACATACCGGTAAACAGGTGCCGGCGGGTACCAAACGGCTGGCATCGCTCCCCGGTCCGGTGAAGGTGCTGGAAACCGGTGATGCCGGTGCAATAGTGTCGGTACTTGAAAAAGACAGGCGCAGGTTTTTAGTGATCGTGAACAGGGATTTTCTGAACCCCATGAAGTTGACGATCATGCTGGACCCGGCAGTGCAAAAAGTGCAGAAAAACGGGTTGCTGGTGCCAGCAGATGTATATACCCATACCCTGGAAGTCGATCCGGGAGATGTGCTGGTATATACCTGGGATATAAAGTAGTATTATGTCAATGAGAATGTGACGAATAAATCTCCGGCAGGCTTCGCTGATTTTCGCAGAAGTAGCTTAATAAAATCAGCGCTTATCTGCGTAATCCTCCTGCGGCGGACAAGTCTGCCGGAAAAAGAACAGATATTCTTGAATTGGCTTAACAGTAGTATTGATGCCGGTATGTAAAACAGCTTGATTGAATCACGATAAAAAATGACAATATGAAAAGGCTTATTCAATTGTTATCGCTGCTGCTCGTTTGCCATACACTTGCCGCACAGAAGATCACCCTGGTGAAAAAGGGAAAATCGCCCTATACCATCGTTATGCCCGCGAAGGCTACCCTGGCGGAAGTAGAGGCTGCCAAAGTATTGCAGGACTACCTGTACCGGATAACCGGCGTTACCATACCTACCGGTTTTGACACAGCAGAAGAAAAGCCGGAAGAGATACTGATCGGGAAAGTCGATCGTCCCCAAACCCGGGAGATCGTGTATGATAATTTTGGCAGGGACGGACTATTGATCCGGACAGCAGGAAAAAAGCTGATCATTACCGGCGGTGATAAAAAGGGAGTGATATACGGTGTGTACACTTTTCTTGACAAATACCTCGACTGCAGGAAGTTTGCAGCCAATGTGACGCATGTGCCCCGCGCTTCTGTTATCCGCCTGCCTGCGATAGACGACTTCCAGTTGCCTGCCTTTTCGTTTCGGGAAACCTATTACAATGAAGTGTATGACCCGGAGTATATGAACTGGCATAAGCTGCATTCGGTGAGCACCCGGGGGGAGGATACAACGGAATGGGGTTACTTTGTCCATACCTTTCATCACCTGCTCAACCCGGAGGAGTACGGGGATAGCCATCCGGAATATTTTAGTTATTACGATGGAAAAAGGCATGCCGGTGTTGTTCCTTCCTGGGACGGCAAAAGCGTCCAGCCGGAATCTCAGTTGTGCCTGACCAACCCTGATGTGCTGGAGATCGTGTGTAATAACCTGAAGATCGCAATGGACCAGAAGCCCGAAGCGCTCTATTGGTCGGTGAGCCAGAACGACAATGTCAATTATTGCCGGTGCGATAAATGTGCTGAGCTGGACAAGCAGCACGCGGCATTTTCACCGGAGGAAAAAATGCTGTCTACGCATGGAGGCGAAAAATATCCTGCACTGGGAATGGGGTCACTATTGACCTTTATCAACCAGGTGGCAGACAGGTTCCCGGACAAGATCATTTCCACGCTTGCCTATCAATACACGCGTGTTCCTCCCAAAGACATTGTGCCCCGTAAGAATGTAAACATCATGCTGTGCAGCATCGAAAGCTCCAGGAACGATCCGATGGAAGTGGGCGATAAGCCTTTTGCTGAGGACCTGATCGGATGGGGGAAGCTTACGGATAATATACTGGTATGGGATTACGTGATCCGGTTCTCCAACCTGTTGGCGCCGTTCCCTAATTTGAGAATATTGCAACCGAACCTGCAGTTTTTACACAAAAACCGCGTGTCCGCCATGTTTGAACAGGGCAACCGGGACAGCGGTGGTGAATTTGCCCACCTGAGGGCTTACCTTATATCACGGATGCTGTGGAATCCTGATATTGACATACAGCGGGAGATGGATGAATTTCTGGATGGTTACTATGGGGCAGCGGCACCGGATATAAAAGAATATATTAATCTCCTGCATGACAATAACCAGTCCGGCAAAGAGGTCAAGATGTCTATTTTCGGCTCCCCGGTAGATGATAAGGAAACCTTCCTGTCCGAAGGAATGATCGCACGTTATAACACTATTTTTGATCGTGCTATGCAAAAAACAGAAAAATCACCCGATATCCGGGTGAGGGTGAAGTCTGCCAGGCTCCCGGTTTACTATGCGACTTTGGAAATCGCGAAAGCAGAAAAAACGGGTCCACGCGGCGCTTTTACCGGCATAGACAATAAGCTGGTACCCAGGCCGGAGATCATCAGTATGTTGCACGAGTTTGTATATCACTGTGTACGGACAGGCGTATCGCGTATTTCCGAGTGGCATACCACACCAAGAGAGTATCTGGCAAAATACCTGTCTTTCCTGGAGAACCCGGATGATGAAAGACCGTAAAATGGTAAGATGGTAAGATAGTAAGACCGGAAGAGGGTAAGAGGAGTGTATGTCTCTTACCCTCTTACGCGTCTTACGGTCTTGCATTAGGTAACCGGTTGTCGCAAATACCCCCTGAAAATGGCTCAACCCACCTTTTTACTATTTCAGTAGCCATTCTATATTTGTTACGGTAAACGGACGGCATGCCGATCAATCGCTGCAGCCGTTACAAATATTTACCGTTAATTATAACTTTAAAAAAAGCCGGTATGAAAATATTGAAGCGGATACTGCTCGTGATCCTTTCCCTGGTGGCGCTCCTGCTGATAGTAGCGCTCTTTGTTCCGAAGGAATTTAAAAGTGAAAGAAGCATCATCATCAACAAGCCCAGGCAGGAAGTGTTTGATTACATCAGGTACATTAAGAACCAGGACAATTTCGGCGTATGGCAACTATCGGATCCGGATTTGAAAAAAACTTACGAAGGAACCGACGGAACGGTCGGTTTTAAGTACACCTGGGACAGTAAAAAGCTGGGCAAGGGTTCACAGAAAATAACAGGCATAACGGAGGGAGAAAGAATGGATACCGAGCTGGATTTCGGCTTTGGTGATCCGGCTAAATCCTTCTTTATTACGCAGGATGAGGGCCCCGGGCAAACCAAAGTCACCTGGGGGTTAGCGGGCAGATCGCCCTATCCTTTTAACCTGATGGGATTATTTTTTGATGTGGGCGATGATTTTGAAAAAGGTCTGCTCAATCTTCAGCATGTGCTGGATAAATAACCGGTAAAAATTCACAACTATACAATCAAATGTTATGCAGGGAAATGTAATATGCTGGTTCGAGATATATGTAGAGGACCTGGACAGGGCAAAGACATTTTATAACAAAGTCATCGGCACCCGCTTTCACGATTTGCCGGATGCACCCGGTGAAGCGGCAGGTAAAATGAAAATGTCTTTTTTCAGCGCTCCGTCGGAAGATGATTCTTCGGTATCCGGTGCGCTGATAGAGATGCCCGGTACTAAAGAAGGCGATGGCGCATGCGTTAATACCATTGTATATTTTCCCTGCAACGACTGTGCTGTAGAGGAAAGCAGGGTAGAAGCCGCCGGCGGCAGAGTGCAGCAGTCCAAATTTTCCATTGGCGAATTCGGTTTTTGTTCGATATGTGTGGATACGGAAGGGAACCCGTTTGGGTTGTTCTCCATGCAATAGCGAATACCCGACTGTATACCATTGTCACCCGGCCTGATGATCAGGCGATAATGTATTGTTATGAAAGGAGACTATACATCGTTCACAGTAAAAATAGGAGTAAAAGCTTCACTTGCAGCCATATACAATGCTTGGACACAACCCGGCAATATGGAGTCGTGGTTCCTGCAGTCCTGTCAATACCTGGATGCCGGCGGCGTGCTGTTGGCACATGATCAACCGGTAACGGCTGGAAGTACTTACCGGTGGTACTGGTTTTTATATGATACGCCTGAAGAGGGCCGCATCACGCAGGCGAACGGGAAGGATTTTTTCCAATTCAGCTTTGCCGGTGACTGCCTGGTGGATATCAGGCTGGAAGAAAAAGGAGAAGATGTCCTGGTGATATTGACGCATCACAACATTCCGGCAGACGAAGCGTCGCTGTTCCGGATACGCATCGGCTGCCTGGAAGGATGGACTTTTTATCTTACTAATCTAAAATCCGTTTATGAAGGCGGACTGGATCTGCGCAACAGAACTCCTGCACTAAAAGGATTGAATAACTAATGCTAAAATGTTGTTGAAATGGCAAAAAACAAAACAACAGAAACGAGTGCCGATGTGTTGCAGTTCATCGACAGTTTTGCCAATACGGAACAGAAAAAACAGGATAGTTATGCCTTGTTGTCGCTGATGGAAAAACTAAGCGGGTATAAGCCCAAAATGTGGGGACCCGGCATTATCGGCTTCGGCGCCTATCACTACCGGTATGACAGCAGGCACGAGGGTGATGCACCCCTGATCGGCTTTTCGCCCAGGAAATCTGCTATTTCATTATATGTACACACAGGACATGAAGAGGACAAACACTTGCTGGACGGACTGGGAAAATTTAAAATGGGGAAAGCCTGCATTTACATAAACAGGCTGTCTGATATAGATGAGAAACAATTGGTAAAGCTGATGGGGGCAACCATTGGCCGGTTGCAGAAAAAATACCCGGAGAAATAAATAATTGAACAATATCGAACAAATAAAAAATAACAACTATGGTGATCAATCCGTATTTAAATTTTGATGGTAATGCCGAAGAGGCTTTTCGTTTTTATCAATCTGTTTTTGGAGGCGAACTGTTTTTACAGAAAATGGGTGAGGCACCCGGGGCAGAAAATCTTTCAGAGGATGAGAAAGGACGTGCGATGCATGTAGCGCTTCCTGTTGGCAACGGTCAGTTCCTGATGGCTTCAGATTGTGTGCCTTCCGCCGGGCATGTATTGCATGTGGGCAACAACAACTATATATCGGTAGCGCCTGACAGCCGGGAGGAAGCCGACAGGCTGTTTGACGGGCTTTCTGCGGGCGGCCAGGTAGAGATGCCTATGGCGGATATGTTTTGGGGCGACTATTTTGGTTCTTTCAAAGATAAGTTTGGCGTTTGCTGGATGATCAATTATGCTGCTAAGCAGTAGTGCTTTGAGGTGTCATTTCGATCGAGCAGACGCATGCCTGCGAGATAGAAATCTTCTCCTTTGATTGTCATTTCGATGCATCCGCCGAAAGCGGATGAAGAGAAATCTACCGATGTGCGGAGCATCTCACTTACGAAAGACTTCTACGGTTATGGGATTTCTCCTCCGAACGTTCGGAGCAGTGAATGACGGTCGAGGCGTTTCCTACTGGCGGGGTGTCCTTGCCCACCAGCATATGCATCGGTTGGTGCGGACACCAGACCGATAGGGCCTTCTGCCGGCATGTGTTCTCAGCCGCCGGGAGTTTCTTTTCTTACTGGCGGGGTGCCTCCACGTGCCCCACGCAACCTTAGCCCCTGAATTCCCAGCCTACTCTTCCTAAGGTGACTCGGCGTCTTTCTATACGCATGGCGCCGGGTCCACAGTACCCAGGGTCTGTATAGGGCAATCTGCCGGAAAGTAAGATGATTTCCTACTCCATCATAAAGCCAGGCTGAGAGTAAGAAAAAAATTGTAAGGATATGCAACCCATCACCACTTGTTCATCGTCATAAAGAACAAGTTTGTAAACCAATAATTACACCATGATCTTTCAACTGCTTCAGGCTGATACACTTATTAATAAAGGGACCGGTATCCTGTCCGGATTTATAGATTCTGCCATTGTTTATGCGCCTAAAATAATCGGTGCGATCGTTTTTTACATTATAGGCAGCTGGATCATCGGTAAGATCAGTCTGTTGTTACGCAGAGCGCTTGTCTCCCGGAATTTTGATCAGTCCCTGCAATCATTCCTGGTCTCCTTTTTTAAGATAGCGTGTCAGGTATTGCTCGTTCTCACTATTTTCGGCATCCTGGGTGTTCCCATGACCTCCTTTGCAGCATTGATAGTAGGTGCCGGTATTGCCATAGGATCTGCGTTGAACGGAACCCTGGGTAATTTTGCCGGCGGCGTGATGATGCTGATCTTCAAACCATTCAGAATAGGAGATATCATTGAAGCGCAGGGAATTGCCGGAACCGTGATTGACCAGGGTGTTTTCAATACCACTTTACTGACCCCGGATAATAAAACCGTCATTTTGCCGAACGGGCCATTGTCTACCGGTGTTATTACCAACTTTAATACCCATGGTAATCTGCGGGTAGATCTTTCTATGGCTGTTGCCCTCGATGTCTCTATAGAAAAAGCACGCCAGGTCGCCATCCAGGCGATGCTGCGGCACCCTAAGGTTTTGCACGACCCTAAACCTGAAGTCAGCGTACTAAGTGTGGGGGATGGAATGACTACCCTGGCAATCCGCCCCTACACCACGCAGACAGACTATTGGGATGTTTATTTCGGTGCGCAGGAACTGGTAAAGAATGCTTTTGACGCAAATGAAATTACCCCGCCCATACCTCACCGTATCATAATACAGAAGTAGCTTTATACAAACAGGTTGATGTTGACACAAAACCCCGCGTATGCGGGGTTTCTTTTTTGCTGTTATACCGCCGGATGGGCGTATTTATCTTCGGTGAGAAAAGTTACCTGCGTTAAGAAGGGCTCAGTTTTTTTCAGGAGGGTGATGACCCCACCTGAAGAGCCTGATACCGGTCGGCGTCTCACCATGGCTGTCAACTTAAAACGTGATCGATAAAATACCTTGAATGGGTTTTGCAGTAACCAGACTGTTGCAACTTAATTGCCCCATCGGGGCAACAGGTTGGTAGAAAATGTGGTGACCGCAATAATGCGTCCCATCGGGACGCCTGGTGTTTTAAGAAAAGTTCAGACCAGCGGGACTTAAGTTGACACATATGGCATCTCACCGGCCGGAACATTTGCATAGGGTGAAGATGGATTATTCACCACCGGATTAAAAACATTTTGGTTTAAAAAACATTTCCTAACTTAACTGCTGATATTAAACAATATGTCCACTTCTGAGTTTCACAGGCGCCGTTCGGCCATTAAGAAAATTATTGCAGGCTCTCTTTCTGTGAGTGCCGCAACGCAAGCGTTTTCCGGCATTTCTTCTCCTGCGCGCGGTTACACAAATTATATTATGAAAGGGAATATCAACCATTCCGTATGTAAATGGTGTTATGGCAGCATACCACTGGAGGAGTTTTGTGTTGCAGTAAAGGCGATCGGCATACCGGCGATCGACCTGATAGGCCCCCGGGATTGGCCGATACTGAAAAAGCACGGGCTGTATTCTTCCATGTGCAACGGTGCTGAGATCAGCATCGAACAAGGGTTCAACGACAAACAATACCATGCCACGCTGGTGAAAAATTATACGGAGGTGATACCCCTGGTTGCTGAAGCTGGGTATAAGCAGCTCATTTGCTTCAGTGGCAACAAAGGTGACTTTGATGATGAAACTGCCTGGGAAAATTGCGCGGAGGGGCTTAAACAAATAATGGGTGTTGCAGAAAAGCATAAGGTGACCATTGTAATGGAACTGCTTAACAGTAAAATAGACCACAAGGACTACCATTGCGACAAAACAGCCTGGGGAGTGGAGCTGGCTAAAAGGGTGGGATCCGAAAACTTCAAATTGTTATACGATATTTACCATATGCAGATTGATGAGGGAGATGTGATCCGTACCATCCGGGAATTTTATCCCTATATTTCGCACTACCATACGGGTGGTGTTCCCGGCAGAAGGGAGATAGATGATACCCAGGAGCTTTACTACCCGGCTATTATGAAAGCCATTCTTGAAACAGGGTTTAAAGGATATGTTGCGCAGGAATTTGTACCTACTCCCAAAGATCCGGAAGGTCAGCTTGTTTCCCTTGAAAAAGCGGTAAAAATTTGTGATGTCTGAGATACATTCATGACACTAACTGATATGCTATGCCTGAAGATATTCAAATCGATACACCGGTTGCCGTCCGGGCTTTCGCTCTTACCGGCATGTCTCCGCCCCGGGCGCCGGAGTTTTTTTCCGGATGATTTTATCAATGCCAGACAATCAAACTAACAGATATACCATTACTAAAACAAAAAACAGAGAAAGCTATGCCACAGGATAGTGCAACAGTTAATATAAACGGTACCGGCGATGCCAATACCTATGATGCCATTGTAGTTGGATCGGGTGTCAGCGGGGGCTGGGCAGCAAAGGAATTATCAGAAAAAGGCTTGAAAGTGCTGATGCTCGAAAGAGGACGGGATGTCAAACATATTGAGGGTTATGTGAACGCCAACAAAGCGCCCTGGGAGTTTCCGCATCGTGGCGGCAGAACCCAGGAGATGGTCCGGGATTACCCGGTTCTTAAAAGAGACTACCCTCTGAACGAAACCAACCTCGACTACTGGGTAAAAGATTCGGAATCCCCTTATACAGAGATCAAACGCTTCGACTGGTTCCGGGGCTACCATGTAGGCGGACGTTCCCTTACCTGGGGACGCCAGAGCTATCGCTTTAGTGACCTGGATTTTGAAGCCAACGCCAAAGACGGCTACGGAGTGGATTGGCCCATACGATACAGGGATATTGCGCCCTGGTACGACTACGTGGAACGTTTTGCAGGCATCAGCGGGTCAAAGGAAGGTCTGCCGCAATTGCCCGACGGGCAGTTTCTCCCCCCGATGGATATGACCTGTGTGGAAAAAGATGTAGCCGCCCGCATCAAAGAAAAATATAAAGGCGCCAGAACCATGATCATCGGCAGAACGGCCAACCTGACGGTACCGTACGAAGCGCAGGGGAGAGCCAATTGCCAGTTCCGTAATAAATGCTGGCTGGGATGTCCTTACGGTGCCTATTTCAGCACCCAGTCCTGTACGCTGCCGGCAGCTACCAAAACAGGCAACCTGACCCTGCGTCCCTGGTCTATCGTAACCAAAGTGCTGTATGACAAAGATACCAAAAAAGCGACCGGGGTAGAAGTGCTGGATGCGGAAACCATGAAAACCTATGAATACAAAGCCAAAATCGTTTTCCTGAATGCCTCCGCGTTAAACAGCACCTGGGTACTGTTCAACTCGGCTACCGATATCTGGCCGGAGGGGTTAGGATCCAGCAGTGGAGAGCTGGGGCATAATGTGATGGATCACCACCTGGGCGTGGGTGCTTCGGGAATGGTAGAGGGTTATGAAGATAAGTACACTTTCGGAAGGAGAGCCAACGGCATCTATATACCCCGTTACCAGAATATAGGTAACGACAAGCGGGACTACCTCCGCGGATTCGGTTACCAGGGAGGCGGCAGCCGCCAGGGATACAACCGGTCGGCTGAAGAAGTGGCGCTTGGCGTAGCCTTAAAAGAAACCCTGTCGCAACCGGGTTCCTGGACGATGAATATCGGGGGATTCGGGGAAGTGTTGCCCTATCATGAAAACAGGATATTCCTTGATAAAAATACCTATTCCGACAAAATGGAGCAGTTTAATGACCCCGTAAGCGGCAGGGATCTGGGTATGCGCCCCGTGCCCGATAAAAACGGGAAGCAGCGCCTGGATAAATGGGGACTGCCGGTACTTGCCTTTGACGTGGAGTGGAAGGAAAATGAAAAGAAAATGCGCAGGGACATGTTGAACGATGCGGTGGAAATGCTGGAAGCTGCCGGGGTAAAAAATATCAACAGCCGGGATGGAGATGGTACCATGGGCAGGGGTATCCATGAAATGGGTACAGCACGTATGGGTAAGGATCCCAAAACCTCCGTACTCAACAAATGGAACCAGGTATGGGATGCTCAGAATGTTTTCATCACCGATGGTGCCTGTATGACCTCCGGCGCCTGTGTGAATCCATCGCTGACCTACATGGCCTTAACGGCCCGGGCAGCAGATCATGCCGTATCGGAATTAAAAAAAGGAAATTTATAGTCAACTTAACTAATTTTATACCACTTTCAAACAGATCATATGAACAGACGTGATGCTTTATCAAGAGTAGCGTTGATATTGGGTGGAACCGTTATAGGCGCCAATGTTTTCCTGGAGGGGTGTAAGCCCGGTGATAAAAAAGCTTCGGCAGGCGCTGCATTTACCGCAGACGATATCAGTTTCCTGGATGAAGTAGCCGAAACCATTATTCCCGAAACGGATACCCCAGGGGCAAAAGCTGCTGCCGTGGGCACTTTTATGACGGTAATGGTGAACGACTGCTACACGGAGAGCGACCAGGAAACATTCAGGCAGGGGATCAGCCTTCTGAAGGAAGCTTCCAATAAAAAGTTCGGCAAATCTTTTATGGACCTGACCGCAGAACAGAAAAACGAGCTGCTCAATGAAATAGACAAAGAAGCAAAGGAATATATGTCCACCAAAAAAGCAGATCAGCCCAATCATTATTTCAGGATGATGAAGGAGCTGACCCTGCTGGGGTATTTTACCTCCGAACCGGGGGCTACCCAGGCGCTGAACTACGTGCTGGTGCCGGGTAAATACGAAGGCTGCGTTCCCTATACAAAAGGAGATCGCGCCTGGGCTTTGTAATTTGTTAAATTCAGCCACGCTGCGGTCTTTGTTACAAGATTGCCCGGGCCGAAACGTTATACTAAACTATAAAAACAGGTTTTATGTCGGTAAACAGAAGAAAATTCCTCAAAACCAGTGGATTGCTGGCTTCCGGTATGGTGTTGTCATCTAAAGCCATCCAGGCGCTCTCCGGAGATATTATCACCAAAAACTTTGGCTTGCAGTTGTATACGTTGCGCGCAGACCTGCCGAAAGATCCGAAAGGTATCATCAAGCAGATAGCGGGCTTCGGTTACAACCAGATAGAAGGTTACGAGGGTGCCCAGGGTATTTTCTGGGGAATGAAGAACACCGATTTCAAACAATATGTAGAAGATCTCGGGATGACGTTTGTTTCAAGTCATTGTGATATCAACAATAATTTTGAACAGAAAGCGGCGGAAGCGGGCGCCATCGGTATGAAATACCTGATATGCCCTTACCTGGGTGAGCAAAAAACAGTTGATGAGTACAAACAGGCAGCGGATAAATTCAACCGGTGCGGTGATATCTGTAAGAAAAACGGGTTGAAGTTTGCCTACCACAACCACGGGTATACATTCAAGCCCCTGGACGGTGTAATGCCCCAGGATATACTGATGGAAAATACTGACCCGGAACTGGTTCAGTACGAGATGGACATGTACTGGGTGGTGACAGCCGGACAGGATCCGTTGGCATGGCTGGAAAAATATCCGAACCGCTTTACGCTCTGTCATGTAAAAGACCGCGAAAAGAACGCACCGGCGGGCGAAGCCAACGCTTCCTGCGATTTAGGTAAAGGCAGTATCGATTATGCAAAAATTCTCCCCATTGCCAAAAAGAAAGGAACCTATTATATGATCGTAGAGCAGGAGAAATATGCGGGATCCACACCGCTTAAGAGTGCAGAGGCAGGCGCCACGTATATGAAAAACCTGGTGATCTAGTAACCTGTTGTTTATTAATTATAAGATGCCACGAATGCACGAATATTTATTAGTGCATTCGTGGCTATTGCATTGATAGCTTTTTGAAAAAGTCCGCCATATGATCCTGGCGGATTTTTTCTTGCTCCAGCCTTCCGTTATGGTACTTTAATATGTTGAATGCAGCCTGTTCTTCCGCATTCAGCAAAGAAAGCTGGTTGATTTTATATAGGGAAGGTTGCTTTCCCATCTCCGCTACATGCTGTAGCAGTGTTTTTTCATCCATAAACACACTGATGATGTGCGGATAATGATCACGCATGGCATTCAGCATAGCAAATCCTTCTTCATCCAGGTCGCCCCAGTAGTATAATCTGGCACGATCAAACAATGCTATGTCACTCAGACTATAGGTGGCCTTACCTTTGCTGAAAATAGCAATGGCATCTTTTCTCCCGGGTAGTATATGCAGGTTGGTTTCATTTTCCACCAGCCATATCTCTTTTATTTCCCAGGTGCATTGCCGCAGCCAGCCTGCCGTAACAGCCGTGAGCTCCATGCCATACATGTATTGACGGGATAAGCCCATATCCAGCCAGCGCAGCGGGTACAGATAGGGTTTTCGTTTTAACCGCAATGTCTGCTCCAGCGTTTGAGCTGTTTCGCTGAACCGGTTCGGGGCCACCACTTTCAGTATGGAAGTGATCAGTTGCTTATTGGCGGAGTCTTCTATAAACTTGGTATGCACCGGCACGGGGATGCTCCGGATATAAAAATTGCTGACATCTTTTTGCAGCAGGATATCCGTGACCTGCTGTATGGCCGCCCAGTCTTTTTTAAAATCCAGTACGTATGCTGGCCTTTTCAATAAAACAGACCGTATAGCCGGTTGCCAGTTCAGCAATACCTGCAGCTGTGCTTTAAAATCAGCTACTTCTTCTGTTTTATTCAACAGCCGTATATAGTCATCTTCTGTTTCCACTAATATGCGGTGCGGCCATTTTTGCCTACCCAGCTTCTTGCTGTTCCATTCCTTCCATTCAATTACCCAACCGTATCCGTTTGCCCGTTTTTCATACTGCTGAAACAGGTTAATGGCTGCATGCAACGCGGGTGTAGTATCCGGTTTTACTTTTTCCTCCCGTAGTAAGAAGGGTTCAAAAGGTTTACCGGCCACCAGGTTGCAGAGGTAGCTGTTATAATACCGGAGTAACTGTGTATGGTAGGCGCTGATCAATTGCTGATTTCATTTTTTATACGTGAATAAGCGTTTGGCGATCCGATAGTAAAGAACGCTGCTGGCTACCTTTGCCTGTAACAAAAGTACAAAGACAGATCGTCATTTTTCTTCTGCTGCCGCAGGCGGGATTCGAAGTGACGACGCAGCGCGCTGCCACACTTATGATCCTTTCTTCATTTTCTTCTGTAGTTCCTTAATGGTCATATTATACATGATGCTGTGCCGGTTATTCACCCGCTGCACAAGGTGCACGTGTGCGATATAGTCCTGCACGATCTGTATCTTATCGCTGGGCGTCACCACCAGCAGTTGCAGGTGCAATTGTTTGCAGAGCTCCATCAGGTAGGTTGCCTTGTCCTCATCCTGGTTGCTGAAGCTTTCATCCACGGCAATAAAACGCAGACTGCGGCTGTTCTTCCCTTCACGGGTAATACCGAACTGGTAAGCAATGGCGCTGCACAAAATGGTATAGGTAAGCTGTGCCTTTTCACCGCCGGAAAGCTGTCCCATCTGGCGATAGGTTTTCTTCAGCTCATTGGTGTTGCGGTATTTTTCATCTGCCCAAAACTCAAACCAGTTGCGCACATCCATTACCCGTGCCCGGTAGCTTTCGCTTTCATCCAGGCTGTCTATCAGTGGCTGCACTTTCTCACGGAAGTGCAGTGCTTTCTCCTCGAACCGACTCTGCTGCCAGTTGGCTGCCTGGGGCAGGGCATCCAGCAACGCATTGCGAAACGCTTTAATGGTGGCATCCGGCACACCTCGTTTGCCCAGTTGTATATAGGTATCCGGCAACCGGTTGAAGTTGATAACACTCAGCGACTGGTTGAGCTTATTGACACTGGTATTGATCTCCCGTTCCCATTTTTCCATCTCTTCGTTCAGTCCGCCGATCTTATAGGTGATGGTATCGTTAATGAAGTTCTCGAAATCCCGGCGGTATTTCGGCAGGTTTTCTGTCATCAGCTTATCCAGCCACTCCCTGAATTCCTCCGCATAAACCGCTTCATCCGGCAGGAACTGCACATCGCCGTACCAGTCCGGGAAGCGCTGCAGCAGGGCAGGGGAAGGGTTTTTGATCTGGCTGATGCTGCGGTTGAGATGGGTTTCTTCCTTGTGTAATTGTTGTTGTACCTGTTGTGCTTCCGTATCTAATTTATCTTTAAATAACCGGTAGGCTTCCTCAATCGTATCTAAATCAATAGCACCAAGCGTAACCGCGTGCTGCTGCTGAAACAACAGCAGCTCATCCTTATCCTCCGGACTGATATGCTGTAATAATTCCTGCAGCGATTCCTGTTGCTGCAGCATGGCCGTTACCCGGTTTTGCAGCATGGTTTTTTCGCCGGTCACCTGTTCCCATTTTTGCTCCGCCTCCAGTCGCTGGCTCACTATCTGTTCCATTTGGGCAGTGAGCACCTTCAACTGGCTATTGCTTTTGCTCAGCTCCTTTATCTGTGTTTCTGTTGTATGTATCTCACGTTGTATGCCGGCCACATCCAGCGTGGTAAAACCCTCGTGTTCGCGGATGCGGCTGAGGGCATAGAACTGCTTTTGCAAACGTGCCGCTTTATTGCGGCAACGCTCTATGATCTCTGCAGCGTTGCTCAGCTCATCCGCCAGCTTGTTGCGACGGCTGATCAGGGCTTCCTTTTTCTGCTCGTTGTTCCACCCCATTACATACCGGCCTGCATCGTTTACACCCGGACGGTCATCTTTTTCATGGCGGTTGCGGTTCTTGACCAGCCCGTTAATGGTAACGGCCTTATCATAGCGTTCCAGCGTTTTTTCATCTTCCAGGCACACATAGGAGAACTGCTGGATGACCTGCTGCTCCACCCATTCTGACAACTTATGATCCGGGTGAAAATCCAGCTTATAGAAAACGGTCTGGTCTTCCGCCAGCGTTTGCAGGGTATCCTTCACATGATAATACACCAGCCGGGTACGGAGGTTGGTCTGGTTGATATAACGGGTTACCTTTTTATAGTGCTTATCGGGTACGAGTAACCGGAGTGAAAAACTATACAGGAGCTTTTCCAGCGCGGGCTGCCAGTGCAATTCTGTTGTTTTTACCTGCACCAGCTCTCCCGCAAAAGGCAGCTCATTGGTGTCCAGCTTCAACGCCGCGCACATATCCCGGCGCAACTGTACCAGGTGGGCAGGAATATTACTTTTGCTGTGCAGCAGTATATTCAACTCGGCTTCCAGTTGTTCTTTTTCAGCAGTGGACTTCTTCTGCAGATCCTTCGCGTCAAAGTCATCGTCTTCGTTCAATCGGTGTTCCCTTTCGAGCCGCAGTTGGGCTCTTCCCGCTTCTTTTTGGATCCGCTTATAGCTTTCCTCATCCGAAGCGGTTCTGTCTTCCAGGTGAAGTGTGGTGCACCATTCCGTAAATAATGCCAGGTTTGTTTCCGCCTGTTTTTTCCCCGATTGCAGAGACTGCAGGTGCTGTTCCAGTTGCTTCAGGCGTTGCCCGGCTTTATTCTGTTCTATCTGGTTGCGGGTATTGCGTTCTTCTTCGTGCAGGGCCGCTATCTGTTGCTTTACGGAAACCGCCCCTCCCTCCAGTTGCCTGCTTTTCTCCGCTGCCTCTTCCAATGCCTGCTGCAGCAACGCATTTTGCGTATAGCCTTTCCAGATAGCAGCAGTTTGCAGCGATTGCTGTACTTCCTGTTGCTTTTCCTGCAGCGCCCTGAACCCGGCATAGTGCTCCTGTACCGGCTGCAGCAAACGGATCTGCTCTTCGGCTTTTTCAATATTGCGTTGCGCATCCAGCAGGGTTGCCAGGTGCTTTTTCAGCTCCTGGAACAGCGACTCCATGTCCCGCGGCTCCAGCATATGGGTGCGGATAAAATCATCCAGGTTGCCCAACACCTTGATGCCCACTGTCTGGTTAAACAATGTAAGTGCCTGTATGCTTTGCATTCCCAGCACATCCACGAGGCGATTGGCATATTTGCCGGCGGCATCAAACCATTCCACCTGCTTACGGCTGCCTTTGTTATACTGCTTGTCTATCCGCCGTTTCCAGGCGTTACCCAGGTCAAAGGGCCTGAAATCGGTTTCAATATGCAGGCTTTTGTGGGCAATGCCAAACTGCCTTTTCATGTCCCCGTTGTTGAAATAACGCACCTGGAAAAGGGTTACTTCCTGCAGGGCTTCGTTGGTAAAATTGGCCAGCAGGATGCTGTAAGCCTCTTCTTTGCTTTCGCGGAGATAGAGCGTTTTGGTAACACCGCTATCACTGTTGATGGTACCATAACCACCCATTACGTATGTTTCCTCGGTCCGGTCGCCTTTTTTTTCGCTGCCGCTGCTCTGGTTGTAAAACCGGTATCTTTTTTCCGGTACGATCAGCGTGAGCAGGGCATCCACAAAAGTCGTTTTGCCGCTACCGTTCGCTCCCGTCAACAGGCTGGTCTCCCCATTCGGAGCAATGCTATGGATCTGTTCGTCGAAGGTTCCCCAGTTGAATACTTCCATGTATTGTAACCGGAAACCGCTTTTTTCACTATCCGTGCTGAATACGCTTAGCTGCATGTGCTGTCAGTTGCTGTTTAAAATCTTCCAGTATTTCGCTGTCTACCCTTGCTTTGATGATCTTTTTGATACGGAATTTTTGTTCATCCGCTACGTCATGGTTTTCCGATCTTTCCAGGAAACCGTTTTCCTCCGCCCGATCTATCAGGCGGTCTATATCTTTGAGCATCTTCACCCTGCTGGCATTCTCCTTAAAAAACAATTCCGCATATTCCTTTATCTCCCGGCGCTTTTTTATCAGTTCCCTGTGGGTAGCTTCTCCCACTTCAAACTCCGCCATCATGTCCCGCAGGAGAACCAGCATCACACTTTCTTCGTAGGTAAGGCTGCGCCGTTGCACCCAGCTTACGCCTGTTGTGTCTTCTTCGTTTATACTGTGCCGTATGTAGGCATATCCGTCCTGCTCATCCAGCACGAGGGTCAGCCCCAGTTGCTGCAGGAACACGCTGAGCTCCGCTTTGTATTGCAGCAGCTTTTCCCATGTATTTTTTTCCAGGTACTCTACCGGTCCCTTCAGCAGCTTTATAAATACAGGGGTGAACGAATGTATTTTTTCGGGCATGGTACTGTTTTATTTACTGAATAATAAATAGGGTACTTCCACAAACCGGGTGGCTGCTTTATTCAGCGGAATAAGCTCCACCGCACCGCTTATCACCTGCGCCTTTTGCGCCTTTTCCTTCAGGAAGCTGTAATAGCTGATGATCTCCGCCAGTCCGTTGTCCAGCGATGTGGCTTCTATTACTTCTTTCAGGGTAGCGGTTTGTTTGTTTTGCAGCACCTGTTCCACTTTTTCCCAGAGTATCTTTTTATCAATAAAAGAAGTGTTGAGCAGACGGTTGAACCTTTCCACGTCCGCGATCTTTTCCACTGCGGGCATAGGTTGCTTCAGCGTAACAGCGGTTTTCTTTTCTTCCAGCATCAGCTTGCGGTCCATCACCATTTTTATTTCAGCGGGTTCTTCTATTAATATGCCGGCGTCCATCTTCTCCTCCTCCATCAGCTCAAACACCAGTTCCTTAATGCTGCTGATCTGCTGCCGGAGCCGCTTGTGACGGGCAATTTCTTTTTCTGTGATAATGCGGCTCAGCTTTTCGGCCATCTTATCGTTGGCGTCATACACCGCTTTGCCCTGTTCCAGCAAAAAGGATTTGATATTTTGCAGGAAATGGGTATCCGATTCCAGCGCCCGTTCCTCCAGCAACAACAATAACTGGTCCGTCAGGTTGCGCCAGTCTTCCTGACCGCTGCGCGAGATCAGGAAGTCCCAGAACGCGTAAAAGCTCTTTCCCTGGTTGCTGCTGCGCAGGGCATCGTAGGATTCGAACGCATAACCCACAATGGCGCCTTTGTGCTGCTCTGCCTTGGTATGCTGTTCCACGATGTTGCGGTGTATCTGCTTGAAGTTATCCTCCACTTCGCGGAAGTCGCCGATCAGCTCATAACAGAGCTTTACGAACAGGTCGAGGCGCTCCTGCACCTGTGCGTTATTATACCGTTGGGGCGTCACACCCAGCTCTATTGCTTTGATCTCTTTGTCAATTTCCGCCCGGCGGTCCTTCAGTATCTGCAGCTTCTTCTCCCGGTCATCCTCGGTATTCTCCACCATATCCCGCAGAGAAGAGAACAACATTTTGAACCGGCTTTCCGTACCCACATGATGCTGCCCCAGTTGCAGGTTCTGCATCCATTGAAACACTTTTTCGGTATAGGCGCTCAACTGGTAATTGGTTTCTCCCTCCGCATCCGGGAAGTCCTGCAGTATGCGCTTCTGTACCCAGTTCACCAGGTATTTCCGGCTGCGGCTTTCCTCGTCCTCCCCGAATGCTATACGGGCTTCTTCGAGGTCCTCGGCGCCCTCCTCCGTATGCTGCCCAAGGGTCTCTGCCAGCAGGGATACCAGTTGCGCCTCTTTGATCACCATCCGCCGGTTTTCCTTAAAGACGGTGTACAAAAAGGGCAGTATCCACCCCGCATTCCGCAACTGCAGCATATGCAGCGCCGGTGAGGACCGGATCAAAAGAGCCACCTGTTCACTTGTCATATCGGGATGTCCTGTTTATAAAAGGGGCACAAAATAACACAATATCAGCAGCTTTTTTGTATGGTATTATGGTATTCCGGGACAGGAGTCCCGGGAGAACATAGAAGATACGAAGTCAGGAGACTTCGTATAGCGGAAAAATAAAACACTGAGTCATTTATACAGGAGTTCAGATTTTGAAAAGATAACAAGAGTTATAGCCAGTGAGCTTACTGTAAGATATGGACTATCTATTACAGAATCAGATTGTCAGGAAATTACCGGCTACATATTTGAATGGTGGAGGGGCAAATAAAATTGGCAATATCTACCTGCAATAATAAAAACATATACGTCTCCTGGAAAGAGCATCTATCGACAAAATTATTTGAATGGGTAACTTTTCGAAAATTGGAAGCCTTACATAGTATTGTGCTGTTCCGGGACATCGTCCCGGCAGAACATAAGAGATCCGGAGTCCGGAGACTTGGGATAGCAGAGAGGTTTCATAGAGTAGTATTTCCAGGTCTTACCGGATCCTCCTGGCAGAAAAACTACCTTCCGTGATGGCTGCTTTTTCTGTTTCATCTAAGTCGTTAACCAGGAAATTGCCTTCAAACGTTCCTTTAATAGCGGTTTCTGTTATAGATGAGATCGTGATGGTATACACGGAATAGGGTTCTTTATTCTCCTGCATGCTAAACCACTTCATGCCGTTACTTTCATCAATATAGTCAACGGGCATAAAATAGTTGCGCGAACTATAGCTGCCGGTGGTAATGGTACCGGACTTCACCTGGAAATCCAGCGAGAAGGTTTGTTTGGTATCGGGGCTGGTTCCTGTAAGACCAAAGTTGTATTTTGTATTATCCGCCAGATCGGGTCCCAGTTCAGTCAATACACTCTTCCAGGTCACCTCGTTCGCGTTTATCTTCAGCTTCAGGAAATATCCTTCCGGATCGGTCGTATCTTTTTTACAACCGGTAAGGCCAAAGAAAGCAGCCAGCAATAAAAAAAACAGTAATTTCTTCATAGATATGATTTGAATGTATGAAAAGAACGATACAGGCAGATCAATATTGTTCCGTGTGCCAGATGGCTATACCGGTAACAGTCAATACCTTATGTAAGCGTATCGCCGGATGACGGGACAAACAGGTATAAAGTACTTTGCGCTACCCAACACAATTTTTGGTATCTTTCTTGTTGAAATTGTATAAAATATTTGTATGACACTCTCTGTTTTGCTTACGCAGGGGCATCGCCTGTTGAGCCTCGCCGCTATAGCAGACGTTTTTGATACGGTTAACGGCTTCCTGGAAGAAGATGGTGTGGAAAGAAAATTCGACATCCGGTTGATCGGACTGGAAGACAAGCCGGAACTGGCGGAAAATTTTAAGAAATATCCTTACATCCCGCTGGCAAAACAAACAGGGAAAACCGATATTCTTTTTGTGCCTGCTTTTCGTTCTCCGGATATGCAGCAAGCCTTACAGAATAATATCCCGTTCATCCCCCTGCTGGTTGACCAGTACAGGAAGGGAACAAACATTGTAAGCCTGTGTACGGGAGCTTTCCTGCTGGCGGCCTCAGGACTGCTCAATGGCAGGGTGGCTACCACGCATATTGAAGCATCCGAACGCTTTACGCAGTTGTTCCCGGAAGTGAAAGTGCAACCGCATGCTATATTGACGCAGAGCGAAAATATCTACACCAGCGGTGGCGCCACCAGCAGCTTTCACATGAAGCTGCTGCTGATACAAAAATATTGCGGTCGGGAAATGGCAGTGCGGGTAGCCAAAACTTTTGCCATTGATATGGACCGCAACAACCAGTTGTATTTTGAGCATTTTAAACCATCGCTGTCCAGCGAAGATGAACTGGTAAGAGCTGTTCAGATGGTCATCAATACCCGTTTCAGCGAGTTGAAAAGTGTGGAGGAAGCGCTGGAAGAAGTGCCGTCCAGCAGGCGGAATATTATCCGGCGGTTCAAGCATGCCACGGGTATGACCCCCATCCGTTATTTACAGAAAACAAAGATTGAATCTGCCAAGAAGCTACTGGAAACAACGAATAAGGATATCCTGGACGTTATGGTATCGTCCGGGTACAGCGACCTTAAAAATTTCCGGCAGCTTTTCAAGTCCTTTACAGGTCTGTCGCCGCGTCACTATCGCGAGAAATACGGTATGCGGCTGGTGTGATGCCTGTCAGTCGTTCTTTACGAGCACCACCCGGGCACGGTCGGCTTTGAATATTTCGTCATGGAATTTTACCAGGGCGTCATAATCTGAGGGCGGGAACTTTCCGCTGAACTTTTTTATCTCGCGGTAGTAAATGATCTTTCCCTCCTGCACTTCCACCGTGGCTTTGTATGTTCCGAACGCACTTTCTATGTCGGCGGGAGCGGGGCGGGCTTCCACGGTATAACCTTTTGGAATAGTAATGACGGCAGAATCTATGTCGTGGTATTCAAACTGTTGAAAAATAGGGTATTTCCTTTTTTCATTGGGTTTAAGCTTGGTACTGTTCCGGGTAATGATATTGGGGGTGATGAACAGCCGCTTGCCCGTAACAGAAGCGTAGTTGTTGGCCGTCAGCTCAATATGTTCATCCAGCACCGGTAATCTTTCTTTTTTCTCCGCGTAGCTGAATCTGGTAATATCGTAATGGGGAAGATCAATATTTTTTTTAAGATACTCCAGTTGCTTTTCATGTGAAAGTGCATGGATCATACCATGCAGGTAATCCTGCTGCACGGCTTTATACCGGGTATTGATGATGGCTTTCAAAAACCCTGTTTCATCGATCTCCGCCGTTACTTTTCGCAACTGCAGGTTCTCTTCCAACCCGTAGCGGGGTGTAAATGCCGTTTTGCCGCCTGTTTCGTCCACCAGCAATACCTGGCGGTTGGCATTGCTGCCGCCGATATAACCCGCTGCCATGTCCTGGCTGGTACATTCCAGCCACACCGTATCATTCTGTAATGGCACACAGAGTATGGCGTGGTTAAAATAGCTGCAGGGGAAGTCATCGAGATGGCCGACGGCGGATCGTCCGCTCCTGATCAATGTATAGTTTGATTTAATGCCGGCTTCCTTCAGCAGGGAATACATATAGTTGGACAAAGCTTTGCAATCGCCGTACTTTCTGCCCGCAACGTATTTGGCATCAAAAGTCTGCCAGCCGCCGATCCCCAGCTGTACGCTGATGTAGCGTGTGTTCTGCTGGAGAAAATCATATAATACTTCAATTTTCTTATAAGGATCCGTGACACCGTTCGTGAGGGCATACACTTTTTGCTTCACATCTGCCGGCAGCTCATCCCTGCCTTTGTTTAAGTCATATATAAACGAGCCTAGGCTTGCCCAGGTACTCATATCTCCCCGGTACTTATCCACTTCAAATTTTGAGGGTGCAAAATATACCACCGGTGCTATTTCGGTAAAATAAGGAGAAGCGTATTCCAGTTCTATAGCCTCTTTATTCCTGAGTTCCCAGCGGTAGGTCTGCATTCCTTTCTCCATACCTTTTACCGGTTCTTCCGGGTAGTTGAAGGCTTTATAGCGAACGGTAAAATCCGGGGGTGCCACGATGGTAATGGCACTCTGTTCGATCGCAATATGCTCATCATCGTATGGAGACCAGTTCGGGAAGAACATATTAAAGTTGTAATGCTCCACGGTTTCATATTCTACCGTATAAGGATACTGCCGGTGATAGAAGCTGTGCTGCTTTATCCGGGTATCATCCATCAGGCTGATATCGTCCACACCGCTCAGGTCGCGGATCTCACTTTTTTTCAGGCTTCTTATTTTTTTTCCGTTGGCATCATACAGGGTTCCTTCAAAGGATTTTATTTCCCGGAGCTTATTATAGCTCAATGTTCTCCCGGCATGCTCGTCTCCCTTTTCATTGAGGATCGTCAGCGCGTATTTATGGTAGTATCTTGACTTCCCCAGACCGAGTATCTCAAAGCGACACTCTTCCATTCTTTTTATGACATGGGCGTTTTCGATCAATCCGGCTGGTATCTTACCCACCGCGTAATCGCCCTCCGCAGCAAACAGCAGGCTGACAGGCAACAGGCACACCGACAATAAAACTTTTCGGATATACATTCGCTTATTTTTTCTTTTTGAATACGATGGGCTCGGCGTGCTTTTTCACTACGTAGCTATAAAACTCCCTCAGGTCATTATACTCTTCCGGCAGAAAGTATACGCGGTTAAGCCTGATGCGTGTGCGCAGCCGGATCGTTGTGCCTGTATTGTCTATTATGTATTCAAAAGAGCCATCTCCATCGCCTAGGTTTACCTTAGCCGATTTGGGAATTTCTTCTACCGTATAATCGGCAGGGATGTCCAGGTGTAACAGGTAGGTTTCATCTATTTTGCAGGGCATTTCTACCGGATAGTGACGTTCGGCAGATTTAAAATAGTTTTCGCGGTATCCTTCTGTCATCAGGGGACTGAAATATATCAGGTCTTCCGTATGGTTGATGGCAAAATCGTATTCAACTTTTACATTTGCATCGGGCTCTTTTAATTTTTCAATTTTAGAATCACTCAGGTTCCAGTCGCCGGTATAGGAGGTCTGGATATTTTTGAAGAAAGCTTCCTCGCCTCCGGATTTCACGCGTTCTCTCACACTGGTGGATTCATAATAACCGAGGTTGCCGGTAAAGTGTCCTGTCCATTCACTCGGCTTTTCGCTGCGCAAAAAAACGGAAACCATTTTTTTCTCGGCAAGGGAGTCCGGCAGCAGGTCGCAGGCCTTACCGAGCGTGGGGTATATTATCCGGGCCTGGCCGTTGTAACATTCTATCGGCAACCTGCCGAAACCGATGGTCGGGTCGCTGGCATCCAGGAAGTATTCCTTATTGTCAATCACCGTATAGGCAACCAGGTAATTGTACCGGTTCAACAGCGGATATAATTCGTGTGCATACCCGTGTTCGCGGGTGCTCAATATTACCGGGTATGCTTCAATACCCTGTTGCTTCAGCATGGCTACCAGCAGCATATTAAGCTCCTGTGCATAGCCGCTTTTGTTTTTATCAATATTGCGGAGCGGGGTGGTGAGGTATATGCTATATGCTCCCTTTGAGGTATAACGGTCTCTCACATATTCATATATCCTTTTTGCTTTTTCGAGATTGCCCTGTGTACCATTTACAACTGTCTTTAGCCCGTCATTCAACCAGTTATTGGATTTGGTCAGATCCAGTCCGAAATCAGCGTCTTTCATCAGCTCCACGGCTGTTTTCTGCCAGTTGCCCATTATATCCCTCACGGCACCGTTTGGTGGACGTACCTGTGACAATTGAAACTCAATTTTTGCCATGTGATTTCTGATCGAGGAGGTAAACCGCTCTTCCTTCAGTACGGGAACGTTTACCGCAATCCAGGTATGGCGGGCCGTATTGGCAGTAAAGCTGCCCCGGGATGAGCTGCCCGGTCCTTCGGAATCAACAATATTGTAAGATTCCCGCGTGTAATCAACACTGTGTTTGATGGGGAAACTTCCCTGCGATAAAAATACAAAATCATATACTTCCGGAATGGTTGCTTCATATTCGCTATGCAGCACCGGGTACTCTCCCTGGAAGCGCCAGGGCTGCAGGTTGAAGAAAAAGTCTGATACTACCGTATAGCTGTACTCAATGATCACACCTTCTTTTACCGCAGGCAATGTGAACTTTACAGCAACATGGTTCTTATCATACTTATCTTTAAAAATCGATTTTTTGTCCAGTTCCGAACTGATCACCTTCCCGCTTTCCAGGGAGTATGTGGACGCTTTCAGACCGTTCACTTTTTCTTCTCCGTTGTTATTAAAATACAACGGGATGGTGACCGTGGCCGCGTCTACGCCATTCTTGTTCAGTATCTTGATGCGGGTATGCCGTTTGAAGGAAAGCGAGAGGCTGCCTTTGTTATTGCCTTCAAAAGCGGAGTTCCCGATATCAGCGATCACCACCGCGCTTACGCTGGTATCAAACTGGTGCCGGGAGAGATCGAAATCCGCCGCGGTTATTTTACCGTATTTGAGTTTTAATTTGTCCTGGGCATTCAAAGAAAGGCATGCAATGCATGATAGAAGTAATAGGAGGCAGGGAGAATTTTTCATACAAGGTGTTTAGCTGTAACAAATTTTATCATTTTTTCTTTCATAGCAATCAAGTGGTACTATTTTTACCAGGATAATTTTTCGCAGATGGATGGCCACCTGCCAACTGCATCATTAGGCGGGGTCGTCCGACCGGTCATCCGGAAAATTTGCCAGGGCGAAAACCTGAACTTTCTCACCGAAAGTAAAATAGGCTCCTGTCCATAGCCCGTTGAACTATATTCCTGCGTGAGGCCTCAAAGGATGTCCTCTTTTTAGCAACGGAAACTCCGGACTGAAATTGTGGCTATTACGCAATTGATACCATAAGATGCGATTTTGTTTTATTTCAACAAGCCGTAAAAAAGATTTGAATAAAGGAAAACTTGTATTATATTTGTGGTGTACTAATACAATAGTACACTAAATCACCGAATATGATCATTGTTAACAATCTTCATTTTGCTTATAAAAGAAAAAAGGTGTTCAACGGGCTCAGCCTGACGCTGGAACCGGGCCATATATACGGGCTGCTGGGCAAAAACGGTACGGGAAAATCTACCCTGCTCCGGAATATCTCGGGGCTGCTGTTTCCGGATGAAGGCAGCATCACCGTGAATGGGGAAACACCCGGACGACGCCGTCCTTCGTTTCTGCAGGGCATTTTCATCGTTCCGGAAGAGTTCTATCTGCCCGATATTACGCCGGCAAAGCTGGTAAAATACCATGCACCGTTTTACCCGGCATTCAGTGAAGAACAGTTCAACCGTTACCTGGCGGAGTTCGAAATTCCTTCAGATCATACGATACAGGGTATGAGCTATGGTCAAAAAAAGAAAACCCTGATCAGCTTCGGTCTGGCCTGCAACACTTCCATACTCCTGATGGATGAGCCTACCAACGGTTTGGATATCATGAGCAAAAGCCAGTTCAGGAAAGTGATAGCCGGTGCGCTGGATGAAAAGAAGTGCATCGTCATCAGCACCCACCAGGTAAAAGACCTGGAAAGCCTGATAGACCGGATCACGATCATTGATGACGGAAGGATACTCTTTGACCAGACAATAGAGAATATTACCCGCAAGCTGAACTTCAGGATATCCTTCGATCCCGCAGAAACGGACGAAGCCCTGTATAGCGAATCTTCCCTGAAAGGTAATATCATCGTCAGCCGGAACACCACCGGGGAAGAGAGCCGCCCGGACCTGGAAGTGTTATATAAATCCATCATCCTGAACCAGGATAAAATACAATCCGCCTTCCATTAATCAAGCTATTATCATGCAAAACTCATTCAGCTTTTCACGTCTCTGGCTTTTGGTAAAAAAACAGTTGTTCGATAACGCGCGCCTCTACACGCTTTCACTGCTGGCTTTAACGGGAGTACTATCGCTGGTATTTCTCTGCTGGGCCTTTTTTAATGAAAGTCACCGGTACGATGCAGAGGATACCTATGTGATATTTCTTCTTTTCCTGTTTCCTGTGGGGTTCATTTTTGCCAGCGCTACTTTTCAGGCATTGGGCGATAAGGCCAAAGGCGTCTACTGGCTGACGGTTCCGGCCACCCATACGGAAAAGCTGGTTACCGGCATTATTTACTCCGTCATCATCTTCCTGGTGCTGTATACCGGCATATTCGTTGTTATCCAGCGTATTACTTTCTTCCTGATCACGTTGAATCCCGCAAACAATATCCGGTGGAGCAGCGGGTTCTGGCGCGAGATCAGGATAGCGGCTATATTTTTTGTAGCGCTGCAATCCGCGTTCATACTCGGGTCGGTCTATTTTCAAAAATATGCTTTCGTGAAAACCGTGCTGGCACTCATGGCTATCGGCGTTGCATATGCATTGCTCACGCATTTCGCGGTACGAAATCTCTTTCCCGATCACTTACATATCCACGGGTTGTCCAGCGTACGTACCTGGGATGGAGATGATTCAAGGATATACCGGCTGGCGCCCTGGACAGAGCAGGCGTTGGAGCTGGTGCTGAAATATATATGGGCGCCGGTACTGCTGGCAGCCACTTATTTCAGGTTACGGGAAAAAGAGCTGTAATAAAGCACTAAACAAACGATCATGCAATTCAAAGAAAACCAATCCATATATCTCCAGATCGCTGAATACATCTGCGAGAAGATACTCCTTAAAGAGTGGAAGGCGGAAGAAAGGATACCTTCTGTAAGGGAATTGGCCGTGCAACTGGAGGTAAATCCCAATACGGTGATGCGTACCTATGATTTCCTTCAGCAACAGGAGATCATTCACAACCAAAGAGGTATCGGCTACTTTGTGTCACCGGGCGCTTACCAGCAAACGATCCAATACAGAAAGCAGGAGTTTCTGCAAAATGACCTGCCGGCCCTGTTCCGGAATATGTACCTGCTGGGTATGGACACAGACGAACTGAGATCCAGGTTCGACAAATTTGTAAAACAACATTTTTCGCAGCGTTAAACGATTCTTATGACAACGAGCAATAAAATACTGACCGGGCTTTTCCTGCTTCCCATCGTTATACTGGGAGCCAATTATGGAGCTTTATATGTGAAGTATAAAAAAGATGATTATACCACGCAAAAAGACCTTAATGAAGAACGGCTGATAAAGGCCACATTGCCGTCTTTCAACCGGATTGACCTTGGCGACTACAGGGGAGAGCAGGTGCACGTGCAGCACGGGGCGTTTGAAATAAGCTATGACAAAACATCCCGGGACATCATCCGGTTTGAAGTAAGCGACAACACGCTTTATATAAAAACGACAGAGAACGGGTACCACGGCGTGAGCATTACCTGTCCTTCCTTTACTTATTTGTCGGCCGGCACCCGGGTGAATATAGACAGCATGTACCTGCCGCAATGTACGCTGGATATGCATGGTGAAAATGCCAGGCTGAATTTTCAGGCGCAATCCGATACACTATTCCTGACACTGCAGAATAAGGCTTCTTTCAGGCTGGAAGCCGGTGCGGCTATAAGACTGTTACACCTGGAGATGGAGAATCATACTGCAATGACAGGCGATCCTGCCGCTTCGATCGGGCAATTTGGAAACACGGTGATATCAGACAGCGCCGACCTGCAACTGGATGGAAAAACTTTCAGGATGTTATTATCAAACCCGTAAAACCTGTAGCATGAGATCAAAAAAGTCATCCGCTGTTTTGCTGCTCAGTATTATCATGCTGGCGCTGGCTTCTTACAGTAAGCTCAATGCGCTGTATAAAAGGCAGGTTAAAAACAGGGCAGGTTACGAAACCGGGATAACCGAACGGCAATTGCGATCCATCAAAATAGTACCCGCTGCTATATTGTTTATACTGAATGAGTATCATTAATTGCCAAAGGTCCGTATACCTATCCGCAATGCCGAGTTCCTGAACGCATTGCCATGACCAAATACATAATCAACGCGGATAATTTTAAAAATATTCTCCAGTCCGAAAAACAGCTCGTAGTAATAGTTGTCCTTATTTACCAGGAAGCCGTTGGCGCCGCCAACGAGATATACGTTCAGCCTGTTCACCCAGGGGATCTTATTAGTAAGAAACCCGTTGAAATGATGCTCAACATTAAGCGTACTGTAAAAAGGCGCGGTGGTAGAATGGGCATAGTAGGTTGCCAGTTGAAAGCTGTTCAGGTACTCGCTGGCAATGATCGTCTGATTTCCGTTGAAGTGGCGGAAGTCCTGCACCGGCACATTGTTGCTGTTCAGGAAGCCGCCGATACCGGCGTTGTAATGGAACCTGCCGAACAGGCGGAGGTTGATATCGTCCTTTACAGAGAAGTTCCACTTATCGAAATCTGTTATGCTATTGAAAATGCTGCTTAATCCTTTGGTGTAGCCAAGTGTAAACAAAGGATGATCCGAACCGATATTGATCCGGTTATCGGGCAACTGGATATACCGGGTGCCCGGCTTGTAGCTGATGGTGATGGCGGCGATGGTGGCATGATGCCGCTCAAAATTCTGATCCATCAGCTCCACCGGGTAATTAGGCGTTCTCCTGTTCACCCTTTCCTTTTTCCCCCATATGGCATTGCTGGTGTTTTCCAGGGGGATCCGGTCTTCAAAAGAAAGGTCGGCCCTGATGGTAAAGCCTTCTCCCACGCCCCGTATATACCGGAGCTTTCCCGTCCAGGCTTCATATATTTTCATGTAGTTATGCCCCGCGAGGAGGGTGGCATATGTATTTACCGAGGGCAATATGGGACTTTCGTTATTGATCTGTGCCACTCTTTTTCCACCCTGCAGGGTCAGACTGCTGGCTACCGTTCTGCCAAAAGAATAGGTAGCCGAAAGGTCTGCATTCAGATGACCGTTGCTGAAGCCGTACCGGACAGTGGGGGTGAGCGCCAGCGAGGCAGACGAAGAAAACCGGCGGGTATAGGTAGGGTCCAGGTCAATATTGAGCCCTTCCACAGTATTATAGTTGATCGTTTCTATCAGCGGGCGATAGCTAAGGGAAGACTTACTACTTTGCCGGAAAAAGGTCTGTCCGAACAGCAGGAGCCCGGGTACCGTCAGCCGGTTCCTGCGCCGGTCCAGCGAATCCAGGTACCGGGGATCCGCCCGAACCGTCTCCAGGCTGTCTTTTTTGATATAGTCCAGCACCTCTTCGCTCAGCAACGGTACAGGCCGCACCGTATCCCAATACTGCCGCGGCATTTTGTTGGAACCCTCGTTATATTGCAGGATCACATTGCCAAAGTGCTTTTTATCAAAATCCGGCTGAAGATCGTACTGCGAGAAAACCGAGACAAAGCTGCCTGCCGCGTCAAAACCCAGCATTTTAACGGAGGGATATAATACCTGGCTCTGCACCATCCACACATCTTTACTCACGGGCATATATAACTGCTCTATCTTCAGGGAATCTGCCAGCTCCATCTGGGAAGCCTTTGTCAGCAGCAGGTCCACACTCTGGACCCGCCATTCGTCTTCCACGATGTTGATATATCCCCGGAATACCGGCTCATAGCTTCGTTTGGGTATCACCATGATGCGATTGATCAGCCGCCCGTCTTCTGTGAAGCTCCCCAGGTACCGGTACCGGTAAAAATTCAACGCGTTATCGGCTATGGGTGACACAAAGCCCCTGGGATTGAGCGCTTCTACAATACTAACATTGTTGTCGTAGAAATTAATATACTTGGGGTTGCTAAAGCCAAAGCCATCGCCCTGTCCGCTGACGCGGCTGGAAGTGACCACAGCCTTTTCCTTATCGGGTTGCTGAAACGAATAGGTAGCGATGGTTTCGGAGAGATACAGTATTTTATTCTTCGAGGAGTCGCCATCGCCGAAGTCTACCGGCTGCCCGAAAACAGCTCGGGGATAATCCCTGAGCTTCAGTTGTCCTTTGGTATATACCTCGCAGGTATAGGCATCTACCTGGCGCCTGTAATCCTTTCGTTTTTTGATAGCCTGCCGTATGATCTCATATGCCGGGTCTTCCCCTCCTACTATTACTTCATTCAGTGTCAGCTGCTGTCGCTTCAAAATAAAGTTGACAACAACACTACTGCCTTCTACCACCACCTGTTTTTCCTCTGTAGCGAATCCCACGTGCATGCATTGCAGCGTGTAGGTGCCCGCCGGCAGGTTCAGGTGATAAATACCGTCACTATTCGCTGTTGCTCCCCGGGTAGTTCCTTTTACTACCACGGAAGAATAGGGCAACAGGTAACCGTCAATATCCTTCACCGTTCCGGTTACAGGTATTGCAGTTGCCAGGTTAGTAAAGAGATTACCCAAAACGATCAGCCAAAGCTTCTTCATGGAACATAATTCTTCCGGCGAAGATAGGCTGAAATGAGCTTTCAGGCACGCTATTCAACATCAGGCAAGCGGTGGTTGTTCGGGACTATTGTCGCCCGGAGTAGGTTTGGCATCGCCGTCTTTTACTTTTCCGCCGGCCTTGGCCATCATGGGTTGCTGGGCAAGTTGCAATAGCATATTCTTTTCCTGTTGCTTTTTCTGCTGCTTCTTTGCTTTGCGCGGCAGCCTCTTTGCGGAGTCCTTTCTTTTCATAACGGTAATTTTAATTGTAAAACTAGTTACTTATTATTTATGTATCAACCGGGTCAAAAACCACCAGGCTGTAAGCCCGCCGATTGCCAGCAACAATACGATAACAGCATCTGTAATGCCCAGTTTTCTAAAATCGGTAAAATCGATCACACTGTTATTGCCTACCAACACAATATTGGCCCAGTAGTAGGGTAACAAACTGGCCCTTGCACCCGATTGCATAAAATCCAGCTTTGCTTTTTTCAAAGCAATGTCTTTATGCATCCCTTCCCGGAGATAATGATGAAATTTCTCTGAGATCCAGTAGGTGGACGCTTCATCCGCCGTCCACAGGGTAGAGGTGACGGAGGGTATGCCAATCGTGGAGAACCCCCTGGCAAGACTGTAGATACCCTCGCCGGATTCGTTGCGTCCCACGTTTGTCTGGCAGGCGCTCAGTATCACTAATTGCGCAGCAGCAGGATCCAGGGACTGCAATTCACGTAAATTGATGGCGGAATCCTGCAGGTACAGCACAGGTTCTTTTTCAACCGTATCCGCCACGGCATGTGAAAATACATTTACGACACTGTAACTGGATAAGGAATGGATAAAGTTTTGCCTGGTGGCTCCCTCTTTTGTAAAAATTTCGTTGCTGCTGTAAAAAGTGGTCAGCCTGTCCAGCCATTTTCCGGACAGCTTAAGATCAGGAAGCGACAATTCCTTTGAAAATGAAATGGGTGCAAACCCTGCAAACATACTTGTGGGAGATCTCCTGTATTTTTTTTCGAACAGAAGGGCTGCCGCAGAGTAAGCATAACTGAATGTATGGTGAGAGATTAAAAATTCAGGCGTGGCAGCGTCTGTCCGGAATGCTTCAAACGGCAACAGGTAATTGTCCATGCAGACGATTACCCGCTCCTGCTTAATGGAGAGCGGTGCAAACAATTGCCGGTATAGTTTTTCGGCCAGCTTTTCAAAAGCAAGATAACCGTTATTCTGACTTTGTTTGTTGGAGCAGAGATACATGAAATCGGAAAGATCAGACGGTGAAACATCTATTTTATGCATCTTCACTCCGCTGGCAGATACAACAAAGGCAAACCCCTGCTTGTTGTGAAAGAAATAATGAATAAATGCTTCCCCGTTAACAGAGAGGTGTTGTATGAAATTGGCCAGGGTTGGCAGGGACGATGCATACTTGATACGGTAATATTCCGGGTAATTATCTTCCAGGAACTCAATATGACGCTGCAGGCTGTCTTTTAACTGGATAAGCTGTATTTGATTGTGGGATACCTCCATACCGTCATCCAGCAGACGTTCTACCGCTGCAATCCGGTATTTAAACTGCTGTTCTTTTTTGATCTCTGATTCCGGCAATAAGAAGGCTGCAGCATGTTCATTGATTTTTTCGTAAAGTAACACCGCCCTGCTTTTTTCCATGAAATAGAATGCCATGTCCATGTCTCCGGACAGGTAGCAGGCTTCCAGCGCCATGGCAAAAAAGCTCCTGGTAAGGTCCAGCCAATACAGCTTACTCTGTTCCTCGGTATGCTGCATGCGCATTTCCGTCAACAACGAGTCTGTAAGCTTTGCCGTTATAATACACTTATCCAGGCTTTGCTGTGATCCTTCCTTATACAACCGCAGCAACAGGTCAGCTTTTGACCTAAGAACATCTACCAAAAGCTTTTTATTCCCGACAACTGCCAGTTCCCGGAGATAGATATCGTCATAGATGTTGTTTTTCTCTATTCCCAGGTGCTGTAAGCTGTAGTTCAGGTATTTTTCTGACAAAGCATAGTTCTTTGCAGGCGTTTCAATTTCTACGACCGAAAGGTTCAGCCACGCCTTTGTAAGCTGGTTTTTATGATTTCCTTTTTGCGCATAGTCAATGGCTTTACGAAAACATGCCTTCGCCCGGGGATAGTTGTTCTCATCGCGGTAAAACAGGCCAAGATCAATATAATCGTCTGAGACCTGGGAATAATTCGATGTTTTCAGCCTTTCATCGATCGCATTCCTGAATAATTCCTCTGCCTGGTCAGGCTGTTGCTGTTCTGCCAGGATCCTGGCCTGGTTCTTCAACGCACTTGCCAGCTCATAGCTACTCTTCAGCATACGGGCAAACAAGCCCGCCTGCGTAGCCGATTCCATTGCTTCCGAAAGCCTGTCGAGGTATAAATAAGACTGCGATTGCGTATTTAACAAACGCATTTGCATATCCCGGTTCTGCGCAGACCGTGCCGTTACAAGAAAACGGCTGCATTCATCAATAGATTTTTGGTATTCCCCGTTTTCAAAAAACGAGGAAGCCCGGTAGTACCCGGCCCATAAAACAAAAAAATTCCGGGTATTCAACCTTGCGTCTGTAATAATGGCACTATCAAAATACAGGCTTGCCTTGCGATCGCTGTTCAATGAACGATAGAACAAGCCCATATTATAATAACTATTGACCAGGTATGAGGATGCGGCGCCGGCTTTCCCGGATGAGTTGATCCGGATGGCTTCCGATAAATGGCTTATGGACTCGTCTGTAGCAACACTGTCGTTGTTCTGGTAAGAAACAGCTGCCAGCCGGTGCAATAGCCTGGCGTATACCGAATCCTTTTCGAGCCCGCAGGCTTCAAATGTATTTTTTAACGAGAGTAGCTCCTTTTTACGTTCCGGTAAGGAGGTTTGCAGCTTTTTTTCTATGGCAAGTACACTATCCCAGACAGCCTGCCTGCTCAGGCACTGGCTGTTTCCCATAGTGGCAACGCCCAGTCCCCATATGATAAGTATACTCCATTTTGCAGTCATCCTTGCAGTAATTGACCGGTTTACAATCGGGTATCATCAGGTTACGGACGGAATAGCCTTGCAAAGGGAACACCGACCTACTTTTTACAGTCCGGCTATCAAATCAACCATTATCAGAAATGAATTACCAGCGCTCCAGCATCTTCCTTGCTTCCACAGCATGTTCCAGGTCTTCGTCTACCACCTGCTGAAGGGTAGTCCTGGCTTCTTCCTTATCTCCGGGGTTATTGCGTTGTAATAAAGTTACGGCTTTCAAAAACAAACCCGGGTTGCTGAAAAGGTGTTTTTGGACAGACAGTTCACTGAATTTGCCGACCGCCGCATCGTGGTTGCCTGTGGCCAGACACGTAATGCCGGCATATAACAGCGCATCCGAATTATCAGGGTGCGCAGCGTACAGTACTTCAAAAATCCCCAGCGCTTTCACGTACTCCCTGTTGTTGTAGGCAGCTATGCCCTGCTGCAGGCTGTCTTTGGCGCCGTCCATTGTCTGGCTCAGGATAGCCAGTTCATCTTTTACATACCTGTCTGCCAGTTGCCGTGCATCCAGCTTATCAAAAAACACAAAATAAGCTGCCAGTATCAGGATAAGACTGGCGGCAATTGCCAGTATTCCTGAATAGCTGCGTTTGCCGTTCATTTGTACTACCGGCGCCTTGCCGTTCCCGGCAGACAGAACCCCCGGTGCAAAGTATTTTTTCCCGAGTTCACTGAGTGTGGACCGTAGCTCCTGCCGTTTCGCTTCCGTTTTTTGATCCTGTATCATGCCAAGGTCAATAGAACGATACAACTCCAATAAGGAAGACAGTGCTGCATCAGATCGCAGCCTGCTTTCAAAATCAAGCTTTTCCGCTTCACTCATCTCCCCTGCCAGGTAGTTTTCAATTTCAAATTCTCTCTCGTCTTTCATAAGATCACCATTTCAATGAATTAAAATCCGGAGAACTTTTTACCAGGCTGATGAGCTTGGCCATACACTCCGATTTCTTCTTCCGGGCATAGGCGTAACTCACATTCAGCTTACTGGCTACTTCATCCATTGACAGACCACCCCAGCTCAACCGTAACAAATTTTTACAGCTCTCTCCCATTTCCTGTAATTTTTCCCGGAGCAGGTTGCTGCGTTCCTGTTGTAACACACAATCTTCCGCAAGTTTAAAGTTGTCTTCTCCAATATTATTAAATCCTTCGGTGTCCGTATTTGTTACCTTCTGGGTCTTTCTTTTATTTAAAGTGTTGATCCACTTATTTTTACATATCAAATAAAGGAAAGCGTCCAAAGGGCAGGTCAACTGGAACCCGGTAGTTTGGGTCTTGTTGTATATGGAAATAAGCGCTTCCTGGAAAATGTCGGCAGCGTCTGTTTCCGTGCCGTTGTTTTGAAGGATCATCCATTTTATCTTGCCCGAATACTTTTGGTATAACTCTTCCAGTAATACCGGATCGTTATTTACTAATGCATCGATATACTTCTGATCTGGATGTAGCATTGAAATTAGAAATTAGAATAGTTGGTCTTATCATCGTGGTAGCACAAACTTTCCCGGGGCAGCTTAACAGGCAGCAAAATAATAAAAATACCATTACGGTTTTTCGATATTTGTGAGCGATCACCTGTTGTGTATCATATTACCGGCTTTATCGCAACTGCCATCCTGCCGGCCAATGCAAAAAGACCCTTCCGGTGAAGGAAAGGTCTTTGCCATATTTATTTCGCTCCTGCTAAGATAAGAAAAGAAAGCCTACAGGTAGCTCAAATTCGTTTTTGGGGTCAATTTCAGCAATGCCTCATACATCAGCCGGATGGTATTTTCAATGTCATCTTTGTGTAGCATTTCAACGGTTGTATGCATATACCGCAGCGGAATGGAGATCAACACCGAAGGGCAACCGTCATTGGCATAGGCAAAAGAGTCCGTATCCGTGCCGGTACTGCGGCTGAGCGTTCTCAATTGTACGGGTATCTTACTGTCTTTTGCTATATCCTGTACAAATGAGAGCAGCTTGTTGTGTATGGCGGGGGCATAAGCCAGGGAAGGACCTTTTCCGCAGGCAATATCACCCTCAATTATTTTGTTGATCATGGGCGTAGTGGTGTCGTGGGTTACATCGGTAATGATCGCCACATCCGGTTTTATTCTCCGTGCGATCATTTCAGCGCCCCGCAGCCCGATCTCTTCCTGCACCGCATTCACCACATACAGTGAAAAAGGCAGCTTCTTTTTATTTTCTTTCAGCAAACGGGCCACTTCAGCAATCATAAAGCCGCCGACCCGGTTATCCATCGCCCTGCCGATATAATAGCCGTTCGCCAGTTCGTCAAATCCTTCTTCATAGGTAACTACCGATCCTACATGCACACCCAGTTCCTCCACTTCCTTTTTGCTGCGGGCGCCGCAGTCGAGAAACAGGTTCTCTACCTTGGGCTGGGTTTCTTTTTCGCCGCTGCCCAAACGGGTATGGATCGCCGGCCAGCCGAAAACGGCTTTTACGGGTCCTTTTTTACCATGTATCAGCACCCGTTTTGCCGGGGCGATCTGGTGATCAACCCCACCGTTCCGCTTCAGGTATATCAGTCCGTCGTTGGTAATATAGTTTACAAACCAACTGATCTCATCGGCATGGGCCTCTATCACTACTTTAAACGCTGCACCGGGGTTGATGATACCCACCGCGGTACCATAGGGATCTACCATCGTATCGTCTATATAAGGCTTCAGGTATTCCAGCCAGAGCTTTTGTCCGCTGCTTTCAAAGCCTACGGGCGACGGATTATTGATATATTTCCTGAAAAATGACAGGGATGCTTCCGTGAGGACGGCTTTTTGTTTTGTTTTGGATGATTTTTCTTTTGATTGTTTAGCCATAGTATAAATGAATTAGGGTTTCAAATGTAGCCAATACATTTGAAACATGGCACCGCATAACCGGAATGCTGCTCACCGGCGTAAGAACGTTATATGGTTTAATGCATTTTTTCAGGGTTTCCCTGCACTGATTGTTATAAGTAAGATAACAGATGATCAAAACTGTTCAGATCAAAAAAACGCCATACGAAAGCCCAAAAACGCCTGCTTTGGTTTAACTTGGCGTTTTCATAAGTCTCCATCCGGAGCAGCAATAAAACGATTGTATGGTCAGACATTTCGGCGTATTTAAATTTAAGACAGGGGTAACGGAACAGGATATTGAACAGTGCTTTATCACTATGAAGAACATGGTGGGTAAAATAGACGGGTTGCTGGATATGGAATACGGTCCTTATAACGGCGATGAAGGGCTGAACGATGACTTCACACATGGCTTCCTGATGACCTTTACTTCAGAAAACGCGCGGGACGCGTACCTGCCTCACCCGGTGCACGAGGAGGTAAAGGCCTTTGTGGTACCCAAACTGGAAAAAGTGATCGTATTTGACATCCATATACCCAAAAACAGTTAGTCATGACCGACAGGAGCATTTTGATCATAGGTTGCTTTGATACAAAGGGGGCAGATTTTGCCTTCCTGCGGGATTGTATCCTGCAGAAAGGGGAAAAAGTCATTACGGTGAACACCGGCATCATGGGTCCCGGCAACCTGTTTGACGTGGATATAGAAGCGGATGCAGTAGCCCGGGAAGCCGGCACAACACTGGAAGACCTGCGTTATGCCAACGACCGGGGATATGCGGTAGATATAATGGGTAAAGCGGCCGCCCGTATGGTGGCCAGGCTGGTAAAAGAAGACAGGATCAAAGCTGCGATCGGTATGGGCGGCGGCGGCGGTACCTACATTGCGCTATCTGCCATGCAACCCATCCCTTTCGGCACCCCCAAGCTGTGTATCAGCACGGCGGCACCCAAAGACCTGTCGCGGCAGATGGGAAGCAAGGACATTGTGCTGATGCCCTCCATCGTAGACGTGGCGGGCATCAATCGCATCAGCAGCGTACTGATACAGCAGGCCGCTGCCGCTATATGCGCTATGGCCAATCTTCCGTTGCAAAGAAACGAGAATACGAAAGGGGCTGTCGCGATCAGCATGTTCGGCAATACCACCGCCTGTGTTGACAAATGCAGTGCACTGTTGCGGGAGAAGGGATATGAAGTGATGGCATTTCATGCCAACGGAGCAGGGGGCCGCACTATGGAAGCGTTGATCGGTGAAGGTTGTTTTGACGCCGTGCTGGACGTAACCACCACTGAGCTGGCAGACGAATTGTGCGAAGGTATTTGCAGCGCTGGTCCCGACCGCCTGAAAGCGGCTGCTGAAGCCGGTATTCCGCAGGTAGTGGTGCCGGGATGCCTGGATATGGTCAACTTTGCGCAATTGGATACCGTTCCCGGGAAATTTAAGAACCGGCAGTTATACAGTTGGGCGCCGGATGTGACCCTGATGCGCACAAATGTGGAAGAAAATGAAATACTGGGCAAACAACTGGCGGAAAGGCTCAACCGGTCTGCCGCGCCGGTAGCAGTGCTGATTCCGCTGAAAGGTATCTCGCAGGTGAACGTGGAAGGCGGCATATTCTACCAGCCGGATGCCGACAGGGCCTTATTTGACAGCATTAAGAATAATTGCGATCCAAATATTCCAGTGACCGAAACGGATATGCACATTAATGATGCCGCGTTTGCGGAGCTACTGGTGGATACACTGCTGCCTATGATGCATAAAAAATAACCATCCAACTATTAAAATATCGTGTATGCCAAATCCATGGACAGGAAAAGGAAATCCCTATACAAGACAGGAAGTTCGCGACAGGCTCCAAAAAAACAATTGATGCCGGCAGAGCCATTATCGTTGCCGGCGCCGGTACAGGTATCAGCGCAAAATTCATAGAAAAGGGCGGTGCAGACCTGATCATTATATACAACTCCGGCCGGTTTCGCATGGCGGGGCACGGCTCTACTGCCGGATTAATGGCCTATGGCGATGCCAATGCAGAAGCATTGAGCATAGGGGAGTTCGAGGTATTGCCGGTAGTGGAAGAGATACCGGTCATCTGCGGTGTGCACGGCTCAGATCCGCGGCGCCGGATGTGGCACCTTCGTTTTGAATTTTATTGGAAATGCATCGCTTTTCAACGGAAATCCATCTTTTGATTTAAAACTTCTGTTTGAGATCACAAATTCATATGCTTTGTTCGGGGTTAAGTCAACCAACAGGACAATAGTTTTATCGTTGTTTTCAAATCCTTTGACTTTTTTTATCGGGTAAAAATCCTTCCCTTTTTCAGAAAAATTGATGGAGTAGCCTTGCGTTTCCATTTCTTTTGTATCGGCATCTACATTTGTCGTCCCGTTTTTAAAAAGCCCGATCTTTACAATGTAGGGCAAATTCTTATTGTACTCCTTTACGAGCTTCTTCTTATTTATTTTTGAAAAATCCTGATTTTGCAAGGAAAGCCTCAACGGCTTTGTTATCATCATAATTTAATTCAATGATGTCTTTTATTGCCCGTGACCTGTCATCCGCATTTTCGTAGTAAGACCTGCATATTTCATACCCAATATAATATCCCAAATCTGCACTTTCTCCTTTTTGAGCGCCATTATACAGCCAGTTAGCGGAATTATTTGAAAACATTTCTTTCCTGAAAAGTTCCTTTACTTCTTCTGCATGTGCCCTGCCATAGGTTAGATATTGCGTTTGGATAGGCTTTCCGATGGTCAATTCTGCAATAAAGTCGCAGGAACCTTCTGCAATACTCCTATTTAAAACCCTATCCCTGTACCCGTTTTGTTGCGTATGGACATATTCATGAATGTTCAAATAAGTAATATTATCCAAAGATTGTTTTGCAAAAACATTTTTGAGCCAGTCATTCTTAAATTCCGTCACATCGATACCAGGATCTCCTGTTGCAATTTCGGCACCTATCAAAACCATATTTGGGGCTACCGTTCCTCCGGAGCGCAATCCTCCGATGGTAAAGTACATTTTAGCGTCTTTCAATTCCGGGTACAGTTTTTTCAAATTATCAACGGCCTTGTTTAGTTCCGCCTTTTTGTTTTTTACTATCAATGTATTTGACCTGATCGAGTTCCAGAATTTCGGATATTGCTCAATAAGCCTAACATATAGCGTATCGTTGTAATCCCTTGCTTCCATAAAGGACTTCAAACCATCCGTTCCTTTGTCGATATAAAGCCTATTGATAAAATTGAGTTTTTCAGAATAGTCATTTGTCTGCTGGATACTGTCATAGGCAATCCAGAAATTGTCGATATCTGATGTGAAAATTTTATCCGGATCTTGCGCAAATGCTTTTGCATACAGCAATATAAAAGCAATGGTCAACATTTGTTTCATGCTATGTATCAATAATCGTTTTGAAAGGACGTTTCCTATAACACCCGCTATTTTTTATTCGAAGTATATTTCCCCTGTTAAATACAATTGTGCCTGTCCGCTGATCTGTGTTCTGTCACCCAGATAGCGGCATTGCAGGAATCCTTTTCGTTCTGAAAGCTGAACGGCTTTCAGAACGGGTTTGTTTAATCGCTTAGCCCAAAAGGGTGTTAAGGTAGTATGCGCAGAACCTGTTACGGCGTCCTCATCTATACCGGCTTGCGGTGCAAAAAACCTGGAAACAAAATCTGCGCTATCGCCTTTTGCCGTTACGATCACGCCCCGTACGTCAAGTTTTGCAATTTTATCAAATGAAGGTTTGAGGTTTTGTATTTGCGTTTCGCTGTCAAAGATCAACATCAAGTCAGTTTTTCCTCTAAAGGCGAGTTGGGGCTTTTGATCAAAACATTGCAGTATCTCGTCTGACAGGTCAACCGGTGAAAATGTATCCGTCGGAAAATCCAGTGTTATAAGATCAGCTTGTTTGCTAACGGTCAATATTCCGCTTCTCGGAGAAAAAAAGTGAATGATATCTCCCTGGTGATTTTCGTGGTTGAACAATACGAAAGCTGTCGCAAGGGTGGCATGCCCGCACAGGTCAACTTCTGTTTTTGGTGTAAACCAGCGAATTTGATATTTATCGCCGTCCTTTATATAAAAGGCGGTTTCGGCAAGATTATTCTCGGCTGCAATTTTAAGCAGTATATCATCACTTAGCCATTGATCAAGCGGACAAACGGCTGCAGGGTTTCCTGAGAAAACTTTGTCTGCAAATGCGTCTACCTGGTAAATTTTTTGGCGCATACTTACTACTTATTACTTACCACTACTACTACCAGAACAACGTATACAGGGCCACCAGTATCCCTGTTACGATCAGGGCGCCTACAGCAAAGCCGGGCGCAAGGCGGAACATCGATCTGTCGATATCCAATCCCTTTGCCTGAACGCCTTTTTTGGTTTCGTACACGCTGATGATATACATGCCGGTCACGGCAATGGCAAACACAAAGCCCATCCGGTCTATGAACGGTATCTCGTACAGCATGGAACCGTCTTTTTGCGCCACCAGCTTTGAAAAGCCCATGCCGCTCAGCCATTCCAGGTTGACCCATTTGGGCATCAACTTAAATATGATAGAGAGCAGGAACCCGCCAATGGTGGCGAAGAGCGCCGCGTTGGAGGTGGTTTTTTTCCAGAAGAAGCCCAGCAGGAACATGGCCAGGATACCGGGTGAAACAAAACCGGTATATTCCTGGATGTACTCAAATCCTCCTTTTTTGTCGATGCCAAGGAAGGGAGCGATCATTACCGCCAGGATCATGGAAACCAGTACCGCTATCCGGCCAACATATACCAGTTTCTTTTCGCTGGCGTCAGGATTGATTTTTTTCTTGTAGATATCCAGGGTATAAATGGTAGAAATACTGTTGGCTTTACCGGCCAGCGAGGCTACCACAGCAGCGGTGAGCGCGGCAAATGCCAGTCCTTTCAGCCCGGAAGGCAACAGGTTCAGCAGCACGGGGTATGCCTTGTCTTTTACCACTTCTCCGTCTACCAGCATTTCCTGCTGGAAATGGCCGTTTTGGTACAATACAAATGCTGCAATACCCGGTAATACCACAATGACGGGCATGAGCAGCTTCAGTACCGCCGCGAATAACAAGCCGTTGCGGGCTGTTTTCAGGTCCGCGCCCAGTGCACGCTGGGTAATATACTGGTTGCAACCCCAGTAGTTCAGGTTCACGATCCACATGCCGCCTACCAGTACAGAAAGACCGGGCAGGCTGATATAGCTCGGGTTGTCCCTGTCAAAGATCATATGAAAATGACTGTCCGCGTTTTTAGTAAGCTGGTTGAACCCTTCAATAATGCCGCTGCCTCCGAAATGTTCTGCTACCAGGTTCAATGCCAGGTAGGTGGTTACCAATCCACCCAGTATGAGGAAGAATACCTGTATCACATCCGTATAGCCGATCACTTTCATACCACCCAGCGTGATGACAATGGCAAATAACGCCAGAAAGATCATACAGGCTGTAAGGCTGATGCCCGAGATGCTGCTGATGGCCAATGCGCCAAGGAACAGGATAGACGTAAGGTTGACAACCACATACAAAAGCAACCAGAATACCGCCATGATCATTGCCACCGTTCCGTTATACCGCTGGTGCAGGAACTGCGGCATGGTGTATATCTTGTTTTTCAGGTACACGGGAATGAAGAAAATAGCGACAATGATCAGGGTAGCAGCCGCCATCCATTCGTAGGTGGATATTGCCAGCCCCAGGGCAAACCCGTCCCCGCTCATGCCGATGAATTGCTCCGCTGAAATATTCGATGCGATCAGAGAAGCCCCGATCGCCCACCAGGTAAGGGAACCTTCCGCCAGGAAAAAATCCTTGCTGTCGGCAGTTGCCTTTTTTTTCCGGTGATATATCCAATAGCCGTATAGAGAAACAATCAGAAAGTAGACAATAAAGACCAGGTAATCTTTGCCGGACAATGTATTCATAAGAAGTCAATCCTTTTTAATTGAGCAGTTGGGTTAAGGATAAGGTGATAAAGATTGATGATTTTGATGATTTTAACAAATTGAATTTTGCAACGGAAACCCTTCAAAGCATTTATCTTGCGCCAAAACCCGGGGCGGTGCCTGCGTAAGCCCGGCAAAAAACAACGGGTAAAATAAAACAACCGATCATGAACTGGATCATTTTGATAATTGCAGGATTGTTTGAAGTAGGCTTTGCCGCCTGCCTGGGCAAAGCGAAAGATGCTACCGGCAGCACGGCCGTTCTCTGGTATACCGGGTTCCTGGTATGCCTGAGCATCAGCATGTTGCTGCTTATCAAAGCTGTCCAGGCATTGCCCGTTGGAACCGCTTATGCCGTATGGACGGGAGTGGGGGCAGTGGGTACCGTTTTAGTGGGCATTGTTTTCTTTAAAGAGCCCGCAGATTTCTGGCGGATCTTTTTTATTACCACCCTGATCGGCTCGATTGTCGGACTGAAAGCCGTTTCCTCCTGAAGACCGGTGGATTAATCCAGCCCGAAAACGCCTTTGTTCAGCAACTGCAGGGTCTCGGTCTTGTATGCGGCAGGCACCAGCAGCGACACATTGTGTTTGCTGCCGCCATAGCTCACCATCCTGACCGGGATATCTGATAAAGCGGAAAACAGCTTGCTCAATACGTTGGGCGACTGGGCGATATCATTGCCTACTATTGACACGATCGCCTGGTCTTTGTCTATATCCACCAGCCCGAACGGTTCCAGCTCTTTCCGGATATCTGCCAGGTGCAGATCGGTGTCGATAGTAACGGAAACGGCTACCTCGGAAGTGGTGACCATATCGATCGGCGTTTTATATTTTTCAAAAACCTCGAATATTTTTCTCAGGAACCCGTAAGCCAGCAGCATGCGGCTGCTTTTGATCTTAATGGCGATGATCCCGTCTTTTGCCGCTACCGCTTTTACGCCAACGGATCCGGCATCCTGCATAATGGTAGTGCCGGGTGCATCGGGTTGCATGGTATTCAGCAGCTTAACCGGTACTTTTTCCTGTTGTGCCGGCCATATGCAGGTGGGGTGCAGGATCTTGGCGCCGAAATAGGCCAGTTCGGCCGCTTCGTCAAAGCTCAGTTGTAAGATCGGGCGGGTGGTTTTTACGATCCTTGGGTCGTTGTTGTGCATGCCGTCTATGTCCGTCCATATCTCGCACACGGATGCTTTTACGGCGGCCGCTACCAGGGAAGCCGTGTAGTCGCTGCCACCGCGTTTCAGGTTGTCAACCTCTCCCCGGGCATTGCGGCAGATATACCCCTGGGTAACAAATAGCCTGGTGGAAGCATGTTGTTGCAGCAGGCGGTTGAGCTTTACCCGGATCGCATCAAAATAAGGCTCATCATTGGCATCTATCTGCATGAAATCGAGGGCGGGCAGCAGCACATGGTCTACACCCTGCTCCTCCAGGTAAGTGCTGAAAAGCTTGGTGCTCATAAGCTCTCCCTGGGCCAATATGTCTTTATTAAGGGCCTCGTTAAAGGATATCTTCAATATAATATGCAGAAAATCAAAGTGCTCGGCAATAATGGCTGCCGCTTTTTGTAAAGTGGCTTCTTTTTTCAGCAGTTCCCTGATAAAAGTATGATAATGCCCCTGTAAGGTGTCGATGATCTTTTCAGCCTCCTGCTTATCTCCCTTTGCCAATGCATCGCCTATGGAAACCAATGCATTGGTGGTGCCACTGAGCGCACTCAATACCACTATTTTGGATTCATCGCCTTGGGTAACCAGCTTTGCTACCTGCTGCATTCTTTCGGGCTTACCTACGGAGGTGCCGCCAAACTTCATGATTTTCATGACCTTTCATTTTTTGCGGTGCAAAGATAATAGGTAGCGGCAAACGAAGCGGGAAATTATCCCGCTGCCCGGTGAAAGGAGCTTTTCGGACAGAAAAGCCGGTTGAATGACCGCAGTCGAAGGAAAACCGCCTTTGGTCGAAATAAATGAAGCTTATTTGTAAGGATAGCGGTAAATACCTATTTTTGTTACGGTTTTTCATAGGATATTGGATTTAAAACGGGGCGCATTTCTATGCAGCCCTTTTTTCTTTTATATACCCGCCCCGTGTTTCGGCAGCATCCGTTTTTCTTTATTATATATTATCGTCTATCGGTTATCGATAGTAACAACTGGTAATTTATTTTGCAGACGAAGCTAAATTGAATAAGCGCTCGTTTTATCAGTAGTACTTAATGATTTATTGAATGGATACATGTAGAAAGATATTTTTTTTCACGAGGGAATGTTACTATACCAGCAGGGAAGAAAAGAAGTTTTATTGGGTGGAGGTCGATGAAAAAAAATGGGCTCATTTTTATAAAGCAGGCTTGCTGAAAGAGTCCTTTTATGCTGAAAAGCTCACCAATGTTGAAGACGAAGCCCACACGAGGCAGTATCTCCAGATACTGCTCCGGTCAATAATTATGGTACAGGAAAATTAACCCCGGCAATATTTTAAACAGCAAAAGGCAGGAATCTCCTGCCTTTTGCTGTTTGTTAACATATCCGGGAGCACATCCCGGCTTTTGGTGATTTTAGTTACACAGCGGAACCGTCAAAAAGGCGAACTTTGTATGAATTCGGTAAATACAACAAAAATGAGCACTATGACAGTAGACCAGATCTATACGGGTTGTCTTGCGCAGGGCGCTTATTATATACAGAGCGGTAATGAAGCAGTAGTGATAGACCCGCTGAGGGAAGTGGATCCCTATATTAAAAAAGCAGAAAGAAATAATGCGAAAATAAAGTATGTGCTGGAGACACATTTTCACGCCGACTTTGTTTCCGGTCACCTGGACCTGGCTAAAAAAACGGGCGCCACTATTGTGTATGGTCCGGAGGCCGCGCCTGCATTTGAAGCCTATATCGCGAAGGATGGGGAAGAGCTGCAGTTGGGAGATATTACCATACAGGTCATCCATACGCCGGGGCATACCCTGGAAAGCACCTGTTATCTTTTAAAAAATGAAGAGGGAAAGCCTGCAGCCCTTTTTAGCGGAGACACCCTTTTTATCGGCGATGTGGGGCGCCCCGACCTGGCCCAAAAAGTAAGCGAGGAACTGGACCAGGACAAGCTGGCGGGGCTGTTGTATGATTCCCTTCGCAACAAGATCATGCCCCTGCCCGATGACATCATCGTGTATCCTGCCCACGGAGCAGGTAGTGCCTGTGGAAAGAACATGAGCCGTGAGACCACCGATACCCTGGGCAACCAGAAAAAGACAAATTATGCCCTGAGAGCCGATATGACACGGGAAGCGTTTATCAAAGAGGTGACGGAAGGACTCACGGAGCCACCCACCTATTTTCCCCTGAATGTGCTGATGAATATCAAAGGGTATGAGAGCATCGACAAGGTGCTGGAGCGTGGGCAACAGGCCCTGGATCCGGAAGCGTTTGAAGCATTGGCGAATGAAACCGGGGCATTGATACTGGATACCCGTGCAGCGGAGGTTTTTTCGCGGGGCTTTATTCCCAATGCCATCAATATCGGCATAGACGGGAGCTTTGCGCCCTGGGTTGGCGCTATGATCCCGGATATCAAACAGGAAATACTGCTGGTGACGGATGCCGGCCGGGAGAAAGAAGTGATCACCCGGCTGGCGAGGGTAGGATATGACCATACGATCGGCTACCTGAAAGGTGGTTTTGATGCCTGGAAGCAGGCGGGAAAGGAAACCGACCAGGTTCCTTCAATTACACCGGAGGAGCTGGCAGGACTGGCTGATAAGAAAGACCTGCATATAGTGGATGTAAGAAAGGAAACTGAGTTTGAACAGGGACACCTGAAAGGCGCCATCAATGCACCGCTTGATTATATTAACGACAGTATGCGAAAGCTGGATAAGAACAAAACCTATTACCTGCATTGCGCCGGTGGCTACCGTTCCATGGTATTCAATTCCATATTGCGGGCCAGGGGGTTCGACAACCTGGTGGATGTGAAGGGTGGTTACAACGCGCTTGCGGCAACCGGGAAATTTGCAGTTGAAAGCTAAAAGAAAAACGATCTTTATACTATGGATACAAATGAAGCACGTTCCGTAAGGAATACCATCTGGTTCAGCCGCATTTTACGCTGGACGCTGGGGCTTTTTTTCATTGGCGTAGGCGTATGGTATTACCGGGAGGGGGCATGGCCCGCCATCCTGTTTGGCGCCGTGTTTATTGTTACCGGTTTTTTAAGACCCCGCAGATGTATTGATGACAATTGTGCGCTGCCGGGTCAAAAAAAGTAACAACCCTTTGCGCCATTCTTTTCTCTATAGTACATCCCATCACAGTTATACAATCAAAAAACAGGCAATCCAATCAACGCTTTATCGTTCTGCCCGGACAATTTCGTATATTTAGTTGCCTGTGCGAAACATCCCTGTACGCCTTTGGTGCAAAAGGATACAACTACGGAGACACCACGGCAAGAGGAAGTATAATGGTACTTGTTCGTGAAGTTTTGACCGTTATCGTTCAAAAAATACTGCGAAGACACCACGGAAAGAGGAAGCGCGATGGTGTCTTATTTGTGTGATCTGAAGTCTGCATTCCCTCTGCCATTGCTTATCCTGCTGAATTTTTCACTGCTTATCCGGTTGCATTTGATCCGTTGCCCTGTTATTACCACAACAAAGCCATGCTATTTTGAAAAGAGCAAGATTTACCTGTGCCATATTGGCCATGCTGTGTTGCTGTATGCCGTTCGCAATCTTTGCGCAGGATGGCTGGCGTTACCGCGGGCAGGTCAACTTCGGTTGTAACCTGTTCTTTATGAGAGGACCAGGTCAGAACTTTCCAGGGTTGCGGGTTTTCGGCGCTTTCATTGCTACCGCCAACCGCGGAGACTTCCTGCTAAGCTATGGTCCATCCGTGTCTGTATACACAAAGACCATTGGCGCTAACCTCAACCCGCTGGTAGGCGACTGGCAGATAGACTTCACCAACAACTTTAATATCGGGTTGGAATGGGGCAGCCACCTGGACTACAACAAATTCAGCCGGACGCTTCACAACGGAGACTACTATAATGTTTTCTCCAACCGGTCGGGCATGCTGATGCTGGGCACTAATTTTATCCTCAACAACCATAAAAGGAACCAGATCGTAGGATCGCTGAACGGCACTGTCGGCAAACTGTCCTTCAGCTATTATAACGACGGGCCGCCTTTCAACCTTACCGGTACAGGCGACGGGTTTGACCGGTACTGGACCGGAGGGGGCGCCATCATGTATCACAGCAACAGGAACTTCAACTATGCGGAGATCGCCTTCGACCAGTTTACGGGATATATTCCGTTGTTGTACGAACTGACAAGCTTGCTGGGCATGAATGTTCCGTTGTATGATACACCCGATAAAAGCAAGGTGTACAACTTCAACACGTCCGCTTATTCGGTGAAGGTGAATTTCGATCAGCGGTTTGGTATCAATGCCGGGGTTGTCGGCTCCCTGAAGGACAGCAAAAGAGGACGTTACTGGGGCATACAGGAGATCATTCATGTGGTGCTCGGTTACCCGCTGCATCCGAATGACGATGGCAACCGTTTCTTTATTGGTGGCACCTATAATCAACTGCATGATGTCAAATTTTAAGTTCATATGCTGCATATATATAATGGCGATTTTCAGCGCATGCAAATCGCCCTATTACTCCATTCAGCCCGATGAAGTGACTTCCGGTGAAGTGATTGCCCGTATATATCCCATGCCGGCAACTGCTCCATCCGTTGATATTAAAGTTGATATTAAAAAGGTTACAACATTCAGGGCCAATATCGTGGAGAAGCTGGTAAAAAGAGATGCAGTTACGGAATTCAAATTCTCCAATACCAATTCCCTAAAAAAAGAAGATGATATCGGCATTTCGGTCATAGGCGGACGCACTGAAATTTACTTCTGCGAAATCGAGGCTGTAGAACAGCGGCAGCGCAATGGGGATACACTTAAAAAAGCTGCCACCAAAGGCATCCTGTTCAGCGCCAACTTCAGTCCTGACGGTGATTGCCTGGGGTTCGGGCCATTATATACGGGCAACATTGATACACACAATGACGGGAATAAAAAATTTACCACTACGCATTTGTTCAGGATCAGGAAAAAGAAAACCGCGAACGGTGAAGTTGATTTCAGTAAAAAAAGCAGCCCTGAGCTGGTGTTCTTTTATAGCGGCTTACAGGATGCCGGCCAACCGGGCAGACTGTTTTCCCGGGTAGTTCAAACCTCAAAAAACAAAATATCCGGCATTAATAAATTCCTCGTGTATGATGTGGACGCAATATTTAACGATCCTGATGCACTCAGTTTTCTACTCCTGAATGAATAACGATTAAAGCTATTGTATGGCAAAAAGCAAAACCGGTACACCGGCAAGATCAAAAAGAAGTCCGGCAAAAAAAACAATCGCAGGAAGCGCTAAAGAAGGCTCTTTTAAGATCGCACCCAACGGAGACCGCTGGTCATGCTACCGGAAGCGGCATGGCAGGTGGGTAGAACACGAGGCCTTTGATACGGAAGAAGAAGCCAGGTTGCATTTCCTGTTTGAACATGAAACAGAGATGGTTGCAAGCGCCGCCGGCTCCGGACATACTGCAGGCGGTAAAAAACGTGTCCGTAATGTTCGTCCCGATACCCTTGACTTCCGGGACCAGATGTACAAATCCACGTTGAAGGAAGTGCCGGTGGAAATAAAGCTGGCGGTCTATATGAAGTGGAAGGTGCCGGTGCTGGACCAGGGTACCGAAGGCGCCTGTACGGGGTATGGATTGGCCACGGTTGCCAATTACCTGCTGCGTTGTCGTATGGCCGAGGAAAAAGCTGACAAGGTGAGTCCCGCCATGCTGTACCAGTTGGCCAAACGCTATGATGAATGGCCGGGCGAGGACTACGACGGTTCCAGCGCCAGGGGCGCCATGAAAGGCTGGCATAAGCACGGGGTATGTAAATACGATTTGTGGAAACCCGGGGCTGCCAGTAAAGCGCTTACCAAAGAAAGGGTCAGGGATGCCGTCGAACGCCCGTTGGGGGCTTATTACCGGGTGAACCACAAAGACCTGGTAGCCATGCACAGCGCGATGGCGGAAGTGGGGATACTGTTTGCCACCTGTGTAACACACAACGGATGGGATGAAGTGAAGACTGATGGGATCATCCCGTTTTCAAATAAGCAGGAAGGCGGGCACGCGTTCGCGATCGTTGCCTATGACAGACAAGGTTTCTGGATCCAGAATTCCTGGGGCACCGGCTGGGGTAAGAAGGGATTTGCGCTGATCACCTACGACGACTGGCTGCAAAACGGGGTAGATGTGTGGGTAGCCCGGCTGGGTGTACCCATTGCCCTCCTAAGCAACGAATCCGTTGCCATCAGTAACTCTCCTGTAGCCAAAAAATCCAATGCGTATTCCTTTTCCCAGTTACGTCCGCATATCATCAACATCGGGAACAACGGCATATTGAAAACAAGTGGTGAGTACGGCAATACGGAAGAAGAAGTGCGATCGATCTTTGAAAACGATTTTGACAGCATTACCAACAACTGGAAGAAAAAGCGACTGCTCCTGTACGCGCACGGAGGACTGGTATCCGAAGCAAATGCCATACAGCGGGTAGCTGACTACCGGTCTAAACTACTCGAAGCGGAGGTATATCCCCTGGCGTTTATATGGAATACGGATGCCTGGACAACCCTGACCAATATCCTGAAAGAAGCGGTGAGAAAGAGAAAGCCTGAGGGGTTCTTGGATGCCGCAAAAGATTTTATGCTGAACCGTCTGGACGATATGCTGGAGCCGATCGCCCGGTCGCTTACCGGAAAAATGCAATGGGATGAGATGAAGGAAAACGCCCGGCTGGCCACTACTGCAAAAAAAGGCGGGGTAAGGTTGGCTTTGCAGTTTGTAGCAGCCCTGGCGAAGCAATACAAAAAAGACTTTGAGCTGCACCTGGTGGGACATAGTGCCGGCAGCATCCTGCTGGCGCACCTGGTGGAATACCTTGCCTGTAATGAAGAGGGCATGGCCCAAAATATTGAGTCCTGCACCCTTTGGGCGCCGGCCTGCACAGTGGATCTTTTTAAAAGTACCTACCTGCCGGCATATAAGGCGAAACAGATCAAACGGCTCTCCGTATTCAACCTGACCGATGCAGCGGAGAATGATGACCATTGTGCCCATATCTATAACAAATCATTGCTGTACCTGGTGTCTAACGCTTTTGAAGACAAGGTGAGGATACCCGGTATCGTTAATGACGGCACCCCCATCCTGGGTATGGAGAAGTTTATCAAAAAGGACCCGCTGGTTTCAAAAGTGCTGAATACAGCAAATGATACCCTGGTACTATCGCCCAACGCGGAAAAGGAAGGTTCTTACAAACATTCTAATTGCACCACACACGGTGGTTTTGACGATGATAACGCTACCGTAACGGCTACCCTTTGCCGCATCCTGAACAAACGTCACTATAGCGATACCGATGCGTTCACCTTCCAGCGATCGCAGTCGTCGTTGAAGAACAGGAGGGAAAGCCTGGATGCTGCTAGTGCGGAGGGGTGAAGGTTGTGACCGGAACGGGTAAGGGAATTTCTAATAGCAACTATTAAAATTGCTGTGATAAGCCTAAAAAGTATTTTTCTCTGTGTTGTCATTTGAAACTCGTGCGGTCGTCATAGCCCAAATTTACGAAAAGTGTCGAACGGGAACGTTCGACCCGCCTGACGCCAAACCCTTGTTGGCTGTTCGTTGTTTTTTACATCAGTCCTGAATTTGCACCTGATATAGATGCTATAAAATAGTTTGCAGCATAAACACCAAGTAAAAACAACAAGTTGTCTTTTGGTTCATTGGCATTTGTTATATCATAGTCAATGTCGTACTTGCAATAGAAATCTCTCCAATTAAATTTAGGTTCAAATTGAATTACTTTTTCTTGGTTTTTATTTTCAAGTATCATTTGGCTTTGAAAAAGCCCACTTAATTTCAGAGCATATTCTCTTTCGTCTTGAAATGTGATTATGATTTTTCCGTTCCAACTCATTGAAAGGCTGGCTATTTTATTTCCGTCTTTTGTTACAGCAACGCTTGTGCCGAAAAACCCTACTGGTGCAAGTCTATAATTTTCGGTATTGGGCATTTTAATTTCTGCTTTTAGATAAAATGGGGTTTCATAAATCAGTTCTCCCAATAACTGGTCATTATCTGAAAGTTGAAAAGTTTTTCTGTCTTTTGAATGTGCATTCATTGTATTGATGTTTTTGAGTTAATTAAAATCGTTTTCCTCTAATTTGAAAATTTCTTCAACTGGTGTTCCAAATACATAAGCCATTTTTAATGCCAAGAGCGTAGAAGGAACAAATTTTCCTGTTTCTATAGAATTCATTGCTTGTCTTGAAATGCCAATTTTTTCGGCTAATTCAGCTTGTGTCCAATTCTTTTTAGCTCGTTCAACTTTTATGGTGTTTTTCATCTGTATTTACGTTTTGAAATGATTAAACCTAAAATGTAGAACAATGGTAATAATGCAAAAATGTACAAGGAGTCTATTTTTCCAAACCCTAATTCCCTTACTAATCCGAGCATTCCAAAAATCATAACGACAAGTAATGACAATAAAAAAGCTATTGAAACGGCTTCTAATTGTATTCTGATTTGCACTTCGTCCAATGATTTTATGCTTTGTAATTGTTTTGCTGTAAACACCACGAATAAAACTGCATTAACAGCGATAATTAGTAAAGCAAGAGGCGTTTGCACATCATATTTTGATAGGTAAAATACACTTATTGGGAAACTTATAGCAAACACTAAAGCCCAAATCACATTTGTTGATTTTGTTTTTACTTTCATAAATTAGTCAATTAAAATACTCATAAAGATAACAATAGTTTTCAAAATGTCAATTATATACGACATTTTTTTGTAAAAAATTTTGACAGTTCGTTTGTAAATGTTTCAGATGTAAGAAAAGAGAAAGTTTTTGTGTCTTGTTGTGGGTGTTTGAGATTGTCGCTGTACAATGACAGCCAACACATAAATTTATGACACTTTCGGGAAGTAAACCAATAAAATAGGCGTTGATTATTAATGCGTTAGTGTTCGCCGAAAAAATTGTTATTGCGCCAATACAGCTTTTAGTATCCGCGTATAAACGTCTATAGTCGCTTATATACGGATCTCATTCTATAGGACAATTGCAGCTGGGCAAAATGCCGGCGGGGCGCCGGACGGACGTTTTCCCGGTATACCGGTTTATCCCTCCGTCTCCTCTTTCTCTTCGTCTCTTTTTTCGGGGCGCATCTGCGGGAAGAACAATACATCCTGTATGGAGGCCTGGTTGGTGAGCAGCATGCACAGCCTGTCTATACCGATGCCGATACCGGCAGTAGGGGGCATACCATATTCCAGTGCACGCAGAAAATCGTAGTCTATGAACATGGCTTCATCATCGCCTCTTTCCATTAGCGTCACCTGGTCCTCAAAGCGCTGGCGCTGGTCTACCGGATCATTCAGCTCACTATAGGCATTGGCTATTTCTTTCCCGTTGATCATCAGCTCAAAACGCTCTACCAGCCCCGGTTTTTCACGGTGTTTTTTTGTGAGCGGGCTCATTTCCACCGGGTAGTCGGTGATGAAAGTGGGTTGTATATAGTGATGCTCGCATTTTTCTCCGAAGATCTCATCGATCAGCTTACCCCGTCCCATGCTGGGAGTGGTTTCAACGTGTAGCTTTTTACATACCTCCCGCAACTGGGTTTCGTCCATGCCGCTGATGTCGAAGCCGGTATGCTGCTGGATGGCGTCATAAATAGACACCCGGTTGAAGGGGGCTTTGAAGCTGATGTTTTTATCACCGACCGTTACATCCGTGGTCCCGTTCATGGCAATTGCCACCTGTTCCAGCAGGTTTTCAGTCGTGTTCATCATCCAGTAGTAGTCCTGGTAGGCCACATAAAATTCCAGTATGGTAAATTCGGGGTTATGGGTCCTGTCCATACCCTCGTTACGGAAGTTACGGCTGAACTCATATACCCAGTCGAAGCCGCCCACGATCAGGCGTTTCAGGTACAGCTCATTGGCAATGCGCAGGTACAGCGGTATGTCCAGCGCATTGTGATGCGTAATAAAAGGGCGTGCCGCGGCGCCGCCCGGTATGCTTTGCAGCACAGGTGTATCCACCTCCAGCGCACCGTGCGAGTTCAGGTACTCACGGATAGTATTGATCATCACGGTACGTTTCACAAAAGTATTTTTCACCTGCGGGTTAATGATCAGGTCTGCATATCGCTGCCGGTACCTGAATTCAGGATCCGTTACCGCATCAAAACTCTGTCCTTCCGCTTCTTTGACGATCGGCAGCGGCTTCAGCGATTTTGAAAGGATGGTAAGGGTTTGCACATGTATGGAAGTCTCACCGGTTTTGGTGATAAATCCATACCCTTTCACACCGATGATATCGCCTATATCCATCAGCTTTTTCCAGACGGTATTATACAGGGTCTTATCCTCTCCGGGACAGATATCGTCCCGTTTTATATACAACTGGATCCTGCCGGTTTGGTCCTGCAGCACGGCAAAGGAAGCCTTTCCCATATCGCGGATACTCATGATCCGTCCCGCAATGCTGATCTCATTATAAGTTTCCTTATTCTCTTCCGTCAGGTTTGCCTTTATTTCCACGGCGGTGTGCGTGATAGGGAATGCTGCTGCCGGGTAGGGATCTATACCCAGTTTCTCCAGCTCCGCTTTTTTTTCTCTCCTGATCAGTTCCTGTTCGGAAAATTGCTGTATGCTCATTGTCTGTATTAAAAAGTGCCGCAAAGGTACTGGTTAGCCGGAAGCTGGCAAAACGGAAGACATGGAAGACGCGTAAGACCGGAAAATGGTAAGAGGTTCCATCTTACAGTCTTCTATTTTACCCCTTACTTCTTACTATTTTATTATCTTACGCATACTTATGGTTTATCACGAATATTAAGTTAAATGAAGAAATCCGCATCAGCTTTCAATACCTATCTCGAAGAAATAGGAAAACATATTAAAAAAGCATCCAAACAGCCTAACCCTGCTTTTGGCTTATACCTGGCAGATGCCAGAACGCCCGCATTCCGGCTGGAAGGACTGGCAAGATTGTATGCCAGGCTGCACGACAAAAAGTATTTCAGTAAGCTGAATAAGCAGGTCAAGCAACTGGAGGACGGGCTGGGAGTAGTGGATCACTACACCGTGCTGGAAAAAGAGTTTGCTCCCAACGCGAAGGTGCCTGTGACCGTGAAAAACTATTTTGCTCAAAAAGCAGCAGAAGGCGCCGCATTGCTGAACACCGTTCTAAAGAAGGAAAAATGGGTGACGGGCGAGCGCATCCGGTCGGTGAAGGAAAAGCTGAAGGATATAAAATGGCTGTCGCTTCAAAACGAAGTAAAAGCCATTACTGATTTTTATAAAAACGAAGCCGGCAACATCCAAAAGTTCATCAGCGAATCGGCGTTCGATGATATGGAAAACGACGTACATGAGCTGCGAAGAAAGCTGCGCTGGCTGAGCATTTATGCCATGGCTCTACAAGGCAGGGTGAAGCTTGTTGCAGATAAAAAGGCCACCCCGGCACATCTCAAAAAATACCTTACCCCGAAGATCATTCATTCCCCGTTCAATAAAATAGAAGCCTCCCCGGGCCTGAAACACCATGTGACACTGGACAAAAACTATTTCCTGGCGCTTAGCTGGATGATTGCTGAGCTGGGGCAGATCAAAGATGACGGATTACGCATAATGGCGCTGGCGGAAGCATTCATGCATACCGAATCCATACCGGAGAAGGAAGCCCTTCAGCAAACATACGCGGCATTGGGTCCCCAATATCCTACCATAGAGACTTTGCTGAAAAGATCAGCTACCCTAAGCCGGAACTTTATTAAGGAAGGCAACCTGGGGAAGCTGGTGTTGTAAGATGGTAAAATGGTAAGACAGTAAGAGGGTAAGATGGTAAGATAGTAAGAGGGTAAGACCGTAAAATTGTAAGATGGCAATTTATCCTGAAAGAGCTTTGAACCACAAAGACCCAAAGGCACGAAGGATCACGAAGACAATTATTATTGGTTAATTGTTAATGGTGCAGTCTCTTCATTAACAATTAACAATTTATCATTAACCATTATCTACTCCGCCCCAGCGGAAGGTCCTTATATCAAACCCGCAGATATCCAGCACCCGGTCTGTAACGGTGGCGGCTACCTCTTCGATGGTCTGCGGCTTGCTGTAATAGGATGGCGATGCCGGGCAAATGATGCCGCCTGCCAGGGTAACGGTTTCCATATTGCGGATATGCATAAGATTGTAGGGGGTATCGCGCAGCACGCAAACCAGCTTCCGGCGCTCTTTAAGGATCACGTCCGCGGCCCGGGTTACCAGGTCGTTGGAAATGCCGCCGGCCACCCGGCCGAGCGTTCCCATGGAGCAGGGTACAATGATCATGGTATCAAACCGGCCCGATCCGGAAGCGAATGGCGCATTAAAATCCGTTTTGCCATACATAGTGATGCCCTGTATGCTGTTGTGGGATGTGTTGCCTATCTCCGTTTCCCAGACCTGTTTGGCATTGTCGGACATTACCACGGCCAGGCGATCCCATTGTTCCGGTATCCGCAGCAATTTTTCAATGGTCTGTTTTGCGTAGATGGCACCGCTGGCCCCGGTCACTGCCACTACAATTTTCCTTTTCGACATATTTGGTTGTATGTTTTAATAACACCTCCTGCAAAGAAACAGACAATTTACCAGCATTTGTGCATATTTAAAAAGAGAGTGGTTGCTGATTGATCATTCATTTTCCATATCAAGCCTGTACATTATATCTGTTCGTAAAACATATTTAATGCCCTGTGTTACCGCACTGCCTTCATGCTCAAGGTCGTGTAGAAAAATAAGGGCTGTTCCTGTTTTCGGCTGAATGGTCAGGTTTGCAAAAGTCGTTTCACCACCTTCATAGTCATTATTAAGATAGATCATGAACGTATAATAGCTTGCTTCCCTGTCGTTGCGTATATAGCTCTGATCCCTGTGTCGTTTAAATTCCTGTCCGGGCTGGTATTTGTAAAACCGGAATAGTTCGTTTAATCCGATGGCCTTGCTCTTGCCGATCTGTGTCGGTGCGAATGGTTGCAGGCGCTTCCAGGTTGCGTCGGCTAAGGCTGTGTCTTTGTAAAGGATACGGTTGTTGTTGCGAACGGACGCCACCACCATTTGTCCTTTTTCTGTTTCAACGGTTGCAGGTTCATAACCGATCGTTTCACTTTTGGCAATAAAATCTTCACAGGCCTGCGTAGTCCAAAAGTTGTCAATTGTAAAAATGTTATTGGTCAGTTTGTTTAGTTGCATAAAAGACGATAGATAGTGAGAAACATAAATGTAGGGTATTCTCTGAGGAACTCCAAATTGCAGGTTCGGTGCCGACCCTCGATTAAGATCGGAATGGCCAAACACTAATCGTCATTTCGATTGAGCAGCCCCCCCGAACGTTCGGGGGCGGGAGAGAAATTTGTTGAAGGTGGAGTATTCTGTTTGAGCACGGCTTCCACGATGGGCAGATATCTCTCCCAACCGTAGGTCGGGATCGATATGACGATTCGGGAGGTCGGAATGCGGTGGAGGAGGGACGGAATGATTGTAAGCAGCAGCATCTATTTCGTTTCAATGTCTATGATCCGCTGCCCGTGCCGGCCGAGATAGTGTTTCACCAAAACTTCATATAGATTTCCTCCGGTATCGGAGTTGGTAAAGATCAAAAGTCCCTGCTTTGTTTTGGGCAGTATAAATACAATAGCCCTTACGCCAATATCCGCTCCTCCGTGCGCCAGGGCATACTCCCCGTTTTCTAGGTCGTAGATCTCAAAACCCAAACCGAAGTGCTTACCTTTTACGCTTGCCGTTTGCGGAGCAGCCATCTCCTTAAACATTGTTTCGGAAAGCAGTTCCCCGTTCAATAAACCCACAAGGAAGCTCCCGTAATCTCCGATGGTTGTCAGCAGATCATCCGCGGCATTTGGCTCACGGTGCTTTACTGTTTTATAAGCTTCTCCTTTGTCGTTATACCCGGTTGCATACCTTGTGCTGTCTGCCTGCTCATCCCAGGTATACCTTGTATCAGCCATTTTTAAAGGACGGAAGACCAGCTCTTCCGCAAGTTGCGGCAATGATTTTTTGAACTTGTTTTCCAATGCTTTTCGCAAATATTCATATCCCTCTCCTGAGTATTGGTATCCTTTTCCGGGTTCAAAATCGAAATGGAGCTTTTTATCTTCATTCAGCCAGCGCCAGTTGGCAAACCCTGCCTGGTGACTCAGGATCAATCTTGGCGTCAGCTTTTTATGGTTCGGATCTCTGGCAATGTCAGGGTCTGTCCAATAGGTATGAAGTGGTTCGTCCAGTCCGAGCTTGCCCTGTTCAACAAGTTTCAGGGTAACCATTGCCGTGACGGGTTTGGTCAGGGATGCCACATTAAAAATGGTATGGTAAGGAGCGGAAGTTCCGTTATCGGATTTTCCAAAAACCCTGATCTGGTTGAGCTTTCCGTCTTCAATAAGGCCTATTGCAAGCGTAGGAACTTTGTTTTCTTCCAGCCATGCTTCAATCTCCCGTTCATTGTCAAACAAAGCCGAACGGGTAACCATGGTTGTAACGTGCTCATAGCTATATGATCTGGCAAGTTTCCATTCGTTATTTTCCAGGAGCCAGACGTGCGTAAATCTTGCCGAACTGCCAAAACGTTCTGGCTGCCCTGTTTGTTTTTCAAAAAAATGATGCATGCCTTCCTGGATGGCTCCGTAGACCTTTCCGTTGCTGTGCAGTACAAATATTGTAGTGCTTTCCAATGCCAGTTCCCGTCTTGCCTGGTAGTTCCCGGGGTTGCCACACAAACCGCTTTTAAGGTTGCTGATAAATTTCTTCTTATCTGAAATTCCGTCTTTGTCGTGATAAAATTCAAAATGCTCGCTTACCAGCTCTTCAAACCGGGTGATCTCGCAATTATTAAAGCCTGCATTAAAAAGCAGGCTGTCTTTGGAAATGATGGTCCGGTAGAGTTCCGTGTTTTTCTCAACCTGTGCGAAAACGAAATATCGGCCAAAGCACAGGCATACGAGCAGTAAATATTTTTTCATTCAATTTTGATAAGGTTCAAATGTAGCGGAATGTGCTGAAAGAATGCGATCAACAAACAGGTATTTGTAAAAGCAATTGATCAAAGGCAAAGTTGTATTACAACCGGCAGGTGCCGGGCACCTGTGTCCGGTTCCCTGCGTCTCCTGTAGCGCCTGCTTGTGTAAGACCCATGTGTAAAAACGTGACACCGCGGAGAACGAATTAAGTAATACGAGGGCAACAGGTCAGCTATTACACAGCGCCCACGCTACAGACCTGCGCCGGGGAGGATTGGGTCAGTGGTATTACTACTGTAAGTTCTACTATAGCTCGCTTACCATCAACGATGATGTGTTGGCTTTATTTGCATAATTGTATCAAAGCTCTGTAGCTGAGTGTACAGTAGTACAAAAGTTCAATCAGTCCCGCAGAATTATGAAGTTCTTCCAACGTTAGTTTCCTATTTTACAGCAATTAAAAAGTCTATCTCTGCGTCTGCCGGATTTTGAGCATTTTCTCCAAAAACTTCAAAGTCTGTGGTGAATACTCTTTCTAAATCCATTTTCCAAATTTCTGCCCATTTATTTACTATCAAACCTTTCATCAAATCTCCTTTGGCAGATAATCTCACATAATTTCCGCCGTCAAACGATTTACCGATCATTCCATCGGGAATGTCGTTCAGGTTTTCTACTCTGCAACCCAATATTGCCGTATATGGCTTTGTATGGTCGCTTTCATAGTCTGTATATAGGGAAAACACCGTGTTGTCAATTCTGTTGGGGATGGCTTCCAGGATTTTCTCATTCATAAACCTGCCCCACAGACCTGCAATTTCTTTTGCAGCCTGCCCGTTTTCGTTGGTGGTTCTTACGGAAATGCCGATTACCTTAAAAGGTTCAATTTTTACCTTATCCATTTTGATTTTTTTTTGTTATACAGCAAAGATCAAATGGGGCTACGACAACAGTATGTCAGGGGTTTAAAAAATATTTTTTACGACATATTTCAAAATATTCTTCCAACGTAATTCTGTGCGGCTTGAAAGTGTCAGTGAGTATGTGCAGAGATTTAATTCTGTCAAGCCTGAATGCCCGATATTCCTTTCGCAGACGACAAAATGCAATGAGCAACCAGTTTTCCTGTGTGCTGTACAGGGCAAAAGGCTCAATTGTTCTGTTTGTATTTTCCTGGGTTTCGTTTGTGTACTTTATTTCTGTTAAGCGGAAGTTGGTCAGCGCAAATTGCAATTCAGATAAATAGTTGCTTGTTTTTTCGTTGTTGTTGTTGTGCCTGAATTGGATCCGTTCAGCAAGCAAATTAGCTTTGTCCTTTGTATTATGTTTTAATACAGATTTGATTTTAGCAATGGCTTCCGTATATTCTTTGATGAATGACGTGTCTTTGTTCTTCAGCACTAACTGCTCTGCTGTAATCAGAGCATTGGCTTCGCTTTCTGTCAGCATGATAGGTGGAAGCCTGTAGCCTTCCATCAGAGAATAACCTTTGCCTTCTTCTGTCAAAACAGGAACACCTGCCTGTTCCAACGCTTTGATGTCCCTGTAAATGGTACGAACACTTACATTGAATTTGTCTGCAAGTGATTTCGCTGTCAAAAGCCGTTTGGTTTGCAACTGTGTTAGAATTGCCGTCAGTCGTGAAATCCGTTTCGTGTCGTTGCTGTCATTCATCTGTTTCTTTCTGATGGTTAATGTTTGCACGATTGCTGGTAGCATTATACCTCACCGCGGTTACGGATAGCCTTTGAAATTTCCCGCAGTGTATCCTTGCGTAGCATAAGGGATGCTGCGGAGAACGAGTAGCTTTCAGTTTTTTAATTCTGAATTATAAGGAAACTTTGTTTTTTTAATCGTTATTTTATCTTTTACATCCATCTTCTTACCGTCTGGCAATACATTTCATAATCTTGCCCAAAGTCTCTTTTCAAACGTGGCTCTTCCTTATACTTCACAAACAGGTGGAACAAAATAAAGACAACGATGGTATAGATCAGCAAATAAACAGATCTGACAAAAACGACTTCCCCGGTCAGTATCATTATTATGCCTACATACATAGGGTTACGGGAGAATTTATACAGCCCTGATATGACAAGCCGTTTTGTAGGATCTGCGGGAGATATGGTTCCCAACCCGTCAACCGCGAATGTAATGACACAATGAAGCATGATAAACAGCCCTGTCAGGAATATCAATATCCCGAGGTAGTGATGAAGCAGAAAGGTACCGGAAAACGCATTTCGAAAGTCATCTTTAGCAATAATATAAGGGACCAGTCCTGCTACCGTACCCGGCTGCAATACCACGAAGACAAAATTTCGTAAAGCAAGTGATAATCGTGTCAGGGTCATGCTGCAAAGATCATAATTTGAACGGCACTGTCAGCGCACCATCCGTTTCAGTTTAGCAGTACATTGGATTGACAGCAGGCTATGGGTTATGTAAGAATTCCGTAATTTTTTGACCAGAAAGGAGGCTGCGAAAAACGGAACAGGCTTTTTCCGGCTTTTCAACTTATGTTTACAATTGTATGGTCCCTTTTATTTTTTGTCACCGATTATTGATGGCTGCCTTTTCTTTCTAACATTTTAGCGGTGTTGATCAAGTAAAATTACATTTCCATCGGGGTCAGTCAACATAAGGCTTGCAGGTCCGGAGGTCTTTTCGTCTGCCTCACTTGTTAAACTGAGCCCGTTGCTTTTCAGTTGTCGTTGGATTTCCCGGATATCGTCAAAATCTTCAATATTTTTTGCGTTCTCATCCCAACCGGGATTAAATGTCAGAATATTGCCCTGGAACATTCCCTGGAAAAGCCCGATAAGGGCATTACCGTTCTTCATTATCAGGTAATTTTGCTCCATACTTCCTGCAAAAACGTCAAATCCTATCTTTTCATAAAATTCTTTTGATGTTGTAAGGTCTTTTACACTAAGGCTGATTGAAAATGCGCCAAGTTTCATATTGTTCAGTTTTATTGTTTCTGTTAGATGATCGTTTTTGGGTTGTTGCGCTATAACGGTATTGATGTAAAATCCGATCGCAAAAGAAGCAATCAATCCCGTAATAATCAGATATTTTTTTTTCATTGTATTGATTGTTTGATATTTCCGGTGAATCTGTTTGGCGACAGCCCTTATTTCTTTCCACGTAATATGATCTTGAATCTTTCGATTTGCCGTCTATGTCGTAAAACATGAACAATTGCATGTTCAGTTATTTGTTCTATGTCGTAAACCTGCCCCCAGGACGTAATTATTTTTTTATTATTGTCAGATTCCTCAAGTTGGTCGTCCCGGATATTTGTGAAAGTGTCTTCTGTGAATTTAAAAAGACCGGACAGGTCCTTATCATAATCAGTTACGGTCGGGCGAATTAAAATGTCCGGATACCTTAACTTTTCTCCAGACAATTTACGGATGTCAATTGCGTAAGCAAAGCCTGCTTTAACGACATGTGCTAAAATTGTCTGAACCGACCTGCAATTTGGGTCTGTTGTTGCTTTGTCCACATCTGCAATAAGTTCATTCTCTGAAATGTCGGCAATTGTCTGCCGTAAATCAGCAATTGCTCTCTCATATTCATCAAGCAATGCACCAACTGCTCCCTGTCTGAGCGTCCTGGTCATCATTTTTTAAATTGATTGAGGTTGGCTATAAATTTACGTCAATGTTCAGGGATTGATGCAGATAGGATATTTTATAACTGTATTCCCTTTACTCCGGATCAGCGTTATATTATCCTCTCAGTTATTTCCCCGGTTTCACTGTCAAATATTAAAATTCCTTCGTCTGTATCATTAAGTTGTCCAACTAAATTCCCTTTTTTATTCCAGATTGACGACTTACCTGCACTTTCAAAATTATCACACAGCCCCACACAATTTGACATTAAAACTGGCATTGAATATTTACCGGCAACGTCGGGAAAATGTTTCAACGCTTTATCAATGCCGGTTTGTGACTTTGCCACACTTGCAACATACATCTCTGCGCCAAGACGGTATGCATTTTCGGAATGCTCAGCTTGTAAAGATTCATAACAAATTGCAGGTGCAACTTTTTGACCAACAATCGTCAGTATGACTTGTTTGTTGCCACAAACAAAATAGGGAAGTTCGTCTGAATGTAATTGCTGTTTGGAATATGTTCGTCTCGGTTTATTTGGCTGAAATATCACCATGCTGATTTGAACACCTGTATTAAAATTTTTCGGCACGCCAGGTCCGATCGTTATTTTATTTGCGTTACTGATTTCCTGGAATTCATCCAATCTTTGATCATCTGGATTTATTGCGAGATCTTTTGCAAGTCCTGGTTCATAACCTGTCACAGAAAGTTCAGGAAAAAATATGGTGTCTGCTTTATTGGTTACAGCAAGATATATCAATTTCTTATGCTTCTCAATGTTCGCCGTTATGTCTCCTTTAACAGGTCTGATCTGTGCTACACAAATTTTCATTATGCGATCTGTTTAAATTGCCACTACGTTAAAGCATGTATGTTTTTCGGAAAGCGGAGGCAGGTTGTGATGGTACCGAAACTTCATCGAACGTAAATATGCCGCTATTTCCAATACTCCCTATACCATTTTTTAAAACCATACTTGCAGCTATTGTAAAATAAGTAATGGCGGAGCACAGGCCGGCTATCACACAAGGCTGGGGCTATAGATCTGCGCCAAGGAGAATGCAAGGTGTTCTGCTTGCAGGTAACTTGTGCTGCAAAATTCCGCCCTGATTGTATAAGAGTACAACCGTTTCCAACCCGGACACAGTCCGGCAGCATTAGAAGACAACAAGTCTTCCGCAGGATGACTTGCGCCAGCAGGAGAGTTTTGATTTTGCGCGGTCAGAATTTATGAAAGGTAATATTTGGGGGCTTTGCGAGGGCGGGGATTTTCAGCAGAAAATCTCGACCGAAGCGCTAAGCTACCAATATAGCGAAAATCTCCAACGGAGTATTTTCGTCCCGCTCTTGCAAAACTCTTGTTAGCTGCAGTGCGTGTTTTTCATACGTTTATTATCGACTTGAATTTTTCGATATTTTTCTGTTCGCTATTTGTCAGGTCAATAAAATAGTTTGTTTGCCAGGATTGGGTTTTTTCGGCTTGTTTGTTTTCCGTTTTTGTCCAATCCGGATATATTCTAAAACCTCGTTTTCCTTCTTTTGGGTTTGTTGTTAGTATTTGTTTTTCGCTTAAAATCTTTTTTGAAAATATGAAAAACCCGAATTTTTCTTCTTGTTCTGTGACAATAATATAAAAATCGAAATTATCATTTTCATTGAATGGTTCGGTTTGTTTTTCAGAGTTTCGTTTCCACAGCGTTACAAATTGTCCGACTTTTTTCGGTGTTATTTTTGCTTTTCTGAATTTCAGATTCAGTTTGTCGATTTGGAAGTTAAATCCAAAATATTCTTCGCATTCTTGGTCTTGCGTAATATTTGTAAATTTTTGTCCAATAACTTTTGAAACTGAATTTTCAAACCGTTTTAATTCTTCGTTCATTACATTTCTTCCATTTTGTTTTATGAGTTCTGGCCATATTACATCTAATGATTAGGGCTTTGTGCAGGTTGGGGAATTAGTATTCCGTCTGCCGATAACCGCAGCTGATTGAAATCAGGATCTTCAGACCGTGACTTTTTATTGAAGACTTGCTGACTAAAGCTTTTTTATATACTCCGCGCATCCCTCCATTACCGTTGGGTCAGATTCCATTTCTACAAAAATGTATTCCAATCCACCAACTTTGGCAGCAGCGAAAAAATCAGGCCAGTCAACAATGCCTGTACCCATCACTACTTCTTTCTTGTGGTTGGAAGGACTATAATCCTGCAGGTGGGCGGAAATGAAACGGCCGGGGAATTTCCGGAAATAATCCTGTGCCTTATAACCCGAGGTAATGGCAGCTACCTGGAACTGCATTTTTACCAGTGCAGGATCAAGGCGCTCCATCATCAGATCATATTGCGGGCGGTCGCCGAACTTTTCGTCAAACTCGCCGTTATGGTTATGATATCCAGCGATCATACCGCCTTGCTTTACCAGTTCACCTACATGGTTCATCTGGTCGCAGCGTTTTTTCGCTTCATCTTCCGTTTTCGCTATCAACCCTCCTGAGCATACCATGTGTTCCAGCCCCAACTGGTTGGCAAACTCAATGCGTTCTTTCAGGCTCTCATCGTCCGTGATCTCTTTCCAGGTGAAATGGCAACTGGTCGTTTGCAACCCGGAATCATTGGTAATTTTTTTCAATTCTTTACCGGAGTATTTGGCGAGGGGCGCGAAATGCCCCTGGTATCCTTTCGGACTGCACCATTCCACGTTTTCATAACCATAGCCTGCCAAACGTTTCATGGTCTCTTCCGGCTGCTGCCCGATCACGTCCCGGAATACATAGGACTGAAAGCCGATCGGCATATTAATGCCTTTTCTACGCGACATAGCAAGGAGGGGATTGGGAATGGAAGTAAGGAACCCGGAAGCGGCGAGTCCGGCGGCAGCATTGCCTAAAAAGGATCTTCTGTTCATAATGATTGTTTTGATATATAATATATACGTGTATAAAATTGTACGGCAGGCAACCCGGAAAACTACCCATATTGGACAATCGTTTGCCAGCGGCAGTTTGGTAGGTGTTATACCTGTTTTTTCATTCGATTTGTAGCCCACGTCCAAACGGGAAATACAAAAAGAAGAGTCTTGAGAGACATCGGCAGGAATGATTTGGTAATCAGGGAGCCAACCTCAGCAGTGCCATATAGCCCTCTATTTAGAACCGCAACTATTGTAACGTACACTGCTATTGTCAGTGATATTAAAATGGCATATTTAGCTGCCACAACAAAAACACCTTTCTTCTCAATAATGATTTCTTCTCCTGCTTTTCTTCCCCAAAATGCAGATAGGGTAAAAAGAAGAATAAATCCGATAATAGAATAGAGACTGAATAAGCCGGCTAGAAAAAATAAGATCCCATTTGCAAAGTTTCCCCGGGTTTCGCCTAGCAACAACATGAAAATTAAAATAGCTAAAATGACTGATGTTCCTTTGAGAACCAGTCTTTGAGAATGTTTTCTTGCTTCTTGAATTGTCATATGCCTGATTTAATTGCAGCTTACTAGCAGGGCATGGCGTTCGGGCGGGGTTTTTTACATAAACGTTGAAGCGAAGGGCCAAAGTTCAAATTTAGCAATAAAGTTGATACGGAGAATGTCAGCCCGTCTGACACAAAACCCTTGTTATAGGGCGTTTTTCTTTTTCAGTATTAATGTTTGCCTATTAATTGTTAGTTTTTCTTTTCTGCTTTCTTTGTATAAAACTGTAAATATTATTGCAGTTAGAATAGTTAATCCCCTAAAAATATTTGCATTTAGGTCTCCCAATGCATTGTTGTCAATTTCAAACAATTTCCAAGAGAGGTTCATTAGAGTATGTGTCAAAACTGGAACCCATAAATTATAATTCCATTCCACATACAGCCAGGCAAAAAAGATAGCTCCTGAAAAAGTAATCATAAAAATTCCGACTAATTCACCCACATCTTGACTTTGATATAAATGTCCAAAAGCGAAAATTAACGCTCCGAAAAGTATTGAAGGAATAAAACCCAAATTTGTTTTTCGAAATAATTGTCCAAAAAGAAACCCTCTAAAATAAAGTTCTTCCATAAGACCCGCAACAATAGTCCCTGCAATTATATTTTCAATATCAATTTGTTGGTTAAATTTAAAAAAGAATAAACCACCTATGAATATAGGAAAGGCGAATAATAAACTTGTCCATATTGCTGTTAAAAGGTTTGATATAAGTCCAAGACTTTTTAAAATATTAGTCGTTCTGTTAATTATAAATGTTCCTATAAAGATTGGAATTCCAATTATAAAATAAGTCAAGACATAGCTAATCAGTCCTTGTTGAGTTATTTTGTCAAGTCCAACCTTAATTGGCTTAAAGTTTAAAAAGAGTAAATGATAACTCGCAAAACTTAAAAAAATGATAAGAATTATTTTTAGCGTTTGATTTGGTTTCATTTTTGTAAAGAAAGGAGCGGTTTTTTTAATTGCCTTTTCAAGATTTTCTTGGAAGTATTCCGTTTGATAATCAAGGCGAATAAATGTTTGTTCGTCTATTTTGTCTGAATAAAAGTCGCGGATTGATTTTTCGTATTTAGGTATGTCAAATGAGATTGTGTTATTCTTTTCATTGGTCCATTTATTTAATTCTACAATTTTGCCATTGATTTCATTTCCAAGATTTTTGGCTTTGGTTGTAAGTTTAAAATACAATTCATTTAAACAAATACTTGGAATTACAATATTAATTGTTTTTTCTTGGGATGAACTAAGAAGAAGCTTGGAATAGCTTGACCTAAAAAAAGGATCAGTAAAGAGAATATTTGTATCTAAATAAATGTTCATCTTGACTCAAATGGTCGGCTATAACTACTCCCAACGTTGCAAGGCTTTGTGCAGGTGTGATATTTATTGAACGTCAAGACCGGAACTGCAGCCGAACAGCGATTTGCTGCTGATGTTTGCAACGTCCAGCCACACTTGCACAAAACCCCATGTTGGCTGCATACTCCTTTTCATAATTTATATCATTCCTTAAAAGCCAATCAACTTTAAGCTTTCATTAAAAAATAAAACGAGTGTTGTACAAATTGAACACAAAATGAACAAAACAACCCCAATTGATTCAAAAAACTTTGTGTGGTCTGGATAGGTTGATATTTTCTCTACTGAATCTGTTGTTAGGTTGCTAAGTTGTAGGTCGCCCTGAATAGGTGCAATTGCTCCATCGCTTTCAATTTGGCGAGCTTTACTTATTTGTTGATTAGTGAAATGAGCAATGTTGCGTTTGGCTTTCCGTGATAGTATTACTGAAACCATAAAGCAAACAATTGTCAATGCTAATAGTAATATAATCAATGAAAAGGGTAGCGATAAACTTTTTGTGTCTAATAATTTACGATAAGCCGCAATGCCACCAATTTCTGCAATAACTAATGTTGTTAACCATCTACTATTTTCAACAAGATGGTCAAGCTCCTCATAATGAATTTTTTTTGTGTCAGTTATCAAGTTGGTGAAAAAGTCAAATTTTCCGGATGAAGTTGCCATAAGAAATAGCTTGAGATTATAAAATGAAATTTGTTTAAAATTTAAAAACTGTCACTTGGAGTTGCCTACAATGGTTCGAGGCTTTCTGCTGTGCTGATATTCTGTGATTCTTTCAGCCCGAACTAAGGCCCAATATTGTTACTGATGATAAAGATATATTCTTTTGATGACCCGCGTACATTCAGCCTGGAGCTGAAGCCGAATAGCGACCAAAAGCCGGGGATATATTCGTCGCTCTGGCATATAGCCAAGCCGAATGTTGTGCGTTCGTGTTTTGTTTATGATGTCGAAATAGCCTTCAATTAGTAATAAGAACTTTGATATATTCAGAAAAAGAACACGTTCTTTTTCTGAACGTTTTTACTTGTTTATCTTTCGGGAATGCTTATTTTACCCGCAGTAATTCATCAATATAGTCAGGCCCGATTATTGCAAATAGCGTTTGCCATTCACCATTTTGAATGCTAATTTTACTATTCAATTCTTGTGAGATATTTCCAAATAGTAATCTTGTCTGAACTATAGGATGTGATTTGCCGTTGCGAAAATGGAAGTCAAGCAGAAGTACAACATTAGAGAGATCATAGATGCCTTTATAACGTCCGGTGTTTTTGAAATGACCCCGAAATATATTTTTAATGAGATACGTAAATTTTTTTCCAACGGGAGGTTCAAAATAAATGGTTTGAATTCCATTTTTTGGCTCATACCTTTTCAGAGAATTGAAATTATATAAATTTTCATTGATTGCAGTTTCAATCAATTTGGTTAACTCAGCAGTATCGGTAGTATGAGGAAACTTATACCTTGTTCTAAATAAATCTTTGTCAAACAAATAAATATTACAGTCAAGAAATTTTAACTCCTCAATGGAAATAGCATCATTAAATGCAACCTGGAGATCTAAGGAGTCTAGAGGATATAAAATGTTCTTTAGCGAACTTACCGTTTTATTGACATTCTCACTTATCTCTGACTGTAGCTCAACTTGATTTTCTATTAAATTTCCCTGAATATTCATACTTTGCAGAACCACATTCTGGCTGTCGCTTAACTCATTCATTTTTTGAAATTGCTTCCTTTGTACCTCTGACTGGACTTTTAACGAATCAACAAGACTAGCCTGTGTTAGTAATTGCGTTTCCATAGATTTCCATAAAACAAACAAAATTGACAATGACAAAAAAGCAATAGCGGAAGAAACAATTGTGCGCGTATTTCTATGTAAATAATTTCTAACTGCTTTCGATTTAGAGGGCATCAATTCATCCAGGCGCATTAATAAATTCTGAAACCCCTGGTGATTAGTTTCACCCTCCCAATTAGTAACATCAGTTGACTGAAATAGAGCAAATGGACTATCTATAGCCACGGCTTCAATTTTTACAGGACAATAAACATTTTTCGCCATTGCATATGATGCTTCATGCCTTACCCAGGGAGAAGCGTATGATTTATTTGACCATAACACTATTACTGCACCAGCTTCATTTAAAGCTTTGTCAATATCTACATTCCACTCGTGTCCACATTGCAAGTCTTGTTGCCACCATATTTTATAAATACCTTTCAACGATTCTCTCATCTTGAAAGCTACATCTACTTCCTCTGTTTTAAAACTAATGAATATGTGCTTCGGTGATTTCATAATTTTATAGGATATATTTCTTATCCAATATATTTTACTTAGTCAAGTTTAAGATCATCAACACGATACCGGTGATGCAGGCCAACGTCAGAGTAGCAGAGAAAGAAGCCGTTGGTTTTAACGCCGACGCCCCGGATTCATTACTCATCCAGCCTTGTCCTTTCGGAAAGCACAAGTTCGGAAATGCCAGGTTATCAGCTAGCTTTATTGCTTTCAGTGCATATGCTGCTGTTCTATGTGAGTGGTCAGCCATATGTGCTGTTGCGACAGCGTGTCCTATGGAATGTATCACGGGGCAATTTCAACTGGATCGGTCAATTCATTGGCGACGGCTATCGCGTCAAATGAAGCCTTTCTTGCATCGCCAACCGAAGCATTGTCCTTTCTCCATTCTTTTGCTGTTTTAATTGCGTTTGCCAGTCGTTCGTTTCCGTCCAAGTTATTTCTTGTCTATAGAAATTTTCCCTGTGTTACCTATTGTGTTTACGTATGTAACAGTCCATGGTACCAATTCTAAATCTTTTGTTGGATCATCTTCACTAACGAACAAGAATTGAGAATCAATTTTATCAGCGGGTCTGTCAATTCTAAATTCATTATAGTGTATAATTATCTTTATTAGTCCATGTCCTATATAAGGAGCTTCTATTTTGAAGTTATATAGATTGTTTTCTCTTCCAACAAGTTTTTTTTCGAAAAAAACAGTATGATTCTCCCTTAAAACAATACGATAGGAGTTCCTGGATGCTTCGGAGAATGTGTCCTTTAGTTCACTATTTAGTTTTTTCAACCCTTCCACAGAGTTCTCATAAACTAAACATCTAAATTGTTTTAGGTCAAATGGAACAAAATTGATGTCTTGGGCAACAATAATCACTTTTTCCATTTCCTTCACAGCATGAACCAACCCTAATTCATAAAAGACATTTGCATTTAAGTCAGTTAAATCAGCAATTATAAATTCAGATTCAACAATTTGGTCTAAGATAGTCTGAAGAATATGTGGTCTATGAATATCATCTCCTCTAACACATATCAAGTTTATTTCTTCAGATTGAAGTGTGTTTTTAAAGGTATCGTAAACTCTTTCAAATTTTTTTTCGAAAGGCATTATTACGAAACACGTTCCTTTATTGATTTTCTTTTTTTTTTGTCTTAAAGTAATTTCTTGGATACATAGTCTTTTATAATTGATGCTAACGGTTGAGTATTTGTGCTTCCGTTTGATTGTCAAGCCCAAATTGCATAAAACCCACTATTGTGCGTTCGCTTTATTGTCTCTCCAGATGCATAAAAAGATTTTCAACTTCGTCGTCTGGTGAACGAAGTTGAGGTGGTAACAATCCTTTGTAAACTAAAGGCAACATAAACTTTTGCCCACCATCAAGTATTCCTTTAAATAAAAATATCTCAACTTTATGCTGCTTTATTAGTTCTCTCAATGCAGTATAAATTTTTGGTCTTTCCCAAGGTGTTTTTGCTTCCAATTCAGACAAGTCAATGGAATGGGATGAAACGAAATCAATATCATCTTGGTCTGTTTTTGATTGAAGTATTGATTTGTTGTTTACAGGATTAGGAATTTTGTCAAGTAGTTCCTGCAACTCTCTGCCACTTACAAATTGCGGAGAACTGAAAGACGGATCAAGCAGGTGTAGAAGTTGTCGCATAGCGAATGAATAGTTGTTGGTATCTGTAAAGTCAATGTAAAGAATATCAATTAAGAATTGTGGTATTTCACAATGTTTGTAGAGTAACGGAATAACGATCTTGTTGTTAAGAGTGATTTGTTGATGCAGTATTGTCCGTAATTCTCTTTTAACCCATGATGAATTTACTGAAGCAGGTGAAAGTATTACAGCAAGATATTTGCTATCTTTTAATCCTTCTTCAATTTTATCGATTATGCTATCGGCAGGTTTTATTTCTGCTTCGTCAAGCCAAGCAGTTATTCCAGCACGGCGTAAATCTTGTGCTAACCGTCTAACAAATTCCTTGTCCTCTTTGTTATGACTAAGGAAAATAGAAGTGTCCATTTAATCGATTTTAAAACTGGATTATAAAATCTGATGAGTCTTGCAAAGTGACGCACAACGGGCCGTGTATTGGCGATGGGATGGATTTTTAGCACTATGGCTCAATCGAAGAACAGACGTTGAACCCGCTCAAAGCGGGACCGTTCAGCCCGCCTATTGCCAATACAATGTTACCGGCTGGCTTGTTTTAATTCCTCATTTACAATATGTTTAATTTGTCCTATCCCAATAATTCTTGAACCTTCTCTAAAATCAAATCTCATTTTGTCATTCAGTTGTCCTGCGAAATGTTCAACTGATATTATTCTGATTTCGGCTTCAACTGTGTCACCAGGGTAAACAATTTTTCTGTCAATAAAAGTTTGCTGTCCTGAAGTCTGCATTTCTGAAAAGTCGAACTTTACTTGCGGTCTGTATCCTGAAAATGCTGGCGTTTCTCGTCCGCCTTGTTCTCTCGTCAAATATGTCAGGGTTGCGATAAAATCGGCTTCGCCTTTGTCAACTTGAAACTTGTTGTTGTGAAAATATTCGTAAGCTGCAACCTCAATTTCTCCACCTGTCAATTCATTATTGTCTTCGTCAAAAACTTTGTAAAGTGTTTGTTTGTCGCCAATACTTGCTTCTCCATCAAGTCCTAACAATACCGTGTAAAATGCGTCACGCAATGAACTATTAAGAATTTGTCGCAGTCGCTCTGTTCCTTTATCGTCAAGATTAAGTGATTGAATTAGTTCGGACACGTCAGTTCTGCTGTCAGCATTAAAGTATGTGTCAATAAGCGATTGTCGCTCTAAATAAAAGCCTTTTGCAAATTCGTCTGCTGTCATAAGGGTTATGTCTGTTTAAGCTTGCCGGTAACTCAAAAATATGCGAAAGTGTTAAAGAAAAGAAAGAATGGATACTTTCGTTTTTTTAAATACCCTATTGATAATTAATGTCTTAAAAGTTGTTATATTCCGCCGGGCTTTCGCAAATACAACTTGGTCAGGTTTTAACTCATCAAGCCGACCAATAATCTTCAGCATATCCCTGTTGGTTACGTGCAGGTAACGAAGCGTTGTTTTTATGTTATTGTGACCGGTAGTTTAATTATCATTATTACTAACACTAACATCTGTGCCTGGGCACAGCTTCGCCTCCTCAGTCACATGACCGGGGTTGCCGGATAGTAATTTAGAGATAATTTGGGAGAATAAGAAGGAAAAGTTACGGTCTCAAATCGCAGGTGCTAAGTGGGAAGTGGACAGTAGTAAGTTGGAATCCGGGCTTCCCAGGTCATATTACCTGCAACCAGCAACTTACGTCTTACCACTAACTACTTACTACTCACCATTCATCCGTGCTTCTGCTTATTCGCGATCACCTTCAAATATTTCTCGCGGATGATGTCCTGTACCGGCACGTTCTTGATCTTGCTTTCTAACCAGGAGATGATGTCCAGGTACATAAACGAGCGGCTTTCCAGCGGGTTGTCCTTGTATTTTTCCAGCTTGTTTTTCAGCGCAATAAAGGCGGAGCGCACCTGCTTTTTGTCCAGGTGGAACGACTTGCGCAGGAAGCGGAATATCTCTTCTTCCACCACGCTCAGGTTCTGCATTTTTGCCATAAAGCGATACACTGATTTTACCAGGTATTCCAGCAGGTCGTAGTTGCCGAGCTCATAATGGGCGATCAGGTGCAGCAGGCGGGAGTAACACTGCAGGTCGGTGCGTAGGTCTACTTTCAGGTTGATAATGCGGTTCAGGTATTCAATGGTTTTTTCGTTGTTACCGCTCCCGAAATAGAGACTGGCAATCTTATAATAAAATACCAGGATGCGGTGACGGTCCATTTTCAGCCGGAACTCATTTATTTTACTTTCTATTTCCGGTACCAGTTGCAGCCCTTCGGTAAAGTTGCCTTCCAGGAAGTGCTGGTTTACTTTGGCGGTATACAGATATATAAAGGTCTGAATGCGGTTGTTATCGTTGCTGTTGGCTTCTTTGGAATGATAAAAATCCTCGAGCTTTTTAAGGGTGCAGGCAAACTTATCGTAGTTCAGCAGCATGAAATGCGCATTCAGCAGATTGTGCATCCCTTTCAGGTACATCTGCGTATCTACGTTTTTCATATGCGGTTCCCGTTCAAAAGCGTCTACCCATTTCTGACAGTAACGGTAGTACATCAGCAGATCCTGCAGGATAAAGCCGTACCAGCAATAGCTCTGGTACAGGTAATGCTGCTCGTAAAAGCCTTTATACAGGTTGCTGTTTTTGGGCAGGTTGCTTTCAAAAAAAGCCTTGACCGCTATCCTGTCCTTATCGCCCCGCGCATGCCCCATACGTATATACCAGCTATAGAGCTGGAGGGACAGATTGGAAAGCCTGTTTACCATCGAAACCTGGTCATCAATAGCTTCCACTTCCTTTGCCAGCACTTCCGCCCGGTTTTCGATGCTGCGGGTGATATACAGGGCTTCTATTTTCTTTTCAAAAAGCAGGGCCTGCAGGCAGTAGGTCAACTGGTGGCTGCTGCGGGCTTCCTCTTTTATCCTGGACAGGGTTTTCAGGGATTGCAGGTACAAGCCCCTGTTATACAGGATGCGGGCAAAGTCCATCATTTCGTTCAACTGTAGCTGTACTGTATAGTCATCCTTTAAAATACGGATGCTGGCCAGGATCTGGCGGTACAGGGCAGCTTTGAGGTTGGATAACTGCTGTTTTTTGATATCCTTGTTTTTGCGCAGCAGGGCTTCTTCGTCGTAGTCTTCCAGCTTATCCAGGGTGTCAAACAACTGTACGGTTTTCATATCGGCTCTTCCCGCGTTCCGCTGAACAAAAAGCTTAAAATTCCTCTTTTCGGCTTTTTCCAGCGATTTTATCAACTGGAAAAGTTCATCTGTTGATCTTCTGGGCATCGTAATGATATTTCTATCAAACCCTTTGCTGTAAAGGGTTTTGCTTAAAATAGGTAGTTTTACGCAGCGTAATAACCTGCTTATTTTGGCTTTAGCCGGCGGCTATTAACCGGTAAATTCGCTTACATAATGCAAATTTCCAATTTTATAGGATTGAAAGAACGATTTTGTCACCAAACGCTGCGATTATTCAACTAAACATTCGCTATGGCCAAACAAAAGATTCATATTTTCGATACTACCCTGCGGGATGGCGAGCAGGTACCCGGTTGTAAACTGAATACGAAGGAAAAGATAGAATTGGCGCTGGCGCTGGAAAACCTGGGTGTGGATATAATAGAGGCAGGCTTCCCCATCTCAAGTCCCGGAGATTTTGAATCTGTTCAGCAAATTTCAGCAGTAATAAAGAATGCAACCGTTTGCGGACTTACCCGCGCGGTTAAAAAAGATATTGAAGTGGCGGCCGAAGCGTTGAAAGGCGCCAAACGCCCCCGTATCCATACCGGCATCGGGGTGTCTGATATGCATATCAAAACAAAATTCAACACTTCCCGGGAAGATATCCTGGTGCGGGCTGCCGAAGCGGTACGCTTTGCGCGGAACTTCGTGGATGACGTGGAGTTTTACGGGGAAGATGCAGGAAGAGCCGACCTGGAATTCCTGGCAAAAGTGGTGGAAACCGTTATTGACGCGGGGGCAACTGTAGTGAATATCCCGGATACCACCGGTTATTGTCTGCCTCACCAGTATGGAGAAAAAATAGCTTACCTTATTAATAATGTACCGAATGTAGATAAGGCCATCCTGTCCTGTCATTGTCATAACGACCTGGGACTGGCCACTGCCAATGCTATAGCCGGCGTGATCAACGGCGCCCGGCAGATAGAATGTACCATCAACGGACTGGGAGAAAGGGCAGGCAATACTTCCCTGGAAGAAGTGGTGATGGTGATCAACCAGCACGAATCCCTGGGCTTGTACACCGATATTAAAACCGAATTACTGAATCCTATGAGCCGGCTGGTATCCGACACTATGCGCATGCCGGTACAGCCCAATAAAGCCATTGTCGGCAGCAACGCTTTTGCCCATTCCTCCGGTATTCACCAGGACGGGTTTTTGAAGAATGCCGAAAACTATGAGATCATTCGCCCGGAACAGGTGGGTGCAGACAGTTCTAAAATCGTATTGACCGCAAGAAGCGGCCGTTCTGCACTGGCACATCGTTTGCAAAAGTTAGGGTTCAACTTTAACCGCAATGAAATTGATGTACTGTACCAGGCATTTTTAAAGGTAGCCGATGAGAAGAAAGAAGTGGGAGACGAGGATCTGAAGACATTGGTGACCGACAATCATCCGGAAGTAGCAATTGCATAATAAGCAGATGTTTTCTCATGATGCGTTAAGCACTCTGGTTAGCGTGGCGCTCCGGCGTCACGCTTCATTTAAAAATCACTAAATGGCAAAAACATTATTTGATAAGATCTGGGAAAAACACGTGGTGAAGACTATTGAAGGCGGACCTTCGGTATTGTATATTGATAAACACCTGATCCACGAGGTGACCAGCCCGCAGGCATTCCAGGGGCTGAAAAAAAGAGGGATCGGATTGTTTCGTCCGGAACAAATTGTAGCCACGGCGGATCATAACGTGCCTACTTTAGACCAGCACCTGCCCATTAAGGAAGAGCTTTCCCGCCTGCAGGTGGAACAATTAAAGAATAATTGCGCCGAATTCGGCATTGAGCTATATGGATTGGGACATCCCTACCAGGGTATCGTACACGTAATTGGCCCCGAACTGGGCATCACCCAGCCGGGCATGACCATGGTGTGCGGCGACAGTCATACTTCCACGCACGGCGCTTTCGGTACCATTGCGTTCGGTATCGGTACCAGCGAAGTAGAAATGGTGATGGCAACACAGTGCCTGATGCAGAGCAAACCCAAATTGATGCGCATCAACGTGGAAGGTACACTGAACAAAGGCGTGGTGTCAAAAGATATCATCCTTTACATTATATCGCAGATATCAGCCAGCGGCGCTACCGGTTATGCGGTGGAATATGCGGGTTCGGCCATCCGTGCCCTTTCTATGGAAGCCCGGATGACCATTTGTAATATGAGCATTGAAATGGGCGCCCGCTGCGGCATGATAGCGCCCGACGAGATCACATTTTCGTATATGAAAAGCCGTGAGTTTGCTCCTAAAGGAGCAGACTGGGATAAAAAAATGGCATACTGGAAAACATTGTACAGCGATGAAGGCGCCGTTTTTGATACCGAGCTGCATATAAAAGCGGAAGATATAGAACCCATGATCACCTATGGTACCAACCCGGGGATGGGCGTGGGCGTGAGCGGGCATGTGCCGGCTTTGACGGAAATTGATGAAAAGGAAAAGCCGTCTTTCGAAAAATCACTGAAATACATGGGACTGGAGCCCGGCGCACACATCAAAGGTCAGAAAGTAGATTATGTATTCATCGGCAGTTGTACCAACAGCCGTATAGAAGACCTGCGCATGGTAGCCTCTTTTGTAAAAGGAAAAAGGAAAGCCGACAATGTGGAAGTGTGGGTGGTGCCCGGCAGCAAGCAGGTAGAAAAACAGGCGATAGAAGAAGGGATCAACCAGGTATTTGAGGAGGCGGGATTCATATTGAGGCAACCAGGCTGTTCCGCCTGCCTGGGTATGAATGAAGACAAGATACCGGCCGGCAAGTACTGTATCTCTACTTCCAACCGGAATTTTGAAGGCAGGCAGGGCCCCAATGCCCGCACCCTGCTGGCGAGCCCGTTAACCGCGGCGGCAGCAGCCATCACCGGAGAAGTGGCGGACGTGCGGGAATTAATTTAAATCAGAAATCACACATCATACATCAGCAATCAGCATGGGTAAAGCGATCAATATAATAAAGAGCAGGGCGGTGCCGGTGGATATCGAAAACATAGATACCGACCAGATCATTCCTGCCCGTTTTTTGAAGGCTACCAGCCGCGAAGGTTTTGGTAAAAACCTGTTCCGTGACTGGCGCTTTTTCAATGATGATGAAAACCAGCCGAAAGCAGATTTTGCATTGAACAATCCCACCTACAGTGGAAAGATACTGGTAGCTGGGAAAAATTTTGGTTGCGGCTCCAGCCGCGAGCATGCTGCCTGGGCCATCAAGGATTACGGATTTGATGTGGTGGTGAGCAGCTTTTTTGCCGATATCTTCAAAAACAATGCGCTGAACAATTTCCTGTTGCCGGTGCTGGTAACCGAAGATTTTCTGCAGAAGATCTTTGATGTCATCGAAAAAGATCCTGCAACTGAGCTGGAGGTAAACCTGGAGCAGCAGTATATTAAAATACTGTCTACCGGGGAACAGCAGTCGTTTGACATCAATTCGTACAAAAAAACCTGTCTGCTGAACGGGTATGACGATATTGACTACCTGCTGAGCATGAAACCGGAGATAGAAGCATACGAACAACAAAGAACTTTTTAACATACAGCATTTCGGTAACCGGTGAAACGGCATTGTTGCAGGGTTTCATCCGAACCAAAAATACAATCGACAGAGGGATGAAAAAGAATATCGCAGTCATATTTGGGGACGGCATTGGTCCGGAAGTAACACAGCAATCCATCAATGTGCTCAACGCAATTGCCAAAACATTCAACCATGAGTTTGCGTACACCTACAACCTGATGGGGGCAGACGCTATTGATAAAACCGGTAATCCATTGCCGGATGAAACCATTGAAGCCTGCCTGAACAGCGACGGGGTATTGTTTGGTGCGATCGGTCATCCCAAATACGACAATGACCCTACCGCCAAGGTACGCCCGGAGCAGGGCTTGCTGAAGCTGCGCAAGGTATTGCAGTTGTATGCCAATATCCGCCCGGTAACCACCTATCCTTCCCTGCAACATTTGTCGCCCCTGCGTTCCAAAAATATCGAAGGAGTGGATTTTATCATCTTCCGGGAGCTGACAGGTGGCATTTATTTCGGTAAAAAAGAGCTGAGCGCGGATAAATCGCAGGCGCTGGATGAGTGTACCTATTCCGAAACTGAAATAGAAAGAGTATCGCACCTGGCATTTCAGTATGCCATGCAAAGACGTAAAAAGCTGACCCTCGTGGATAAAGCCAATGTACTGGAAACATCGCGTCTGTGGCGCAGGGTGGTACAGGACCTGGCGGATCAATACCGGGAAGTGGCAGTAGACTATATGTTTGTGGACAACGCTGCGATGCAGATCATTCTCAATCCCCGGCAGTTTGACGTAGTGCTTACCGAGAATATGTTCGGAGATATCATCAGCGATGAAGCCAGCGTGATCGCCGGTTCGCTGGGGTTATTGCCATCTGCTTCCATAGGCAATGGCGCCGCCTTGTTTGAGCCGATCCACGGCTCTTATCCGCAGGCGGCCGGAAAGGATATCGCCAACCCGCTGGGATCGGTGCTGTCTGCCGCCATGCTGCTGGATCACTTCGGGTTGAATGCGGAAGCAGCCCTTGTGAGGGAAGCGGTGGACTGGACGCTCAAGCACAATTTCGTTACCAAAGACATTGATCCGGTAAACCATTATGCCACTTCCACCATCGGTGAACTGATCTGTGAATATGTGACCAACAAAGTGCCGGGGCAGGTGCATGAAACCAATATGGAGTTGAGGAAATCGACCATAATATAAAAACACTATACCGTCATTCCGACACCTGCGAAGCTGGGGAGGAATCTGTCCTATTCAACAGATCTCTCTCCCAACCTACGGTCGGGATCGAGATGACGAATAAAAAATAGTTCTTTGTTTTTTGCAGGTGAAATGTATATTTGCATTAATTACATTTCATCTTATGTTGAAGAGCAGAATATACAGTATTGTTACCAACGCAGTCATTGTGGTGGTTGTCATTATTATTCCTGCAATTCAGGGAGGTGTAATTTGTATATAGAATAAACAACTAAAAATATATAACCCGCCTCCCGGAGGCGGGTTTTTTGTTTTATGGAATAATAATTTCAACATTTAAAATCATACACAATGGCTTCCTATTACAATGATGCAACGGTAATATTTCTGAACGGTTCTTTTGTAAAAGCCGCCGAAGCAAAAATGGACTTTTATAGTCAATCACTGCACTATGGCTACTCGGTTTTTGAAGGTATCCGTTCTTATAAAACAGAAAGCGGCGATACAAAAATATTCAGGGCTGCAGCACATTTCGATCGCTTGAAAAATTCTGCATTGGCCATGAATATGCCGTATACCTGGAATACGGAGGATCTGATCGGTACAACTTACGAAGTGTTGAAGCGTAACAACATGCAGGATGCCTATATACGACCTGTTGTGTACGCTCCGGCAAATATGAGTTTTGCAGTGAATAAGGAATCCATGATTTTTATAGAAGCATGGGAAATGGCGCCTTTTCTGGGAGATAAATTGTTAAGGGTAATGACATCTTCTTTTCAACGTCCTAATCCTAAGGGGTTTAAAATAGAAGCGAAGGCTGCCGGTCATTATGTGAATTCAATATTGGCCAGCCAGGAAGCAAAAGCAAAAGGGTTTGACGAAGCGCTCTTAACGGATATGAATGATAATATAGCGGAAGGACCGGGTGCCAATATGTTTTTTGAAAAAGACGGCAAACTGGTGACCCCGTCGCCGGGAAATATTTTGCCGGGTATTACCAGGGCAACGGTGCTGGATCTTTGTAAAAAACTGGGAATAGATGTAGAGGAGAGATTGTTTAAAGCAGACGAATTAAAAAATGCGGATGCTGCTTTCTTCTGTGGAACGGCGGCTGAAGTGATTGGCTGGGAGAGCCTGGACAATGTGAAATTTAAACAGGATTGGAATGAAACAGTGAGTAAGACAATTCAAACGGCTTATAAAAACCTGGTTATCGAAAAAGAACTGGAATCACAATATAGTGTGGCATAAATAAATAAAGTTTGCAAAGAAGATAATATTAAAAAAATGGGAGAATTGAACAGGTACTCAAAAACACTCACACAGGACGAAACGCAACCCGCGGCACAGGCAATGTTATATGGGATTGGTTTAACGGATGAGGATATGAAGAAGCCCCAGGTGGGTATCGCCAGCATGGGCTATGACGGCAATACCTGCAACATGCACCTGAACGATCTGGCAAAAGTGGTAAAACAGGGTGTGTGGGATAATGAATTGGTGGGTTTAATTTTTAACACCATTGGCATTAGTGACGGAATAAGCAACGGTACCGATGGTATGCGTTATTCTCTGGTAAGCCGCGATCTGATCGCTGATAGTATTGAATCTGTATGTGGCGGTTTTTATTACGATGGATTGATCGCCATCCCCGGTTGCGATAAGAATATGCCAGGCTGTATTATGGCCATGGGCCGTTTAAACCGCCCTTCCATAATGGTATATGGCGGTACGATTGCGCCGGGCCATTATCAGGGACAGGAGCTAAATATTATCTCTGCATTTGAAGCGCTCGGACAAAAAATTGCCGGCAAGTTAGCCGAAGGAGATTTTAAAGAAATAGTAAAACATTCCTGCCCGGGCGCAGGTGCATGCGGTGGTATGTACACAGCTAATACCATGGCAAGCGCTATTGAAGCATTGGGCATGAGCCTGCCTTATTCTTCAAGTAACCCTGCCATAAGTGACGATAAGAAAAATGAATGCCTGAATGCCGGCAAAGCCATAAGGCTTTTGCTTGAGAAGGATATTAAGCCAAGGGATATCATGACAAGAAAGGCATTTGAAAATGCTATAACTGTTATCATGATATTAGGTGGTAGTACAAATGCCGTATTGCATCTTATAGCAATGGCAAGGAGTGTAGGTGTTGAATTAACACAGGACGATTTTCAGGCCATCAGCGATAAAACACCGGTATTGGCTGATTTTAAACCCAGCGGCAAATACCTGATGCAGGAGCTGCACGCACATGGAGGCATACCTGCTGTTATGAAATACCTGTTGAATAAAGGTTTACTGCATGGGGATTGTATGACGGTTACAGGCAAAACCTTAGCAGAGAACCTGAAAGATATAGCTGAAATCAGTTTTGAAACACAGGATATTCTTTATCCTCTGGAGAAGCCTTTAAAGACAACAGGACACTTGCAGATATTGTATGGCAACCTTGCAGAAAAGGGAAGCGTGGCGAAAATTTCCGGAAAAGAAGGAGAGCGGTTTGAAGGTCCGGCAAGGGTATTTGATGGGGAAAAGAAATTAATTGAAGGAATATCTACCGGTAAAGTAAAGCCGGGCGATGTGGTGGTGATTATCAATGAAGGCCCCAAAGGTGCGCCGGGTATGCCCGAAATGCTGAAGCCGACTTCTGCCATTATCGGTGCGGGCCTCGGCAAATCTGTTGCCCTGATCACTGACGGAAGATTCAGTGGTGGCACGCACGGTTTTGTGGTGGGGCATATTACGCCCGAATCCTACGAAGGAGGATTGATTGGGCTGGTGGAAGATGATGATATCATTGAATTGGACGCCACCAAAAATACCATTACTTTAAAAGTTTCTGATGAAGTGATAGCAGAGAGAAGAAAACGCTGGACCAAGCCGGAACTAAAAGTAAAAAATGGAGTGCTATATAAGTACGCAAAATTGGTGAAGGATGCCAGTGAGGGTTGTGTTACGGATGAATAGCGAATCGCGGGTAAACCTATAAGGTTTTAGCGCATACCGGCCGAAGGACGAAAGACTTTCCTGAAACCTTATAGGTTTTATTGGACAGAATAAGATCTATGAAATACGCGGACAGAAAGTGATGCTGGATTTTGATCTGGCTGAATTGTATGGAGTAGAGACAAGGGTATTTAACCAGGCAGTAAAAAGGAATATAGAAAGCTTCCCGGAGGAGTTTATGTTTAAATTGACAGGTGCGGAATGGAAGCTGATGAGGTCACAAATTGTGAACACATTTTCGCAACCGGTTGATAATCAAGATATGAACTCATCGCAATTTGTGATGAGTTAACGAAAACACAGGGATAAAACTTATCTGCCCTATGCATTCACCGAGCATGGTGTAACTATGTTGGCGAGTGTGCTGAAAAGCCCGGTAGCGGGAAAGATGAACATAGCGATCGTAAAAGCTTTTATCGCCATGCGGAAAATGATGATACAGTATGCTGAAGTGATAAAGGTGATGGATGATCTGAAAGAGCGTATAGACGGACATGATGCCCAGTTGACCCAGATCTATGATGCTTTGGAAAACATTGCGAGGGAGGAACGACTGAAGCAATCTCATTGGATGATAAAGATTTAAACGTTTGAGATCGCTTCTCCCGACCTATGGTCGGGATTGCAATGACGACCACCAGTTGAGTAGCGAACCAACTGTTGAAGAGTGCGACGCAAGGAACGATGCCATAAGTACTGTAGTTCGTTTCAATAAAACTGAGAACGCTTTAATAGACGGGTTACCAATTGTAACCAGTTTAAAAGAGAAACCGGACTTAATGATAAATGTGTAATTAAAATAAAATGCCATGAGCAGCGCAACAGAAGCAATGAAAGCCAAAAAAGCGGAGAGTAAAGAAACGCCAACACAGTCACAGGCTAAGGTGAAAGCCCAGACTTCCATTAGCGGAAGTGTAGCAGTATTGGAAGCCCTGATTGCTGAAGGAGTCACCGATTTTTTCGGCTATCCCGGTGGCGCTATTATGCCTATATATGATGCGCTATACGATTACCAGGATGCGTTAAACCATATACTGGTCCGCCACGAACAGGGAGGTATACATGCTGCCCAGGGATATGCGCGTACTTCCGGTAAAGTGGGCGTGGTGTTTGCCACCAGCGGACCCGGCGCCACTAATCTGGTAACAGGACTGGCGGATGCGCAGATAGACAGTACACCGTTGGTATGTGTTACCGGCCAGGTGTTTGCGCACCTGCTGGGTACAGATGCTTTCCAGGAAACAGATGTGATTAATATTACCACGCCCGTTACAAAATGGAATTACCAGGTAACGGATGCTACGGAGATACCCGGTGTGATGGCGAAGGCATTCTACATTGCGCGCTCCGGCAGACCCGGCCCGGTATTGATCGATATTACGAAAAACGCACAATTACAGAAATTCAACTACGAAGGCTATACACCATGTACGCATATACGCAGTTACCGGCCCAAGCCGATCGTACGTAAAGAGTATATAGCCGAAGCGGCCAAATTGATCAATGAAGCGAAGCAGCCATTCGTATTGTTTGGCCAGGGGATAATATTGGGTGGTGCTGAAAAAGAATTCAAAAGCTTTATTGAAAAAAGCGGTATACCTGCAGCGTCAACAGCTCTGGGACTCGGCGCATTGCCTACCGATCATCCCTTATATACGGGTATGCTGGGGATGCATGGTAACTATGGCCCCAATGTGCTGACCAACGAGTGTGATGTGCTGATCGCTATCGGTATGCGCTTCGATGATCGCGTAACGGGACGCCTGGATAAATATGCCAAGCAGGCAAAAGTTATTCACCTGGATATTGACCCGGCGGAAATAGATAAAAATGTGCCCGCAACGGTGCCGGTATGGGGTGATTGCAGGGAGACCCTGCCTTTGCTGACCCGGGCCATTGAAAAGAAAGAGCACACTGACTGGCTGAACAGGTTCAGGGGCATGGCGAAAGAAGAGGAAGAAGTTGTTATTCAAAATGAATTGCATCCTACTTCAGACATTATGACCATGGGAGAGGTGCTGTGTGTGCTGAACGAGCTGACCGGCGGTGATGCGGTAATTGTAACGGATGTGGGGCAGCACCAGATGATAGCATGCCGCTATGCCAAATTCAATAAAACCCGCAGCAATGTAACTTCCGGTGGATTAGGTACGATGGGATTTGCGCTACCCGCCGCCATCGGCGCCAAAGTAGGCGCTAAAGAACGCCCGGTAGTAGCCATTATCGGCGACGGCGGGTTCCAGATGACCCTCCAGGAACTGGGAACGATCATGCAGTTCGGTATAGACGTAAAGATCATTATACTCAACAACGAGTTCCTTGGGATGGTGCGCCAGTGGCAGCAGCTCTTTCATGATAAGCGATATTCATTCGTAAATATTACCAGTCCCGATTTCGTAATGGTAGCCAAAGGATACGGTATTTCGGGGAAAAGTATTAAGAACAGGGAACACCTGAGAGCAGCGCTCGGAGAGATGCTGAGCCATAAAGGGTCTTACCTGCTGGAAGTAATGGTAGGGAAGGAAAACAATGTATTTCCCATGGTGCCGCAGGGATGTGGTGTGGCGGAAATCAGGTTGAAATAATAATATGACAGGGAGTACGGGAATAAGATCAGATTGGAACGCCGGGCTGTACGATGACAAGCATGCTTTCGTGTTTAAGTATGGAGAGGACCTGGTGCGTTTGTTAGCGCCGCAGACCGGAGAACGTATCCTGGATGTAGGCTGTGGTACTGGTTATCTTACCCATCTTATTGCAGAAGCAGGGGCTGAAGTGACAGGTATAGATAGTGCTGCTTCGATGATAGAAAAGGCGAAGACTGATTACCCGGCGGTAGAATTTAAAGTGGGAGACATTACATCCTTTGAAAGTGCCCGGGGCTTTGATGCCGTTTTTTCCAACGCCGTATTGCATTGGGTGCTGAATAAGGAAGCTGCAGCCAGCCGGATATATGCAGCTTTGAAAAAGGGTGGAAGGCTGGTACTGGAAATGGGAGGAAAAGACAATGTGAAGAGCGTGGTGGATGCGTTGCGTAACAACCTGGCAAAGCGGGGGTATGCAAAGGGCGCCGCGCTGGTGCTATGGTACTTTCCTTCTGTGGGCGAGCATACAAGTCTACTGGAATCGGTCGGGTTCCGTGTGCTGTATGCAGCGCATTTCAGCAGGGAGACAGAACTGAAAGACAGGGGAACCGGAATAACAGACTGGATCAGGATGTTCGGACAACCGTTTCTGTCCGGTATACCTGAAGCAGAGGTAGCAGCCATCTGTGCGGAAGTGCAGGAAGAACTGGAGCCAACCCATTTCAGGGATGGTAAATGGTATGCAGACTATAAAAGATTGAGGATTGTAGCTGTAAAAGAATAATGATATGGAAGCGAATAATAACATACCGACTGCCTATATGGCAATTGACGCCGCCACCAGGGCCCACGGATTCAAAATGGCTTCCGATATTGAGATGTGCTCCCTGTTGCGAACGTTGGCTGTAACAAAACCGGCAGGGCGATTCCTGGAACTGGGAACCGGAACAGGACTGTCAACCGCCTGGATACTGGACGGCATGGATGAGAATGCAACATTGGTAACAGTGGATAATGATAAGGCGTTGCTGGATATAGCTCACCAGCACCTCGGCGCAGACGAAAGGCTGCAACTGGTGCATGCAGACGGGGAAGCATTTTTGCAGTCGAAGGCAGGTGAAAAATATGACTATATTTTTGCCGATACCTGGCATGGAAAATACCTGCTCCTGGAAGAAACGCTGGAGATGTTGAATAAAGGAGGCTTATACATTGTGGATGATATGTTGCCGCAGCTTAATTGGCCGGAGGGACATGCGGAAAAGGCAGATAATCTTGCAAAATGTTTGAGCGAAAGAAAAGACATAGTAGTAACAAAGCAGGATTGGGCATCCGGTATTATGATAGCAGTAAAGAAATAAAATGCTTATAGCATATTGAATTTAAAACAGATGAAATGAAACAGGAATTTACCATTACGGTGTACACGGAAAACCATATCGGCCTGCTGAATCGCATAGCCATTATGTTTTCCCGCAGGAAAATCAACATTGAGAGTCTGAATACTTCTCCCTCTGAGGTAGAAGGCATTCACCGGTTTACAATAGTGATCAACGAGGTGGAAGATGTGGTAAAAAAGCTGGTCCGCCAGATCGAAAAGCAGGTGGAAGTGCTTAAAGCATACTATAACACGAATGAGGAAATAGTATGGCAGGAGCTGGCGCTGTACAAAGTATCTACAGATAAAGTGATCGAGGATATAAAGGTAGAACGCCTGTTGCGCCAATACGGAGCCAGGGCGGTGGTGATCCGTAAGGACTATACCGTATTCGAGACATCCGGACACCGGGAGGAGATTGATACCCTTACGCAGGTACTGGGCGAACTGGGGCTGATAGAGTTTGTAAGAAGCGCCAGGGTGGCGATCATCAACGACAGCAAAGGCTTCCACGAAAAGCTGAGAGAGTTTGAAGAAGAGAAACCGGGTACGGAACTGGTAGAAAATGAATTCCTGGACAAGCAGGAGGAAGTTTTCAGTATGTAACGCCCTGATCAGATTTTAGCAGTACGGGAATGGAACATGTATTTGTTTATATAAAAGAAACGCGGCGGGCATTAAGGGCTGTGGTAGACGGGCTGGACACCGATACCCTTAACCGTATTCCGGAAGGGTTCAATAATAATATTATCTGGAACTTCGGGCACATATATGTGGCAACATTGGGTCTGGCGTACGTACGGACAGGCGTTGATAAAGCAAAGGATATCCCTTATCATAGAAAATATGCGAAAGGGTCAAAGCCGGAGCAATACGTAGATGATAATGAGATCGCTTTTTTGAAAGAGCATGTTTTTTCGTCCATAGATGCCCTGGAGGCGGATTATAAAAACAATGTGTTTCAGCATATTGAACCGTTTGCCACGGAAACCTACGGTAGAACGATGACCTCCATTGAAGAAGTGATCACCTGTACACTGGCACACGATAATTTTCATTTTGGATATGTGAAGGCGTTACAAAAGGCTGTCTTACCTTCGCCCTCTCATTTACCATATAACCAACAACAATAACCATACAAATTTTAAACTTTACAAAATGGCAAAATTAAATTTTGGCGGCGTAGAAGAAAATGTAGTTACAAGGGATGAGTTTCCACTCAGCAAAGCGCAGGAAGTGCTAAAGAACGAAACAATTGCTGTCATCGGATACGGTGTGCAGGGACCGGGCCAGGCACTGAACCAAAGAGACAATGGTATTAATGTAATTGTAGGACAAAGAAAAAATTCCAAGACCTGGGATAAAGCAATAAAAGACGGTTTTGTTCCCGGCGAAACTTTGTTTGAAATAGAAGAAGCGCTGGAAAAAGGTACCATTATCTGTTACCTGCTGAGCGACGCTGCCCAGATTGAATTGTGGCCTACGGTGAAAAAACATCTGACACCCGGCAAAGCCCTGTATTTCTCTCATGGTTTCGGTATCACCTTCAACGAGCAGACCGGTATCATTCCTCCCAAAGATGTGGATGTGTTCCTGGTAGCGCCGAAAGGTTCCGGTACTTCCCTGAGAAGAATGTTCCTGCAGGGCAGGGGACTGAACAGCTCTTACGCTATTTACCAGGATGCGACCGGTAAGGCAAAAGACCGCGTGATTGCCCTGGGTATTGCTGTAGGCAGCGGTTACCTGTTTGAAACAGATTTCAAAAAAGAAGTATTCAGCGACCTTACCGGCGAAAGAGGTACTTTGATGGGCGCCATCCAGGGTATCTTTGCCGCCCAGTACCAGGTATTGCGTGATAAAGGACACTCTCCTTCAGAAGCTTTCAATGAAACAGTGGAAGAGCTGACCCAATCCCTGATGCCGTTGGTAGCGGAAAACGGGATGGACTGGATGTATGCCAACTGTTCTACCACAGCGCAACGCGGCGCCCTGGATTGGTGGAAAAAGTTCCGTGATGCTACCGCGCCTGTATTTAAAGAGCTGTATGAGAGCGTGGCTACCGGTAAAGAATCCCAGCGTTCTATTGACAGCAACAGCAAAACCGATTACCGCGAGAAGCTGGAAGAAGAGTTGAAAGAATTACGTGAGAGCGAAATGTGGCAGGCCGGTAAAACCGTGAGAAGCCTGCGCCCGGAAAATCAGAAATAAATGAAGCAGTCTGCGATGAATGATGTTGATAATACAAGCGTAGCAATGAATCGCGATACACAGCATAGCCTTCCTGCCCTGGCAGGGAGGTTTTCTTTTGATGAGGCAGCCCGGAGACTGAAAAACGTGGTTACCCGCACGCCTTTGGCCTATAGCGTAACGCTTTCTAAAAGATATAACTGTAAGGTGTACCTGAAAAGGGAAGACCTGCAGGTGGTGCGTTCCTATAAGCTGCGTGGCGCCTATAACATGATCTCTACCCTGGATGCGGAACAGCAGGCCAGGGGCGTGGTATGTGCCAGCGCAGGCAACCATGCCCAGGGATTTGCCTATAGCTGCCGGCAGCTTAATATTAAAGGTATGGTGTTCATGCCGGTGATCACGCCAAAACAGAAGATCAACCAGACCAAGATGTTTGGGGAGGATAATATCGAGATCAAGCTGGTGGGAGATACGTTTGATGATTGCGCGATAGCTGCAAAGGCCTATACAGCCGAAAACAACATGGTATTTATTCCGCCTTTTGATGATTACAGCATTATCGAAGGCCAGGGAACTGTAGCCGTAGAGATACTGGAAGACGAGCATAATATTGACTACATTTTTGTACCGATAGGTGGCGGAGGCTTAGCTTCGGGGCTGGGTATATATTCTAAGCAGCACAGTCCGGATACCCGTATCATTGGGGTGGAGCCGGAAGGAGCACCTGCCATGAAAGCAGCCCTGGCGGAAGGTCATCCCGTTACCCTGGATAATATAGACCGGTTCGTGGATGGCGCCGCAGTGAAAAGAATAGGAGACCTTACATTTGAGATATGCCGGCATGTGCTGGACGATATGCTGCTGGTACCGGAAGGAAAAGTGTGCACCACCATATTAAAGCTCTATAATGAAGATGCAATAGTAGTGGAGCCCGCCGGCGCCTTATCTATTGCGGCCCTTGACCTGTATGCAGACCGGATAAAAGGGAAAAAAGTGGTTTGTATCATCAGTGGTAGCAATAATGATATTGACCGTATGCCGGAAATAAAAGAACGGTCCCTGCAATACGAGGGATTGAAACATTATTTTCTTATCAGCTTTGCCCAGCGCCCGGGAGCCTTAAAGGAATTTGTGACACATGTGTTAGGAGAAAAGGATGATATCACCCGTTTTGAATATATGCAAAAGACCAATAAGGAAGCCGGACCGGCATTGGTAGGCATTGAATTGCAAAATTCCAATGATTATACTATGTTGCTGGAGCGTATGAAGCGGTATGGCATTAACTTCTCCGAGATAAACAAAGACGATAAGCTGTTTGGCTACCTGATATAAAGGCCAATTTGAAAATTTGAAAATGTGGAAATTTGAAAATGGCCGTGGGATTCCTGCCTACGGCGCCAGTACATTATAGGGTAAGTTTCTGAAGATTAACAGCCTGTAAAAAGTCAATCGTACACTAATATCCAATCTGCGAAGGTTGCGTGTCTCCACGAATGCTATTAAAATTAGAGCAGTTAATCAGGCTAAAGTCCATCAGGGCATAAGTGGAGACCTGTCCGACCGAGCATCCGGCCGGGCACCTCGCCAGTAAGGCCTCTGGCGGATGGGAACTACTTGCCGGCAGGAAAAACCTATCGGTCTGGTGTCCGCACCAACCGATACATATGCTGGTGGGTGAAGACACCCCGCCAGTAGGAATCGGAATCTCTTAATTTAATAGCATTGGTGCGGACAATATCCAATCCGCGAAGACTGCGTGCGGGCACGTAACTGGGCAGTCTATAGCCCGGCACGTAGGGACACGTGCCGTCAGATACAAATTGAATTTATCTGTGACTTGTTCTTACACTGTCACGGCTCAATGATTGAGACCACCTAATGGAGGGGCGAAATAACGCCTAATACAACAGGTGCAGGCATCATGCCTGCACCTGTTGTATTATTTTCCTTATGCTAAAGATTGCTAACCCTTAGGTCCGTTTTTCTCTACAGCTTTATCACCTGCAACACTTTTTTGAACTGGTAATCGATCACTACTTCTGCAAAATAGACTCCCTTTGGCAAAGTGCTGATGTCCAGCGGATGATTGGTATATATATCGTCTTTTACAAATTCCAGCCTTTTCTGCAGTTTACCTTTCATATCATAAATACTTACGATGGTCCTGCCTTTCAGCGATCCGTTCAACTCGAGGGTGCCGGATGACAGGATCGGGTTCGGGTAGATCTTTACATCTGAAGTAGTTTGGTCCGGCTTTCCACCGGCATTGTTCACGGTTACCCTTACAGTATCTTTTGCCTGTAGTCCTTTGCTGTCCGTTACCGTCAGTTCAAACAGGTATTCACCCAATGTGAGTTCCTTTACCCGCGTTATATCCAGAGACGGCGCTTCAATAACAACTTTTTCATCTCCGGATATCAGTGTCCATTCGTATGCCACGATATTGCCCACATTGGTGTAAGAAGCCGATCCATCCAGGATTGTTTCTGTTTCCGGCAATACCAGTACCTGGTCTGCTCCTGTCGATGCCACAGGAGGCTCCGGCGCCGTGGTAGCTGCCACCACCACGATGGTCAGATCCGTATATGCGGTTGACCCGTTACTATCGGTTACGGTCAGGCGGACTATATAGGTGCCTGCTTCTTCAAACTCAAGGCTGGGCATTGATGTATGGGCGCCGGTGATGCTTACCGGAGCCGGTCCGGATAATTTTACCCAGTTGTAACCGGTAATGGTTCCATCCAGGGCATAGGAACCCCTGCCATCCAGTTGTACGGCTTCCGAGGGAAGCTGCAGGCTAAGATCAGACCCGGCATTCGCCACCGGCGGCCTTACCGGTGCAGGTTCTACCGTCACCGTTACAGTAGCTGTTGAGGACAGGTTGTTTTCGTCCGTTACTTTCAGCTCAAATGTATAGGTACCTGCTACCAGCCCGGTGACCGTTGTGGTTTGTGCATTGGGGGTGGTAATAGTACCTTTCTCCACACCTGCTGTTTTCGTCCAGGTATAGCTGACAATACTACTGCTGCCGGCAGCGGATTTGCTGCCATCGAGTGTTACCGTGCTGACCGGCAGCCTGATCATGAGGGAAGTACCCGCATTGGCCACCGGCGGAACAGGTTTAGGCTTCACTGCAACAATAACGGTAGCGCCGGCGGTAGCCGTATGATTATCTGTAACGGTTAAGCGGAACTCATAGACACCTGCTGATAACCCGCTGACATTTGTTTCTGCTGCCGATGGTTGATCAATATATCCGCCTTCGGGTCCGGATATTTTTGTCCATTGGTAAGAAACGATGCTTCCGCCGGGTGCATATGACCCGGCTCCGTTTAACAGCACTTCATGTAGGGGCAGCTCAATTACCTGGTTGTTTCCCGCATCCGCCACCGGTGGAGGCGGAGTTGCCTTTACTGTGACTTTTACTTTTGCCGAAGCGGTTTGACCGTCCGCATTGGTTACTTTCAGCTCAAACACGTATTCTCCTTCCGACAACTCATCCGCACGTGCTTTCTGCTGATCGGCATCATGCAGGACTATATCCGCCGGTCCTGAAATTTTGCGCCAGGCATAATGTGTGATCGGAGCAGATCCTCCGGTTGATTTAGAACCATCCAGTGTAACACTGTTTACCGGAAGTGTCACCGTTATTGCTGTTCCGGCATTAGGCACGGGAGGCAGCGGCGCGGGTTTTACGGTTATAGTGACAGCAGCAGTAGAAGACAGCCCGTTGCTGTCCGTCACTTCCAGCTCATATACAAAAACGCCTTCGGACAGTTCTTTTATTGTGGTAGTGGCTGCATTGGCATTTTCCACTACAGCACCTGCCGGTCCTGATACTTTCATCCAGCGATACTGTGTAATATTACCGGTGGATGCAGACCCATCCAGCAGCACTTCATTTTCAGGTAAGCTGATCGTAATATTGCCGGATACCTGTGCTGCTGGTGCTATCTTTGCTGCTTTTACCGTGATCTCTATCGTATCCGTTACGGTTATATCATAAGCGCTTATCGCCAATTCAACTAAGTATATTCCTTCAGACCAACCGGATACTTCTGTCACTGCCTTATCTGCTGCAGAGAAAATTAGATCATCCCCGTTCAACTGCTTCCACTGTATACTTCCTTCCGGCGGTATTACTGAGCCCGAACCGTCCAGCATGGCGATACTATCCGGCAATTGAACAAGAATATCCTCTCCGGCTGCTGCCACCAGGTTCACGATGGCCGCTTTAACCGTCACCGTTACAGTATCAGCGGAAACCGTCTCACCTGCTGTAATGGTTAGCTCAAACGAATAAGTTCCTTCAGTAAGGCCGGATACTTCGGTGGTGATCGCTTCGGGGTCAGTAAAATTTATACCCGCTCCTGCCAGTTGTCTCCAGCTATGCGTGGCCGTTACATCTGCAGGGATTACAGACCCGCTACCATCCAGTGTAACCGTGTTTTGAGGTAGCTGGACACTAATATTATCCCCGGCAATCGCCAGGACTTTTCCGGGTGCAGCTTTCACTGTAACAAGGATGGTATCTGATGCAGAAGCATCTTCATTGGTAGTAACTGTCAACCTGAATGTATAGGTGCCTTCCGTTAAGCCTGACACTTCCGTAACGGCTGCCTGACCGTTCTGCAATATAGCTTCATTGCCGTCAAGCTGCTCCCATTCATAACGGTCTATAGTACCTGAAATTGCTGTGGACCTGCTGCCATCCAGCACCACGGTACTTTCAGGTAACCGGATCGTAGTATCATCTCCTGCAACGGCAACCGGTGGCGCCGGTGCTTTTACTTCTATTGTGAGCGTATCCGCAGCGGATACCCCCTGGTCGTTTGTTACTTTCAGCTCGAACCGGTAAATGCCCTGTACGAGACGGGTGACAGTTGTCCGGGCTTCCGCGGGCTGTTCTATCTCAAATTCTTCAGGACCGGCTACTTGCTGCCACTCCCAGGAAACAATCGTACCGCCTCCGGAAGAGCCGCTTCCATCCAGTACAACGGTATTTTCGGGCAACCGGATCGTAATATCATCTCCTGCAACGGCAACCGGCGGCACCGGCGCTTTTACTTCTACTGTCAGTATATCCGTTGCGGAAAGTCCTTTATCGTCCGTTACTTCCAGCTCAAACCTGTAAGTACCCTGCACAAGACCGGTTACAGTTGTTTGAGCTTCCAGAGGCTGCGTTATTTCAAATTCTTCGGGACCGGCTACTTTCTGCCATTGCCAGGATACAATAGTGCCACCTCCGGAAGATTCACTGCCATCCAGCAATACCGTATTTTCCGGCAATGTTATTACAATATCTTCGCCTGCTTCTGCCACGGGGGGCGCTGCTGCTGCGGTTACCGTTACTATTACAATATCGGTGGCTTTTTGTCCGCTTGCATCTGTTACCTCCAGTTGAAATTCATAAATCCCTTCTTTCAAACCATTTACTTCTGTCATTGCGTTATGCTCGTCAAGGATAACACCCTCGGTTGGACCGGAAACTTTTGTCCACGAAAAGCTTTCTATCGTGTCTTCAGCGGCTTTCGACCCTGAACCATCGAGTGTGATACTATTGATCGGTAACTGTATGGTCACGTCATTTCCTGCAGATGCACGGGGTGGAGGTGGTGCCGCCAGTACCGTAACCGATACAGTGGCAACCGATGTTTTACCATTGCTGTCTGTTACTTTCAGACGAAATACATAGTCTCCCTGAACCAGCCCGGATACTTCTGTGGCTACGGATGCAGGCGATACGATAGCCGGAACAGATGGACCGGATACATACGTCCACTCGTAACCGGTAATAGTACCGGAAGCAGCGGAGGACCGGCTGCCATTGACGATAACACTGCTTACCGGCAATGTTATTACCTGTGCACTACCTGCATCCGCTACCGGAGGTAATACAGCCGGCTTTACGGTAATGTTCACGCTGGAAGTAGCCACCGTGCCGTTTTTATCCGTAACTTTTAACCGGAACTCATAGGTGCCTGTAACCAACCCGGTAACTTCGGTGTTTACGCCGGCTGGCGTAGTAATATTTCCTCCTTCAGGACCGGAAACTTTTGTCCAGGCATAAGTGGCTATACCGCTTTGTGCTTTGGATCCGGAACCATCGAGCCTTACATAATTTACCGGCAAAGTGATGGTTTGCGCTGCGCCCGCATTGGCAACAGGCGGATCGGGCACTACTTTTGTCCTTTTGTATTGCAGCATCCACTCGTAAACATTTAAGCCATTTTCCCGGTAATTCAGATCATATGTTTTAGACCAGGCATCATGACTGTTTGATTCAAAAATGGTGAGCTTTGCGGCGGGCTTGGGTTTGAATTCATTTATTCCGTTAACAAGATTTACCGAAATGCTCGATTTCACTACTGCGTCACCCCGGCTATGTGTAGCCCATACAGGCAACCCTGAAGCGGCCAGCAGCTTTGACCGGTTGCTGTTCACAGATGCTGCCGGACAAACATACAACGCCGCGGCTATCTGTCCCGCAGCCGCATTGGATGAGGAGGAATAGCCATATGCCACACCACCGCCCATGCTCAGCCCGGTTATATATATTCTCTCTTCGTCCACGCGATACTTTTGAAGACAGTGTTTGATCACTTCACCCACATAAGCCTCATGGCCCGCGGCTGCCACGTATTGAGGCGAGATCACTATAAAGGAATAATCCTTTCCGCCGGAGCGAAAAGACGTTGGGAATTTTCCCTGCTTAATGAGCCTGGGAATTCCGTTTGCAGCTACTTTTTCGAGGGAAGCAGCCGAGCCGTTACCCACCTCGCCAATACCATGAAAAAAGATGATCAGCGGGTATTTTTTTTGCGGGTTGGTAGTATAGTCTACCGGAAGGGATTCCAGGTACCCCCCCAGGTTATTGTGCAACTTAACCGTAACCGGTTTCTGTGTTTGTACCTGCGAAAAAGATTGAATGGAAAGCAGGATCAGGAAAGTGCTAAAGGATAAAAGGCGTCTATAGATAAAAAAATACCTACTCGGTTTCATAGCTTCACGGATAACGGATTAGAATATTTATAACAACTCTTTAAACGAAGAAACAGGTCGCTTCATATGAAATATCCTTCCGTCCGGCGTTTCTTGATGATTGATAAATAATTCTGCTAAAACCCAATCCTGGCACGCATTGTAATCCGTATTTACACTTATCAAAAGAGAGAGATTTCCTTATATCCGCATTACAAATGTTTTTGCTCCATGCGGTTTGTATAACATTTTGCAATAAGGGACATTTCAAAGAAGGTGCAGCGCGCCTGAATGATCTTCTGATCGGGCAGACACCTATATATTTATATTGTAGCCAATCAATACCTGCATTTACGTTATACCGGAGCACGGATCCGTGGTCGGGTAACCAAAGCTTGTTCAGCACTATACTATCGGTTAAAAATAAATTTCAATTTTTTGTATATATTTTTACAGCGGGTTGAATAGGTAATGGTTGTAAAAAGATCAGCCATTATTTCGTTGAACGACATGTGTTGAAAGATAAATCCCATAACCGGGCTCAAGAAATATGGACGCAAAACATATATGCTTAATCATAACGGATATCATCAAAGAAACGGCAGATACGGCAACATTTGTCGTAAAAACTGATAACGCGCAGCCATTTCACTACCAGCCGGGACAATTCATTACGCTCATCTTTTACAGCGGCAACCGGGAGATACGCCGTTCGTATTCTTTTTCTTCCACACCCGGGATAGATGATGATATTCGCTTTACCGTTAAGCGTGTGCACAATGGGGAAATATCCAGGCCGCTGCTGGATACATATAAAAAAGGAGACAAACTATATGCAATTAAGCCCGCAGGAATGTTTACCTATAATGGTACCGGAGTAAAAAGAGATATTTTCTTCTTTGCGGCCGGGAGTGGTATCACCCCGGTTTTTTCGCTGATCAGGCATATACTTTTCTTCGATCCTGCTGCACGGGTGACCCTCGTTTACCAGAACACTACAGAAGCTTCTACTATTTTCCGTAAACAACTGGCTGAGCTGGCTGATCTTTACCCTACAGCGTTCATATGGATAGATTATGTTTCACGTGCTGCAACCGGCACATCCCGGAAACTGACCAATGACCAACTGGAACTGCTTATTCCCCCATGAATGCGATACGACAGAAATGACGCCTTATTCTACCTGTGCGGCCCGTTGTCATTTATGCGAATGTGTCAATATACTATTTTGCTGATGGGGTTCCGGAATGATCAGTTGAAGAAAGAGTATTTTATTATAGATACGGCGCCGCCACCGCCGCTGATCGAAAATCCGGTAAAACGAATGATCACTGTTTACACAAACGGACAAGAACTGCGGTTCCCGACACTGTATCCATCAACCATCCTGCAGTCGGCACTCAGCCAGGAAATCGAATTACCCTATAGCTGTAAAGGCGCCAGGTGCTCAGCCTGCGTAGCCAGGTGCGTCAAAGGAAAAGTGGTCATGAGCATGAATGATGTACTGACAGATAAGGATATTGCCAGCGGACTGATCCTCACGTGTGTGGGGTATGCCACCACGGATGTTGAGATCAGTTATGAATAAGATACTATTCGATCAGCGTGTTCCGGTGGATCCGGATTGCGCCATTTCGATGAGTCCCGACGCGGGAGGAGGAAGAGAAAACTGCCGAATATGTACAGTATCTGGTTTAGGAAAAATTTTGTGTGGTAGAGAAAAATGACAGTAAGAGAGGTATGTCATTTCAACGGATCCACCGAAGGAAGGTGAGGAAAAATCTACCGATGCCAACACATTTTACATTTTTGAAACTGGATATTTCAACTACTTTTGCGTGATCCTGTTGATCCGTACGGGTTAACGGAATCACGCAACGTCCTTATAAAAACGTTGCTACAGTTACAATGCAGCAGACAGGCGCTCCGCAAAACAATTTTACAGGTTACCAGAAATTTGTCGTTTTTATACTGGCAATTACACAATTCACCGTGGTGCTGGACTTCATGGTGATGTCTCCATTGGGAGATATTATGATGAAAACGATGGAGCTGACACCCTCTATGTTCGGGGTAGCAGTATCGGCTTACGCATTCAGTGCCGGCGTTTCCGGCATTCTGACGGCGGGGTTTGCCGACCGTTTTGACCGGAAAAAAATGCTCCTGTTTTTTTACATCGGCTTTATCATTGGTACCGTTTTCTGCGGACTGGCTCATACCTACGTGGCGCTGGTCTCTGCACGTATCATTACCGGCTTGTTTGGAGGAGTTATTGGTTCCATTTCCATGGCTATCATTACCGACCTGTTCCCGTTACAGTTGAGGGGAAGAGTAATGGGATTCGCACAAATGGGGTTTGGCGCCAGCCAGGTATTGGGTATTCCCATCAGCTTATACCTGGCTAATCTCTGGGGTTGGGAAGCACCTTTCTGGATGGTGGCCATTCTGGGCGTGCTGGTGGCTATCGCCATCTATGCCAGGCTGCAGCCTGTTAACGCCCATCTTATGGAGAAAAGAAAGGACCATGCACTCTTACACCTGTGGAATACGGTCAAGAAGAGAGATTATCGCATCGCCTTCACTTCTACGGCTATATTGGCGGTAGGTGGCTTTATGATGATGCCTTTTGGAAGCGCATTTGCCATCAATAACCTGGGCGTTACACCGGAAGATCTCCCCTTGCTGTTTATGGTGTCCGGTGTCTGTTCACTGGTATTCATGCCTTTTATCGGTAAGCTCAGCGACCGGTTTGATAAATACTATCTTTTTGCTATAGCATCATTGTGGATGGTGAGTGTTGCTGTCGTGTATACCAATATGTCCGTAAACCCGCTGTGGTTTGTCATTGTCATGAATGTATTGCTGATGATCGGTATCATGAGCCGGATGGTTCCCTCCACTGCCCTGGTAAGCGCAGTACCCGACATGCATGACAGGGGCGCTTTTATGAGCGTCAATGCTTCCCTGCAGCAGGTTTCCGGTGGAATCGCTGCTGCCGTTTCCGGGATGATAGTAGTGCAAAAAACAACTCATAGCCCTTTAGAGCACTATAATACAGTGGCTTATATAGTTGCCTTTATTACCATGATCAGTATATTGCTGATGTACAGGGTCAACAGGGTGGTACAGAAAAAACTTTCTCTCCGCAGAACGCCGGCTCCTGTTGTAGTTGAAGCTCAGACCTGATATTTTTTTTCACAATAATTTGAAAATCAGGCTTGTTTTACACAACAGAACAGCAATTTTATCGTTTTACTGAGATATTTTTTGGTATAATGGCTTCATCTTTGCAAAAGATCATATAACTGTTACAGGCAGCATCCTTTTAATCTCAATATCTGGCTATGGCAAAAAAAATTCTAAAAATCGGTGGTATTGTTCTGTTGATCCTGTTGGTACTGGCATTTACCCTGCCTATGGTGTTCAGGGGTAAAATACTCAATATTGCAAAAAGGGAAATCAATAATGCGGTGAATGCAAAAGTTGATTTTGAAGATGTTAATATATCTTTTTTCAGGAATTTCCCCAGGTTGGCAGTAGGGCTTGAAGGACTGGAAGTGGTGGGTCTGGACGAGTTCAGGAGTGATACCCTGATCAGCGCCAAAAGAATTGATATAGCCCTGAATCTTTTCAGCCTGTTCGGCGACCAGATAAAAGTGTACGGTATTACGGTTGACCAGCCGAGGATCCATGCGATCATTACAAAAGAAGGTAAGGCCAACTGGGATATCGCGAAAGCCGATGATGAGGTGGTGGAAGAAGAGGAAGCCACTGAATTTAACCTCAACCTGAAAAAATACCAGATCAGGGATGGCTATATCAGCTATGACGACAGGGAGGGAGATATGAGCGCGGTGATAGAACACCTGAACCATTCCGGCAGCGGAGATTTTACCTCGGATCTTTTTACGCTGGTAACCAAAACGGAAGCCGGCGCCATTTCTTTTACCTATACCAAAATTCCCTACCTGGTAAAAGCGAAAGCATCGTTGAATGCGGATATTCAGGTGGATAACCCTAACAGCAAGTACAGCTTTAAAACGGATGATGTGGCATTGAATGATCTGCAACTGGCAACAGAGGGATATTTCCAGTTTGTAAATGATACTACCTACGGCATGGATATCAGCTTTAATGCACCTTCCACCGAATTTAAAACGCTGTTGTCTTTAATACCCGCCATATATAAAAATGATTTTGACAAGATCAGGACCAGCGGTAAAGCAGTATTCAATGGTTTTGTAAAGGGAGAATATAATTCGGTGAAAATGCCTGCCTTTAATATCAACCTCGATGTAGAGGACGGTTTCTTCCAGTACCCGGACCTGCCGCAGCCGGTTAAAAATATAGCCATTGCTTTAAAGGTAGATAACCCGGATGGTGTACTGGACAATACCGTAGTGGATATCTCTAAAGGTCATATCGAGTTCGGGAATGATCCGTTTGATTTTCGCCTGTTGCTGAAAAAACCGGAAACTGTACAGGATATTGATGCTTCCATAAAAGGAAAGCTGAACCTGGCGCAGGTAACTGAGTTTGTGAAGCTGGAGGGCAACACCCAACTGTCCGGGATGGTAGAGGCGGATGCCAGTGCCAAAGGTTATGTGCAGGTCATCACACAGCAAAAGCCGGGACCTTTTGCAGCGAACGGGTTTATTAATATCACCAACCTGAATTATTCCAGTGCCGACTTCCCGGCCCCGGTAAAGAACAGTAATATCCAGATCAGGTTCGATAATCCCGATGGCGTACCGGATCACACCGTGATCCATATCCCGCAGGGACATGTAGAAATAGGATCGGATCCGCTGGATTTTAACGTCAGGATCACTAACCCCGCTACCGTGCTGAATTTTGACGGCGCTGTAAAAGGCAAATTCAACCTGGCGAATGTGGCCCAGTTCACAGAACTGGAACCCGGTACCAGCCTGAAAGGACAACTGGATGCAAACGTGGCGTTCAAAGGAAATAAAGCGGCTATTGACAAAGAGCAGTATGATAAGATCAATATGTCCGGCACCATGAATGTGTCCGGGGTGGATTATGTGAGCAAGGATTATCCCGGCGGCGTACAGGTCAGCAATGCGGCATTGACGTTCAATCCGAAAAATATTACCTTAAACAACCTGAAGGCGGAATACCTGAAATCCGTATTTACGGCCTCGGGATCGCTGGATAACGCGATCGGATATGCGCTGAAGGATGAGCCGATCGCAGGCACTTTGCAATTGCATGTTGATAAGCTCAACCTGAACGAGTTTATGGGTACGCCGGAAGATACAGCGGCTGCTGCTGCAACGGAGCCTTTTGCTGTTCCGAAGAATATTTCCTTTACGCTGAACGCGGCGGTAGATAAGCTTACGTACGATAAAACAAATTATGACAACCTGAAAGGCTCGGTAGTGATCAGGGATCAAGCCGTGTACCTCCGGGATGTGCAGATGGATGCATTGGGTGGAAAGCTGGGCATCAGCGGTTCGTATTCTACCCGCCAGGATGTGAAGCAGCCTGCGATCGATTTTGCCTACGATATCAGGGGTGTTAGCGTAGAGAAGGCGTTTTATGCATTTAATACGGTGCAGCAGCTGATGCCGATCGGGAAATTTATTTCGGGTACCCTGAACTCGCAGTTGAGCATGAACGGGAGACTGGGCAGTGATATGAGCCCGGTGCTGACCTCCCTGACCGGCAAAGGAAATTTTGCATTACTGGAAGGAGAGCTGAAAAAGTTTGCACCTGTGGAAAAAATTGCACAAACCTTACACGTACCGGTGCTGAACGGGTTTGACCTGAAAGATATTAAAGGCGCTTTTGATTTTGCGAACGGTAAAGTGCTGGTGAAGCCCTTTAAGCTGAAAGTTAAAGACATTGAGATGGAAGTGGGTGGTACGCACGGGCTGGATCAGTCCATGAACTATGCCATTGATATGAAGCTACCCAGGAGCATGCTGGGTACGCAGGGGAATGCTTTGGTCAACAACCTGGCGCAGCAGGCCAGCAGTAAAGGTGTACCGGTGAAATTGGGAGACTATATAGATCTGAACCTAAAAATGGGTGGTACGATCAACAGTCCGCAGCTGAGCACAGACTTCAGGGGAACCGGTGGAAGCCTCGCTGAGGAAATGAAGGAGCAGGCCCAGGAATTTGCGCAGCAGAAAATTGACAGCGTTAAAACGGTGGTAGCGGAAAAAACGGAGGAACTGAAGGATACTGCCAAAAGTATTGCCACACAGGCAGCTAAAGACCTGGTGAAAGACGTACTGACAGGTAATAAGGATTCGGCAAGCAATACGACGGAAGGAGTGAAAAAAGATGCTGAGAAAGCGGTAAAGAATACCCTTAAGGATCTGCTGAAGAAGAAAAAAGATTAACCCGGAAAGTATGCAACAGGGTATTTTCAACGTTATCAAATTAAAAGTAATGAAAAATATTTTATCGGTATTGGTGGTGATAACTATTGTGTCGGCGGTGGTTTCTTGTAGGCCAAAAAAAGTAGATAACAAATATGCGCCAGCGCCTGCGATCAATGCTGCGCCCGCAAACCCGTCTGTATTGCCTGCGGCATCATCGTCGCAACCGGGCACAGGTATGCGTCCGGCCATCAACCCGGAACATGGTCAACCCTTTCATGATTGTACCATCGCGGTAGGTGCTCCTTTGCCCCCGGTCGCTCAACCGGCTTCTACCAGGCCTGCACAAGGTCTTCCTCCTGCACAGCCGGGTTTGCCGAATAATACGCCCGGCGTTAAACTGAATCCCGCCCATGGACAACCCGGGCATAAATGCGAGCTTCCTGTTGGCGCACCTTTGAGCTAATGCACCCTTTAAACGTCATTCCGACTGATCTGACTGACGTAAGGAAGATCAAGAGAAATCTGTTGGCTGTGTGTAATGTTTCATTTCGGAAGATTTTTTTTGTGGGTAGATTCCTCCCTGCAGTCGGAATGATGTTGATAGATCACCAATGTTTAATATCCTCCCACAAGTCTCTCCACTTCGGGTTCATAGTCGCTATTAATTTGTCTTTTTTCTCTCTTCGCCATTTTTTGATTTCTTTCTCCCTCAAAATAGCTTCTTCTATTCTGCCGTAGTTTTCGTAATAGACAAGATATTCCAGATTGTATCTGTCAGAAAAACTTCCTTTGAAACTGTGGTTTTTATGCTGTGATATTCTTGCAACAAGATCACTTGTTACACCGATGTAAAGTGTGGTTTTATTTTTATTTGTTAATATGTAAATACTGCCACCTCTTTTCACAACTGAAAATACAATTTATTAGCGTCATTTCGACTAATCTGACGTAAGGAAGATTGGGAGAAATCTGTTGAAGGTATGCAGCGTCTCGTTTACGGACAACTCCCAGTTCGGCAGACCTCTCTTTCGTCGAGGTGGCGGTAAGGGAGGTACGTCCTTTTTCAAACCTGACGTAGGAGGGTTTGGAGAAATCTGTTGACTATGTGCAGTGTTTCGTTTCGGAAGGATTCTTTTTGTAGGCAGATTCCTCCCTGCGGTCGGAATGACGTTGAGGTAAGCAGACAGTTGTACACGCGCTACTTTCTACTAATTACTTCCCACTCTCACCCTACATCCTCTGCTTAAACCTTGCCGCCGCCTCCTCTTTCCAGGAGCTGAAATCTCCTGCCTCAATATGTTTCCTGGCTTCCGTGACCACATGCAGGTAAAAAGCCAGGTTGTGGATACTGGCAATGGTAAGTCCCAGCAGTTCTTTTGACTTGAACAAATGCCGCAGATAGGCCTTGCTGTAATAATTGCTTATGGTGCAGTCTATTCCGTCGTCAATGGGGTTGAAATCCTTTTCCCATTTTTTATTATCTATATTGATGACCCCGTTGGAAGTAAACAGCATGGCGTTCCGCCCGTTGCGGGTGGGCATTACGCAGTCAAACATATCGATACCCAGAGCAATACACTCCAGTATGTTCCAGGGCGTGCCTACTCCCATCAGGTAACGGGGTTTCTCTACGGGGAGGTTTTCACAACACAATCCGCACAGATCATACATCATCTCTTCCGGCTCGCCCACGCTCAGCCCGCCGATGGCGTTTCCTGCTGCATTTTTGGAGGCGATGTATTCGCAGGAAGCTTTCCGCAGGTCGTGATAGGTGCTCCCCTGTACGATGGGGAAAAGGTTTTGCGTGTACCCGTATTTTTCAGGTGTTTCCGAAAGCCGGGTGAAGCACCGGTCCAGCCAGCGATGGGTGAGATGCATGGACTTTTCCGCGTAGCGGTAGTCGCTGGGGTAGGGGGGGCATTCATCAAAAGCCATGATGATATCGGCGCCGATGCTCCGTTGGATATCCATCACTTTTTCCGGGGAAAATAAATGCCGGCTGCCATCAATATGGCTTTGAAAGGTAACCCCCTCTTCACTTATTTTCCGGGTGCCGGCCAGGGAAAATACCTGGTAGCCCCCGCTGTCGGTTAAAATGGGTGATTGCCAGTTGATGAACCGGTGGAGGCCGCCGGCGTTTTCCAGTATGTCGGTACCGGGGCGCAGGTATAAATGATAGGTGTTGCCCAGGATGATCTTCGCCCGGGTATCGTCCAGGAGCTGTTGCTGGGTCACGCCCTTTACGCTGCCGGCAGTGCCCACCGGCATAAAAATGGGCGTGGGTATTTCACCATGGTCTGTTGTCAGTACACCTGCCCTTGCTTTGGTTGCTGTATCCCTGTGCTGTAGCTCAAACTGTAATACGCTCATTCAACTGATATATTCACATTATGTTAAAACCCGTATTTTGAAATAACGGTATTTCTTACCTTCGCCGCCAGTATGGAAAAGATAGCCTGGGGCGAAATCATCTTTGGTGCTTTTTGTATCATCATCCTGATCCAGATAGTTTACTATCTGTATTTCTTCAGAAGACTGGCTTTTTATCCCGATCATCCGAAGGGGATGCCCCGCCAGCAACCGGTATCCATTATTATATGTGCCCGCGACGAAGCCGCAAATTTAGCTAAAAATCTGCCAGGTATACTGGTGCAGGACTATTCGGATAAGCTGGAGGTGATAGTGGTGAACGACAACTCTACGGACGAGACAAAGTATCTGGTAGAGGCGCTTCAGAAAGACTTTCCGCAACTGCAGCTGCTGGAGCTCAAACAGGAGGCCAGGTTCATACCCGGTAAAAAATTTCCCCTGTCTATGGGAATAAAAGCCGCCCGGCACGATATAGTATTGCTGACCGATGCGGATTGTGTACCGGTTACCGAATTCTGGATACAAAAAATGAGCGACCGCTTTGAAAGAGGTATTGAGATTGTGCTGGGTTATGGGGCTTATCATAGGCGTAAAGGGCTGCTGAATAAGATCATCCGGTTTGAAACCTTCCACACGGCGTTGCAGTATATGTCCTATGCCCTGGCAGGGATGCCTTATATGGGCGTTGGTCGTAACCTTGCCTATAAAAAAGAGGTTTTTTTCAGGCAAAAAGGCTTCTCAGCACATAACCATGTACCGGGTGGCGACGACGACCTTTTTATCAATGCTGCCGCTACGCCCATCAATACAGATGTGGCCCTGGATAAAGAATCCTTTACCCTGTCTGAACCGAAACGGAGCTGGGGCGAGTGGTGGCAGCAAAAGCAACGGCATTTTACCACGGCAAAATTTTATAGATCCAAACATCGGTTCCTGCTCGGATTGTACGCCTTCAGCCATTTTTTTGTGTACCCGTTATTTGCTGCTTCAATGATTTTATTCGGGTGGGAATATACGGTAACAGCTTTTCTTCTTCGATATATATTGTTGGCTGTCATATGGTTAAAGTCTATGACCCGCCTCAATGAGGCAGACTTGTGGAAATGGTTCTGGGCTTTTGATATCTTTATGTTCTTTTACTACCTCATTTTTAGCTCAGCATTATGGAAGAAGCCCAAACCCAGCTGGAAATAATTACGCAATATTTCGGTGATTTTACGGAAACCCAGCTTCAGCAATTTCTCGCTTTAGGGCCTGTATATAAGGAGTGGAATGAAAAAATAAACATCATCTCCAGGAAGGATATAGACGCACTGTACGAAAAGCACGTGCTCCATTCATTAAGCATTGCTGCCGTTTTCGGTTTTCCGGCAGGGCTGAAGATCATAGATATCGGCACCGGTGGGGGCTTCCCCGGCATACCGCTGGCCATCATGTTTCCCGGGGTACAGTTCACCCTGGTAGATTCCATAGGTAAAAAGCTGAAAGTGGTAGACGCGGTAGTGGAAGGCTTGCAACTAAAGAACGTGAAAACCCGTCATTCAAGGGCAGAGGATATTAAAGATGAGAAGTTTGATTTTGTGGTGAGCAGGGCGGTGGCGCCTTTAAAAGACCTGTGGTATTGGGGAAAACCCTTGCTGACCAGGGGTAGAAAAATGGAGGCGTTTACCAACGGGCTCATTTGTCTGAAAGGCGGAGATCTCCGGCAGGAGATAAAAGAAAGCGGTCTGCATCCCCATACCTGGGACATATCCGCTATATTCAATGGGCGGAGCTGGTTTGATGAAAAGTTCCTGCTGTACGTTCCTTTATAATAATAGCCATTGACTGCCGCCTGTAGAGTGCACTGCCGGTTGGTGTCTTCACCGACCGGAAAACTTGCATGAAGTAAAAATTTAAAATGTGCCTGGGGCGGATTTGGCTCTTTACGATAGTTTTCTTAATATGAGGACAGAATTCAGGTATATGAAACCGAAACAGCAAAGTTTGATTATGGATTTCAGTGATATGCACAGTTTACCAGAATGGGATGAGCACCGGGTGCTGAGTCGTCGCTACGAAGGCGAGGGCTGGAAGGTAAAAGCACAACTGGATGCAGCCAGGAATTTATATAATAAATGGCGGGAAGTTTTTGTATTGGTTGAGTCGTATTGTGAAACCCTGCATGACTCCAGGGAATATGATCAGGTACAAAAAAACAGGGAGCTTATCTGGCAAAACCTTTTTATAGTGGCTCCTAAAATTATTGGTGCAGCCGGAACCGATCTATATGTGTTGAAAATGGAGAATGCATCCATCGTCCGTAATAATTGCAGGGAATTGCTGGAGCAGATACGGTTTACGGCTAAGGTAGGCGCCAACCAGGAAAACTATGCGGAAGCCATCGAAAATGAAATGGCTCTTTTCCGCGAGCTGTTTAAGCAATGGGTAGCCACCTTTCAGCGCGATGAGCATGCAGATGAATGGGGGCTGTTTGTGTAAGACTGTAAGATAGCAAGACCGTAAGATGGAACCTTTTACCATTTTCCGGTCTTACTATTTTACCATTTTACTGTCTTATCACTTCTCCTATATCAATCCTTCCTTCATAGATCGCTTTACCGATGATAACGCCTTTACAGCCGACATCCTGCAGCTTTTCCAGGTCCGAGGGACCGCTTACGCCGCCGCTGGCAATAAAATGCAGGTCCGGGAACTCCGTAGTGATCTTTTTATACAGCTCTGTTGCCGGGCCTTCGAGTTTGCCGTCCTTGCTTACATCGGTGCAGAAGAGTTGTGTTATTCCATAACCTGTGTACTTCCGGATGAAGTCGTAGACGCTGATATCAGTCGTTTCCAGCCAGCCGCCAACGGTGATCTTTTCATCTTTCACATCGGCTCCCAGTAAGAACTTGCCGGTGCCGAAAATGCCGAACCACCTAACCAGCTCTTCTTCATTTTTTACAGCTATGCTGCCTACGGTAGCCAGGGCGGCGCCGGAGTTAAAAACAACCGATACATCTTCCTGCTTTTTGATGCCGCCGCCAAAGTCGATAACGAGCCCGGTTTTGCCGGCAATGGTTTCCAGTACTTTCCAGTTTTTTACCTGTCCCGCCTTTGCCCCATCCAGGTCTACCAGGTGTAGTCTTTTTACGCCTGCATCTTCAAATGCTTTCGCCACTTCCAGGGGGTGTTCGTTGTATATTTTCTTTTGCGCATAGTCGCCCTGCGTCAGCCGGACGCATTTCCCGTCGATGATATCAATTGCCGGAATGATTTCCATTTTTATACTTTATACGTTCTGTTATTTTTCTATCAGCAATGTTGCCGCAAATTTTCCCTTCCAGCCAGATCGAATCTTTGCCGGCACCTGGATGATGGTTTTTCCGTCGCTTGTCTTCCATTTCAGCTTTGCACCGGTGCCCAGCAGGCTTATTTTACTTTTGACCGGGGGGATAAAATTTTCTATGATAATTTCTGCGGGGAGCTGAATATTTTCGTTCTCCGACAGCAGGAAGGCATATTGTTTCTTTCCATCCCCGGATTGGGTAAAATAGATATTGTCTGACTCATACGGCATCAGCGGCTTGGAGCTATGGATCGCTACGCCATTAACGCTCATCCAGTCGGCGATCTCCTGTAAACGGCTGTAGGCAACGGGATCCCAGTCGCCATCCGGTCCCGGGCCGATATTGAGCAGCAGGTTGCCACCCCGGGCTACAATGCGAATGAGCATCTGCACGATTTTTTGCGCAGATTTGTATTCGTCGTTGGGTACATAGCTCCAGGAATTACCCATTGTAATACAGCTTTCCCAGGGATAGGGTAGCAGTTCGTGCGGCACTTCCTGTTCAGGTGTGGTATAGTTCTCGTATTCACCGGTTACGGTCCTGTCTACGAAAAGCATCCCGGGCTGATAGCTGCGGGCCATATCCGCAATGCGTTTCATATCAATATCCTGATCGGTTTTTATGCCGCGTTGCCACTCTACGGTGGTATCCACAGTAGACAGAGGACGCACCCAGCCACCATCCAGCCACAGGATATCTACCTTGCCGTATTCGCTCGCCAGCTCTTTGATCTGGTTATAGGTGAAGGTTTTGAATGCTTCCCAGCGTTCGGGATATCGGACAGGATCATAATTCACGTTCCTGTCTTTGGGCGGAAAATAAGGCCACCAGTAATCTTTGTTATGCCAGTCGGGCTTGGAAAAATAGGCGCCTACAGAAAACCCGTCATTTCTGAAAGCATTGAACACTTCTTTGGTGATATTGCTGCGCGGGTGGGAAGAAAAAGGTGTTTTACTGTCGGTGATTTTATAATCGGTCTCTTTCGTGTCAAACATGGAGAAACCGTCATGGTGTTTGGTAGTAAAGATCATATACTTCATGCCGGCGGCTTTGGCCGCGGCAGCCCATTTTTCCGGGGCGAACTTTTCCGGGTTAAAGGTGGTCTGCAGGTTTTCATACGCGTTTACATACCCGAAATAGTTTTGTGCATGTGGTCCCCGCCTTTTCGTCCAGTCTTCATCCTCGGGACATATACTCCAGCTTTCTACAATACCCCACTGGCTGTAGGTGCCCCAGTGCATGAACAGTCCGAATTTCATATCCTGCCATGCGGCCAGTTTTTTCGACACTTCCGGGTCGGCGGGCTTTACATACTTTTTGTGCTGGGCCTGCACGGTGGCGGTTGTCAGCAGGAGCAACAGGTAACATATTTGTTTCATAGCAGATAATTATGTGCGCCAAAGGTAACGTATTTGGGTTGCAAGTCACAAGATGCAGCGTGCAAGTGGGTAGTAGTTAGTGGGAAGTGATAAGTGATAAGTGGTAAGACTCCTGAGACTTTTGACGATGGGTTAAGCAGTGTTTTCAGGATTATCAGTTATTTATAACAATGTTATAACCAGGGTTTAATAGATTACTTTGTACTTTTACTAACCGGTACGCCTGGTTACATTATACATAAAGAAACAGGTTGTGGAATTGTTTCGCCAATGATCTTTGAGGAAGATATTTTGCCCGAGGTCCCTGTAATTCATTCACAAATGTTAGCATTGAATGAAGCAGTGTGTAAAAAAATATCTTGGTTACGATATAGGGATCGTCATTGCTCTTTTTATTATTAGCAGGATCATTATTCACTTGCTGGGACTTGAGTTGGCATATCATCCTTTGTTCAAGTACTGGCAATACCTGGATGTTCATACTTTACGGTATAATTTGCTGAAAGGTGTTTGGTATAATCATGGCCAGCCACCCATATTCAATATTTTTCTGGGAATAATATTGAAGTTGTCCGGAAGTTATTCTTTCGAAGTATTCAGTATTGTTTTTAAGGCAATTACATTGTTCAATACGATATTGCTGCTGAAACTGTGTTTGAAAATTACTAAGGACCGGCGAATTGCATTGTTTGTAGCGTTGCTATACCTGTTCAGCCCTGGGACAATGGTATTTGAAAATGAATTGTTTTATACAACTTTTGTTACACTGTTGTTTTTGATCGCGTGTCATTTTTTGCTGAAATTCAATTCTGCACTCACCTGGAAGACAGTAGCGGGGTTCTTTCTTGCGTTAATGCTGATAATGCTTACAAGAAGCATGTATCATCCGGTCTTGCTGGCTGTGGTGGGCGCAGCCGTTTTCTTTTATTTCAGGAAGCAGCCGGGCGCCGGCAAGATAATTATTGCCGGGCTGATTGCTTTACTCTTCACCGGGGGGTGGTATGCCAAGAACTATATGATTTTCGGTAAATTCTCTGCTTCGTCCTGGTTTGGAATGAATATCTCCAGGAGTATTTTTCATAATAAAAAGGCGACAGATACAACCAGGATAGAAAGTATTCCTCCATTTTCCCCGATTTCAACGTATGAAAAATTTCTACCGGAAGGATATGAGCTTCCATACGGAAGGCTCAATGACCGGGACCTATTGAATGAGTTGAAAAATGACTCTCTGTTAAATGCCAATCATGTAGGGTATATAGATGTATCAAAACAATACCTCCATGCCAGCAGGAAGCATATTAAAAAATATCCCCTTTCTTATATTCAGAATGTGATTCAATCAGTCGTAATTTTTTTCGAACCCGGCACCAGGTACCCCCTGATGGAGTACCAGGCTCGTAAAATCAAATACTACGATGTGGCGTATTCGTTTAACCTTTCCCATTTTGCAACAGGAAAACAGGAGCGAAGGATAGCAAAGGTTGCCTCAGCCATTCCTAAATTTATTATTTATACATTGGTGTTTTTTTGGCTGGGCAGGTATTGCTATCGGGAGAAGAAACTGTCCGCAGTAAATCTTTTTGTATTGTTGATTTTGGGATATGTCTTTATGCTGAGCTCTTTGCTGGAGTATTCTGAAAACATGCGGTTCCGGTTTGAAATTGAACCCTTGTTCCTGTTGCTTTTGGCCCAGGTATTGGCGTTGATCAGGAGACGAAGGGTTATTAATGATAAATCGGGAATATCATCGCAGTATATAAATTATGATAAGCAGGGCTAATCCTTAGATACTGAGTAGTAAGCTGTCATTGGGTGTATTATGAAAAAGAGTAGCTATAGTAGCCAAAGGCAACAAATACGGTGAACAGTTTAAAACGGATAGTACTCCATGCTCTTATTTATCACTTACTTGCAAATGCTACCTTTCTGACTTTTTCGCGGGAGGATGGAGACAGTACCTGGTTTCTCCAACCCCTACCGGTATTCTCATATATTATTTTAGCCTTCGTGCAAAGAATTTTGCTTATTCAAATTCCGGGGCTTACCTTTTTTCTGTTTTCTTTGAATAAGCCGGCAGCAATAAACAAAATTTACTAGCTTAGCCGCACATAATGATTTATGTATGAACTACAGAAGCTATTCAGACCTGGCCCAGTTAATCCGCAAGCACTTAGGAAAATTTCAGTCCGGCAATTATGACCTTATCGTCGGTATTCCCCGAAGCGGCATGATACCTGCCTATGTGATTGGCATGCATCTGAATACCCCGGTCTGCTCATTTATAGACTTAGTAAACAATCATTTTATTAAAAAAACGGGAACACGTCAAATAAAGGGAAACCTGGAAAAGCCGCAAGACGCTTCAAAAATACTGATCGTTGAAGACAGTTATGTTACAGGAACAAAGCTCTGGGAAAACATCGAACAGTTGCCTGTGGACGTACGGGAAAAGACAGATGTTGTGGCCATTTTTTCAGCGGTTAAAACGCCCCGGTTGAATTTTTACCTGGAACAGCTTTCTTATCCCCGCATTTTTGAGTGGAATATTTTTCATCATATCCTGGTAAGCTCATCCGCCTTCGATATGGATGGGGTGTTGTGTGAAGATCCTTTGCCGGATCAGAATGATGATGGGAACAGGTACCGTGAATTTGTTTTACATGCCACGCCCAAATACATCCCTACGGTTCCCATTAAGGCAATTGTTACCAGCCGGCTGGAAAAATACAGGGATATTACAGAACAATGGCTTAAAAAACACCAGGTAGCATATGAAGAATTGATTATGCTCGACCTGCCAAGCGCTGCAGAAAGACAGCGCCTTGGCAGTCATGCCCCATTTAAAGCAAAGGAATATAAGAAGATAAAATACGACCTGTTTTTTGAAAGCGAATATAACCAGGCAATCGAAATAAACCGGTTAACGAATAAACCCGTTTACTGCGTTGACGAAAATATTTTAATTGACGGCAAGGGCATTCAACAACTCCGTGATAAAACATGGGCATTAAGGAACAGGATCAAAAAAATACCTGTTGTCGGTCCGGTGGTTACATCAATCCTGCGAAGATTAAAGAAATAGGGTGGGTTGCAAGTCGCAGGTCTCAAGATACAGGGAGCAAGACTTGCGACAACCTGCAATCTGTTACCTGCAACCCTAACTTACCGTCTCGTATATACCTCTATGAATCCTTTAGTATCCCCTCTTCTCGGAGCATAAAAACTGTCCAGCAGTTGATAATTTTTATGTAACGCTTCCCTTACTTCAAACGGGAAGAAATTATTGAGGGTAGGGATATATTCAAATAAAACCAGGTCATAGTACTCCTCGTCTATTCTTTTTGTAAGCATTTCAGCTTCCCGTTTAAACATACCCACCCCCAGGTGAAACCAGAGCGGGTAATGTGGTCCTCTTTCCAGGTCATAAGGCATTTCATGCGCCAGGGGTGTTAACTCGGTCATGTTTAAAACCCTTCTTGCTCTGCCCTGCTTTACCATGTCCATATCCAGCAGCCGTTTGATACCTTCAACGGTAGGCACCGGCATGGTGATCTTCTCAAAAGCCCGGAGTCCCGTAGATATCCACCGGGAGTCGGGAATGATCGTTGTATCCCTGTCGATGGTTAATACATAGTTGTTTTTGCTGACTACATTTTCTCCGGTGGGCGATAGGGCGATACCATCTTCCTGCGCCGGTGAAGGGAAAAGCCGGTTCACATACTTCCAGAAAATGCCGCTCCACCATAACAGAACACCTGCCGTCAGGCAAATAATAAGACTCCATTTTTTAAAGTAGAGCTGAAGTTGTTGTGCAAGACAACTGAAAATAAAAGCAAAGGCAAAGCTGTGGTAGAAAATATTATTGTCCGGCGGAGTATAACTTGTTACCTGGAAGATGACTGCTTCAGTAAGGATACCCAGCGTTAACAACAGGAACAACATTTGCTGTTTATCTCCCCAAAAGGCTTTCATGTTCCTGAAACCGGCGATAACGAGAAATGCTATTATAAAGAAATAAAATTTCAGCCATTGAGAATCTTCCATGAGATCGTTCGCTATATCTCCAATGGAGATCCGGGCGCTGTGCGGTGCCTGCCCGTGGTTGAACCAATACCCAAAGTCGTAGGAACGAAAGTAAAGAATGGCAAAAGCCGTAAAAAGGGTGAAGATGCCGAAATATATAGCCAACTGTTTCCAGTTTTTACCTATAAAGCTATCATATAGTACCAGGGCTCCGCAGATCAATAGACACATGCCGCCGGCATCTTGTTTGGTAAAAAAGCTGACAAAGGTAAAAAAGGCAGCTGCTACCAGCAGCATCCATCTGTACTTTCCACCGGTAGCGGTAAGATATTTTAGTAAAAAAGCCAGTGCAACGAACTCATAAACAATAACGGTATGATTATACCAGGGCCAGAAATTGAAGAAAGAATAGGAAATGCAGAACAGCAATACGGCGACAACCCTGATACTCTCCTGCACCTGCAGGCTTTTCAGCATGGACCGGAATGCCAGTCCGGAAATGATATTGATAAACACCTGGGCTTTTACCAGGGAAATAAGCTGTGGCCCAAAAACTTTGAAGAAAAAAGCCGGTATCACCCAATACATGCCTCCCATGGGTTGCCCGAAATCTTTGAAGGGGATCTGCCCCTGGCTGATCCGGTAGGCGCCCTCCCACGACAGAAATATGTTGACCCGGTAGGGATACTGGCTGATGAAGAGCGGGATAAGAGCCAAACCGATAATAATGACCACTTCGACTAAAACCAGGATCTTTTTTTGCGACATATCTGACAATGGGCTGATTGAGTTGTAAATGTATGGAAAGAAATGATAAGTTTCGGCTTAACGGAGCTCATTGACAGGGGGTATCGTTTCATATTATCATTTGCCAATTTAAGTTGAGCAACCGGGGTGTTTCAGGCTTACCGGCTATTTATAGTAAGGTCATATCAGGTTTTAATAAATTAGTTTGTATTTTGGCCCGGCTACATAAAGCAACAGTTCATAGAATTGTTTTACCAATGATTTTATTTTGCCCTGAATCGCAGCAATTTATTCAAAGAAATAATATAACAGCATAGAGTGAAGCAATATGTAAAGAGATATTTTGACTCCGATATAGGGATACTCCTTACTGTTTTTGTTATCAGCAGGATCATTATTCACCTGGTGGGACTTGAATTGGCCTATGATGCTTTGTTCAAATACTGGCAATACCTGGATGTTCATACCTTACAGCATAACTTGCTGAAAGGCGTTTGGTATAATCATGCCCAGCCACCCGCATTCAATATTTTCCTGGGAATAATATTGAAATTGTCGGGAGCGTATTCTTTCGAAGTATTCAGTATTGTTTTCAAGGCCATTACATTGGTCAATACGATATTGCTGCTGAAGCTGTGTTTGAAAATTACTAAGAACCGGCGAGTTGCACTGTTTATAGCCTTGCTATACCTGCTTAGCCCCGCCACAATGGTATACGAAAATGAGTTGTTTTATACAACTTTTGTTACCCTGCTGTTTTTGACCGCCTGTCATTTTTTGCTACAATTCAGTGCTGCCCTCACCTGGAAGACAGTAGCAGGGTTCTTTCTTGCGTTACTGCTGATAACGCTTACGAGAAGCATGTATCACTTCGTCTGGCTGGCGGTGATCGGTGCAGTTGTTTTCTTTTATTTCAGGAAGCAGCCGGGCGCCGGAAAGATAATGATTGCCGGCCTGGTCACGCTATCCATTACTACCGGATGGTACGTCAAGAACTATATGATCTTTGGTGAGTTGTCCGCTTCATCCTGGTTGGGAATGAATACCTCCAGGAATATTTTTCATGATAATGAGGTGACAGATACAACCAGAATAGAAAGTATTCCCCCGTTTTCCCCGATTTCAGCATATGAAAAATTTCTCCCCGAAGGATACGAGCTTCCATACGGGGGGCTCAATGACCGGGACCTGTTGAACGAGCTGAAAAATGACTCCCTGATGAATCTTAACCACGTGGGGTATATAGATGTATCAAAACAATATCTTCAGGCAGGTAAAGAGCATATTAAAAAATACCCTCTTTCTTATGTTCAGAATGTAATCCAATCCGCCATCATTTTTTTCGCGCCCGGCACCCGGTATTCCGTGACGGAGTTCCAGGCCCGTAAAATTAAATACTACGATGTGGTGTATTCGTTCAATCTTTCCCATTTCGCAACAGGAAAACAGGAGAGGAGGATAGCGCTGGCTACTTCTGCCATTCCTAAATTTATGATATATGCATTCGTGCTTTTTTGGCTGGGCAGGTATTGTTGGCGGGAAAAGAAACTGTCTGCAGTCAATCTTTTTGTATTGCTGATTTTTGGATACGTTTTTACGCTGAGCTCTTTGCTGGAGCATTATGAAAACATGCGGTTCCGGTTTGAAATTGAGCCCCTGTTCCTATTGCTTTTGGCCCAGGTGTTGGCATTGATCAGGAAACAAAGCGTTATAAACGATAAATTGGGAATATCATTGTAGCATTTGAATTATGATAAGCAAGACCAATGCCCCGATACGGAGTGGCAGGTATGATTGGGTGGATTACGCGAAAGGAATCGCTATTTTTCTCGTTGTGTACCGTCACGTATTTGAAGGGTTGAAAAGGAGCGGGCTGGACGCTACCAATTTTATCGGACTGGAGTATGCCAATATCGTTTTCTTCAGTTTCAGGATGCCGCTTTTTTTTATCATCTCAGGTATGTTTATCAGCAGTAGCCTGGCAAAAAGAGGCTTTAAAGTACTTTTCGGCCAGAAAGCAAAGACTATTTTATACCCCTATTTCCTTTGGGGAGGATTACAGTTGACCCTCCAGGTATTGCTCTCGGGATATGTTAACTCTGACCGGACCGTTAAAGACTACATTTACCTCATCTATGCACCCAGGGCGCTCGACCAGTTCTGGTATTTATACGCTCTTTTTAACGTTACCATTTTATATGCCTTCCTGAAAACTTACCTGAAGCTGTCCTCCGGCGTACAACTTATATTGGGTGTTTTGATGTATTATTTCAGCGCGCATGCCACGCAGCATTTCTGGGATATTGGTTTTCTGCAGGATGTCTGTCATTATTATGTTTTTTTTGTTTTAGGTGATATTGTCGGGAAGTACTTCAGGAACGAAAATAATGCAAATAAGATCGGTTCCTGGAAGACGGTGCTGCTTTTGCTGCCATTGTTCGTTATAAGTCAGCTCTATTTTTTGCATGCCAATGTGCAAAATAATTCCGAAGGATACCAGTATGTTGAAAGGTATGAGCCCACATTGTTTTTCTTTATCGCAATGACCGGCTGTATGTTCATGGTAGCCATCTCATTTATTTTACAACGTTATTCGGCAGCTTCGTGGCTAAGAGTGATAGGAGTTCACTCCCTGTATATATACGTGATGCACGTGATCATTGCTTCCGGAACCAGGATCATCCTTGTCAAGGTATTTGGAATAACCTATCTGCCGCTTTTATTGGCGATCGGTATTTTTGTCAGTGTATTTCTATCTATCATATTTTATCGCTTTTGCCAGTCCAGGGGTTGGTATTTTTTGTTTTCGCTGGATAAGCCCCGGGGCTCTCCGGCCGGCAAACAAAGTCCGGGATCGGGCGATGCTGCCGGTAAGTAATTCTTTTCAGAGATTTCTTTTCTTCAGCTCGTTTACGGCATGGTCGCAGGCGCGGGCGGTGAGGGCCATATAAGTAAGGGAAGGACTTTGGCAGGCTGAAGATGTCATGCAGCTTCCGTCGGTTATAAAAACGTTGTTTACATCGTGCATCTGGTTCCATTTATTTAGTACAGAGGTTTTAGGGTCATTGCCCATGCGCATGGTACCCATTTCATGGATGCAGTCGCCACCTACCGTGCTGTAATCAAATCCGTTGATATCCTGGAATCCGGACTTTTCAAGCATCTCTATGGCGGAAGCTTTCATGTCCCGCCGCATTTTTTTTTCATTATCGCCAAATCTAAAGTCAATGGCCACCAGGGGAAGCCCCCATTTGTCTTTCTTTCCCGTATCAAGGGTTACTTTATTATTATAATCGGGCAGGGTTTCCCCCCAGGCGCTTATCCACATGTTCCAGGGGCCGGGAGTCAGCAGTTGTTGTTTGAAGCTTTCTCCATAACCAGGCGTTTTGCCCGTTTCTGTCCAGCCATGCCGTATGGCGCCACCCTGGTAGGCAAATCCCCGTATATAATCCTGTTGCGTTGTTTCTTTGCTGATATTGCGAAACCTGGGAATGTAAATTCCGTTGGGACGCCGCCCGATATAATATTTATCCTTAAAGCCTCTATGTATGCCTTCAGCGCCCACACGAAAATGGTGATCCATCAGGTTATGCCCTACCTGACCACTGCTGTTGCCCAGTCCTTCGGGAAAGCTATCCGTCTTTGAGTTTAACAGAATGAAGGTAGAAGCGATAGTGGAGGCGTTCAGAAAAATAATTTTTGCATAAAACTCATAAGTCTCATTGGTAAGGGCGTCAATGATCCGGACGCCCTTAGCCTTTTTCAATTCCTTGTCGTACAGTATTTCCATTACTATAGAAAAGGGGCGAAGTGTAAGATTACCTGTTGCCATGGCAGCAGGCAGGGTAGAAGCGTTAGAACTAAAATAAGCCCCGAAAGGGCAACCACGTTTACAGAGGTTGCGATACTGGCAACGGCCCCTCCCGTTTACCGATTCAGAAAGATTTGCTGCCCTGCCAATAGTGATCAGGCGTTCCGGAAATTTCTTTTGAACTTCTGACTTGAAATGCTTTTCAGGTATATTCATTTCCATTGCAGCTAAAAATTGCCCGTCAGGCAGGTGAGGCAATCCTTCAGCCTGTCCGCTTATACCTATAAACCTTTCCACATGATCATACCACGGAGCGATATCTTTATACCTGATTGGCCAGTCCACACCAATCCCTTCTTTAAGGTTCGCTTCAAAATCCAGGTCACTCCAACGATAACATTGCCTTCCCCAGGTCAATGACCGGCCTCCTACCTGGTAGCCCCTGATCCAGTGAAAAGGGGATACCTGTACATAGGGATGTTCTTTATCGTTCACAAAAAAATGCTTACTGCTTTCGTCGTAGGCAAGGCTTTGGATGGGGTTTTCCGTTTTATCGTTTTCGGTATTCTGCAGGCGATATTCAAAGTCCCAGGGGTCCTTCATAGCCGTCGGATAATCCCTGATATGTTCAACATTTCGCCCTCGCTCGAGTAATAGCGTTTTTAAGCCCTTTTCACAAAGCTCCTTTGCAGACCAGCCCCCGCTGATGCCTGAGCCGATGACAATCGCATCATAACTATGCTCTTTTGCAGATTTTAAGTTGAGGTTGACATTCTGCCCGGGTTCTTGCATTCTGTTTGAATTTGAATCTATTGGGTCGCCCAGGCTTTTTGTCCGGGAGCGAGTTGTATTTCTATGTATTTACCAGGTATCCTGTCATAGCTCAAACCCAGGGTAGCTCCTTGTTTTGACGTGCAATACCCCAGCACAGTATATTTTTTAAGCAAAGAAAAAAAGGGATCACCCTGTAGCTTACGTTCTATTTTTCCTGCAAGGCCATTTAATGGAACTTCCTTTTTTTCAAAATGATCCATTATTTTTTTCTTTTCGTCAATTGAACAGTGCAGAAAAAGCTTCGAAAAATGCCTTTGGCTGTAGGCTGCAAGATCCCGCAATCCGTACAGGAAGTTGTTTTGTGATTTCCTGTCAGTGCAGTCCCGTATCATCTTTGAGACAAATAAGCCAACGCCGGCAGATTTTGCACCAGGAGAGTCCGTTTCAGGGATGATCATTTCCGCCAGTTCGTCTATGGTTGCCTGATAACCTAGGAGTTTTTCCAGTTCCGGCGGACGAAACAGCTTATACCCCCTGAACCCGGCAAATGCGAGAATACTCCCTCCTCCCAATAAAACAATGCTCCTGATAGCCCTTTTTCTATCCATTTCAAAAGGTAATAGCCCTATTATAAGGCTGCTTTAAAAATAGTATTTGTTCTTAACGGGTGATTTTCAATTATTTTCAGTGTCTGCTCCACCATATGTCAAAAATAAAATATTGTTTCTATTTTTGATTTTATTATATTCATAATTCCATTATCCCTTCCAGAATGACCCGGCTTATGAAATCGGTAACTTTCTGACCAGAATCTACCCTTCCATAGCAATCTTAGAACTTTATCCGGTAATTTAATCAAACTTCTAAACAAATAGAGTGCAATTAAATTCTACTAACGATATCAAATTTGAATGCTATGAGAATAAATTTTACATTTCTGATCTTTTTCTTATTGGTTGGCGGTACTGCTTTTTCTCAGGCAGAAGGCGATTACAGGTCCAATGTAGCCGGGCCGGTAGGCCAGTGGGAAGTACTCTCTACCTGGCAGACTTTTGATGGCTCTGATTGGGTGGCTGCCACAAGTATTCCAGACGCCGGAGATGGTGTGATTACCATCCAGGCAGGAGATAGCGTATTGCTAACGGCGGACCGAACTATAGATCAAGTAGTTGTGGACAACGGAGGGGTGCTGGCTATTTTTCATCCATCGGCTGGCGAAACTGCAACTATTACACTCAACGATGGAGGCAACGGAGATGATATTATTGTAAATGGTCGGTTATATATCGGTGTAAGAGGGTTTCTTTCCGGCGACGGGGCTGTACAGGTGAACCCGGCCGGAAGTCTCAGGGTACGTGGCGGTGGCCATTTGGCGGTAACTACGGAGAATGCAGGCGAACTAGAGTTTAGAGATGGGGCATTTATTGATGACACCGAAGTAACCAATACCGGGAATGTGTTATGGATTTCGGGTAATATTACCTGTACAAACGCTACCATCAATAATGAAGGCGTATTTTCAATAGGGCTCGCTGCGATAGCCCTGATGAATAATACAGGCAGTGCATTCAATAACCTGCCAGCCGGGATAGTTGAGGTAATAGGCAGTGCAGGCGCTTTGATCTCTGTTCCTTTCGATAATGCGGGAACAGTGCGTGGTACTAATGAGTTGTTCTTTCAAAATGTTGCCGCGAATACCGGCATTATTGCCCCTGGCACTTCCCCGGGTATCCTTACGCTCAACCCCGCTATGCTTAATAACAGGGCTACGGAAGTTGTTATTGAGGTCAGCTCTACCGGTAATGTACCGGGAACTGATTATGATCAATTGGTCATCTCCTCGCTTCCAGGCCCAAGTTTTGTTTCTTTAGCGTCTGCTACGCTTACTGTTACGGGACAGACAGATGATCCTGTATCAACCGAATATACAATTTTAACAAGAGTCGGAGCATCGGAGTTCACCGGCAATTTTGCTTCAATAAACATCCCCAGTAACTATAACATTAGTTATACAGCGACAGCAGTAACATTGACCAAAATGTCGGTACTACCACTCACCTGGGGTAGTTTTACACTTGGAGAGAGCCGGGGAAATATCATACTTAACTGGAGTACATTCCACGAAAGCAATACATCCCATTTTGATATAGAACACTCTTCCGATGGCAAGAATTTTACACCGGGCGGTACTATTCCGGCAAATGGTCACACTACCGGTATGACCAACTATTCTTTTACTTATAGCCCGGCTACAGGAGAAACCGGCTTCTTTTTCCGTATTAAGCAGGTTGATCTTGACGGAAAATCCTCCTATTCTCCTACCAGATCTATTCGCCTTTCCAGTAGCAGGTTGATCCAGGTGTATCCAAATCCATCACATGGATTGCTTAATCTGAATATTATTGCAGACAACAGTAGGGTGATGCTATATGACCTGGCGGGTAGAACGGTAAGGTCCACTAAATTTAACCGTGGCGTTCAGCAATTGGATATCTCTGATTTGCCTGCGGGGGTGTACCAGGTATCTGTTGTCAGTAATAGCCAAATTCAATTTTCCCGGCGTATTGTGAAACAATAGCCCGTAAGACATACATGATTCTATGACCCATATTTTATATATGGGTCATAGAATCAATATATTTTATATGCTTTATAAAAAAATGTGTTAATAATTTCGGATAAATGGTAACATTTACGGAAATGCGACGATATACCTGTATAAATGGTTGTCTGATGATAAATTCATTGTGGAGACTGGTATAGTTTTTTATTGTAAGTCATTGATAAGCATTTATTTATAAAATTGTTGTTTTTCACTCCTGTTTAAGGAGGCGTTGTTATGTAAAAATGGTTTGATATTTAAAATTTTTATTTTTACTTTTATGCATCCTTTTTCTAAACTATATGCCTCTTTCAATGGAGTATATATTTCCTCTGAGAAACCGTTCATAACGGGTTGCTTGAATAAATTAAGTAATTAAGCTAGTTTCTAATATCCCTTTAAATGCCCGGAAGGTGTTTTTGCTATAAAAACACATGTCCTTCTTTTTTTTCCAATTCCTCTTCAGAACCAGACAGATGTTTATTTGCTGAATAAGATCAGCATTAAGATGTAGGCCGATTTATAACCCTTAGAAGATGAAAAAAAAGATATTGGCAATTGATGATAGTAAACCGATCAGGTTTTTGCTTCAAACTATTTTTAAAAAAGATTATCAGGTAATAACGGTGCCGGATGGCTATTCTGCATTGTATTACCTGCAATCAAATCAACCTGATTTAATTATAGTAAATGCAGAGTTGCCTGATATGGATAATTGGGAATTTATTGAACACCTCAAGTCGAGTTGTTTATATAATAATATCCCGGTTATTGTTTTTTCAAATATCAACAAAGAAGAAACTAACCTCAACTGTATCCGCCTTGGTATAGTGGATCGGTTTAATAAACCCTTTAATCCAGTTCAAATGATTCAATCTGTAAACAGTATCCTGCAAAGAACTACCTCTTTGACGGTTTAATTTGCAAAGTCTAACAGTTAAAATGAGAACAGAAGATGAAATTTGACCATTTACAATCCCACCCAGTGAAATTATATAAGCGGGTAAGAATTAGTCAGGCAACACCCGAAGCCGAACAGCAGTACGACTTTTTATATATTGGAGGAAACCGTGATGTATTTGATTATTTGGAGGATGTATTTAAAGTTGGATATTATACTGAGAATTTCCAAAAAGCGGCTAAGCTGCTGCTGGAAAAACCTGAAGAAATACGTCCTAAATGTATTTTTATTGATTTGCCCTATGAGAGAGGAACACGAAGTTTTTTTGAGTTGTTAAATGGTGTTCGAGAATTTCAGGAGATCCCTGTTATCTATAATACTTCTGCTCTCGAAACGACTACCATTCATTCACTCCAAAAAATGCAGCAGGTTGATGACGTGGTAGAGCTTGCAAAAATAGACAAATGGCTTATATTCAGTAAGGTGAGAATGTTATATCGCTTTAAGCAAAGCCATGTTAATAAGAACAGCGTTAAGGTTACTATTGAAAACGGAGACAACTCTATATATGATGTCTCTACCAACTATTTGAAGCGAGGTTTTGATATCATTCTTACTCCTGTACTATTACTGTTGCTATTACCTGTTTTTTTAATTATCGCTTTAGCAATAAAGCTTGAGTCACGAGGCCCGGTCTTTTATACTTCGCTACGGGCAGGCAGGGGGTATAAAATCTTCAACTTTTATAAGTTCAGGACAATGGAAATTGATGCTGATAAAAAAGTACAGCATCTTATGCATCTTAATCAATATCATGGGGGTAGTTCAGTATTTTTCAAAGTAAATAATGATCCCCGGGTTACAAAAGTTGGGGCTTTTCTGCGCAAAACCAGCCTGGACGAATTGCCGCAATTATTTAATGTTTTGCTTGGTGATATGTCGTTGGTTGGCAATAGACCCCTGCCATTGTACGAAGCAGCCAGTCTTACCACAGACGAATGGGCCGGGCGCTTTATGGCTCCGGCCGGTATTACGGGGTTGTGGCAAATTAAAAAAAGAGGGAAAAAAGATATGTCGGTAGAAGAACGGATCAATCTTGATATTGCCTACGCTCACCAGCACAATTTTATATACGATCTTTGGATCATAGCTAATACACCCAGTGCTTTAATGCAAAAAGAACGTGTATAGCGGGCTGTTTTGTGTTTAACTGGGTTACTCGGTATTGCCCACCACATTAAAACGAAAATCATGCGGGAGCAAGGCACCCTTATATACTTCATTACTCTAAATTGGAATCAAACGGGTGTCACATGTCAGTTTACCAGGTCAACCCGAAAACCGGATTATCATAAAGTTCATTACGAACCTTCTGCACTAGTATATCATGGGAAATTGATGTCTGCGGGAAAACAAAATCTGGTGGTGTATATTAACTTTTGAAGAGACTATGCAGAGTTTACAGGTTATACGGGTATTGGAATGTATCCGTCAGGGAAAAATCGGGGGAGGAGAATCTCATTTGCTAAGTCTGGTGGAGAACCTGGACAAAACGAAATTTGATCCGGTGGTATTGTCGTTTACCCCCGGTCCCATGATGGAACAAATGGGGGCAATGGGGATAAGTAATCATGTTATTTTGACGGAAAAACCGTTTGATATAAGAAAATGGGCGCAGGTTAAGCGCTTCCTGAGAGAGCAGCATATTGATATTATTCATGCTCATGGCACAAGAGCCAATTCAAATATAGTTTGGGCCGCCCGTTCGCTGGGCATTCCTGTTATATATACTATTCACGGCTGGTCGTTTCACCCGGATCAAGCTTACCTTGTCCGGAACTTGAGAATTTTGGGTGAAAAATACCTGACGCGTAAAGCGTACAAAAATATATCTGTCTCTCAGGCAAATCAAGAGGAAGGAAGAAGGTACATAAAAGAGTTCGATTCAACGCTGGTTGAGAACGGCATAGATCAGAAAAAGTTTAACCCCGACAATAAATATCAGGATATTAAGTTAGAGTTGGGAATACCTGGAAATAAAACTATTGTTCTTTTTTTGGCCCGGCTCACTAAACAAAAACAACCCCTGGCTATGGTACAGGCGTTTGGTAAAGCGGTGGAGGGTAATAGTAACCTTCATCTACTTATGGTTGGCGACGGAGAATTACGCGAGGAGGTGGAAGCATTGATTGACCAGCTCCAACTGCGGGAAAATGTTACTTTACAGCGTTTCAGGCAGGACGTGCCGGACATACTTTTTTCTGCAGATATTTACGTCCTTCCCTCATTGTGGGAAGGGCTGCCAATTGGCTTGCTGGAAGCGATGGCGATGGAAAAAGCAATAATAGCTTCAAATGTAGACGGTACGGCTGACGTGGTGAAACATCGGGAAAGTGCGCTCCTGATTAATACGGAAAACTTAATTGAGGAGTTAACGTCCGGAATATTGGATTTGGGAAGCGATGAAATAAAAAGGAAGGAGTTAGGGAAAAATGCATTGGCAACTGTTCGCCGGAAGTTTGATGTGAAAAATATGACAAAACGGATTGAAGATATATACATTGAAGTTTTTAATGCAAATCGAAAGAAGCTTTAAGGAAATTTACTGAAATGGAATTTGAAAGAATCGCTGATATAAAAAGACTGAACTTTATAGTTGATGCTTTGAGGATAAGGTTCCCCGAAGGATCAAAAGTACTTGACGTTGGATGCGGCAACGGAATTATTTCCAGAAATGTTGGAGCTGCCGGGTTTACAGTAAAAGGTATAGATGTGAGTGCTAAAGCGATTGCTAAAGCGACTGAGGCAAATACTCTGCCAAATGTTACATTTGAGGTTAGAAGTGCAGAAGCGCTGGCAGCAGACGGTCATCAGTATGAAGCAGTCATTTGCAGCGAGGTGCTGGAGCATTTAAATGAACCGGGAAAACTTATTCAGGTGCTACACAAACTATTGGTACCCACCGGAATTCTGATAGTTACTGTACCTAATGGCAGAGGGCCACGGGAAATGTTGGTTACAAGACCGGTCATTTCGCTTCAGAAAAAGAATAATTGGTTATGGAAAGGATTAAGTAGACTGAAATCCGTGTTGGGGTATAGTGGCACTACGATACAATCTTCTGCGGAAGATCTGACCCATGTTCATTTCTTTACCAAAAGGAGCCTGAGAGAGCTGGCCGGTAACAATAACTTCAGAATTGTTCGTTTTGGGAAAACAAATTTCATTGAAGATGTCTTCCCATTTTCTTTCTTTTCAAGAAGGGTAAAAGGTTTACAAAGATTAGATTGCGCTTTGGCAGAGCTATTACCCCATCAATTGACCGGAGGTTTTGTAACAGTTTGGGAAAAAACGGAAAAAAATGGGTGAAAACAGGATAGATGCACTTGCAGGTAAGGCATTGACAGCTTTGGGGCTAACGCATAGAAAGATAACCATTACCTACGTACCCGGTACATATGTAAAAGAGTTTGATGGTTGGCGTGGATTAGGGATAGTATTTGTAGTGCTTGCTCATTACTTTCCCAGGTACCTCATTGGTTCCTGGGTATTTATGGAAATGTTTTTTGTAATGAGCGGGTTTTTGATAACGGGCATACTGTTAGATTCCAAAGGGCAAAAAAATTATTTTAAAGGGTTTATTTTAAGGCGGGTTTTGCGGGTATTTCCACTTTACTATCTGACGTTACTTATTCTCTTTTTCTTATTGCCAAATTCATGGCTGGACCTTTCATATCATAAGGCGCATCAGCTGTGGTTTTGGCTCTATGTAGAAAACTGGTTATTTGCTATAGACGGTTGGCCGGCAGTGAAAGCCTTGAGTCATTTTTGGTCTTTATCAATAGAGGAGCAATTCTATATTATGTGGCCTTTTGTTGTTTTGTTGTTTTCCCCAAAAGGGTTAATGAGGTTCTGTATCGCTCTGTTCTTTTTTAGTATTTTTTTCCGGAATATGGGAGAACAGCTTGGCTTTGTACCACCCTTCCCGTATGTGGCTACTTTTGCCAGAATGGAAGGCATAGTTTTGGGGGCAATTATTGCTGTGTTGGTACGTACCAATACAGCATTTATTGAAAAATATACGGTAACAATTACCATGATCGCCGGATTACTTGCAGTAGCTGTTTTTGCATATGCTGGTACCATGCACATGGAGTATTCCCTGATATACAGGATTAACTATACCCTGGTTGATATTTTTTTTGCAGGAATGATAACAATGACTTTGTGTAAAAATGAGTTGCTTTTATTTAAACGGATGCTTAACTGGAACATTTTCAAACAGTTGGGTATAATGTCATACTGTATCTATATATTTCATCAGCCTATTTTGATTATAGTGCAGAATCGTTTTCTGGACTATTTCAACAGCTTCATTGCAAATGAAAACATTAGCAAGCTGGCTTGTGTTGGGGTCGCGTTTGTTGTTACAGTTCCGGTTGTTTACATAATCCACAAGAAGATTGAAATGCCTATGTGGAAGCTTAAAAGATATGTGTAATGCGGGACTGGTGATATTTAATAAATTTGGAATATTTTTAGGCGAAAAATTTTTTGATAAAAAAAAAGACTATATATTTGTACACTAGACTCTAAATTCTATCTCCTAAGGTAAAACTTGTTGTACCAAATATCTCTGACAATAGAGGTTTCATCCGATTTTTTTCCAATTTTTTCCTGTTAAAGGCTAATCCTGAATATTCTACAAAACCTAAAGCAAAATCTTATCCAAGGTTAGTTTAGGAGTGTTTTTAATTTACAAGATTACAAGATTTTCAACCATAATATATGAAAGCAATTTTTACCCGCCTTGCTTCTTTTCTGCTCATTCTGGCTATGAGTTTTATTGCTAAAGAAGTAGTTGGTCAAACCGGTGTTTTTGATCCGAATGACCCGATTGTCGTTTATAATCCTTCGAGCCCTCCTGCTCAACCTCCTGCCGGCCAGGTAGGAAAGTGGGTGAAAACTAATCGCTTAGGTTGGAACACGTCTTCCTTTAAAGCATATATTTATAGTACCATGGCCTTCCGGTTAAAGTGGCCAAAAAACTGGGCTCCCGGTGATGGTAAGAAATATCCTCTGTATGTTTTCTTTCATGGGGTTGGGGAGCGCGGAACAATTTATGACAATGAATTTCAGCTCTTTCATGGTGGTCAAAGGCATCACAATGCCGTAGAAAACGGGGAGTTCGATGGGTTCTTACTGTATCCTCAGAGCTCTGCTGCTTCCGGAGGCTGGAATAATGCATATCTTGATATTGTTGCCAACCTTATAGAAAACTTTCTGGTTCCACAATTGCAGGTTGATCCTTTCAGGGTATCTGTAAATGGATTATCCGGTGGAGGTGGTGCTACCTGGGAGTTTATGACAAGGCATCCCAGATTAACTGCTGCAGCATTGCCAATGAGTGGTTCTTCAATAGTACATGTAAATCAGGTACCCGGTTTGATTTATAACCAGTTTTGGATATCAAATGGCGGACTGGATAATTCACCCTCTCCCTATACTGTTAATCAGATTTTAAATGCAGCCCAGACACAGGGAGCTAATTATAAACATACTTTTTATCCCGATCTCGGCCATGGGGTATGGAACAGGTTTTGGAATGAGCCTGATTATTTCCCCTACATGATGAATACTTATAAGTCTAACCCCTGGGTGAGATACGGAAGAACAGAATTTTGTCCCGGAGACCCCATTAATGTGACATTGGGAGTTACCGGAGGATTTAATTCTTATCAATGGAGAAAAGATGGGGTGGTGATTCCCGGGGCTACTTCGAATACGATCCAGGTAACCAGCTTAGGGTCGTATTCCTGTCGTATTCAGAAAGGGAGTACCTGGTCTGAATGGTCGCCGGTTCCGGCAGTAATAAAGATAAAAGAAGCCACCGTTTCACCGGACATTCAGGTTAGTGGCCTTGCAAGCAGGGTGCTGCCCTCTCCGGATGGGAAGACGACTGTAAACCTTGAGGTCCCATCGGGATATACCAGCTATGTTTGGCAAAAGCTTAATCCTACTACAACGCTTTCCAGCACCACCAACACATTAAACAACGTTGGAGTTGGATCCTATAGGGTAAGGGTTACTGAGCAATATGGATGCTCCAGTGAATTTTCCGCATCGTTTGAAGTTATAAGTGCCAATGGACCCAACAAGCCGTCTCCTGCATCCAGTCTTGCTGCAACAGCCTTATCTCAAACGTCTGCGCGGCTTAACTGGGTATTGGACCCGGCTCCCGCCAACCCCGAAACACAATTTGAAGTGTATCAATCAGAGGCGCAGTCAGGCCCCTATAAATTAATTGGATTTGTACCTGCCAGGGTTGACTCTTTTGTTATTTCCGATTTGTCACCTAATAGCAGATATTATTATCAGGTCAGGGCAATCAATAATACTGCTGCTTCTGCGGTTAGTAATGTTGCAAGTGTACTGACATTTGCAGACAATGTTCCACCTTCAGCGCCCAATGATTTACGGACCGGCGCATCGGGTAAAACATACGTTGAGCTCTTTTGGGATGCATCTGAAGATAACAGTGGCATAGCCGGCTATGACGTATATGTAAATGGTCATATAGCTTACTCTGTGGGTTCCGGCGAGACTACGGCTACGGTATATAACCTTGTAAATGGCACTTACTACAATATATTTGTCAAAGCGAGAGATCTTGCAGGAAACGTGTCCCCGGCAAGTAATCAGTTGACAGTTGCCCCGGCTTTCACAGGACTGAACTACAAGTATTACACGTTCACCGGAACATGGAATAATTTGCCGAATTTTAATAATCTGACCCCGGTAGCAACCGGTAATGTACCCAATGTGACGCTTGCACCGCGCACACAGGATGATAATTTCGCGTTTTTATGGGAAGGGTTTATCAATATACCGGTTTCCGGCCAGTACACTTTCCGTACAAACTCCGACGATGGCAGCCGTCTGTGGTTAGGTTCCAGGAATGGAACTACTTCTCCATACAGTTTCTCGGGGACGCCAACTGTTAACAATGATGGTTTACATGGTCCGCAGGATAGAAACAGTTCAGTACTTAACCTGACTGCCGGCGTTTATCCTATAGCGATGGCATTTTACGAACAGGGCGGCGGTGAAGTAATGACTGTTTCCTGGAGAACACCTCAAACCAACAACCAGTTTGTTGTGATACCAGATGGAGCTTTTGCACAGCAGGTTGCTGCTCCGGGCCCCATTCCCACAGCCCCATCCAACCTTATCGCTACCGCAGCATCGGCCAGGAAAATATCATTGAACTGGTCGGATAACAGTAATAATGAAACGGCATTTGAAATTTATCGGGCAACCAATGCGAATGGTCCATTCGCGATCATCCGAACTGTTGAAGCCAATAAAACTTCTTATAGCGACTCGTCCCTGTCTCCGGCAACGACTTATTTCTATAAAATAAGAGCGATCAATGCGAATGGTTCTTCTGCTTTTGATAGCAATGGAATGGGTGTTGACTACGCATACTACGAAAATACGGGCTTAAGTAACCTGCCCAATTTTAACAACCTCACACCGAAGAAAACCGGCCGTGTTGCTGCTTTTGATTTGGGAATGCAGGATATGGGAGATAATTTCCAGGTTAAATTCTCAGGCTATATAAATATCACCACGGCAGGAAATTATACTTTCTATACTACTTCTGACGATGGCTCCAAGCTTTATATTGGCGCATTCAGTGAAGCCAACCTGGTTGTAAATAATGACGGACTTCATGGTTCTCAGGAAAGATCAGGTACCAGGAATCTTACGGTTGGCTTACACCCGATATTTGTTACTTTCTTTGAAGCAGGTGGCGATGAAATATTGCAGGTGCGTTACGCTGGTCCCGGTATCAGCAAGCGATTGATCCCGGCTTCAGTATTGGGTACTCCAACCGCTAATGCTACTACACAAGCGTTACCTGCGCTGCCTTTGGCTCCTTCGGGTCTTGCCGGAACTGTTTTGGGTGCGGACAGGATAAGCCTGACATGGACTAACAATTCAAGTCCTGCAAATGTTGTAAAATATGAAATTTGGCATTCTCCCAATAATGCTTCAAATTATGAGCTTGCCGGAGAAGTATCCGGAAGTGGAACTGCATTCCTTGACAGCAATCTTGTTGCGTCTACTACCTACTATTTCAAAGTGAGGGCAATAAATGAGGCTGGCAATTCTGGCTATTCAAATGAAATAAATCTGGTGACTTCGGCCCAGCCGGTTACTGTAGTGACGTTGACGCCAATTGCCAACCAGACCATAACCAATGATGGTATTAGTTCTATAAATGTCTCCGCTACTACAAATTTAGGTTCAAGTATTACCTACTCAACAACAGGGTTACCTACGTTTGCAAGTATTACGGAAAACGGAAGTGGAAATGCTACTATTTCATTGGCCCCCAAACCTGCTGATATAGGTATCTACCCTGTTACAGTAACCGCTACCGATAATTTTGGCGGTACTGCCAACAGAACGTTTACTATTACTGTGAATGGACAGAATCAACAAACCATTAATCTTAACTTTAATGGTACGCTTCCTGCGCCGTCGCCATGGAATAATACCAATAAGAATCCTACTGCAAACTCTGTAACAAGTAATCTGGTGACTACTACGGGTGTACCTACATCAGTTAGTGTTACATTGTTGAACGCGATGACCGGGCAACTGGCGAATGGATTAACTACCGGAAATAACAGTGGTATTTACCCTGATAATGTTTTGAGGTCAGTCTATTATGCAAGCCCCAATACTCCTTACCAGCTAAGAGTTTCCGGATTATCAACGTCTAAGAAGTATAGCTTTATTATTTATGCGGGTTTCCCATGGACTCCTGCCGAGCAGGCTGCCCAGGGAACTCTCAAGGGAGACTATACTATTGCGGGACAGACCAAATCTCTGGACGCCGCCAATAATTTTACAAATACTATCCAGTTCAGTGGTATATCGCCAGACGCCAGCGGAAATGTGATTATCAACTTTAAGAAGTCTACCGGTTCAGCCTTTGTACTACTGGGCGTCCTGCAGATTCTGTCATATGACTTTGCTCCATCATTTACACCTCCAAGTAACCTGACGGCATCGGGAATATCAGCTTCTGCAGTTCGCTTAAATTGGCAGCCAAGCCCGGATATTACTACAGGATACCAGGTATGGCGGAGTACCTCCTCCAACGGTACATATACATTAAGGGGTACAGTAGGGGCCAATGTTAATACTTACACTGACAACGGACTGCCTCAGAACCAGACCTATTTCTATAAAGTAAGGGCTGTTAACGGAAGCAACTATTCTGACTACTCCAATGTAGCGGGTGGATCGACGGTGTCATTTGTGGTGAAGCTGAATATGAATTCTGAAGCCAGCTTATCGGCCCCCTCTCCATGGAATAATCTGAATATCATGTTATATGATGGCTTTAGCCTGCAGAATATGATAAATATGGAGGGGCAGCCAACAGGTATTGGATTTAGCGTGGCTAGAAACTTCACCAGTTTCCACGATGGGGTTGGCATTACCACTGGCAATAACTCAGGGGTTGTACCGGATAATGTAATGAGAACGCTGTACTATTGCAGCTTTGGCGATACTGCAAAAGTGCTGGTAACCGGATTGAGCCGCGCAAATGTATATAATTTTGAGTTCTATGCCGGAAGCACGTTCAATTACCCTGATTTAAGTATCTGGAAAGTGGGAGATGAAACAGTAACTTTAACCGGGTTGAATAATACGACGAATACAGTCACAATCACCGGTATAAGGCCAGATCCTTCAGGTAATGTAGAGATCACATTTACGTCCGGAATCAACTACTCTTTCTTTAATGCGTTGATAATTCATGGGATGACAGCACCAGAATTGATGGATTCGGATTCTCCCGGCACTCCGCCATCCGGACGAAGGGCTGCCGATGTTTCCCCAGAACCTGCTGCGGTTAGTGTTCTTATTAATCCGGCGGAAACAGACTTCCAATTAAAGGCCTATCCAAATCCGTTTACTGATAAGGTATTGATCACTGCCAACATTAAAAAGAATACACCGAACCTGTCAGTAGTTATTTCTGATATTACCGGTAAGGTTATTTTGACCAGACAGTTTGGAAATGTACCGAAAGGAAACTGGCAGCAAACGATCAACCTTGACAGAACACTGCCTGCTGGGGTATATATTATCCGGGTGGTAGGACAACAGGGGGATAAGCCGGAAATTATTAAACTACTAAAGACCAGAAATTAAGTATAAGTATTGATCGCCTGAGTTAACAAATTGAGAATCGATAATTTATCGATTCTCAATTTATTTTGTACATATTGATTCTCAATGTATTTTATCGTAATTTGTGTACCGAAAATCTAATGGGGATATGGATCTTATGTATATTATAAGGGCTATTTTGCGGAGGAAGTGGATAATAATAATTGGCACTTCAATTGCACTGATAACCACTTACTTGCTAACTAGAAATCTTAAAAAGGAATACCTTTCTATTGCTCAACTAGCAACAAATTTTACGGTAAGCGAATCTCCTGATCCTGCAAAGGGAGTAAACTATTTTCAGAGTGAACTCAGGTTTAACAACGCAATTGAGAATATTTCATCTTCAAAAGTACTGGGACTGGTCTCATATGGATTGTTATTGCATGATCTTCAATCAGAGCCATTTACTATTTTGCCGCCGGAGCTAGCCGGGAAATTGAAATTTGATAAAGAAAAGGTGGTGGCATTGCTGGCTTCACGGATAGATTCACTGGAGTTATTGCGGGCCACTGTTCCGGAGCAGAAACAGGTGTTGGATATTTTGGGCGCTTATAGATACAATATTGAATCGATAAAGAGAAACCTGAAAGTAGAACGATTTCAGAAGTCTGACTACATCAATATAGAATACAGATCAGAAAACCCTTCTTTGGCAGCTTTTGTAGTAAACAGCATTTGCGATCAGTTTAAAAGATTTTCTGGAATCAACGAAACGCTAAGAAGTACAATGTCTATTATAACCTTAGATTCTCTTGTAAGACAAAGGAGGGAGGCATTGGATCAAAAGCTTGCTGCAAAAGAGCAGTTTATGATTTCATCGGGACTTGTAGATCCCGGCTTGGAGGGCTCATCGAAGTTAAGCCAGATAAGCAGTTATGAAAGCCAGTTGATTGAAGAGAAAAGTGCGTTGCGTAACCAGTCATTTCGCGTAAAAGAATTAGATGATCTGATAAAGGCGGCTCAAAGAAGGGGTGTTTCATCTATTGCAGCCCCCCGGGAACTATCGGAAGGCAATGATGTGGCGGCCAACAGTGAATACCTCAGATTGCGGAAACAGCATAGCGAACTGTATGCTGACTATATAAGAGGGGGAAGTAATGATCCGGAAATGAAAAAACAACTGGATGATCTCTCCCGGGATATGACGCGGATAATTCTTGTGGAACGAAACACAAATGCCAACGGTGTTGTCAATGAAGAGGTTACAGTGGAACAACTGGTTCAAAAAAAGATTGATGCGCAGGCGCAGCAGGAAGCTGCTGTACAAAAGATCAGGGATATTGAATCAAAGCTTTCCCAGTTGCGGGGTAGCCTGAGTGGCGTAGCGGCTTCTACTGCGGCAACCCAGCAGTTTGATAAGGAGATTGAAATAGCTTCAAATGAGTATATCAATGTAAGGGATCAATTGAGCGTCGCACTGAATTTTAACGAAACCAAAACAGATAATTTTAAACAAACCATAATCGGACAACCGGCCTCCCAACCCTTACCATCAAGAAGATTGATGTTGATAGCTTTTGCGGGGTGCAGCGCTTTTTTTCTGTCGAGCCTTGTCATCGTTTTGCTGGAAATTTTCGATAATTCGATAAAGACACCATCACAATTCCTCAGGCTTACGAATTTACCTCTTCTCGGAACTGTACCGAAGACAAAACTTGAAGGGAAAAACGTATTGGATAAAATTGCTTTTTTTGATGAGGAAGAGACAAGCAGAAATAACCCTTTCCTGGAATTTCTGAGGAAGTTGCGGTATGAGCTGGAAAGTAGCTCCAAGACGATATTCCTGTTCACCAGTACAGAGCCGAGACAAGGTAAGACGATGCTGGTGCAGGCTTTATCCTATATTCTTTCACTTGGTAAGAAAAAGGTGCTGATAATTGATACGAACTTTTGTAACAACGATATTACTGTCGGCACAAATGCTTCTCCAGTACTGGAGAACTTCGAGTTGAACGGAAGGCCATTTGACAAAGCATCCATCACTCCTTATATTACCAAATCTTCCATCGAGGGCATTGACATAATCGGTTGTAAAGGGGGAGACTATACGCCATCAGAAATACTTCCCAAAAACCATTTGCTAAAGTACCTGGATCAGCTTAAATCGGAATATGACTTTATTCTTTTAGAGGGTGCTCCTCTGAATGAATATACTGACACGAAGGAACTGCTTCCTTTTGTGGACGGCATGATAGCGGTTTTTTCGGCGGAAGCCGATTTTACAACTGCAGACAAAGAATCTATTAAGTTTTTAGAAAGTAAAAAAGAAAAATTTATAGGGGCAATCTTGAATAAAATTGAAGAACAGAATCTTGAGCTGTAATTTAGATGAGTCTGCTAAAAAAATATTCTTATTGGATTGATTCCGGAAAATACACCTCCATTCAAAAGTTTTCTACGCTGGCAATGGGAGTTGTTTCTTTCATGCTTCTTACCAGAATATTAGGAGTAGCGGGTTTCGGTGCCTGGGGATTATTTCTTGCCATTGCTTCGGTTGCTGAAACGGCCAGAATGGCGCTGGTCAAAAATGCATTCATCAGGTTTATCCACCAAACGGACGAATCGGAGCATAGCAATATTCAGTCAGCCGCATTTATACTCACAATGGGGGTAAGCCTGATTCTCTGTGTTTTTTTCTTCTTTTTATCAGATATGGTGGCGTATTACCTGAACGCACCTGATCTTGCTGCCATGCTTAAATGGTATTCATTAACAATATTTGTCAGTGGCGTATTTACACATTTCGAAATCCTTATGAGCGCCAATATGAATTTTAAAGGTATCTGTTGGACTTACCTGCTCAGGCAGGGGATATTATTGGGGATGATACTGTTGTGCTTTGTCCTGAACAGACCTGTTTCGCCGGTCATTTTAGCTGTATTTTATTTTGTGTCAATATTGTTTTCATTATTTGCAGCTTTATACTTTTCTTACAGACATATCCAGATGAATTACCGCAGTACTTACAGGAACTGGATATGGGAGCTGTGGAAATATGGAAGATTTGTATTTGGTAATAATCTCAGCTCCCTTTTATTCAGGAGTACGGATACTTTCATGGCTTCCCGCTTTTTTGGTATAGGGGTATCGGCATACTATAATGCCAGTTTACGGATCAGTAATCTGGTTGATATGCCTTCTCAGGTAATGGGAGATATCTTGTTTCCTAAAGCTGCAAAGCTTAATGGAGCAGATAGCAAAGAAGTGAAAAACATATACGAAAAAGCTGTGGGAGCCAGTTTGGTTTTCTCTATACCGGCGTTATTTCTCCTTCTACTCGTTCCGGAGACTATCTTGCGCGTGCTGGCAGGAAAGGAGTTTGTAGTTGCGGCTTCTGTCTTACGTATAACAGCTTTTTTCGGTTTTATATTACCCTTCTTAAAACAATTCGGTACAATAATGGATGCCACAGGAAGTGCGGCAGTCAATTTCCGGGTTATGCTTTTTGCCTTTTTTATTAATATAGGATTTAATCTTGCAGGGATATATTTATTTGGAATGCTTGGGCCTGCGCTGGGTACAGCTTCCACATATTTGTTGATTTTTATAATAACGCAGGCTATTTTGTCGCGAAGATTTGATATTTCAGTTGTCAATGTGTTCAAATATACATTTGGTTTTTATAAAATGCTTTTGTTTAACAGGTCGCTTATTATCCATCGTAGTTAGATTATTGAAAATGAAGCAGTCTGATGAAAAAGAATCTTTGCAGGACAACAAAAATGAAATGTTTCTTGAAGTAGTAGTAACGGCGTTTATTGCTGTTGTACTGATGGCATTGATCATAAAAGTACTTTTTTTTTAAAAAATGTCTTATAACTCAAAAATTTTTAAAACCAATTCAGGAACAACAACTATTTTGTTGCTGGTGATACTTGCTTTGCTGTCATTTGGAATAGCTTTCATCATCAGTCAGTCCAGTCCGGTAGTTGGGGCGCTTATGCCCATGGCAATTTTAGGAATTGCTATTGCGATCTTTTCTTTTATTTTTCCAACTTTTGGTATATACACGGCGATAGTAATAACCTATTTTATCTTTTTTTTTATGCGGCTTCTCAGGATTGAGGCGCCCGTTGTAAGCAGTATTGATGTACTGATTTACGTTACTTTTTTGGGCTTATTGGTCAGAAAGGTTATCAGGAGGGAACCTTTTTGGAATAACCAACGCAGCCCAATATTGTTTATGCATTTTATGCTCCTAAGCTACTTTTTGATCGAGTTCTTCAACCCAAATGCCGTGTCAATGACGTTGTATTTCTCTATTCTGAGAAGACTCCTGACCCTCTATATATTTCTCTATTGTGCGATCCAGTTGTTAAAGGATTATAAATCGATCAGGCAATTTTTTGTTATTTGGATGGCGCTGGCTTTTATTACCGGGTTATATGGTTGTTATCAGCAATGGTTTGGTTTACCGAAATTTGAGCTAGAATACATTATGGCTAATCCCTTAAGAATGGGACTGAGCTCATTACCAAACGGAGATTTCAGGAAGTCGTCCTTCCTGGCAGGCGCTGCTGAGTTTGGGCTGTTAATGGCGGCCAGTTGTATTATCGCTCTTACTTTTCTCTTAAGGCTTCGTGCTACATTACCTAAAAGAACGCTTTTTTATGCAGCAGTGATCATTATGGCGCTGGGAATGTCATATTCGGGCACAAGAACGGCTACATTCATGCTGACAGTGGAGGTGGTTCTTTATATCCTCATGACTATAAATCATAAAAAGACATTGGTATTTGCCACTTTCTTTTTGTTCCTTGTCACGGTTGTTTTAATAATTCCAAGCTATGGGAACGCGACGCTGAACAGAATTAAATCAACATTTGAAATTTCTTCTGATGAGTCTCTTAAGGTGAGAGACGTCAATAGAAAATATATTCAGCCTTATATTTATTCAAATCCAATTGGAGGTGGGGTTGCTTCAACAGGAGTATTAACTGCCGAGGAGAACAGTGGGCACCCGCTGGCAGGTTTTCCGGCGGATAGTGGTCTATTAGCCATTGCACTGGAGTTTGGATGGATTGGGCTTTTGCTTCAATGTGCAACCTATTTCATTATACTTCAACAGGGTATAAAAGGCTATTACAGAGCCAGGGATCCACGTTTTAAAACGCTCTTTTTGGCTTCAACATTAGCCTTGTTTGGATATATTTTTGCCCAGTATCCCCAGATAGCGATTGGTCCTATTCCGGGAGCATTTCTGTACTATGGGCTTATAGCTATAATAATTAGATTACATGAACTTGATAAGAAGGGTGACATACACCCTGTTCAATAAAACTATATGTTAGTATGAAAACATTATTTACAACTGTTGTTTTTAATTTATTTACACTTTTAATGCAGGGGCAAACAGGGGTAGGGGTAGTAAATAACCGATTTGTGCCAAAGGTAGATACAATAGCCGAAGCGCTGGTTGAAATGGCCCTTAAGAATGCTCCAAGCATTAGGTCTGCAAAGAACATGGCGGCTTCCAGCAGGTATATTTATAGCAGGTCAAAGACTACCTGGTTGAACAATATTACCGCGGTAGGCAACCTTAATGAGTTTACGATCAATCCCAGACCGGAAAGAAACGTTTTTTTCCCAAGATATAATTTTGGTGTTCAGTTGCCGTTGGGAATATTCTTTAACAATCCAAAGCAAACAAAAGTAGATTATTACCAATACAAAGCAACTGAAGAGCAAGTAGATATGGAAGAGCGTGCTATTCGGCAGCAGGTTCTTTCTTTGTACCAGGACTATATATTAAGTACAAAGCTCAAAAGTATTCAAATACAGATTGTAAATGATTATAGTATCCTGGCAACAAAGAATGAGGAACGTTTTGTAGCGGGCCAGCTTACCCTGGAAGCATATACCAATTCAAACATACAGTATTACAATGCAATGACCCAACAGGTAACGATAGAGCGGGATATTGAAGTAACCAAAGCTAAACTGGAGGAGCTGATAGGGATGAATCTTGAACAGGCAATTGATCAAATTGTAAACGGAACAACAGATAAGTGATTAAGATAACCGGGAACCCTAAATTTCACTGATTGAATGATTATAAATAAGGATATTCTTATTGTTGGCCTACAGCCATGGGATATTGATATAGGGAGTAATTGTAAAAATATTGCAATAGAATTTTCCAGGCATAACAGGGTTTTGTATATGAATGCACCTGTTGATAGCAATACGTTGGTCAAAGAAAAAACTAATCCCTGGCTTCGTAAGCGGCTTGAAATAATGAAAGGGGATACACAATTATTCCGCATTGCCGATAATTTATGGAATTATTACCCGAAAGATACTATATACTCGATCAACTGGATTCCCCATACGCCCATTTTTAAGAGAGTTAACCGGCTGAACAATAGGAAATTTGCAACCAATATTAAGGAAGCCCTTCGAATACTCAATTTTAAGGACTTTATTCTTTTCAATGATAGCGATATGTTTCGGAGCTATTATCTTAAAGAGCTGCTCTCCCCCGCTGTAAGTGTTTACTATAGCAGAGACAACCTTATGTCTGTAGACTATTGGAGAAGACACGGAAAAATTTTGGAACCGGAGTTAATGAGTAAGTCCGATCTGGTGACTGCAAATTCACCTTATTTGGCAAGAGTTGCAAAAGAGCATAATAGCCATTCGTTTTATGTCGGTCAGGGTTGTGATCTTAGTATTTTTGACCCGGACAAGGCATATGTTTTACCTGATGATCTAAAGGGGATAAACGGTCCGATTATCGGATATATTGGTACAATTATTAGCTCAAGGTTGGATATTAGCCTGCTAATGGAGTTGTGCAAAAAGAAAGAAGAATGGAGTTTTGTATTCGTTGGCAAGGCGGATGAACAATTTGCATCATCCGGGTTATTTGATCTAAGGAATGTTTATTATCTCGGTCTAAGGAAAGAATCTGAGCTTCCATCCTATCTGGCAGGATTCGATGTAGCAATAAACCCCCAATTAGTAAATGAGCTTACCATAGGAAATTATCCGAGAAAAATAGATGAATACCTGGCAATGGGAAAGCCGGTGGTCGCAACTAAAACTGAAACAATGGAAATTTTTCGGGAGGTTGTATATCTTGGTAAGAATGCCGGGGACTATATAGCGCTCATCACTAAGGCGCTAAAAGAAGAGGGTAACGAAGATCTAATTCGGCAGCGGATTGAGCTCGCACGGGCTCATACCTGGGAAAACAGCGTTATCCAAATAAGTGATGCTATTAAACAGGTAAAGCCGGAATTGTTCGGGAATGAAACATAGCAACACTTTTTTCGGAAAACCTGGTACCTATTTGTTATATCTTTCAATTATGCTTAAAATAAACGGATCCGATGATGTTGCTGTATCCGATTGTGGTTTACCAAAAAAATAGGTTTCATATTCATTCCGGTAGACACCATTTGCATGTTTCTTCACCATTACTTTTTTGTTAAAAGACGTATAGGTCATGTAGCCGATGGAAGCTATTCCCATTACCGTATATCCCAACAGGTATATTCCCAGCAGGGTTTTTAAAGCAAAAGAGTTGATTTTTGTGTTGATAGTAATAATATAAATTACCAGAGGTAATACAGGTACCCAAAAACGTGGATCGTAAAATGGCCAGTTGAACATAAGAACAGTATAGAATACCAGATAAGCTTTTACGACAAATGGAATTTTGAGTCTTTGAAAGAAAAGAGTGTAAAAAATAATGCAAAGAAATATAATCCCGCAGATAAGGAATATTACTTCCGTGACATGGGCAGGTAAAAAAGGTACTTTAACAATAGAAAAATTGAACCCGATCTCTGCCCATTCGATAAAATGCCCTGTTATTGTTTTTTTCATTGTCACGCCTTCGTCAAATTGGTTTGACATTACACCGGTGTAATGATCTAGTCCCAATTGCTTGGAAAAAAGAAGTACCCCCGTGATGGTTACTATAATAAGGATAACAAGAATTTTATTTTTTATTATCAGGGACTTCAGCGCGGCCTTATATTCCCAGATAAGCCCTGCTATGAGCGCTGCAGCCAGCGAAAGTCCTACCGATCGTGTCAGGAAGGCTAGCCCGCCCAGCGCAAATGCCCCGATAAGGAACATAACTTTTTTGTTCGCAGTAAATCTTGAGAATAGGTATAAACTTCCCATGGAAAAAAAGACGTATTGCATTTCCGATAAAGGATGCATAACAAACTTTATGGTCGTCCAGTTAAGCAAAAGCAATATAATACATAGAAGAAAATTTCCGGAGGAGTCAAAGATCCTGTTTATAAAATATAGACCGAAAGCCAGGTATATACAGTTGATCAGCACAATTGTAAATGAGCTGAGAATATGCAGTTTGGATAGTAGTAGCAATAGTGCCGTATAACCATAGGGCAGATAGTCTTTTGCTGCTTCCGAATCTCCTGCGCATCCATACTCAATACAATCCTTGATCGCAAAATACCGGATCGTATCCACGTGTAGCCGGATGGGGGTAAAACAGTTAATGAAGTAGAAGCATACCAGTGCTCCAATGATAGTCTTGAGCAGCAACTCTTTGCGATCCCTAAGTATAGTTTCATTTGTCATGATCGTATCATATTTTTTGTGCAATGGCTATTACAGAAAGCCCGCCAACTTTATTCATAACAGCGTCAACCACCTTAAACAGCGGTACAAGCCGGTCATAAGTTTTCATTTGGTTGCCGGTAACCATTTTTCTCTTAAAGACATTTCCAGATAGCCACCAACCCGGTATCCCGGGTGCATTAAAATAGGATGTATGAATAACAGTCAATCCGGAGGATCCCAACAAGCCGCCGATGCTCTTTTGATTGTACCTTTTGAAATGCCCAAGCGCTTTATCAATAGAATTATACAGGAACTGATGTGCCGGTACAAGTATAATTAAAGTGCCATTTTCATTTAAAAGTCTTATGCAGTTGTTTATTGCAAGCGAGTCGTTTTTTATGTGCTCCACTACATTTAATGCCAACACCGTATCAAACTTTCCTGCCAGTTCGGGAAAGTGATTTAACAGGCTGGTATCTTCGAGGTTGAACTGATATATATTCTCCAGGTTTTTGTTCCCGGAAAATCTGGACTGAAGTATCTTGCAATACTCATACTTCACATCACTCAGGCTCACGCCAGCATACTGATCCAGTAAAAGAGAAGAAATATTGCCTATTCCGCTTCCAATTTCCAGGATATGCCCATGTAAATAGGGGGTCAGCTTACTGAACATCCATTTATTAAAACGTATGGCTTTGGAGAAAACGTCCAGTGTTTTCTTTCCGGTAGGATCTGAAAATACCAGTTCCTCATTCATTTTCGAGAAAATAAATTGTATTTGAAGATGCAATAAATGGCTCTGAAACCATCTTTCCAGTTAATTTTTTTTCCTTCTGCATAGGTACGTCCATAGTATGAAATTCCCACTTCGTATATCCTGATATTGGGCACACGGGATATCTTTGCGGTTACTTCAGGCTCAAATCCAAAGCGTTTCTCTTTGAGCTGTATTTTTTGGAGGGTACTTGTGTGAAATACCTTGTAGCAGGTTTCCATATCCGTGAGGTTCAGGTTGGTAAACATATTCGACAGGAAAGTTAAAACCAACTGGTTACCGATGCTGTGCCAGAAAAACATAACCCTTCGCGGTTTTCCCCCGATAAAGCGAGAACCATATACTACATCGGCAAAACCGTTGATGATGGGAGAGAGCAGCAGGTTGTACTCCTCCGGATCATATTCAAGATCGGCATCCTGTATGATCAGGTATTCACCGGTTGCTTTAGAAATAGCTGTATGTATTGCAGCGCCCTTGCCCTGGTTTACCTCGTGTTTGAAATATTGAATGTTTGCGTCGGGGTTGGTGTTCATATACTGCATCAACACGTTTTCCGTGTCGTCTTTTGAACAGTCATTTACGAGAATTAACTCCTTTTCAATGCCGTTAATGAGCTCAACTTTTTTGATCTTATTAAGAATTAAATGAATCGTACGAGCTTCATTATACACAGGTATAAGAATGGACAGCTTCCTGATATCAGTCATGACAGGGTGAAATTTTAAGAGAATTTCTAGGAATATGGGATATAAAAATCAAACCAATGCGTTTACGCTGTCAAGATACTTGTAACTGTATGTTGCTGTAAAGCAGGTAATTAAGATACTAAAATAGCACATCAATCAATAAATTGCAAGTGAAACGCTGTTTATTTTTTGCCGCTTCAAAAAATTACTTTTTGTTAATTTTCAATAGATCATCGATAAAGACAACCTTTGTATGCTGTGTTTTAAGGAATGCCTTTTTCGCTTTTTTAATTTTCAATAGAGCAATCATTTGTTGGAACACAAATGCCGGCAAAGAAAACATCGTTCTGATGATACGAATATCTTTACTTTTGATAATTACGATGGTTGCAAACGATAGCACGAAAGAAGAAAGGACCGCCAGCCATAGAAAAAACAGGGAACGGTCAATGAAATAATTCAACAGACAAAGCATAACAGCGCTTCCCAATACCATAAACAGCGGTGGTCTTAAAATAACAAATCCGAAGTACATGAGATTGAAATCGATTTTTTTTAACCCAAGTAAAAATACATTCATGCTTTCCCTGAAGTACTTGAAGTAAGTATTGATCCATCTTGTCCGCTGGTTTTGCAGGGACTTACCACCGGATATTTTTTCGTCATACAAAATTGCTTCCTGGGCAAACGCGATCCTGTCAACTTTCTGAACCAGGTGTTCCTGTAGTCTTTTGTCAAATCCCCCAAGGTTATCTTTATATTTGACACCAGTGTAAAGGTCATAGTCAACGGCAATACCGGAACCCCAGATAGCCGAAGAGATACCCACCCTCATCCTCATTTCCCGGTCCAGAAAGAAGTTGAATATATCTCCGATCGCATCCATTCTTGCATATTGTGTATCGATATTTTTGGGTTTGAAATCGGCCTGTACTACCTTATACCCCTTTCTGAAATAGTTGTTGATGACTTCCAGGAAGTTCGGGTGAATCAAATTGTCGGAGTCGAAAATGATGACTGCATCGTGTTTGCGCTCAAAGCTAGATAAGGCATGGTGTATCGATTTTACTTTCGCATGAAATGGTGGGGAGGGAGACAATACCCGGATATTCGGTTGGTCAAAATGAAGGTTGCCGGTGTCGCAGTCATCGGCGACTATATAAATATAATAGTTTTGATAGGGTTGTTTTATAATCGAATCAACAAGGGGAAGGATAAATTCTGTTTCCTGATGTGCGGTGATAATGATTCCGAATTCATATTCTTTATCGGTAAGAACTGGCTTTCTTTCGGAAGGGGATTTTATTTTGAATAGGGAAATTATTCCATAGGTAAGAACGGCAATAACAGGAATGAGTAAATATAATGCGATTATGGACTGGACGAATAAAAAAATATAATAAAAGACGTGTGATACGATGTTCATAATATAGACAATTGTCTTAATTCAAGTATTTATGCACCATAAGTCTCCCTGTTGGCCTTTTCCCATAGTACTGTTTGATTTCCCTTCAAAAATCGCATAAGCCCCAAATAAACTGAAATATTCTGGAAGAGAAAGTAATATGGGATATAAAGTAACTTGACTTTGATGTCCTTTTTTGCAAGAAACCATCCTGCAAGCGCAGCAAGATAGAATAATATCTGACAAAGCAATAGGCTGTTTATCAGGGTAGAGGGATTCTTTAGCGCAATAAAAATATTGGCGATCAATAGAAAGGGAAGAAGAAAGGGACAAACCGCCCAGCGCAGTACACGATGCGAAATGTACTGAAAAGACAGTACCGGATATTTGAAAATATTCAACAGGCTTTTCAATATAATTATGGACTGAAATCCCCCGGCACTTATCCTGACTTTCCGTTTCTTTTCCTCTGCAATCGACGATGATGGACGTTCCATTGCGTAGGCCCCTGGTTCGTAGGCTACACGGTATCCTTTCTGGCAGACTTTAAGCGAAATAACAAAATCATCCAGTAAAACATTTTCTCCTATGTATTCGTATAGAGAAGTGCGTACGGAGAATAGCTCGCCTGCAGCCCCAACCACCGTATAGAATAAAGCATCCTGTTTTTTCAAAAAGGATTCATATTTCCAGTAAAAGCCTTCCCCGGCCCCGGCAGCTTTTTCACGCTCGGAAATCATAATTTTTTTTTCTCCGGCAACTCCACCGATAGAAGGATCGTTATAATGTCTGGTAATTCTTTTAATACTTTCCTTATTTAATAAAGTATTGGCATCTGAAAAAATAACGATCGGGGTTACTACGTATTCCATGGCACGATGCATGGCAGCCACTTTTCCTTTTCTTTCAGGATGATGCAATACCTTTATCTTGTCATATTCCCCGGCAACCTCATTTGTACCGTCTGTTGAGCCATCTGTGATAATAAGAACATGGAAGTTTTCCGATGGATAATCCAAGGAAAGGGAGTTTTCTATTTTTTCTCTTATTGTATTTCTTTCGTTAAAGGCCGCAACGACCAAAGTAACCGATGGATATTCAAACCTGGTTCCCAAAGATTGTGGAGGTTTGATAATTTTTTTTATTTTAACCAATATCCATATGAGCATACCATAGCCGATATAACTATACCATACGATAAATAAGGCACAAAAAAACAAAAGCTTCAGTAAAAACATATTGTTTACTCCAATTATAATTTGGCTGAATCGTTAATAATTTTCGGTGAAGAAATAATTCAATTCGATAAAGGTTCAGGGGATATATTGCACTGAGCCAAATATGTTAAAAATGGACAGGCTGGATTAGGGTAGGTGAAGGTAGGCGTTTTCTTGCATTTGTATAAAGATTTGAACCTAATTAAGATAATATGTAAGAGTAATTAGCATTTTTAAACAAATTAGTAATAAATATCACTTTTGACTATTATGGTATAATTCTTGTTAAAGTGAGCTGTGTTTGTTAAAATTTCCTGCGGAAAAGCTGCAGGAGGTCCAGTATATATGAAGATTATGAAATATTCTAATTCCAAATCCCGAAACTCCGTTTCTATGAAGACCAAGTTGTATTCAACGAATAAATTCGTACATTTTGTCGTTTTCTTATTTTCTTGTTGCCCTTTTCTTTCTCTGGGGCAGAGCGAATCAAATAATTTTGTCACTTATGACACGATTGTAAATGTGCCCGGACAAACCTGGCGAATGCGAATTTCCCGTCCGGCTAACATGTTCACCCCAAATCACCCGGATACAGCTTCCAGGCCGGTTTTACTCGTTATGCCGGGTTTAGGTGAGGTAGGTACTAATTATAATAATTTGCGTAAATACGGACCTCACTATTGGTTAGAGAATGGGTGGGATGGAAGTATTGTTACCGGAAATGGTAAGCATTACCCAATATTAATTACTATCATACCTCAAACTGCCAACCCAAGAGTAAATACTGCGATCGAAATCGTACAGCATATACTAAAGACTTATCGTATTAAACGGAACAGCGTTCACCTGGCAGGGATCTCAATGGGAGGATTCACTTTGGCGGGTCTGATAAACGGACAGACTGCTGCCGGAGATGAAACAGGGATGAAGATAGCAACCTCGCTTGTTTTATTACAGGCAGGGGGGCAGGGCGCTACTTCCGGTATTATGGGAAGTGCTGTGCCATATGATGCTACCGGCTACAATGCGTTCGGCAGGTGGGCTGCTAAATACGGAGGAAAACTTTTTGCGTTAGAAGGAAGTGCTGATACACGTAATATATGGATGATAAGTGACAATATGAATGCCAGCAAGGCTGGCAGTGCATACTTTTCTTATACAAACATTGGCGGTGGGGGACACTGTTGCTGGAATGAAATGTTTGATCCGAAGCGGAAGAATTGGAAGAACCATGAGGCAGACCTGGGTACGAATATAGCGTGGAACAGAAATCATCCCAATAATATGGGAACATACAAAAACGGGTGGAGTGTGTTTGATTGGATGTTCCGCCAGGGAGATACTACGTTGGCAGGAGCAGCTAAGCCGATTCAAGTTACTGCGCCGCCCCAGGTGAGTGCAGGCCCTAATCAAACGATTACATTGCCATCTGCCAGTGTGAATCTTGCAGGAAAGGTTACGCCCGCATCAGGCATGTCAATCAGTAATGTTGCATGGTCACAGGTTTCCGGACCCTCTTCTGCTCTTATCATTACTCCCGGAAGCATAAACACAATGGTGAGTCAATTAAAGCAGGGAACCTATGTATTTCGTTTATCGGCTACTGATAATACCGGGCAAACATCCACTTCTCAGTTAACAATTACGGTAAATGCAGCCGTTGCCCAGGCACCCGCTGCACCCGCACCTGCACCCGTTCCATCCGGCAGGATCCAGGTGGGTCCCGGTGAGTATCAAACTTTTTTTATTGATAAAAGCGGGACATTATGGGGCGTAGGCTCAATACGGAATATGGGTGTCGGAGGTGGTGGCATAACTGGTGTTCCACAAAAAGTTTCAGTATCTCCCACCAATACTAAATTTAAATCTGCGGCAGGTGGATTGCACGGCGGGGGCGCTGTGGATGTAAACGGGAATGTATGGATAGTGGGAGATGCTACCCATGGGCAGTATGGAAACGGCAGTTATATTCAAAATACCATTGCCAATAAAATACTTACGGATACTACCGGTGCACCTTTTACAAATATTGATACTCTGTGCCCATTCTTTTACAAAGATGGCAGCACTGGTTATAATGGCTTTTATGCGGTGAAGACGGATGGTTCACTATGGGTTTGGGGAAGGCCCTGGAAGGGGTTAAGTGGGAATGGTGTTGATTTAACGAACAAAGCTGATGTGACACGTCCGATGAAAATAACAATACCGGGTAACCGGAAGGTTAAGCAGATTGCAGTAGGACAAACACCGGTGGTATTGTGCACAGACGGTACAGTCTGGACCTGGGGAATCGGTAATGTAGCCAATCTGGGTTACGCAGCTACGGCCACCCAAATGCTTTCACCTCATCAACTGACAACACTCTCCGACATTGTAAGTGTGGCCGGTACATGGGCGTTCTGGTATGCGCTGAAAAAGGATGGGACCTTATACGGATGGGGAAGCCAGGGGAATTTAATGGGAGATCCAACCTATCCTACCGGTAGCGGAATAGCTTATAAAACGCCTACAGTTTTATCTAACATTACCAAGCATCTGCCGGCCCCGATCGCAAAAATTCAAACCAACTTTAACAGTACTATGGTATTGCTTACCAACGGATTGTTATATGGCTGGGGCGATAATGCAGAGTGTAATATCGGGAACGGGTTCTTATATGAGCACCCTAACCCTTATGCATGGGACTTCCAGGTGGGTAAAGCCCTTGTTAAAGTACCTTATAACGTTGGTTCCGGTAAGAAATGGAAAGATGTGTGGGGACCAACCAATTACGGGTTTTATTGGTATGCGCTTGATGCGGAAGACAACCTGTATTGCTGGGGGCGTAACAAAGCAAGCGTTCTGGCGGTACAAATAAGAGCCGGCAGTGCTACCATCGCGGCCAGCTATCAGGATTCCTGGAATAGAAAGTGGCCTACCTTGGTAGATCCGTTTAACCAAACTACTTCTTATGCCTCTACTTCTCCCTATTGCATAGACAATCCATCAGGTTCACCTTGTAATAGCTATACCATACCGGCAAATACAAAGCCCAAAGCAAACGCAGGTAGCACCCAAAATATAGCCGGTACAAGCACTACATTAAATGCCAGTGCCAGTACCGACAATGTATTCATTGCCTATTATGAGTGGAAGCAGGTGTCGGGTCCCAATACTGCAGCAATGGAAACACCGGGTAACCCAAAAACAATTATAAAGAATCTCGTTAAAGGATCCTATGTATTCAGAGTGGTGGTGACTGATAATGGGTGGTTAAGTGATAGTGCAACTGTAACCATAAATATTGGTGGAGCGGTTTCTAACGAGCCTCCTGTCGCAAATGCAGGAACCAATCAAACTATTACACTTCCTGCCACTGGTTTTTTTTTGAGCGGCAGCGGCACAGACCCGGATGGAACAATAGAAAAGTATGCATGGACGAAAGTATCCGGCGGTACAGCAACAATCGCCAGCCCATCTGCCGCTAAAACCAATGTTACAGGTCTGGTAGCCGGCACCTATGTATTTCGCCTGACCGTAACCGATGACAAAGGGGCTACCGGCACGGCTACTGTAACGATTACGGTGAACGCTGCTCCCAATAAAGCGCCTGCCGCCAGTGCCGGTTCCAGTCAAACCATTACATTGCCGACGAACAGTGTGACCCTGAATGGTAGTGGTACAGACTCTGACGGAACTATCAGCAAATATGCGTGGACGAAGGTGTCCGGTGGTGCGGCAACAATCGCCAGCCCATCTGCTGCTAAAACCAATATTACCGGTTTAGTGCAGGGCTCCTATGTGTTTCGCCTGACGGTGACTGATGACAAAGGTGCTACCGGAACTGCCAATGTAACCATTACGGTGAATGCAGCTCCCAATAAAGCACCTGCCGCCAGTGCCGGTTCCGGTCAAACCATTACATTGCCTACGAACAGTGTGACCCTGAATGGTAGTGGTA
>JBBCJQ010000008.1:0-60066 GCA_037190885.1 Chitinophagaceae bacterium
GATTAAGCTTTAGTAGTACTGTGATCTCAGCTATAGCACCCTGATACATTATGCAAAAAGTAGAGCAATCAACTTATCATCATTGACTCTATATGTCACGGCTCAATGATTGAGGACACTAATGGGATACTGCCAATGACGTTCGCTTTTGGTCAGAGTTTGTATAAGCAATTGGTTCGGGGAGTTACTTTTTCTTTTCCACCGGTTTGGGAAAACGCTCGTTTAGTCCATTGATCACTTCATCCGTAATGTCATAGGCCACATCCTGGTAGAGAAACACATTTGCATTGCGGGAATAAGAGAAAATATAAGTATACCCTTTTACCCTGCTGTAATCTTCCAGGTATTCGTTGATCTTGCTGAAGATATCGTCCCTCATCACCATCGCTTCCTGCTGCACATCCTGCTCGGTTTTCCTGCGTTGGTTTTCCAGGTACTGCAACTGCTGCTCATATTCTCTTTTGAAAGCATCGGCCTCCGCCTGGGTAATTGCGTCTCCCTTTTTCAGAAATTCAATCCTTTTGTTATCAAGATTCTGGTATGAGTTGTTCAATTGCCTGTCCAATCCATCCTTCTTTTTTTCAAAGCCTTCCATTTTCACCTTATAGTATTCGAAACGGGCATCCATGGAATCCAGATCTACATAAGCAATTTTAATGGGCTTTGCATCTGTGCTGTCACCGGAGTCCAAACGGTCACTGATGCCACTTACAATCTTTTTACTGGAGTTTTGCTGATACAATAACACTCCGGAAAGGATCAGTGCTGCAACACTAAGCACTAAAGAAACATACTTCATGATGTTTTATTTGCAAATTATGGAAATATATACCCCCGCTCCGCTACTTTAGGCTTGAGTTAACAGGGTACGATTAACAAATATAACTACATTAAAAAAGGAGTAGATGTGGTTACATGCTACTCCTTCATTACATTTCAAATACTATTCTTCGTCATCAAAGCTCATCGCCTCACGGGTGGTTTGCAACAGCTCATACTCCTCCTTGCTTCCTACTACCATGTTTTCAAACTCACGCAAGCCGGTACCTGCCGGTATCGGGTGTCCGGTAATTACGTTCTCCTTCAATCCCAGCATATCATCAGATTTACCCTGGATCGCAGCAGAGCTTAACACCTTGGTTGTTTCCTGGAAGGAAGCAGCCGATATCCAGCTACGGGTTCCCAGGGAAGCTTTCGTGATACCCAGCAACACCGGTTTGGAAGTAGCCGGGTTGGCATCGCGGTATTCCGCCAGCTTCTTATCCGCACGTCTCAGCACAGAATTCTCTTCCCTCACTTCTCTCAGGCTCACGATCTGTCCTGCACGTAACTTGGCAGATTCACCCGGGTCGGTGATCACTTTCTTATCAAATATCCAGTCGTTTTCTTCAATAAAGTCTACCCTGTCTTCCAGGTCTTCTTCCAGGAACTTGGTATCACCCGGCTCCAGTATCTCTACTTTTTTCATCATTTGCCGAACGATCACCTCAATGTGCTTATCGTTGATACGCACACCCTGTAAACGGTATACTTCCTGTATCTCATTCACCACGTATTCCTGCACTGCGTAAGGACCTTTGATATTAAGTATATCTGCAGGCGCTGTTTGTCCGTCTGACAGGGAAGTACCTGCCCTTACAAAGTCACCGTCCTGCACCAGTATCTGGCGGGTAAGCGGCACCAGGTATTTTTTCACCACACCATCTTTGGCTTCAATGATGATCTCGCGGTTACCGCGTTTTATAGCTCCAAAGCCTACCACACCATCAATTTCAGAAACAACAGCCGGGTTACCCGGGTTACGGGCCTCGAACAGCTCGGTTACACGCGGAAGACCACCGGTAATATCTCTCAGTTTACCCAACACACGCGGTATTTTTACCAATACCTGCCCTGCCCTGACATCATCTCCTTCATCCACCACGATGTGTGATCCTACCGGCAGGTTGTAAGACTTAATGTCTTTGCCTTCCACCTGCAGCATCGGTATCTTGGTTTTATCTTTTGTTTCAATTACCACTTTCTCGCGGTGCCCGGTTTGTTCATCCGCTTCCTCACGATAGGTAACACCTTCCACAACACTTTCAAATTTCACTACACCTGCCTGCTCAGAGATCACTACGTTGTTGAACGGATCCCATGTGCAGATCACATCTCCTTTGCTTACCGTCTGCCCGTCTTTCACCAGCAAGGTAGCGCCATAAGGTATGTTGTTGGTGATCAGCAGGCGGTCGTTTTTTACGTCAATGATCCGCAGCTCACCTGTACGACCGATCACGATCTGGTTTTTATCCCCTGCATTGTTTTCAGCGGTTACAGAACGCAACCCGTCAAACTGAACGGTACCGTCGAACTTCGCCACCAACTGTGAATCTACTGTTGCCGAACCGGCCACACCACCCACGTGGAAGGTACGAAGCGTTAACTGTGTACCGGGCTCACCGATAGACTGTGCGGCGATGATACCTACCGCGTCTCCGCGTTGCGCCGTATAACCGGTTGCCAGGTTCAGTCCGTAGCATTTTACACAAACACCACGTTTGCTTTCGCAGGTCAATACGGAACGGATCTCAACGGTTTCTATGCCGCTCTCTTCTATTCTTTTCGCAATATCTTCGGAAATATCTCCACCGGCTGCTACCAGCAGATCATCGGTAAGCGGATCGTAAACGTCATGCAGGGAGGTACGTCCCAGTATCCTGTCGTATAAAGGCTCCACAATATCCTCGTTGTCTTTCAGCGCACTGATGGCGATACCGCGCAGCGTTCCGCAATCCTCTTCATTGATCACCACATCCTGCGCCACGTCCACCAGACGACGGGTCAGGTAACCGGCATCCGCCGTTTTCAAAGCCGTATCCGCCAGACCTTTACGGGCACCGTGCGTGGAGATAAAGTATTCCAATACGTTCAATCCGTCCTTAAAATTAGAAAGGATGGGATTTTCGATAATTTCCGATCCGCTGGAGCCGCTTTTCCTGGGTTTGGCCATCAGTCCCCTGATACCTGCCAACTGCTTCACCTGCTGCTTGCTACCACGGGCGCCGGAATCCAGCATCATATATACAGAGTTGAAGCCCTGCTTATCTGTAGCCATTTCACGGATCAGGGTTTCTGTAACACGGGTATCCACACGGCTCCAGATATCGATGATCTGGTTGTAACGCTCGTTGTTGGTGATCAATCCCATATTATAGTTATCCCATACCTCCCTTACTTCATCAGCAGCGGAATCAACCAGCTCCTGCTTCAGCTCGGGAATGACCAGGTCATTAATGTTGAAGGACAATCCGCCCCTGAAAGCTGTTCTAAAGCCCAGTTGCTTGATATCGTCCAGGAACTTCGCGGTTTTGGGGACGTTGGTGATCTTAATGATATCACCAATGATCTCGCGAAGTGATTTTTTTGTCAGCAGCGCATTTACAAATCCTACTTCTTCCGGTACATGCTGGTTGAAGATCACACGTCCTACAGTCGTCTCGATCAGTTTCTTTTCCAGGGTGCCGTTGTTCTTACGAACATTCACTTTCACTTTTACCGGTGCGTGCAGGTCTACCTTCCCCTCGTTATAGGCAATGATTACCTCTTCCGCACTGTAAAACGCTTTCCCTTCGCCCTTTACTTTTTCGGTTTCAGTAGATTTCTTTCCTTTGGAGATGTAATACAATCCCAATACCATGTCCTGTGAAGGCAGGGTGATGGGTGTACCATTCTGAGGGTTCAATATGTTGTGAGAAGACAGCATCAGCAACTGTGCTTCCAGGATGGCCGCACTGCTCAAAGGCACGTGTACCGCCATCTGGTCACCATCGAAGTCGGCGTTGAACGCAGAACATACCAGCGGGTGCAACTGTATCGCCTTACCTTCTACCAACCTCGGCTGGAAGGCCTGGATAGACAGGCGGTGCAGCGTCGGGGCACGGTTCAGCATCACCGGGTGACCCTTCAATATATTTTCAAGAATATCCCAAACCACGGCTTCCTTGCGGTCTACCAGCTTGCGGGCACTCTTCACTGTTTTTACAATACCTCTTTCGATCAGTTTGCGGATGATGAACGGCTTGAACAATTCCGCCGCCATATCTTTCGGCAAACCACACTCATGCAGCTTCAGTTCCGGGCCTACCACTATCACCGAACGACCGGAATAATCCACACGTTTACCCAGCAGGTTCTGACGGAAACGGCCTTGTTTACCTTTCAGCACATCACTTAGTGATTTCAATGCACGTCCGCCTTCCGCCTTCACCGCATTTGACTTACGGGAGTTATCGAACAATGAGTCGATCGCCTCCTGCAGCATACGCTTTTCATTCCGCAGGATCACCTCCGGCGCCTTGATCTCCAGCAGCCTTTTCAAACGGTTGTTACGGATGATCACACGGCGATACAGATCGTTCAGATCAGAAGAGGCGAAACGACCGCCATCCAGCGGCACCAGCGGGCGAAGCTCCGGCGGTATCACGGGAATATATTGCATTACCATCCATTCAGGACGGTTCTCAATCCTGTGATTGGCATCGCGGAAAGATTCTACCACGCTCAAACGCTTCAGGGCGTCTGCCTTACGCTGCTGCGATGTTTCGGTAGCAGCGGCGTTACGCAGGTCGTAGCTCAGTTGGTCCAGGTCTACCCGGGCCAACATGGCCTGGATGGCTTCAGCTCCCATTTTGGCAATAAACTTCTGCGGGTCATCATCCGGTAGGTACTGGTTATCTTTCGGAAGGTTCTCCAGTATTTCCAGGTACTCTTCTTCCGTGATCAGGTCGCCCAGCTTCAGGTTACGGTCCTCCCGTACACCTGCCTGAATTACCACGTAACGTTCGTAGTAAACAATGCTCTCCATTTTTTTGGAGCTGATCCCCAGCAAGTAACCGATCTTGTTAGGTAAGCTTTTGAAATACCAGATATGTACTACCGGCACCACCAGCTTGATATGTCCCATGCGCTCGCGGCGAACTTTCTTCTCAGTTACTTCCACACCGCAACGGTCGCACACAATTCCTTTATAGCGAATACGCTTATACTTACCGCAGGCGCACTCATAGTCCTTTACCGGACCGAATATCCGCTCGCAAAACAAACCGTCTCTCTCCGGCTTGTAAGTACGGTAGTTAATGGTCTCCGGCTTTAACACTTCACCGTAGGACCTTTCCAGTATAGCATCCGGAGATGCCAGGCTTATCGTAATCCTGGAAAAATTTGATTTTGGACGGTTGTCTTTTTTGATAGCCATATTTTGAATTGCTTATTTGTAATGAACAAATGTTTTGTTTACCGGTAAAAACACTCCCTGCAGGAGGCTTTTATTCAAACTTCAACTCCAGTCCCAATCCCCTCAGCTCATGCACCAACACGTTGAACGACTCCGGCAGCCCTGCTCTCGGAATGTTGTCACCCTTCACAATGGACTCGTAAGTTTTGGCACGCCCGATGATATCATCAGATTTCAGGGTCAACAGTTCCTGCAGGATGTTGGATGCACCGTATGCTTCCAGCGCCCACACTTCCATTTCACCAAAACGCTGACCACCAAACTGGGCCTTACCACCCAGCGGCTGCTGCGTGATCAGACTGTAGGGCCCGATAGAACGTGCGTGCATCTTATCATCCACCATGTGGTGCAGCTTGATCATATAAATGATACCCACTGTTGCTTTCTGGTCAAAACGCTCTCCGGTTTCTCCATCATACAGGTAAGTATGGCCGAAAGACGGTAATCCCGCTTTGGAGATAAAGTCTGCGATCTCTTCGGTAGAAGCACCGTCAAAGATCGGCGTGGCAAATTTCACACCGAGCTTTTCTGCAGCCCAGCCCAACACCGTTTCATAGATCTGCCCCAGGTTCATACGGCTGGGTACCCCCAGCGGGTTCAGCACAATATCCACCGGCGTCCCATCTTCCAGGAACGGCATATCTTCAGCCCTTACGATCCTTGCTACAATTCCTTTGTTACCATGGCGACCCGCCATCTTATCTCCCACTTTCAGCTTACGCTTCACTGCCAGGTACACTTTAGCCAGCTTCAATACACCGGCAGGCAACTCATCACCTATCGAAATATTGAACTTCTCTCTCTTATATCTTCCCAGCTCTTCGTTGAACTTGATATTGTAGTTGTGCAGCAGGATGTTGATCTGGCTGTCGATCTGCTCATCACCGGTCCAACCCAGCGGGTTGATGTTCTGGTAGTCGAGCGTAGCCAGGTTTTTCGCATTGAACTTAGCGCCTCTTCCGATCTGCATTTCACCAAAGTTGTTGGTAACGCCGGTAGACGCTTTATCTTTCAGCAATACCTGCAGCTTGCCGATCAACACATCCAGCAGGTCTTTTTCATTCTGCTCGTGTATTTTTTCCAGCTTGTCTATCGCCGCTTTTTCACGAACCTTTGCATTCTTATCTTTTTTAGCGCGCTGGAAAAGCTTTTTATCTATCACCACACCCTCGGTACCGCTCGGCGCTTTCAGCGAAGCATCTTTTGCATCGCCTGCTTTGTCACCAAAGATGGCGCGCAGCAGCTTTTCTTCAGGAGTAGGATCGCTTTCCCCTTTCGGAGTGATCTTACCGATAATGATATCGCCTTCTTTTACATGCGCACCGATACGGATGATACCGTTCTGGTCCAGGTCTTTGGTAGCTTCTTCCGATACATTCGGAATATCCGGTGTCAGCTCTTCTTCACCCAGCTTTGTATCCCTTACTTCCAGCTCATATTCGGAGATATGGATAGAAGTGAACAGGTCTTCTTTGGCTACTTTTTCACTGATCACGATCGCATCTTCAAAGTTGTACCCTTTCCATGGCATAAAGGCCACTTTCAGGTTACGTCCCAATGCCAGTTCACCGTCTTTGGTAGCGTATCCCTCTGTCAGGAAATCCCCTTTGGCAACCACCTGTCCTTTTTTAACGGCAGGGCGCAGGTTGATACAGGTTTCCTGGTTGGTTTTCATGAATTTGGTAAGCCTGTACACTTTCAGGTCATCTTCAAAGCTTACCAGCTTTTGTGCCTCATCTCTATTGTAGCGTACATGTATCTCGTTGGCATCCACAAACTCCACCACACCGTTTCCTTCCGCATGGATCTGGATCCTCGCGTCACGGGCAGCTTTTCCTTCCAGGCCGGTTCCCACAAAGGGCGCCTGCGGACGGATCAGCGGTACCGCCTGGCGTTGCATGTTTGATCCCATCAGCGCACGGTTGGCATCATCATGCTCCAGGAAGGGGATCAATGAGGCACTCAACCCTACGATCTGGTTGGGCGCAACGTCCATAAATTCCACTTCTGTTTTTTCCAGTATCGGGAAGTCGCCGGTTTGACGGGATGGAATTTGCTCCTCTTTAAAGTTACCATCCGGATCCAACGGCACGTTTGCCTGAGCAATTTTCGCTTCGTCTTCTTCTTCTGCACTCAGGTATGTGAGCACATCCATATTTACTTTACCCTCTGCCACAGAGCGATAAGGTGTTTCTATAAAGCCCATCTCGTTGATCTTTGCATGCACACAAAGTGTGGAGATCAAACCAATGTTCGGACCTTCCGGTGTTTCAATAGTACACAAGCGACCATAGTGTGAGTAGTGTACGTCGCGCACCTCGAAGCCCGCACGCTCACGGCTCAAACCACCGGGTCCGAGTGCTGAAATACGGCGCTTGTGCGTGATCTCGCTCAAAGGATTGGTCTGATCCAGGAACTGGGACAACTGAGAAGTACCGAAGAAGGAATTGATCACGGAAGACAGTGTCCTTGCGTTGATCAGGTCTACCGGGGTAAACACCTCGTTGTCACGTACGTTCATTCTCTCACGGATGGTACGCGCCATACGTGCCAGTCCCACACCAAACTGTGCAAACAACTGCTCGCCTACAGTACGTACACGGCGGTTGCTCAGGTGGTCGATGTCATCGATCTCTGCTTTGGCATTTGTCAAACGCACCAGGTATTTGATGATCTCAATAATATCCTGCTTGGTCAGTGTTTTCTGTTCTATCGGATGGCTCAGGTTCAGCTTGCGGTTGATCTTGTACCGTCCTACTTCACCCAGGTCATAGCGTTTATCGGAGAAGAACAATTTATCGATAATACCGCGGGCCGTTTCATTATCCGGCGCATCGGCACCGCGCAACTGGCGGTAAATATGTTGTACCGCTTCCAGCTCGGAGTTGGCGCTGTCTTTATTTAATGTATTATATATGATAGCGAAATCCCCGCTCACTTCTTCTTTCTGAATGAATACACTTTTCACATCCATATCCACGATCAGCTCTACTGCTTCTTCATCCAGGATGGTATCGCGCTCCAGCACCACTTCGTTCCTTTCAATAGATACCACTTCCCCGGTATCCTCATCCACGAAATCTTCTACCCATGTTCTCAAAACGCGGGCAGCCAGCTTCTTACCTATATATGGTGTCAATGCTTTTTTATCACCGGTCACTTCATCGGCCATACCAAACAGCTCCAGGATATCCTTATCGGTTTCGTACCCGATGGAACGCAGCAGGGTAGTTACCGGGAATTTTTTCTTACGATCGATGTAAGCATACATCACGTTGTTGATATCGGTAGCAAACTCCATCCATGCGCCCTTGAAAGGGATCACCCTGGCAGAGTAGATCTTGGTACCGTTCGGGTGCAGCGACTGCCCGAAGAATACGCCGGGAGAACGGTGCAACTGGGAAACCACGACGCGCTCAGCCCCGTTTATCACAAAAGTACCCCTGGGTGTCATATAAGGAATATTACCCAGGAACACATCCTGTACTATAGTCTGAAAATCTACGTGTTCTTCGTCATTACAACTAAGGCGTAATTTTGCTTTCAGGGGAACAGCATAGGTAAGCCCGCGCTCCATACACTCTTCTATACTGTACCGGGGCGGATCAATGAAATAATCCAGGAACTCCAGTACAAATATGTTTCTTGTGTCGGTGATCGGGAAGTTTTCTTTGAACACCTTGAACAACCCCTCGATATTCCTTTTATCAGGAGTAGTCTCGAGCTGAAAGAATTCTCTGAAAGACTGGATCTGGATTTCCAACAGATCAGGCGTTTCAGCCAAATGCTTGATTTTTCCAAAATCAATCCTGCCGTTTGTAGCAACTTTTGTTGAAGACATAGTTTTAAAAGCGCTTTTATTGTTGTTTAAATGACAAAATACCCCATAAGCTTCGTTTCAGGTTAAAACAAAACTTATTAGATATCAGTCACTTGTAAATTCAATTGAAAAGTCAAATTGTATTAGGCCCAATTTAAGGAGTGCAAAGGTAAATAATAAAGAAATACCAGCAATTAATTTTTCAACATATTTGATTTTATTATAACTATTTAGTATAGAAGCGGGTGCTGCCGCGGGAGCAATAATTTCATCCTTCGATAAACGCCGGTTATCGGGATATTTTGCGTCTTAACCGAAATCGGGCAATGGAAAGTACAGAAAAAACACTTAGTCCGTTTTATATGAAAACCGAAAGTCATGAAAAGTTTAATCCTTACAGTAGCCATTTTGATCGCAGGTTCAGCAGCTAAAGCACAAACCGATATACAGTTTGTATCCCAGCAGCACCAGCAAATTAAATTTGATTCCACTTTCAATGCGTATTTCATTGACAATGAATCATATAAGACTTCTTATATCCAAATTGAAGAAAATAAAGTATCACTGGCAACCGGAAATGCCACTGCCCGCATCGCGTTATCAAATAATAACCTGCAGGCGATCAGCAAGAAAGAGAGCTTTACCGTAGACAGTCAAAGCGAGAACGGCGCCATTGTTAAGCTGGCATTCTGGTTCATTGACGGTGAACTGGAAGAAGTTAGCTTCACCGACGCCAACAGGATAACCACTTCTTATAAAGATATTACGATCAATACAAAGGATATTTCGCACAAAAAGGTGACCAAAGCAGGCAACCTGTAATAACACCACACGCTACATGTAAGGAAAAATTAATATATAGAAGCCCCGGCGATATGCCGGGGTTTTTTAGTTGAACAAACCGCCGGTAATGTTCTTTTCAGACAAAAGGTTGTCCGGGACGCAGTCCCGGGAGAACATAGCAAATCCGGAGTCCGGAGACTCCGGATAGCGGGAAAACATTAGAGAACCGGAGTCTGTTATCTACTTTGTGTACTTATGCGGTTCTTCGCGGCTTTGCGAGACTCCTTTCACAAAAAGGGCGCAAAAGGCTTATCGAAATCACTCGATCAGTCCACTCCAAAATGCGATACCAGCTTATCATATTCTTTTTTTGAAAGGGTGATCATGCAACCGTGACGCACCTGCGGCGGCAGGCTGTATTTATCCCAGTCACTGAAAAAAGTATATCCTGATGCCTGATACCAGGGTCCGTTTATATTATCGGCAATGGAAAGTCCATAAGAAACGCCGGGATACTGCTCGTAATACAGGTAATGGATCTTTCCATCGGGGGACGGGATCAGCATCGGCGCTTCCCGGAAGTTAGGGCTTATAGAAGGGCCTGGCTCAGAATAGGGGCCCAGCAGCGAGGGCGCTTTGGCAATACGGATCGTTTTGCCGGTCGTCCAATAGAGCGTAGGATACACTTCGTCCTTAATAATAGCATAGTAGTTGCCATCTATTTTTCTGAGAAACACATCAATCGTACCCATATCCCATTGAAATAGTTTAGCGGGATGCGCTGAAAAAGTTTTCAGGTCTTTTGATTGCACATACAGGGTACGCTGGCTCGCCCAATATCTTTCCGGGTCTTCTTTGGTGCCGTTCAGGTGCGGGGTATGCCAGGTAAGGATATAACGGGATGAATCCGCATCATAATACAGTTTGGGCGCACCTATACGCTGCAGCGCATGTGCATAGCCGGGCGTCTTCTTCAGATCAGGCGTATAAGTGCTGTGTTTTGTCCATTGAATCAAATCTTCTGATACCCAGAAATTAATATCCGGAGACCCGTCACTGGTATTACCCGCAATATAATACCGTCCGTCATGACCTTTACATATATCGGGGTGACCCTTGTAATCTTCAAACACACGTTTGCCTTCGTTCAGCAGTTTCCAGTGTAAACCATCCAGGCTAACGGAATAATATAAGCGACCGTAATCCTTATGCATCATATGTGCGAACAGGTAGGCTTCGTGCACGGGTTTTTCCATACCATTTACCTGTCCCGGCGGATTGGGTTGCTGCGCCTGCACAAGGCTACATGAAAAAAACAAACACAGGTTTAAAAATGCGCAGAATAATTTCATGTCGGTACATATTTAAGTAATGGTTGCATCAAAAAGCGGGATGCTCTATGGCTTTGTTATCTGTTTTATAAACTCCACCTCATTTTCACTAAAAGGCGTTCCATCCTTTCTGTAAATATCATGAAACCAGAGCTGGGGTTCTCCCCCGTCCGGCATGGGCGTACGCCATGCATAAATGGTATTGGTTTTACCGGACACAAAGCCCCAGTTAATAGCACCCACTTTTTCTTTCTTTAATATCGGTAGGATTAGTTGAAAAAGGCTTCCATTAGTGCGTGCCATGTATTCCGTACAAACCAGCGGGCGGTTATGTTTACGCAGCGTATCAATAGTATACTGGTGATCTTCTATATAATGATAATTGTGGTAAGATATAATATCCGAGTTTTCAAGCTGGAATGCATTAAGTTCTTTGAAACCCGGGGCATTGTTCCATACCCCTATCGTTAACGGCTGCGAAGGATTTACATCCCTGCCCCATTGAAATACCTTTTTAACCAGCGGGAGACTTTTAGCGAACTGTGCATTATTTCCCGGTTCATTATACAGGTCCCACATCAGGATGCGCCTGTCGTTTTTAAAAGCAGTGAGCACATCTTTCACATACGCTTCCAGTGTTTTTATGGTATCGGCGTGACTGAACAACATGGTGCCGGGATCTCTTACCCAACCGGAATTGTGTATACCGGTTTTCGGCGCAGGTTGCTTCCCCACCCAGGCAGTATCATTCCAGCAATCATCAAAAAAAACAAATAGTGTTTTAATGCCATGCCGGGATGAAATATCGAGATAAGTATTCAAGCGTTTTTTAAAGCCTTCCTTATCAGAAGTCCATAACAAATGATGCAGGTACACCCTCATTACATTCATACCCAGGTCCTTTGCCCAGCCCAGTTCCTTACTGATGGTAGCTGTATCAAATGTAGCCGCCTGGAACATTTCCAACTGGTTAATAGCCGTAGAAGGCTGAAAATTACTGCCGACCAGCCAATCCTGTTGCGCATACCACTGATTGGCCTTTGCTTCTGTCCATCTCCCCGGCAGTGTCTGTGCATTCGCGGTTATAGTAAATATTGCGACAATCAGTGAGAGCAGTATCAATCTTCTTATATCCATTGCTTTTGAATTTAATCGTTACATAATTTCCTGCGGGCGCCTGATGCAAAAAGTATTTATTCAGCAGGCGCTGCCAGGGGCAGATCTCTTTTTACGGGTTTACCAAAATCGGGCGTGCCATCTGCTTTCCACGCGAAAGGTTGGGTACGTGGCGAGCGCGTGCCGCCGCAGCCCTGTCCCGGTTGATCATTCGCGTGATACAGTATCCAATCCTCCTTTCCATCCGGCGATTTAAAAAATGAATTGTGCCCCGGAGAATAGATCCCGTCCGCTGCCGATCCTTCAAATACAGGTTGAACATTTTTTTCCCAGTTCGCCGCAGTGAGCAGATCGCCGCCTTTGAAACGCAGCATGCCCAATGCATAATGATCCGTCCAGCAACCGGATGCGGAATAGACCACCATTAAATTATCTTTATGGATCAGTGATTGGGGCCCTTCATTCACCAGCACGATCCTCTCTCCTTTCGCATCTGTTAACTTTCCGTGCTTTTCCCAGTCCAGCTCCGGTTTCGAAATACAAACACGTTCTCCTGAAATGGTCCAGGGATTGGACATGGGCGCGATGTAAATATTCTGCTGTGTATTTTCATCTCCTTCCCAGCCCGACCAAAGCATATACAACCTGCCTTCCCACTCAAATACATTGCCGTCAATGGCCCATTTGTTCGTGGCATCCGCCACCTGTCCCTTCAGTATCCAGTTTTGCGAAGTAGGATCCGGAGAGCCGTTTTCTATAACATACATACGTTGTTTACCCATATCCCCGTCTGAGGCGGCAAAATAGATGTACCATTTACCATCGATGTAATTGATCTCCGGCGCCCACATATGCTTCGAATAAGGAGCATCGTCCGGTGGTGTAAATACTACATTTTCTTTTGCATAAGGCAGGTCGGCAATGTTTTTTACTTTCCAGACAGACAGCCGGTTAGCCAGTGTGTGCGTATAGTAATAATAACCGTCTTTGTAAATACTAAAAGGGTCAGCGCCGGAAGGCAGCAACGGATTGGTAAATACAAATTGTGGCGTGGTAAGATACCTGAAACTGGAGGGGTCTGCCACGATACTGTCAAAATCGTCACCACTTTCAAACCGGATATCAACAATGCCGGTCAATCTCGGTGCAACCGTAGAAGAGTCACGATGTGTATGCATCACATACTTCATTTCACCATTGGGGAGTTTTAATATATCCCCGTGCCCTGTACCCTTAATGCCGATATTGCTACGGCTGATAACAGGCGACTGTTTTTGCTTGATCCAGGGGCCCAGCGGATGATCGCTAACGGCATAGCCTACCGCATAATCCGGGTTACGGAAATCGTTGGCGGAGTATATTAAATAATATTTTCCTTTATGTTTAATAACCGTTGGACCTTCCGCCACCGGCCATTCTGCGTTCCAGGTATTTTCCCAACCCGGTTCCGCATGCAATACTTCTCTGGCGGTAGCCGTATCCACGTCACTCAGGTCCGGTTTCATTTTTGCAACATAAATGCGGTTCCCGTTGGTAAGCCTTACATGATACATATAGAGACTGCCGTCATCATCACGAAATACGTAAGGATCAATCTGTTTGCCCGGTCCGGAAAGTGAATCTCTCCGTTGCTGGCGAAAGGGGCCAAGCGGGCTATCGCTGACGGCAATGGCTATCTGCTCATTAGCCGTGTATGCCATATAAAATTTTCCCCCGTACTCAAATACCTGTGGCGCCCAAAAACCTTTGTCGCCAAACACATCGCCCTTTTTCAAAGCATAACCGTCACTCTTTCCTGCCGGGCCGCTCCAGTTCTCCAGGTCGGTAGAAGTATATACAAAGAAGCCCGTATTGCTGCTTCCCCCCGTGCCATACAGGTAGTATGTATCCTCGTGGTAGAGGATGGTCGGGTCGGCCAGTGTAATAGGAGCCTGCTGCACGGTTGCCGGGCGCGTACACGACCATAACAACAGCAGCCCCAAAATGCTATATCCTGTTTTCATTATGTCAAAGCTTAATATTGACTATTCTGCTGAAGATTTGTATTATTCTCCACTTCAATCTGTGGCAGGGGAAGACGGATATGCTTACCCACCACAAAATTGTTGAAGTCGGGATCGCGTTGCTTTATGATATCGACGCCCGCCTGCGTTTCAAGATCGCCCCATCTTTTCAAATCGGCCCAACGCACACTTTCACCGCAAAGCTCCAGCACCCTTTCCACTTTCAGCCTGTTCCGGAAAAGTGTTTTATCATTACCGATGGCCGGGTAGGCAGTAGCCAAAGGAGCCATGCCTACACGGGCCCTCACGGTGTTTACATACTGATAGGCATCGGCTGTCTGGTCTAACTCATTCAGCACTTCCGCATACATCAACAAAATATCGGCATAGCGAAGCATCCTGAAATTGTTCTGTGCAAAATAATCTTCATTATTGCGATAATAGTCACGGGCGTATTTACGGAACCATGCTTCCTGTGCCCCCCATTCCCAGTTGCGTCCATATACTTTGTCACCAAAGTCGGCTTCCAGCGCGGGATAAAACAGGGTGTGCCGTAGCCGCGGATCTATATTGTCATCAGTGGTTTTCTCTTTTTTAAACTCATCTACTACCCAATAGCGGGCTTGGCCGTCAGACCAGCCAATGCCCCGGGGCGCAAAGAACTGCGGGCGGTTGGTGCTCATTGTCTGATTTACGCCGTCTCCATCGCCTCCCTTGTTAACATCTGAAAATTGGATTTCAAAAACAGACTCGCTGTTGTTTTCGTTGATGTCCGTAAAATTATCATTGTAATTGGTTACAAGTGAGTAGCTGTCCTTGCCCTCGCCGGTAAAGAAATAATCAAGTGCCGCTTTTGCCTCAGTCCATTTGTGCTGCTGCATGTATAAACGTGCAAGATATCCCTGCACGGCGCCCCGGGTAGGTCTTCCCACATCCGCCGCGCCGTATGATACAGGTAATGCAGCAAGTGATTCCGTCCAGTCTTTTTCCACCTGCGCCCATACCTGGGCAAGCGTACTTTGTGCCGGCAGATCATCCGGTTTGGAGGGCTCCAGTACAAGCGGAATATTTTCCCACATCAGGCCTGCATAGTAATAATGCACCCCCCGCAGAAACTTTGCTTCACCAATTAATTGCTCCTTTGCCGCCGGGTTGGAGAAGTTGATATCCACCACATTGGCCAGCACCTGGTTCAGGCGAAAAACCGCTTTATAAGTATCTCTCCAGGTATTGACATTCCCTTCCCAAAAATTGTAATTGATATACTGAAATCGGGTCCAGTCGGCCAATTCGATCCAGGGGCTGTTGCTGAAACCCTCATCGGAGGTAAGGTCCAGCCTGAAGTAAATCCATCTCGACCAAAGTCCGGGCTTGTAAAACATGGCATAAGCCGCGTTCAGACCTTTTTGCGCGTCCGACTCGGTTTGCCAGAATACATCTTCTGTCAATGTATTTGGATTTTCCACATCCAGCACCGATTTTTTGCAGGAAGAAATCAGTACATAGCTGGTCAGTATAACTATAATTGATTGTATATATTTCATAACAGATATGTTTAGGTATTAAAATCCGAAAGACAAACCGACACTTGCCATTTTTACATTCGGATAAATGAATGCTTCTACCCCTCTTTCAAAAATGCTGGCATTATTGAACTCCGGATCAATACTGGTGAATTTGGTAATGGTGATCAGGTTTTGCCCCGATATTGAAACCTGCGCATTGCTAAAACCGATCCTTCTGACCAAACCTTCCGGCAGGGAATATGAAAGTCCTACATATTTTAATCTAAGGAAACTTCCCGGTTCCAGCCATCGGTCCGTGTCACCTCTCGAGTTGAGGGTAGACGCATATACTGCCCTGGGAAAGTCTGTATCGGGATTTTCCGGTGTCCATGGTTTTACGCCGGCACGATAGTTGGAGTTGTCATCAAAGCGGTCTACCACACTCCGGTACGAATTATACACTGTATGTCCGAACGACCCGAACCATTGCATGGTGAACTCAAATCTTTTCCAATTGGCGTCAAGATTAATGCCTGTTTCAAACTTCGGCCAGGGACTTGCTACCACCACCTTATCCGAGTTGGTGATCTGTCCGTCTTCATTGTTATCCTTAAAGCGGATATCACCGGGTTTCGCGCCGGGCTGTATTACCTGTCCGTCTTTATTCTTGTAGTTATCAATTTCCTCCTGGCTTTGGAATAAACCATCTGTTTGCAATACATACCACATACCCAACGGCTGCCCAATCTCGCTGACAGTATTTCCTACATAAATTTTCGTTCTGCCATATCCAAGGTTCAGTACCTTATTTCTAAGTGTAGATAGATTTACGCCGATGCTGTAACCAAAGTTGCCTTCCTTACGATAAGTGGCAGAAAGTTCAAAGCCGGTATTACGCACCGTAGCAGCGTTTACCACAGGGTTACCGCCATCATTACCTGTGGTATATGCAATAGGCATAGACGTAAGTACATCTTTAGTAGTGGCATTAAAATACTCAGCAGTTACAGTCAACTGGTTGTTGAACAGGGTGGCATCCAGCCCGATGTTCTTTTGAACAAGCTTTTCCCAGCCCAGGTCCTGGTTTACAAGGCGTACCTGGGTAGCCCCCGGCAGAATGTTTTGACCGGTACCCATCGCAATCGTACTGAAAGTGTTGATTACAGCCAAATAGTCCCACGCACCAATATTACTACTGCCGAGTGTTCCGTAGCTTCCACGCAACTTCAGATCATCTATCCATGATACGTTAAAAAAAGTCTCCCTGCTGATACGCCAGGCAGCAGAAACAGAAGGGAAATTGCCCCAGCGTTTACCGGGACTCAAACGACTGGTTCCATCACGGCGCAATACTGCATTGATGATGTATTTATCATCAAACTTATATTCCAACCTGCCCAGGTAAGACAATATAACTGCCTCGGTGATGTACCCGCCGGTTTGCGGCTCATTGCCCTGGTCAAGTGTACTGTAATATCCTCCGGCCGGGTTTACAAGCAAATTACGCTTGGTTCCCCATATTTGTTCATAGCGGTCTCTCTGGTACGTTTGCCCTGCCACCAAGTTCACATCATGTCTTCCAAATTGTTTGGTGAATGTGAGGGTATTGTCTATTTGTGTAGAAAAGTATTTAGCCATATTCTCATTGGCAATTGCCGGATCATATGGCTGGTTCAAAGTCCAGTTTCCCTCTTTACGCAGATACTTATAGTTATCGTGGCTGGTTTCCAGACCCGCATTAAACCTGTACTTCAACCATGGTGTAAACTTCAACTCACTCCAAAGATTACCCCTTACGCGAAAATTAGTATTGGTGCGGTCTTCCAGGTCGGCTATAGCAACGGGATTGGTGCCAAATGTGCGGGCTTTGGCTTCATTTCCATAACCATAGCCGCCCGGGTTGTTTTCATCATAAACGGGGATCGTAGGTAATAACCGAACTGCATCCAGCACAGGGTTTCCGGATATTTCGTCTGATTTTGCATTTGAAATAGCGATGTTTTCACCAATACTAAAAATACCTTTTGACCCCTGAGAGTTTACCCGTAAAGTGAGGCGGTTGAAATCGGTGCTGATAACCGTTCCTTTGTTGCCAAAATAATTTGCGGAAACCATATAGCTGCCACTGTTCCCTCCACCGGAAAACGAAGTGTTAATATCATTCATTACACCGGTCTGATAAGCTGCATCCTGCCAGTTGGTATTATTCTCCAGCGCAAGGTCCTGGCGGGCAACACCGGCATTATCATAGGCCATATAATTCAGCCGCGCAAATTCCTCTGTTTCTGCCAGCTTATAACGTGGCATTACCTGCAAACTCGATTTAACGTTAACATCTACTTTCATGGGACCCTGGCGGCCGCTTTTAGTGGTAATAATAATTACGCCATTGGCAGCCCTTGAACCATATATCGCGGCAGCAGACGCATCTTTGAGGATCTGTATCGATTCGATATCATTGGGATTAAAGTCACGATTAGCGGTAGTGATCAATCCATCGATTACATACAACGGATTGGTATTGCCTAAATTCTTAACGCCCCGTATCTGCACATTCGCTTCCGAACCGGGGCGACCAGATGCTCTTACATACACACCCGACGCGAGCCCCTGCAATGCTTCTGCCACAGTGGTAGCCTGCCTCTTTTTCAAATCGTTGGGATCCACCACAGCAATAGCTCCCGTAAGATCTTTTTTACGCTGTGTGCCATATCCCACCACCACTATCTGCTGCAGGTCTTCGGAAACAGCCAACAGGATGACTTCGATAAAGCCGGAGCCTCCTGCCGTAACTTCCTTTGTTACATATCCTACATAACTCACAGTCAAAACATCACCCGAAACCGCCTGGATACTGAATTCTCCGTCGGGGCCGGAAACAGCAGAAGCATTTGTTGATTTGGAAACAATAGTAGCACCGGTCAGTGCTTCTCCTCCGGCGCCACGCACAACGCCTCTATACGTTTGCTGCGCCGTGGAGACCAGGCTGATCAGCAGTAGCATGAACAGCATGGGAATTCTGTTAAGCAGTCGTTTTATCATATCATATGGTTTTGAAATCCAAAAATCAGCCTGAAGTCAAAGCAATAGTAATCTCAGGCTGTATTCTTCTTTCAAAGTAATTTATTTAAACAGAGACCGGCTTTCCATATCGTATCAAAATCTTATCAAATCATTCCATACAGTCAACCAAACCTGTAATTGTTTTAAATTGTACCGGGAATGAGAAAGGGCTTATATCTCATATTACTACTAACGATTGCCGCGCAGTTGCAGGCTCAGCAATTCAATTTCCGCCATTTCAAAGTGGAAAACGGATTATCGTACAACTCTGTTATGGCCATCCTGCAGGACAGCAGGGGCTTTATGTGGTTTGCCACCAAAGACGGACTGAATCGCTATGATGGCTATAAGTTCAAAATTTACCGGAATATTGAAGGCAACCCTGAAAGCATAGGCAGCAATTCCATTTATAAGCTGGTGGAAGACGCGACAGGAAACATACTGGTAGGCACTTACAACGGCTTATACAGACTGGACATTCAAACCGAAAAATTCACCCTGTTATCTTCTTCTCCCAACGGCAGGATAAGCGCTATTGCGTTCAATGCCGGAGGAGAACTATGGTATATCATGGATGGAAGGATCTACCGGTATGATAGTGCTTCCGCCAGATCCATCCTGCTGCAGGATGCCGCAGAGATGAACGCTTCCTGTATGAACGTTTCCGCCGGAAAACAAATATGGATCGGTTTTGCAGACGGAAAGACAGCCTGCCTTGATGAATCCGGTAATCTTATATGGTATGAGGTAGTACATGAAACGAACAACAAGATCAGCCGCTTTATAGAATGCCTGTTACCGGTAGATGACAAAAACATACTGGTGGGCACCAGTATGCGGGGGCTTTTATTATACAATACGGAAACAAAAGAGGCAACCCCTCTTATCAGGATGGACAACAAGGGTACGGAGATCTATGTCCGGGAATGTATTGCCGTGGGGAACAATGAATACTGGATTGGAACGGAATCGGGTATTTATACCTGGAATAAGGAGACGAATAACATCATCAATATTACCCGGCAACAGGGCGACCCCTATTCTCTATCTGACAACGCGGTATATGCTTTATGTAAAGACGCGGAAGGCGGTATCTGGGCAGGTACTTATTTTGGAGGGCTCAATTACATGCCCAGGCAGTTCAACCATTTTGAAAAATTTTATCCTGGGGGGAAGTATGCCATAAGCGGGAACGCGGTGAGAGAGATCGTACAGGATAAATATGGCAGAATATGGGTGGGAACGGAAGATGCGGGACTTAATATGATGGACCCTGCAAGCGGAAGATTTAAGAACTTTGCGGACAACAAAAAGTCCGGGGATATAGCGCATCACAACGTTCATGGTTTGGCTGCCGTTGATGATGAACTATGGGTTGGATATTTTTATCATGGTATAGATGTGATCAACATCAATACGCTTAAAGTAGTACGTCGTTATACCTGGGGTGCCAGATCAGGAATGCTCAAAAATAATTTCATCCATTCCATTCTCCGCACCAGGGATGATAAAATGTTATTTGCTACAGCAGAAGGCGTACATGTTTACAATAGAACGAACGATACATTTACCCGGATCACCGAAATGCCGGAATATCTTTTTTACACCTGCCTGCTGGAAGACAATACCGGCAGAATATGGGGAGGCACTTTCAGCGATGGACTGTACTATTATGACCCGAAAACGGGAGAAAAAGGCGCGGTAAAACTTAAGCGCAATGATACCACGGGCCTTACATCAGACAGAGTAAATCTTTTGTTTGAAAGTAGTGAAGGACGCATTTGGGTAGCAACTGAAAATGGCCTGTTGAGCATCGACCAGTCCGGTAATATTACAGCACTGTATAATACACTCAGGGGAATGCCAAGCAATATGGTATACAGCATGCTCGAAGACGATGAAGGGAAATTATGGGTAAGTACTTCTATGGGACTGGTGTATCTGAGTCCGGACGCCGGCGTAATAAAAACCTTCTCCAGCAGCAGCGGCTTGCTGACAAACCAGTTCAACTACAATTCAGCCTATAAGGATAAAAACGGCATGATGTACTTTGGAAGTGTTGGCGGGCTGATCCGTTTTGACAGCAAGAGCCTGGTACCCGACACCTCTTTTCCTCCCGTTTATTTAACCGGCATACAAATCAACAATGAGGAAATTGAAGCGAAACAGGCCTATGGCTCCGTAGTAATGAACAACTCCATAACCAATATTAAAAAACTCACATTATCGCATCTTCAAAATAACCTGAGCCTTGATTTTGCGGCGCTGCGGCTATCCAACCCGGATATGGTAGAATATGCCTACTTTTTAAAAGGACTTGACGACAAGTGGACGTATCTCAAAAAAAACAGGAAAGTCTTTTACACAGACCTTCAACCGGGGCGGTATGAATTTCAGGTGAAGGCAACTAACGAAAAAGGCGAATGGAATGAAACCGCTACCAGCCTTGCAATAGAAATTACGCCTCCGTTCTGGAAAAGTAATATCGCTTATTTATTGTATTTTTTAATAATATTGGGTATTCTTTATATTATTTTCAGGTATAATAAAAAATATAATGAACAGAAAAATAAAGTACTTTTTGAGCAGTTGGAACACGAAAAGGATAAGGAGATCTACCGGTCCAAGATTGATTTTTTTACCAATATAGCCCACGAAATAAGAACACCTTTGACCCTGATTAAGCTCCCTCTTGAAAAGATTCTGGGTATTGCAGATACCCACCCTTTGATCAAAGAAAAATTGCTTGTGATGGAAAAGAATACTGACCGCCTTATTCAACTAACCAACCAGCTACTCGACTTCAGAAAAACAGAAAATGAACACTACAGGCTGAGTTTTGTTAAAACCAATATCAGCAGTATGCTGCAGGATATATTTGAACGCTTTAAACCGGCGGCTGTTGAAAAAGGAAAAAACATGCAGGTGCACCTGCCACGCCTGCCATTACAGGCTTATGTAGACCCGGAAGCCCTTACTAAAATCGTAAGCAACCTTGTAGACAATGCTGTAAAATATGCAGATCACAATATCACTATCAAACTACTTCCTTTCAATAGTGAGGATGAATATTTTACCATACAGGTTTTAAATGACGGGCTGATAACGGATGCAGCTTTGAGAGAAAAAATATTTGAGCCGTTTTTCAGGCTCAGCGCACATGAAAAGAAAGAAGGAGGAACAGGTATAGGCCTTGCCCTGTCACGGTCGCTGGCGGAGTTACATAAAGGATCGCTTACACTTACCGCCTCCGAAGATGGGAAAAATGTATTTGCCGCAAGATTGCCTATTCACCAGGAACCGGAATTTAATCTTTCGCAGGAACGGCCTGATGAACCTGATCACCAGGCCGATTTTTTTGCAACGTCGGAAGATCACTCAAAGCCGGGCATCCTGCTGGTGGATGATAATCGCGAAATATTATCTTTCGTTGCCACTGAACTCACCGAAAAATACTCCGTATATCTTGCCTCCAATGGAGCTGAAGCGCTCCGCCTGCTTGAAGAAAAAGCAATTCAACTGGTAGTAAGCGATGTAATGATGCCTGTAATGGATGGATATGAGCTTTGCCAACGCATGAAATCAGATATCAGGTTTAGCCATATCCCCCTCATTTTACTTACTGCAAAAAACAGCATCCAGTCGAAAGTAGAAGGACTTGAGCTGGGTGCGGAGGCATATATTGAAAAACCATTTTCCCAGGCACATCTCGACGCGCAGATCGCAAGTATGTTCCTCAACAGGGAAAGGATGATGCAATTCTTCCATAAATCGCCCCTGGCGCATATGCGTTCCATGGCCCACTCAAAAGCGGACGAACAATTTTTAGAAGAGCTGCAAACTGTGATACTGGAGAATATAGACGACACAGCGCTTGACACGGAGAAACTGGCAAAAAATCTCAACATCAGCAGGTCCACCTTGTTCAGGAAGATCAAAGACATCTCAAATCTTACACCCAACGAGCTGATAAATATCATCCGGCTTAAGAGAGCCGCTGAGTTGCTCAAAGATAAAAATCTGAAGGTATATGAAGTCTCCTATATGGTGGGCTACAAGCACCCATCCAACTTCAGCAGGGACTTCAGCCGGCAGTTTGGGAAAAGCCCCGCAGACTTTGTAAAGAACCTTGATGTAGCGGAATAAGCAGTGTTCTTTATCTTATACCGGAAAGTTTCCATAATTTTAGGAGACAAGGCTTGTGCATATGAGCTGTTTGAATGCTTTCCATCCTTTTTATTTTTTAATTACGATTATAACAACAGCACTCTATCTGCCTTCATTTGTAATTTGCCTGATCCTGTAATATACACGCTCCAGCAGCCGCATATCTTCTGTAATGATGTTTGCCTCCGCCAGCAATCCGTGCGTGTACTGAAGGTGTTTCCCGTAGTTAGTCAATAATGCATCCGGCAACCCGACTTTTGCCAGGTAGCCGCTGTCCGTAGGCACAGGCTTTATATTGTCTATTTTTCCAACAACCGAACCATATTGCTCGAATGGATATGCCCGGAATTTGAGCAGCACTTTCTGCGCTGGTTTTACTTTTCCAAAGTTGTATTGAGGAACCAGCATTTCTGCATAATAGCAAGTACTGTCAGGCTGTACATAAAATAGTGACTGTCCTGCTTTCAACTCCTGGTTTTCCTGCAGGAATCCTGTAAAGGCGAGTGTTCCGGCAACCGGGGCTTTTAGTTCATATCTAAACTCCCATTCCTGTATCTGGCTTTTGATGGTTTGCAAAGCCTGCAGAAAAGTGTTCTTTTGTATGACAACCTGGTTTTCCAATTCAGCTATTTCTTTTTGTTTTTCATTTTGTTCCCTTTCATTGGAAACAATGGAAGCTTTGATCTGTGGAAAGGAGAGTTGTTTGGCTATAAGCTTGCTCTTTTCATTTCGATAGTCTAAAGGAGAGATTATTTTTTCATCTGACAGGCTTTTGTTTGCATCAAATGTTCGCTCGCTCAGTGAAATATCCTCTTCCAATAAGTTTTTCTGCTCAATAAGTATATCGTACAGATTCCGGATATTCCGCAGATCATCTTGCAGCATTTCTTTTTTACGTAAATAAAAACCGTTGTTCAGGTAGTCTTTATAGGCTATGAATGATTGCATAAAGACCTCGTAAGCTGTTTGCAGTTCGCCCAGGTTGTCCACAAAATACAAGTGCTTCTCCTCTTGGAAAAAATGTACAATTTCTTCCGACCTGCTTTCAGCAATAAGATGGTTGATAGTATCTATCTGCCTGTTTATTTTTTGTATTGACAGGGGATCCGCGATGCTTTCTATATATCCCAGGGTTTGCCCTTTGTCTACTTTTTCGTTTTCTTTTGCCAGTATCCTGATCAACTTTCCATCCGTTCTGGCTATTACCTGTTGGGGGGCATGCAGGCTGTTCAGCTTTGCCGTAGCGATAACCTTGTCGGGGTATTTTATATACCAGCTTATTGCCGCAAGTGACAGCAACAATACAAAAAAATAAATGGTTCCCCAACGCACGAAATAAGGGGGTCTGTGGGAAATAATATCCTCCATCTCAGGTTCGCCCACTGAAAAAACATCTCTAAACACAGCATTCTCATGTGTGCCGTTGGCTGATGGGGTTAATATGGATTCATTAGTTCCCAAGTTCCAGTTGATTTTTTACCAGTTCAAAATATTTCCCTTTTTTTGAAACAAGTTCAGCATGCGTTCCTTCCTCCAAAACTTCTCCATTATCTAATACAACAATCTTATCGGCTCTCCTTACGGTACTGAGACGATGTGCTACAACGACAACTGTCCGGTTTTTAAAAAAAGTTACCAGGTTTTCCAATATCACTTTTTCATTGTTTGCGTCCAGCGAATTGGTAGCTTCATCAAAAAATATAAACCGGGGGTCCTTATATACGGCCCTGGCAATGGATAAACGTTGCTTCTGTCCTCCACTGATCCCGTTACCTTCCGCCCCCAGTTTTGTATAAAAGCCCAGGGGTAATGATTCAATAAAGGGCAAAATGTTAGCGGTTTTGCAGGCATTCAGCAACCGTTCATGGTCCGGTTTGTCATTCGTAACCGTAATGTTCTTTTGTATGTTATCATTGAAAATAAAGTTGTCCTGCATCACCGTTCCGCACAGGCTTCTCCAGTATTTAGGACTTATGGTTTTAAAATTCGCAGTGCCCACGTAAATATCTCCCTTGTAGCTTTCATAAAAGCGCAAAAGTAACTTTACCAGGGTGCTTTTGCCACTGCCGCTCATGCCTACGATTGCGGTTATCTTTCCTTGTGGAATGGTAAGATTGATCTTCTTAAGCACAGGCTCATTGCCTGCACCCGGGTAAGTGAACGAAAGATCTTTAATATGAATACCCTGCTTTTCGGGCAGGGAATGACTAAACTGCCTATGCGCGGGCTCTTCATCCTCCAGTGTATGGATATCGTTCAGGCGTTCCAAAGAAATCCTGGCATCCTGCGCCTGTTGGGAAAACCCTATGAGCTGTTCAACAGGACCGTTCAGTTGCCCGATTATATACTGGATGGCCAACATCATACCAAGTGTAATTTGGCCGTCAATCACCAGCTTTGCTACAATGAACGTGATGATAATATTTTTTCCCTGGTTGATAAAGAAAGCGCCTATCTGCTGGTACTGGCTAAGCGACAGGTTCTTGAAATTCAGCTTAAACAATCCTGCCTGCAGCCCTTCCCATGCCCAGCGATAGGTATTTTCCGCATTGTTCAGCTTTATTTCCTGCATGCCATACACCAGTTGCATAGTAGCATTATTCTCACGGGAGGCAATCGCAAATCTCCGGTAGTCTAACCTGCGGCGGTATTTCAAAAAAAATTGTATCCAGAGTATGTACATAATGCTGCCGGTTGCGAATATCGAAAATACAGTGAGGCTATACCCCAGTAACACAAAAGAAAAAATCCCAAGTGTAAATAATGAGAAGAAAGTGTTCAATGCAGTGCCGGTCAGAAAGCTTTCAATGCGATGATGGTCACCTATACGTTGAATGATGTCACCGGGATGCCTGCTGTCAAAGAACTGAATGGGTAATTTTAAAAGCTTGGACCAAAATCCGGAAAGGAGGGAGAGATTTATTCTTGTACTGATATGCAGCAAAATACGGCTGCGTATGAATTCCACCACCGTTTGTGAAAACAACAACATTAACTGGGCTGCCAGCACAACCTGGACAAAGCCGAGGTTTTGCGTATTGATACCAGTATCCACAATGCTTTGTGTAAGGTAGGGAAACACTACCTGTATCGCGCTGCCTATGACCAGTCCAAGCAGTATCTGGAAAAAATAAGCCTTATGGTCTTTGAGGTATCTCAACAAAAAATTCCACCCGATCTTCCTTTGCTCCGTTTCAGTATCGCCGGAAAAATCCATTTGGGTGAACAAGGGAGTGCTTTCCAATAAAAGACCAACGCCTTTCTCCTGTCCGTTTTCAGTAGTTGAAATCCAACGCTTCCTGAATTCCTCCCCGTTCAATGTGATCATTCCTTTTGCCGGGTCTGCAATAACCATTTTCTTTTTTGTAGAAGAAGGTGTCAGCACTACAAAATGATACTGATCCCAATACAAAATGGCGGGCAGCGGTGCATCATTGATCAATTGTTCAACGGTTAGTTTTGCCCCTACCGATTTTAACCCGACACTCTCTGCGGCATCCGCAAGACCGAGCAAAGAGACACCCTGTTTCCCGAATTGCGATCTGTTCCTGAGATAATCAAGAGATATTGAGCGCCCATGATATTTTGCTACCATACGAAGGCAGGTAGGACCGCAATCCATTGCGTCTAGCTGTTTGTATATGGGAAAATAGGCAGGCACTGCATGCAAGAAATTAAGTTCGTATTCTAAATATCTCCCTAAACACCAACCGTATTCGATGTTCTGTGATGGTAAATTCTCGATGAACTGAAATAATATTTGCGGGGTATTTTTCGGGGAACTGTTGCTGGAGTATAAACTCTTTTAAACCAAAAAAGATGATACAAAATTGCTTCCAGTTGATTTTTATATATAATTTTTCCATTATCAAACACTATCCTACCCGTTCTTCCTTCCATCAAAATAAAGTCAAAATGTACACGGATCTCATTTTTTAATTCTGCGGACTTAATTACATGAGTAAAGCTTTCTATTTCGGTGTCAAGTTCTAAAATAGACTTACCTTCAACCAACTCATCCCAGGCAAAATTACATTCGTCAAAACAGTAATGTTTTGGATCAGACATTACAAGTCTATAATCTTTACTTCTCATAAAAAAGGAATTCATTTTCTTAGTGTTTCTATAAAGGCAAAAGCAGCCTGCAGTATAATCATGCCGAACACTGATAAAATCATATTTTGCAAGCAATTTATCATGGAGGAAAGCTCTAATATCCCCGTATATGATATCCAGATCACTATGCCCCCAAAAGTCGTACCCCTTAACTATTCCCGGAAACAGATAGCCGTAAGCTGGCTTATAATCGTTGAGTTTATATGGATTGTCAACACTTACGTTGAAGCCAAACTTTTTTGACGCAATTGCATTGAAGTCCCGGATGGTTTTATAAATAATAGTAACATTGGGTGGCTTATTCCCAATTGGCTCCTTATTATCCGTTATAATATAAAAATCTATCGTTGCATTAAAGGAGCAGGAATGAAGAAAATAGGGGAAATACCAGGGATATGCCCCCGACCAGCAGGTTAGAACAGCAATTGATGTATTGTAAGCCATCGGTTCGATCTTTTGTTACAGCTCGCTATACCCCCGGAGCTGGTAAACAAGCGTATCCATTTCAGCTTTTGAGAAATCCTGTCGGGCTCTCAGCATGTCAATTGCCTTTTGTTGTGCTTCCGTTGCTTTGAGACGATCACCCGCACGCCAATACAGGGTGCCCATTTCCTTGTACAGCTTCGACATATCAACCAACTCAGGATAGACGAGATTATCTATTTCCAGTTGATATGCTTCTGCGCCCAACCGGTAGATTTCCGGCGGGAGGTCCAGTCTCTCTGCATCATGAACCACCCTTTGACGAATGATGCTGTAAACCGGCTCTTCATAGGTTGGCGTCACCATGGCTACTTTTCCGTATGCATAAGCTTTCTGCGGATCTGTTTTCAGCAAAGTGGAAAAGGTATGAAAAGCAATAAAGGGTGTGTACTTCAATTTGGGCTCAATGCTGACTATCTTATCAATGGCTGCCAGCAGGGAGTCCGGTTCGCCGGGCTCATCCGGGTTCAAACGATCGCCCTTATATTTGCGCAGGTCCATTTCCCAGATCAGTGAATCTTCGAGTTCCCTCAGGTAACTGTCTTCATTTCTTTTGATCAATACAGCCTTTATATCCCAGGTGTTATCCAGTATGCGGGGCAGTACCGCTTCCAGTTCGGCAGGATGCCCGATCCAGGCAAGTATTCCCTGCTTGTTTATCACGAATGTCTGTGGTATTCCCTGTACTTTCGCCGCTTCCAGCCAATTTGTCTCCATAAAGGTGCTGTCCTGCACTGCCACGGTGTAATCCATACGATGCCCCATGCTGTCCACAAAAGCTTTTATTTTCTCCAGCGGCGTGGTTTTTCTTTCTTTGACATCCATCCCTATAAAACGCACCCGGTCTTTATACTCGCGGGCCAGGTCGGAAAGATGCGGCATAGCGGCCTTACAGGGTATACACCAGGTAGCCCAGAACTCTACAACATACACCATGCCTTTTTCATATTGCTGAACCGGTTCTCCTTTCAGCCACTCCCCTACAAACAACGGTGGCGCCGGATCTCCAATGTCCAGCGAAGATGAGGAAGAAGGTCGATCATGAGAGGTGCAGGCCGCGCCGGCTATGATCAACAGTAGTAGCCATATTTGAAAATTGGGTCGCATAGTTAGTTATTTTTCTTTGTTACGCATTCATGCTATCCGGGACACAGTCCCGGTGGAACATAACGATACGGAGTGGGAGGCTGCATATAGCGGGACGCCCTGTTATAGCACTGCTTTAAAACTATTTTGCATACTCATCAAGCTCGGATTCCAGCTCCTTTATTGCTGCGTCAAGTCCCCTGCATTTCGAAATTTTAATGGCTTTCTGCTGTGCCAGGATAGCAAGATACCTATCATTAGACAACCAGAAAAATTCTGCAATTTTCCTGTAATACCTAGGCAGATCCGCCAGTTCGGGATAAAAAATATCCTCTATTGTTTTTTGATATGCGAATGCGGCCAATTTGTATAGCTCCGGGGAAAACTCCAGCCCTGCAGGATTCACCTCTATGTACCTTGCAATATTACTAGCAGGCGATTCGTGATAAATAGGTTCCATCGTTATCGCGTTCATACCGTATTCGTATGCCTTTTGCTTATCAATGCTTATCAGCGCCGACAGGGTATGAAAAGCAATACGGGGTGCATATCGTAACCGAGGTTCCTCTTCAAGAAATTTGTTGATAAATGCTATTGCCTCGTACGGCTTTCCCGGTTTTCCGTATGTTATCCTGTACTCCATTAGTTCTTTATTTAAAGAGTCCTCCAATTCTCGGATGTACTTTTTTGTTTTCCGGATATCCTCCGCTTCCTCCACATTCCAGCTCCTATCCACAATTTTAGGCAATATACAACCAAGCTCGCCCGGGTGACCTGCCCATGCCAAGCGCCCGTTGCTATCCACTACAAAGACTCTCGGAATACCATGCCACCGTTCGCCCGATGTTTCCAGCCAATCCTTTTCTACATAATTACTATCCTGTACGGCAACCGTATAATCCATCTGGCTTCCCATACTATCTACAAATGATAAAAGGTTTTCCTTGCTAACGTTACGTCCTTCCATAACATTGATACCAACTGCTACAACATTATCTTTATACCTCTTTGCTAACCTGGAAAGATGTGGCATTGCTGCCCGGCAAGGTGCACACCAGGTTGCCCAGAACTCTATGACATAAACTGTTCCCTTTTTGTACTCTGTAACCGGTTCGCCTTTGATCCAACTGCTTACCCTCAGAACAGGTGCTTTATCCCCGATATGCAGGGTAATATCCCCTTGTGCATAAGAGCAATTGATCACTATATAAAAAATAAATGCTCCCCTATAGCAGTATTTGAGAAAATTCTTTAACACAGAGTTAGTTGTTTTTGTGACCCCTTACTTGCTGGTAATGGTGAATGAAAATGCTATTAATTATTCAAATTTCATATTAAAATTCGGGGATGGTTCTGCAAGAATCATCCCCGAATTCACACTACGCGCAAAATCCCATGCATGCACAGTTTCCTGTGTTTTTATTTATTCTGCATTCTCCTGGATTTTCACATCCGACAAGTTCACAGGACTGCTTATCACATTTATCATTACTACAGCCACCGAAACCGCTGCCGGCCATAATAGCTCTCATTTCTGTGCGACTTAGCCTATTTTGAATATTGGCAAGACTCATTTTTGTTCTTTTCATCTTTTTTGAATTTAAATTTAGTAAAATTGTTTTCACCTGCAGCTTTCAGCATCAGCAGGCTTTGGCCTCCCGGCCCCGGTCTGCAGTCCAGGTAGTTCCGCCGGGCTATTCCTTTGGGGAACTATTCCAAAAGAAAATATTCCAGATCCTCGATGCTGTATGCATCAGGCATTTCATTTCCGTCTAAAAAGAAAGTAGGGGTTGCTACTACATTCATCTCTTTACACCAGTTGCTCATAGCCGCCAGTTTCTGACCCTGTTTAGTCAGTTGCCCATTCATCGGGTATTTGGCTGCAAAAGCTTCGTAATCCTTCTTTTCGGCAAGATACCAGTCATCCAACGCTTTCTTGATAAGCTGCTCATCCTGCTTTTCCATAATCGCCAGCAAATGTTTCACCGGTTTGCTTATGAAATTATCATCATCAGTTACCTCAAAAATGATTTTTACCTGAAGATTATTATGCGCCTCCAGCAATTTTTCAATTTTGGGGTGGGCGCTGGCACAGGGGCCGCAATAAGGGTTGCATACCTTAATCAAGGTATGTGCAGCACCTTCATTCCCTAAATGAATGCCAAGGTTATCCACAGGCACAGTAACAGCCTTTTGCTTTTTTAATAATGTTTCAAATATTTCTGTATTGAATTTAATACGTAGGTATTCCCGCCGGGTGGTAACGCTTTGCTGCAAGCGGAGACAATAAGGCTTTATAGTGTACCAGCATAAAACCGGTAATATAAAGCAGCCTGCTATTGCTATCAATACATCTGCGGATATGGTAAGGGGGTGCTGCAGAAGATTCCCTGCCAGGGTGTTGATCGCACATGCCAGCAGCAGCGCTTGCACTCCGAGACATAATACGCACCACCGCTTAGCCACCCGCCATTGATAATACAGGGAGAAAACAATATAAGGCGTTGCCAACAGACTGAACCAGGTCAGCATATTTATCGCCTCCGGTACAAACAACAGCGCCAGCAGGCTGCCTGCAAAGTAAAAAAAACCGATCTCACTCCAGCTCAGCCAGCCCAGGAATTTGGCCTGCGAACCGGTGAGGATGGTTTCGCAGCTTCCTTTTGAAATACCCGTACAAACCTTTTTTAGCAAGGGGTTATTCCGGTCTATTTCGTACCACAATAATAAAGAAGTAACAATAATACCTGCTAAATACACCATATACTGAACATATACCGCTGTGCTGATATTACTCCTAAAAGCAGACTGCAGGCTAAAAAAAGAAAACATGGCCAAAAGCAGTAAAAGCATGAAAGGAACAGATGCCCGAAACAATGATCTCCGTTTTATTTTATTATAATTCTTTTCCCCGGACTCCTTATTCGGCTCCGCTATAAGGTAAACACCATCCCATTTTTTTAAAAAAACGTTTTTTTCTACAATCGTTGGTTTCTTATGTCCGTGAGAGCAATAGCTGATATGTGTGCCGGATACGTCTGTTATAACAGCTACGGGATTTTCTATATAGCGGGTACAGGCCACAAACGGCGGGGGTAACTGGTCGATGTCCCCCACCCTTATCTTTCCTGCCGCGTTGGGTATATTCCATTTCTGCAGGGAATCGCTGATACAAAGCAGGCTCGGCCAGTCAGGATGGTTTTGCAGGGTTTCGTTTACGGTAGCATTATTCACTTTTACGCCAAGCAACCGCAAAAATACAATGGTGGCTTTTACATTCGGTTCATATTGTGCAAGCATAGCAAATAGATCAAGCAGGTTAACAAAAGCTTTATTCCTGATTAAGGATAACAACCGTTCTGGTTGCTATCAGATCTTTACTCTTAAAGGGTTCAATACTACAAAGCAGATGCTCATAAAAGAGCTACTGCAATATAATCTGGTCAGGCAGTTTTATAGAAGATACAGATCAATGAGGAAGCACAGCATAATTTCTTATTCTCAAAGGTTTCCATAATTCACTTATTATCCAACTTTTTTTGGTTGTATTATACAACTGTCTTTTACGTGATAAAATTTAGCATCAGCAACTATTTTATTAAAAATGGCTATATTGCCTGAGTTTTAATTAAATATAACACCATTACTTAAAACTTATCCTCATGGATATCTATGGAGAAACACTTCGCATTTTCCGAACTATGAAAAAGCTCACACAAGCTGGTGTTGCAAGTGAGATTGGGGTCAGCCAGCAGGAGTATTCCAAATGGGAAAACAAGAAAATTGTAAGCGACAAATGCCTGCAACGTTTCCTTGTTGCTATGAAATGTAACGAGGAGGAATTATTGCTACTCCAAAAAATGACTTTACAAAAATCAAACATCACCTATCCATAGCACCATGCAGCAGGTTCTTTATCTTATACCGGAAAGTTTCCATAATTTTAGGAGACAAGGCTTGTGCATATGAACTGTTTGAGATCATTCCGGTACATCAGTCTGCTTTCCTTTTTTTCAATCCTGGCGGGACAAGCGTTTGGACAGGAATATCCTGTTAAATTCCTCGGAATAGAGAACGGGTTATCCAACAATGCGGTGATGAGCATTTACCAGGATGATGATGGATTCATGTGGTTTGGTACCTATGATGGGTTGAACCGCTACGACGGGTATGAGTTCAAAATCTTCCGGAATATCATCGGCGATACAACCTCGTTATCGAATAATACGGTGTTCGCCATAGAAGGTGATCATCATCACCGGTTATGGATCGGCGGGCAGAAAGGCGTATCCATACTGAATGTAGCGAGCGCCACCTTTAAGCCGGTATACTATAAGCCCGTTGCCCGCGACATCATATTACCGGTGACAACGAATATTCACCGGATCCGGTTGATCAGCAACGGACAGATATTGATCGGATCGCAGGACGCCGGGCTGATAGCATTTGACGGGGAAAGCAATACCGGCAAACAGGTGGTGCTGGAAGAAGGCGCCGTTCAACGGTACGATGTAACTGATATTGAACAGGGTGCAGACAGCAGCTTCGTTTGGATATTTATTCAGAACAAAGGATTATTCAGGTTTGAAACCGCCACCCAACAGCTGGTCCCTGTAAACAACGCTATCAGGCAGTCTGCCAGCCTGCACTATATGGAAGGGAAAGGATTATGGTTAGGCAACAGCAATGGGTTGTTCCTTTACGATACCGATAAAAATGAATTCTCGGGTAACTACCTGCCCGTTGCAAGTCCCGTTATCAATATTTCCGCAGACCGGGATAAAAATATATGGATAGCCACGGATGGCGGGGGCATCTTTGTCCTTGGCGCAGGCGAGACAGTAGCCAGACATGCAACCGAACGTTTTGGCACAACCCTTGTAAAGAGTAATTCTGTCTGGCGGATCCAGGAAGACAGGGAGGGAAGAAAATGGATCGGTACGTTACGGGGAGGGATCAGCGTGATAGAGCCCAGAGAAAAATCATTCCGTCATATCACCTACAGCGGTAATGATGAAATGCTGGCGGAAAATTTCATCCTCTCCTTTTGTGAGGATAAAAACCGGAATATCTGGATAGGTACCGACGGGGCCGGTCTCCGTTTTTGGGACCGGTCCGCGAATACATATAAGGAATACAAGCATAACCGGAATGACCCTTCCAGTCTCAGCAGCAATTTCGTGACCAATATCCTGAACGACAGTTATGATCAGGTCTGGGTCTCCACCTGGTTCAGGGGCATCAACCGTTTCAATCCTTCCACCGGCGGCTTTGAACACTTCAACTGCATCAATACTGCTACGGGAACGGTTGAACGAAATACCTGGCTGTTGCATGAGGACGCCGAAAAAGAGCTTTGGGCAAGCGCTACCAATACCGGGAGCCTTTACCGCTTTAACCGCAAGCTGCAGCAGTTTGAATTGTTTGACGCAACCATTACGGATCTGCAGGCGCTGGCGGAAACCGGTAACGGTGAATTTTGGGGAGGCGACTATACCTCACTTGTTAAAATAGACAGGCAGCACAAAAATCATACACGTTACCCGATCGGTTACGCCGTCCGGTGCATATTCGAAGACAAAGATCAGCAGCTTTGGATCGGTACGCAGGAAGGAGGGCTGCTGCTGTTTGACCGGAATACCGGAACATATACCCGGTATACAGAAGCCGACGGACTGCCGGGCAACACTGTTTTAAGAATACTGGAAGACAGCACCGGCTCCTTATGGATGAGTACCTACAATGGCATCAGCAAACTGAGCCCGGACAGAAGATCATTCAGGAATTTTTCCATTTCGGATGGCTTACAAAGTAACCAGTTCAGCTTTAATGCCGGAACAGCGCTTCGTTCCGGAGAATTTTTGTTTGGCGGTATCAACGGCTTCAATATTTTCAAACCGGAACACATTGGCAATGAACGGGACGAGATACCTGTGCTCCTCAATGGACTGACCGTTGGTAATACACCTGTCCGGGGAAATAACCTGTATGTACAAGGGCTGCACAACAACCATATATCGCAAATAAAGCTTCCTTATGATAAAGCGGTGGTATCGATTGACTTCCTGGCTTTGAATTATGCCGGCGCCGATAAGATCAATTACGCGTATTTGCTGGAGGGATGGGACAAAGACTGGAACTATGTTCAAAAAAGCCGGAGAGCGAACTATTCCAAATTGAATGAAGGAACATACCGGTTTAAAGTGAAAGTAACGGGTACGGACGGAAAATGGAATACGGAAACACAGTTGCTGCAGATAACAGTGCTGCCACCGTGGTACCGCACCTGGTGGGCCTACTTGTCCGGTTTCCTGATCGTGGCAGGTTCCATATTCCTGTATAACCGGTATACCCGCAGGCAGGAAAGGCTTCGCTACGAAGTAAAGCTGGTGAACCTTGAGAGAAAGAAAGATAAGGAGCTGGCGGAAAAGCAATTCTCTATATTCACCAATGTATCACATGAGTTCAGAACACACCTGGCGCTGATCATCAGCCCGCTGAAAAAGCTGGTTTCCACCGGTGACAATAGTCCGGATAAAGAGCTCAGCACCGCTTTTCAAAACTCCCGCAGGTTGTTGAGCCTAGTAGACCAGTTGCTGTTGTTCAAGAAGGCCGATGCCGGGGAAGACCTGCTGAAAGTATCTCCCGTTAACCTGGCAGACCTGTGCAGAGAGGTCTATAGCTGCTTTGAGACCTTGTCCATCAGCAAAGCCCTGGATTTCCGGTTTGAAAACAATACAGCGGATCCACATATATACGGGGATTATGAAAAAATTGAAATTATCCTTTTCAACATCGTTTCAAACGCGTTCAAGTTTACGGATGGAGGCAGCATTATCATCAGGCTGGATGAAAATGAAAACGACATGTTGCTCAGCGTGGAGGATAGCGGATGCGGGATAGCGGCAACAGATATTGAGCGGATATTTGAAAAGTTCCAGCAGGCAGAATCCACTGATAAGAAAAAGGGATTTGGGTTTGGTGTGGGGCTATACCTGGTGCAAAACTTTGTCGGCAGGCATGGCGCCGGTATCAGATGTGTAAGCGAGGTGGGCAAAGGCACCGTCATGGAAGTACGGTTCCTGAAAGGGAAATCGCATTTTGCAGGAAATGTGATCTGGCAGGACCGGGAGAAGAAAGCCAACCTGTTGGAAGAGCTGGCGGTATTTGAAAATGCACCTGTGGCTACACCTGTTCCAGGGGAAAAGCCCCGGGAAGCGAGATCAGCGTCGGAATTAGTATCGGATAAAAAATCCATCCTGATCGTGGATGACAATGGAGAAATGCGGGACTACCTGTCCGGGCTGTTTTCGGGTGAGCACCTGGTATATACGGCAGCAGACGGGGCGGAGGGCTTATCGGCAGCGCTTGCATATTTGCCTGATCTTATTATAAGTGACGTGAATATGGATGGAATGGATGGTGTGGAGCTTTGTTTAAAGATCAAACAATCGCCGCAGTTGAGCCATATCCCCGTGATCCTGTTAACTGCGGTGGATGCTGCAGAGATAAAGCTGAAAGGTGTGGCAAGCGGCGCCGACGATTATATTACCAAACCTTTTGACGATGACCTGCTGATCGCCAAAGTTCAGTCTACCCTTAAAAACAGGCTTCAGTTGCGTAAATATTTCCTGGATAGCGTCACGCTCCGGCACAATACCCTCAAAGTGCCTGCCGAATACCAGGACTTCCTGGAAAAATGCATCCGGATCGTGGAGGAAAATATCGACAATGAAGAATTTACGATCAAATCCTTTGCCACGCAAATGGGGATGAGCCATTCTGCCTTATATAATAAGGTAAAAGCTATTTCCGGACAATCCCTGAACGCATTTATCCGATCCATCCGGCTCAGAAGGGCAGCAGTATTCATGTTAACCGGTAATGTCAACATCAGCCAGGCGGCCTTCCAGGTCGGCATCGGGGACATCCGCTATTTCCGCGAACAATTTGTCAAGTTATTCGGCATGACGCCTTCCGAATACATTAAAAAATACAGGCATAATTTCAACACTGAGCTTAACATCATCAAAATCAAAGCGTAAGAAATTTCCGGATTGTTAATTTACCCACCTTCTTTTGCTGTTTTACCCCCCATATACCCCTCTTTTAACAGCTAGTTTTATGCCTGGTTGGAAATAGTGAATGTAGTTTCCACCGAACATTAACGATTCAAAAACTGTAATTTGATGAAACAACTACTGCTTGCCTGTGCCCGGGCCTCCGGCAAAGGGCAATTATTCCGCAGGAATCTTTTCCTCGTCTTTTTCCTCACCCTGCTGCTTCAGCCGGCTTTTGCACAACAAACAGTAACAGGTACCGTAAAAAGCGGTAACGAACCTGTTGCCGATGTATCGGTACGCGTAAAAGGCACCAACCAGGGAAACACCACCGATGCACAGGGTGCTTTTACGATTGATGCCTCCGCCGATGCCATCCTGGTATTCAGCCATGTCAATTATGCCGAGCTGGAAGTGCCGGTAGGGGGACTGAGTCACCTTGATGTTACCCTTACCCCGGCAGACAACAGCATGAGCGAAGTGGTGGTGGTGGGGTACACCAGCCAGAAAAAAGCCACCTTAACAGGCTCCATCTCTACTGTTAAAGGATCTGATCTGGTAAGAAGCCCGCAACCCAACGTGTCCAATTCGCTTGCGGGTCGTTTTTCAGGGGTCATACTGAACAACCGGAGCGGCGAACCGGGTTATGACGGATCCAATGTGACCATCCGGGGTCAGGCCACCACCGGTAACAAAGATGTACTGATAGTGGTAGATGGTATTCCCGGCCAGATCGGGGGTCTGGAGAGACTGAATCCTAATGATATCGAAAGCATTTCCGTACTGAAGGACGCTTCCGCCAGCATCTACGGCAGCCGTGCGGCAAATGGCGTGATACTGGTGACCACCAAACAGGGCAGATCCGGGAAACCCGTCATCAATGCCAGCTATAACCAGGGGTTCTCCTCTCCTACGCGTGTACCAAAAATGGCAGATGCCGCTACTTATGCCACCATCGCCAATGAAATAGCTTATTATAATAACAAAGCCGGTGGCATGAACCAGCAGTATTCAGATGAGGAGATCCGGAAATTTGCCGACGGATCTGACCCGCTCAACTATCCCAATACAGACTGGGCGGCCGCTACATTGCAAAAGACCGCACTTCAAAACCAGGCAAATGTTTCTGTTACCGGCGGTTCTCAGCATATCCGGTATTACTTCTCCCTGGGATCACTCTTCCAGGACGGATTGTATAAAAACGGGGCTACCCAATACAAACAATACAGCTTCCGGTCTAATATAGACGCTAATATCACCAAAGACTTCAAAGTATCGCTTTATTTGTCGGGCAGGGAAGAAAACCGGCAGTTCCCCACGGTAGGTGCCGGCGATATTTTCCGTTCTATATACAGGGCGTATTCTACGCTTTCTGCCTACTATCCCAACGGTCTGCCTTCCCTCGGTATCGAAGGCAATAATCCTGTTATGATGGCTACGGATGCCGGCGGTATTAACCGTAATCCCAGGCAGGTATTTAACGGAATTCTAAAAGGCAATTATAATATCGCCGCGGTTGATGGGTTGTCTTTAGACGGCTTTTTGGCTATCGACAAATCCTGGAACTTTTCAAAGTCGTTTGCTACGCCTTACCGGCTGTACAACTACGACAGAAATACGGGAGAATACGTGCCCCGTACCGTACATGGTGCCAACAACAGGGCTACACTCAACCAGTCGCAGGAAAACTTTACCCAGATAACATCGCATATAAAAATAAATTACGAACGCGGTTTCGGGGATCACGCGCTGAGCGGCTTTATAGCATATGAGCAAAGTGAAATACGGAGAGAAACGTTCGGCGGTTTCCGTGAAAACTTTCCTACCACACAAACACCGGAACTAAGCCAGGGAGGTGCTGCGGCTATAGACCGCAACAACAGCGGCAGCAGCTATCGCTTTACCCGGCAGAGCTATATAGGTAAGCTGGGATATAATTTTGCAGAAAGATACCTGCTGGATGTACAGGCGCGTATTGACGGGTCTTCCACTTTCCCGGCCGGCAAGCGTTACGGATTCTTTCCTTCTGTTTCCGGAGGGTGGGTCATTTCAAAAGAAGCATTTTTTCAAAATGTAAACAGCATCCAAAACCTGAAGCTGAGGGCTTCCTACGGTTTGTTGGGTAATGATAATGTCGGGCTCTTTCAGTACCTGAATAACTATTCGTTTTACAACCAGTTGGTACTGGGTGGCAACATAGTGCCGGGAATTGACCTGACAAAGCTGGCAAATCCCGCTATCCACTGGGAAGAAGCCCAAAAAACAGATATCGGGCTCGAAGCATCCTTTCTGAATGGCTTCAACCTGGAATTGATCTACTTCAGCCAGCAACGTAATAATATCCTGGCAGAAAGGAATGCCTCTATTCCCATGGTCACAGGTATTGTAAATCCGTTTCGCACCATTGATAACACACCGCTTGTACCGTCTGAAAACCTTGGCAGGGTAAACAGCAACGGTATGGAAGCAACACTGGGATATAACAAAAGAAGCGGCGACTTCAGATGGGGTGTTTCCGGTAATATTACCTACGCTAAAAACAAGATCGTTTTTATTGATGAAGCACCTGGTGTTCTGCCGCATCAAAGGCAAACCGGTCGCCCGCTCAATACCTATCTGCTATATAACACCACCGGCATTTTCCGTACGGAAGATGACATTGCCAGGCACCCGCATCTTTCCGTGGCACAGCCGGGTGATCTCATATACGAAGATTACGATAAGGACGGCGCTATTACCGCCAATGACAGGGTGCGCTCCAAATACGGTAATATACCGGAGATCACCTACGGTATCCTGTTAAATGGTGAATACAAAAACTTCGACATTGCCGTTGTGTTTGCAGGTCAGTCAAGGGTAAGCCAGTATGTATTAATGGAGTCCGGTACGGTAGGAAACTTTTACAGCAGCTGGGCAGATAACCGCTGGAGTCCATCCAACCCGGACGGCAGTTTCCCCAGGGTGGATACAAGAACCTCTGCATCCGTAAACGGTGGCCAATACCCGAATACCTTCTGGCTGAACGACGCTTCCTTCCTTCGCCTGAAAAACCTGGAACTGGGTTACAACTTTTCACCGGACTGGCTCAACAGCATAAAAATGCAGGGGGCCAGGTTATATGTGAACGGGTTCAACCTTTTTACCATTACAAAAGTAAAAGACTATGACCCCGAAGGAGACAGCGGCAGCGGACAATTCTATCCGCAGCAAAGAATTATTAACGTAGGCATAAACGTTAGATTCTGATTGAAAAAAGGAAGCACCGGTAAGCGGTGGTTCGCAAATCATTAAAGGAATGAAACGAATATTATTTAAACATACACTGATAGCTGCCGCTATAGTTATAGCGGGCAGTTCCTGCAAAAAAGACTTCCTGGATGTAAGACCTACAGACCGGGTTTCGGAAGATGCGCTGTTAGCTGACTCTTCCCTGTTTATCAATTTTGTTACCAACCGTTACCTCGGCACCAGGCTGGCAGACAAAGAAGGCGACGGAACCAACCCGGGCTTCGGCAGGGGCTTTGAGTATGCTATGTGGAGCTCATTGACGGATGAATCGATCTATAACAATGACGATGCTACCTGGCTCATCCAACGCGGGCTGCTGGCGCCGGAGAACCTGGGTATTGCCGGGCAATTGTGGGGCAGAAGCTACAGGAGTATCCGTGAGTGTAATTTTGCCATTCAGGCCCTGCCGGATGTAGAGATGAGCGAAACAGGCAAAAGCCGGTTGCTGGGAGAGCTGAAGTTTATCCGCGCTTTCCGTTACCATGACCTGATCAGGAACTATGGCGGCGTGGTATTGATGGGCGACAGGGTAAGCGAGCTTACGGACAATCTGCAGGATGAAGCTTTATTTCAAAGGAGCTCACTTGCCGGGTCTATTGGTTATGTGTTGTCAGAGCTGAATGAAGCCGCTTCACTATTACCGGTCAACAACGACGGATCCTGGGCGGAGGGACGCGCTACCCGGGGTGCCGCACTGGCTTTGAGATCAAGGCTAACCCTGTATGCCGCCAGCCCCCTGTATGCTGCAGGCACCTGGGAGGCGGCAGTAGAAGCTGCGCAGGCCGTGATCAGCCTTAATAAGTATACCCTGTTTAGCGGTGGCTATGGTAAGCTTTTCCACGACGCACACAATGATGAAGCTATTTTTGTCCGCTTCTTTATGAAGGATGCCGGCCATACCCACCTTGAAATAGCCAACGGCCCCAACGGATATGGCGGCTGGGGCGGAAACCTGCCGTTGCAAAACCTTGTGGATGATTACCAGATGGATAACGGAAAATTCATCACTGATCCTACTTCCGGCTATGATGACAACGATCCTTACAAAGACAGGGATCCCCGTTTTTATGAAACCATTTTATATAACGGCGCTGCCTACCGTGGCTCTGTTATAGAAACATTTGTGCCCGGTGGCAAAGACAGCCAGGATGGTCCCGACAACTGGAACACATCCAAAACAGGCTATTACCTCAAAAAGTTCATGAATGACGACTATCCGTTGCAGAACCCCTGGGGTAATGCCGGCTTTCAACCCTGGTATTATTTCCGTTATGCTGAAATACTGCTGAATTATGCGGAAGCCGCCAACGAGTCTGCCGGTCCGGATGCAACGCCTGCCGGTGGAAGCCTGACCGCCCGGGCGGCCGTGAACCTGGTACGGGCCCGAGCCGGTATGCCGGATCTCCCCGCCGGACTGAACCAGTCTGACATGCGTGACTATATACGATACGAAAGAAGAGTGGAGCTGGCTTTTGAAGAGCACCGCTTTTATGATGTAAGAAGATGGCAGATCGCGGATGTAACCGAGAATGCTCCCGCCGCCGGTATTATTGTTACAAGATCAGGCGCTAATCTCAGCTATGAAAGAAAAATAGCGCTGGATGGCAGGGCATTTCAGTCAAAACATTACTGGCTGCCCATCCCGCTTGCGGAGATCCAGGCAACCGATAATAAGTTACCACAGAACACCGGCTACTAATACCCATATATCATTTGTATAAGAGAACTTTGCGGGAGTTCTCTTATACTTTCTTTTCCGGGAAGGAAGAATTCATCATTCAAAGACCGAAACAGCATCATGAAAAAAACAAACACGATCTGCCTGGTAGTATTGTTATACTTTTTTCTTCCGTTGATAACGGTCGCACAAAACGGCCGGCAATCAAAACTGCTGAACAACGACTGGAAATTCATAAAACAGGATATACAACAAGCTAGTGCTGCTTCCTTTGATGATTCAAAATGGCTACCGGTAAACCTGCCCCACGACTGGTCAGTAAAGGAGCCACTGAATCCGTCTCTCGCCAGCGCGGCAGGTTATTTACCGGGCGGGATCGGCTGGTATCGTAAAACATTTTTTGTTCCCGCATCAGAAAAAGGAAAAGAAGTGAGTGTGCGCTTCGACGGTATCTCCAATAACAGTGAAGTATTTGTGAACGGGCATAGTCTTGGCAAAAGACCCAACGGCTATCTGCCGCTTACTCATAACCTCACTCCGTATCTGAATTATGGCGACAGTAACGTGCTGGCAGTGCGGGTAGACCGTACCCAATATAACGACTCGCGGTGGTATGTAGGTTCCGGTATCGTCAGGGATGTTTACCTGCAAACTACCAACCCTGTTCATCTGCAACAATGGGGGACTCATTACCATACCGGTAAAATTGATAGTAAAGGAGCGGCAATTGCTGTGGCAAGCACCGTACAAAACAATACAGCTTCCAATGTTTCGATAAACGTATTACAGGAAGTATTGGAAAAGAACAGTAGCAGGGTACTGGCCCGGAGCAGCAAAAAAATACAGGTACAACCCGGAACCAGTCAATCCGTTGGAACCAGAATGACCATACCAGGCGCAAAGCCCTGGTCGGATCAATCGCCCCAATTGTATACACTAAAAACAACGGTCATTCACAATAAAGCTGTGGTAGATGAGGAACTGACTACTGTTGGATTCCGGGCAATGTCGTTCGATGCCAGTAAAGGCTTCTCGCTGAACGGCAGGCAAATGAAATTAAAAGGTGTTTGTCTTCATCACGATGCCGGTGTACTCGGCGCCGCCGTTCCCCGGGAAGTGTGGGAACGACGTTTGAAAATATTGAAGACACTGGGGGTAAATGCCATCCGTACCAGCCATAACCCACAGAATCCTGATCTCTATGATCTTTGCGATGAGTTAGGATTCCTGGTAATGGATGAAGCTTTTGACGAATGGAAACACCCGAAGAAAAAATGGATAGAAGGCTGGAATGTAGGTACACCCGGTTTTGATGGCTATGCCCCCTATTTTGAAGAATGGGGAGAAAAAGACCTGGCTGATATGGTGCTGAGAGACCGGCGCCATCCCTCCATCATCATGTGGAGCATTGGTAACGAGGTAGACTACCCGAACGACCCATATTCGCATCCTGTTTTAGACAGCGCTACCATCGGCCAGCAGGTATTCGGCAAATACCTGCCGAAGAATCCGGACGCTATGGAGCTGGGTGCAATAGCCCGGAAACTGGTGCAGGTAGTAAAACAATACGATACCACCCGCCCCGTTACGGCAGCGCTGGCAGGCGTGGTAATGAGCAACTTTACCGGTTACCCGGAAGCCCTGGATATCGCCGGCTACAACTATACAGAAAACAGGTACGCACAGGACCATCAGACCTACCCGGAGCGGGTACTGTATGGCAGCGAGAACCGTCACGATATGAATGCATGGAAGGCGGTGAGGGATAATGAATACGTATCCGGGCAGTTTTTATGGACGGGTATAGATTACCTGGGAGAGTCCGGGCGATGGCCTTCCCGCGGCTCCGGCGCAGGGTTGCTATTGCAAAGCGGTGTTATCAAACCGAGGGGATATTTCCGGCAATCGCTGTGGAGCGATACACCCGTACTGTACATAGGCACTTATATTAACAGGCGCCCCCAAATGCCGCCCTCTATTGACGCATGGCCGGTATGGAACTATGATAAAGGGCAGCAGGTACGGGTTGTTTGTTATACCAATGCCGTCAAAGCACAGTTATTCCTGAACAACGAGGCGATCGGTGATCTCAAAAATTATGATGACAATACCGGGGTGATCTACTGGGACATACCCTATCAGCCGGGCACCTTAACCATCAGGGGGTACGATACCGAAAACCGTGAAGTATCTCAAAACAGTATCCGCACTTCAAAAGCTCCGGTTGCCATGCAATTACAGGCATACCAAACCACCATCAGTGAGGAACGCGGTGTAGCGCAGATTGAGATCAGCCTGGTGGATGAAGACGGGGTTCCGGTGGTTCTGGCAGACAATATGCTTACCTGCGAGATCAAAGGTCCCGGGAAGCTGCTGGGGCTGGAAGGCGGTGACAATACAGATATGAGCAGCTATACGGATCCTATGCACCGGGTTTTCAGGGGACATATGATCGCCTATGTAGAGGCAACAGGAGCGGGAACCATCGAAGTGCGTTTTTCATCTCCCTGGCTGCAGACAGGTACGATCAATATAGAAGCAAAATAAACCGTATGATCAGAAAACTAACGGCCTTTGCATGGGCATGTGCTATTTTTTCCTGCAGCCAGAAGGATGCGAATGACAACAAACAAAGCGACGCTGTTATCAACGTTTCCATCGATCCGGCTGTCAGCTTTCAAACCATAGACAATTTCGGGGCATCCGATGCATGGGCCTGCCAGTTTACCGGTAATTGGCCGGATGAAAAGAAAAATGCGATAGCAGACTGGTTATTCAGCCTCGATACCCTGCCGGATGGCTCTCCCAAAGGTATAGGACTATCGGCCTGGCGATTCAATTTCGGCGGGGGCAGCGCCCAGCAGGGTGAAGCCAGTGGTATTAAAGACGAGTGGCGCAGGGCGGAATCTTTTTTGGATGCAGACAATACCTATAACTGGAACCGGCAGCAGGGGCAGGTATGGTTCCTGCAGGCAGCCAAAGAAAGAGGTGTAAAAGACTTTATCGGCTTTTACAACAGTCCACCGGTACAGTATACCCGAAATGGAAAGGCATATGCATCCGACAAAGTATGTAACCTGACCAGCGACCGCTTCGGAGATTTTGCCACTTATGTAGCGACCACCCTCAAAGGGATCAAAGAAAAAACAGGCGTAGACATCAACTATATCAGTCCCGTAAATGAGCCGCAATGGGATTGGAGTGATGGCGGACAGGAAGGTAGCCCCTACTACAATTCAGATATCAGTGGCGTGGTAAGATCTGTCAACCAGGCGTTGGCAGATCGGCAACTGTCTACACAGATCATTTTGCCCGAATCTGCTGAATACTATTTTCTGTACGAGGACCGGGATAAATCCGGCAAAGGCAGCCAGGCGCATGCATTCTTTAATGAAACCTCCCCTGATTATGTCGGCAACCTGTCCAATGTAGGTAATATCATAGCGGCGCACAGCTATTTTACCAGCTCGCCTTTTAATGAAGCGGTGAAAGTACGGCAGCAGGTGCACAATACCGTATCGGGTATCAGCGGGTTAAAGTTCTGGCAATCGGAATACTGCATACTGGGTGACAATAATGGAGAAATAAAGGGAGAAGGAAAAGACCTGGGCATTGCGCCGGCGCTGTATGTAGCCAAACTGATATACAACGACCTGGTAAACGCCCATGCCGCCGCCTGGCAATGGTGGCTGGCGGTATCGCCTTATGATTACAAAGACGGGCTGGTATACATTGATATGAACAAAACCGACGGTAAATACTACAGCAGTAAAATAATGTGGGCGCTGGGTAACTACAGCCGCTTTGTGCGCCCGGGTATGCAACGGGTTTCGCTTACCGCAGATCTTCCTGGGATTTACGCATCCGCCTATGTGAACCAGGCAAAAAAAGAGTTGGTAATAGTGGCGGTTAATGAAAGTAATACAGACAAAACGATCCGTTGCAAAACACCGGCTGAGCCGTCACAACAGGTAAGCATGTATCTCACCACCGCATCCCTGGATCTTACCAAAACGACCGGTAATGCAGACAGCCTGCTGATCCCGGCAAAAGCCGTTGCTACCATTGTAATGAGTTACTGAAAAGAAATGATCGGTGAAGAATGGGTTGTGATGCGCATTACTCGGTAATTTTCCTGGACACAGTCCCGGGAAGAACATAGGAGATCCGGAGTCCGGAGACTCCGGATAGCAGGAAACCCCGGCCGTAAACAAACAGCCTGTACCGTCAGTCTCATTCTTTTAATTTCCTGCAAAACACCTTTCGTCCGCCCTGGTATAACAGCAGTCCTTCCACTTCGTTGCTGAAGTTCTTTACAAATTCAACCTGCACATCATCAACCGGGTCAAAAAAGAAATCTTCTTTTTCTGCTGATAATACTTTTACGGATTGATTGGTAGGTGCAGCGTTCAATGCTCCGTCTTTAATGCTCATTACTACCTTTAGATCCGGCCTGATCTCATAGCTGCCTTCGTATTGCTTCAGACTGGCTTCAGGAAGAGCTATCGACACTCTTTTTTTCGGCAGATCATAAGGCTTGTTGTATAGCTGCTTCAATATCTTGTCTGTAATTTCCTCAAGAGATTTATCTGAGGCGTTACTGAGTAATACAATACATATATCATCTTCAGGTATGCGGGTAAAACTGGTGACATAGCCATGTATACCGCCACCATGCCCTATTTTCTTTTTGCCTTCCACACTTCCGATCACCCAGCCATATCCATAATTGTTGCGTACGGGTGTATAGGCTTTTTCCTGCTCGGCTCTCGAGAGGATCGTATAATTTTCTAACGCACGGTGCCATTTATACAGGTCTCCGACGGTGGAATAAATGGCCCCGGCTGAAAACGACACAGAAGAATCCACGATCGGGGCGGTGTCACCGGCCGTTTTATCTATTTTAAAATAACCTGTTGTTTTCTGCGGGGATTGCAGGTGTGTAAAATCAAACCCGCTGTGCGTCATTTGCAGCGGCGTAAAAATATATTTTCTGACCGCTTGTTCGTAAGGTATTTTGGCAACTTTCTCAATAATATACCCGAGCATGGAGTAGCCGCTGTTAGAATACCTCCATCCTGTACCCGGTGGAAAATCGAAAGGCTTGTCTATAAACAAGGCTATCATTTTTTCCCGGTTAGCAGGCTTGCTCACTTCTGTTGCCATAAATTTCGGGTCGTTGGTATAGCTGTATATGCCGGAAGTATGAAGCATAAGCTGTTCAATGGTAATGCTGTCGGCTTTGGGAAACCCGGGAAAGTATTTGCTGAGCTTATCGTTGATATCCAGTTTTTTTTCCTGCTGCAATTTCAGAATGACCGCAGTTGTAAATTGTTTGGTAATGGATCCGATCTGAAAAATGCTGTTCTCATCATTCACAATGTTGCCGTCAACATTCCTGTAGCCGTACCCCTTATTCAGCAAAATGGTTCCGCCTTTTGCAACGAGCACAGCGCCGTTAAACCTGTTCATGTCGGCATACCTGCTGACCAATGAATCCAATGGTGCTTTTTCAGACTGACTGAAGGATAACAGGACAGAAAATACCAGCACCGCTGTGATAAAGAAGCGTGTCATTGTATACGTTTAGATGAAAGAAAATATATGATAGCGGTTGAAGTGTATTAAAACTACAGATTCTTCCCGGTGCATAGCCAAGTATTATGAGCAGTTAACGGTTCTGCCATATGACCGGTAGCTTTTCTATACAACCGGCCGGTGACAGACCGGTTATTGTCCGGGACGGAGTTCCGGGAGAACATAAGAAATACGGAGTCCCGGTAGCAGGCTCGTTCTGATCGCGCGGTTACCTGGCAGTAAGCCCTCCGTCTATTACCAATTCAGCGCCGGTCGTATAAGATGATTCGTCGCTGGCAAGGTACAGGGCGCCGTATGCAATCTCCATGTCGGTACCGATACGGCCGAGCGGGCACATATTTTTCATCAGCTCTTCCGAACCCGGGGTGGAGGCAAGAAACTCGGTCATCGGCGTCAGTACTCCTCCGGGATGGATGGAGTTTACGCGGATCCCGTCTTTCGCCAGTTCCACTGCCTGGTCTTTCGTCAGCAGGCGCAGCGCGCCTTTGGAGGCCGAATATGCCGGGCCGTTGCCGCCCACCAGTCCGGCAATGGAAGAAATATTGACCACCGAGCCACCGCCCGCTGATCGCATATGCGGTACACATAGCCGGCCCCCTGTAAAAGGGCCGGTAACATTGATACCTATGACCCTTTCCCAGTCCTGTGTACTGGTCGTTTCCGTAGTTGCACCGGGCGGATAGACGCCTGCATTATTGATAAGGATGTTTATTTTCCCGAATACGGAGATGGTTTTATCAATGACCTTCTGCCAGTCTTTTTCCGAAGACACATCATGGATTTCATATTCAACCGGAAGCCCTTCCTGCTGCGCAGCAACCACCCATTCTCTCAGTTTTTCTTCCTGGATATCGGTTGCCATTACTTTGGCGCCTTCCACAGCAAATAACCGGGCCATGGCAGCTCCCATCCCTCCGGCAGCGCCTGTTACAATAGCAACTTTGTTTTCTAACCTGTTCATATGATGGTATGTTTGTTTAGTGATCTTATAATTGTGATACTGCGTCAGTGGTAAAAATAGCCTGATAAAGAGGGAGGAAAGCTGACCCGCGGCACCCGGATCAATGACTGTTGTCATTGCCCGCCTGTTGCAATAGGGTATAGCGGAAGCTACGCTGGGGCTGACCAAAAAGGTCGGATCATTATGTTCTTCCCCGTTTCCAACGGGGAAAATGCCATATGATATGCAGCAAAGCTTTGTCGGAGACAAAGGAGAACATAGAAAATCCGGAGTCCGGAGACTTCGTATAGCAAACCTCTTCGTATAGCAAATATTTAATCCACTATCCCTGCCAGTTCCAGGCTTTTCTTTTTCAGCTTCCTGATCTCCACGTCTTCAATGATGGCATCGGGCGCCAGTATCAGGGATACATTGTTTTCCTTCCACCAGGTTTCTTCTTTCAGGAGCTTGAAGTGCAGCACACCTACCAGGTATTTCCGTTCGCCGGCATGCCATTCTTCGATCCATTCAAATTTTTCTCTTGGTACATGCTTCCAGTCATCGAAGCTTACGTAGGTACGTATATAAAAGTCATTTGTCAGTCTGGGTGGTGTATGATAATACAGCTTTTTGTACTCGTAACGGTATTGATAACGCAGGGCTGAGATATCGCTCAGTACCGCTGAAGCGGTAGGAAAGCTGCCCGCGCCTTTTCCGTAAAAAAACTGCTTGTCTGCGAACCCGCTTTCTATGACCACACCGTTGAATTCATTTTTTACAAAAGCCAGCGGATCTTCATGCGTTACCAACTGTGGCAATACAAAAGCCGCCACACCACCGTTCTGCAGCTTCTTGGCCTGGGCCACCAGCTTTACTTCCAGGTTTTTCTCTTTGGCAACTACCGCATCGGCCAATTTTATATTTTGTATGCCGTTGAATACAATGTTCTCCGGCTTTTCAACGGTACCGTAGGCATGGGTAAGCAGGAAGGTCCATTTGTTGAGCGCATCCCATCCGTCCACGTCCAGCGCGGGGTCTGCCTCCGCGAAGCCCAGCTGCTGCGCCAGTATCAACGCCTGCCTGAAGTCGAGCTTGTCTTCAAACATCTTGGTAAGAATAAAGTTCGTGGAGCCGTTCACAATGGCCCGTATGGAATGCAGCAGGTCGTTATCGTAATATTCTTCCAGGTTGCGGATCACCGGTATGGAGGCGCAGGCGGCGGATTCGCACAGGAAGGGTTGGTTGTATTGCCGCTGCATATCCAGTATCTCCGGCAGGTGTTCGGCAATCATTTTTTTACTGGCGCTCACTACGGCTTTCCCGTTTTTCAACGCGGTGGATACGATCTCAAAAGCGGGTTCCGATTCGTTGATCACTTCTACGATCACGTTAATATCCGGATCGTTCAGTAAGATATTCCTGTCGGTAGTAAAAAGTTCTGCCGGTGCGTTTCTTTTCTTGGACGGATCTTTGATACATACTTTTACAATATTTGCCTGAAGGGACGGGGTTTGTTCCAGCACCCTGTAGAGACCTTCTCCCACTACGCCAAATCCGAAGAGTCCGATATTCAATTGCCGCTGTGTTTCCATGTATTAATGATTTACGATTTTCAAATAACTGACACCGTCCTCCCTGATGAAGTCCTGCAGCAGTTTTTCTATTTTTTCATACTCCAGCAAAAAGCCATCGTGGCCGTAAAAGGATTCTATAGCATGATACTGCGCATTGGGAATATGGGTGGCGATCTGTTCCTGCTCTACCGGGGGAAACAGCACATCGCTCGAAATGGCAATGATCAGGGTTTTGGCCTTAACACGGCTCAAAGCGTTTTCGACGCTGACGCGCCCGCGCCCCACATCGTGTGCATCCATAGCCTGTCCAAGGCGGTAATAGCTGAAAGCATTGAAACGTTTAGCCAGCTTTTCGCCCTGGTAGCGTTGATAGCTTTCAGCCGCTTCGCCACCGAAGGGATGTGATACCGGCCAGGCTGTTTTTTTGTCCCTGGGTTGGGTAAGATTGTAAGTATTATAATTCCTGTAGCTCAGTAAGGCCAGGCTGCGGGCCGCCATCATTCCTTTAATACCCGCTTCCTGGGTATTCTCCTTCCAGGTAGCATCTGCCTCTATACACATCCGTTGGGAGGCGTTGAAAGCGATGCCCCAGGGAGAATGTTGGGCATTAGTAGCCAGCCCGATGATATACTCAAAGGTATCCGGCTCTTCTATGGCCCATTCCAGCAGTTGCTGCCCACCCATAGAACCGCCTACCCCAATGAATATTTTTCCGATAGCAAGGGATTGCTTCAGGTGGCTATAGGCTCTTACCATATCCCGCGTGGTAAACAGGGGAAAGTCGTGGTACCAGCGCCCGCCGGTTTGCGGATTGATTTCCAGCGGGCCGATGCTGCCATAGCAGCTCCCGGGCATATTCACGCAGATAATAAAATAACGGGCGGGGTCAAAAAACTTTCCTTCCCCCACCAGCCCCGGCCACCAGTCTGCCGGGTTGCTGTTCGCCGTCAGGGCATGAAATACCCAAACCACGTTGTCCTTACGGGCATTCAGCTTACCCAGTGTGGTATATGCCAGGTGAAATCCCGGAAGCTTCACTCCGCTCTCCAGCACAAATTCTTCCTGATGATGAAATATATGCGTTGACATTAAAGGCTTAACATTACGGTTAGGTAGCAAAAAGAGGCGCAAACGTACATGAATTTTTGCAACCTCTTTCTATCATTTCAGATCAGGCGCCGGCCACCTGCTTAAAGGCCTGCTCAAAATCTTCTTTTATATCGTCTATATGCTCCAGTCCCACGCTGATCCTCACCAGGTTGGGCTCCACTCCCGCTGCTTTTTGTTCCGCTTCGCTCAGTTGTTCGTGGGTGGTGGATGCAGGATGGATGGCAAGGGTTTTGGCATCGCCTACATTTGCCAGATGACTTACCAGCTTCAAACTGTCAATGAATTTTCTGCCAGCTTCTTTCCCACCTTTGATACCGAAGTTGAGTACACCGCCGGCGCCTTTGGGCAGGTATTTTTGAGCCAGGCTGTAATAGGGGCTGCTTTCCAGTCCCGGATACCATACAAATTCCACCTGGGAATGTGCTTCCAGCCATTTTGCCAATGCCAGTGTATTGGAGATATGGCGTTCCATACGGAGGGACAGCGTTTCCACGCCCTGTAAATTCAGGAACGAGTTGAAGGGACTCTGGCAGGGACCCAGGTCACGCAACCCTTCTACCCTCGCGCGGATAGCAAAGGCGATATTAGGTAAGCCAAGCGGATTGCCCTCGCCAAATACTTCCCAGAAATTCAGCCCGTGATACCCTTCGCTGGGCTCGCTGAACTGCGGAAATTTACCATTGCCCCAGTTATAATTTCCACCATCTACAATAATGCCGCCGATAGAAGTACCATGACCGCCGATCCACTTGGTGGTTGCCTGCACCACCACGTTGGCGCCCCATTTAATGGGCTGTACCAGGTAACCGCCTGCGCCGAAAGTATTGTCTACTATTAAAGGCAGGTCATGCTTTTTGGCCAGCGCTGCTATTTTTTCAAAATCAGGTACGCTCAGTTTGGGATTCCCGACAGACTCCACGTATATGGCTTTCGTTTTATTGTCAATGCTTTTTTCAAAGCTGCTGATATCATCCCCGTCCACAAACCTGGCTTCAATCCCCAGGCGCTTAAACGCTACCTTGAACTGGTTGTATGTACCGCCGTAGAGGTGGGAAGAAGTGATGAAATTCTCTCCTGCCTGCAAGATATTGTGGATAGCCAACAGTTGCGCCGCCTGCCCCGACGAGGTGGCCAGGGCCGCCACACCACCCTCCAGCGCTGCTATTCTTTTTTCAAAAACATCGGTGGTGGGGTTCATGATACGGGTATAGATGTTCCCGAATTCACGCAGCCCGAATAAATTGGCAGCATGATCGGCGTTATTGAACTGGTAGGATGTGGTTTGATAAATAGGGACAGCTCTCGATTTGGTAGTAGGGTCTACTTCCTGTCCTGCATGCAATTGTAATGTTTCAAAACGATAGTTGCTCATGGCATTTGTTTTTGTTACGGTAAATGATCTAAAACTGTTATCGGTATTAAAAAAAAGGTAGAAGGTCCTTCAAAGATATTATATGTATGAATAGTATGCCTGTGGCATACAACAACAAACCATACTGCTGGCGCAGGTTACTGAAAAACTATTATAATTTGTTGCCGGTTCCATACTGTTGTATCCGATAAAAATAATAGACTTTGTTTTCATTACCAATTTTTGTTTTATGAGGATATGCTGATTTCTGCAGATCGTGCCACTTTATCCAGCGCCTGCTCCAGGTCGGCTACCAGGTCTCCTGCATCCTCCAGCCCCACGCTCAGCCGTATAAGGCTGTCTGATACACCCGCCGCTCTTCTTTTTTCAGCCGGAATGGACTTATGCGTCATACCTGCCGGATGGCATAAAAGGCTTTTCACGCCGCCGAGGCTTTCTGCCAGCCTGAATAGTTTTGTATACCCGGTAAACTGCACCGCAGCTTCCTCCGTATCGGTTTTCAGCGTAAAGGATACCACTCCGCCAAAGGCTTTCGACTGCCTGGCAGCAATTTCGTGGTTCTTATGGGAGGCAAGCCCGGGATAATATACTTTATCCACCAGCGGATGCTCCTGGAGAAACTCCGCTACCGCCAGGGCGTTCGCACTGTGCTGCTTTACACGCAGGTGCAGGGTCTCTATTCCCCTGATGACCAGCCAGCTATCGAACGGCCCCAGTATGGCGCCGCCGGCATTCTGAAAGAATTTTATTTTTTCACCCAGTTCCGGCTCCCTGGTGATCACCAGTCCGGCGATCAGGTCGCTGTGTCCACCCAGGTATTTGGTGGCGCTGTGCACTACTATATCGGCGCCCAGCAGCAGGGGTTGTTGCAATGCCGGTGATGCAAAGGTGTTATCCACGCAAAGCCAGCAGTTATTGGCTTTGGCAATTTTAGCAACGGCAGCAATATCAGTTATTTTCAGGGTGGGATTGGTAGGCGTTTCGATCCATATCAGGCGGGTGGCCGGACTGATGGCATCCACAATATGGATGACATCGGTGGTATCTACGTATTTAATGGTGATCCCGAATTTTTCGTACACATGGGTAAACAGCCGGAAAGCGCCGCCGTAGATATCATCAACGGCAATGATCTCGTCTCCCGCTTTCAGCAATTTCAGTACGGTATCAATGGCCGCCAGTCCACTGGCAAATGCAGCGCCCGTAGCACCGCCTTCCAGCACGGCTACCAGCTTTTCCAGCACCTCCCGGGTGGGGTTGCCTGTTCGTGAATAATCAAAACCTTTGTTGACGCCGGGCGCCTCCTGCACAAAAGTAGAGGTCTGGTAAATAGGTACGCTCACCGCGCCGGTTAACGGATCGACCGGGATGGCATGAATGAGTTGTGTGCTTGTTACTGACATGTTAAACAGTTTTTGTGCTCCGCTTTGGCGGAACGATTGTTAGACAAATAATGACGAAAACATGCTTAACAGAAAAACCTGGAACCTCCGGAAGCCTGCCGGTAAACGGCATAAAAAAAGCTCTTCCGACAGGTCATCGGAAGAGCTCACAATATATTGATCAATAGATGATTATAATGCTATCTTCTTCTGACTTATCTGCTTCCGCCCGTTGGCGGAACTGGAATTGACACCTTGCTTACCGTTGCCGGTAAAACAGGTTGTCAAGGCTTCAAAGGGCCAGTCCCTCAGCCTTTCTTGATAAGTATGTTATAAAGAACTGGCGCAAAGATAATGTCAAAATCAATATTTCAAAAAATAAATCGGGAAAGCTTTCCTGTTTCCGAAATTATGGCGTAATTTTGTCCACCACTTTTATCGACTATTAAAACGCTTTGATGACTTACGAGACTATATATTGCTGCTGCTGTTGTTGTTAATTTTCCCTTGTGCAAATGCTGCACAGATATAATGCTTCTTGCCTGCTTTAATTATGTATTATGACCCAGTCGCATCAGAGCGAAATAGAAAAAATTGCAACACTCATTAACTCTACTGAAATAGTAGACAATTTAACGCGGATAGCTGCGGCTTACCCGGGGCAGGTGGTTTTTTCTACCAGCTTCAGTTGGGAAGACCAGGCGATCTCACACTTCATTTTCAATAACAATATCGATATACAGGTATTCACTTTAGATACCGGCCGGATGTTTCCCGAAACCTATTCCACCTGGAGCAGGACGCTGGAGAAATACAGCCTGCCGATCACGGCGTATTATCCCGATGCCTTATCGTTGCAGCATTTCATTGAGCAGAAAGGACCGAACAGCTTTTATGATTCTGTAGAGAACCGGAAATTATGCTGCCATATCCGCAAGGTGGAACCCCTGCAAAGGGCACTGAAGGGAAAAAAGGTATGGATCACCGGCATCCGGGCAGAACATTCTCCCAACAGGAGCGACATGCAGGAACTGGAATGGGATGGCGGCAATGGCCTGGTAAAATATCACCCTATACTGCACTGGACAACTAAAAAAGTAACTGATTTTATCGACAAAAATAATATCCCTTATAACCCTTTGCACGATAAAGGATTTGTGAGCATCGGCTGCGCACCCTGCACCCGGGCCATCCGTCCCGGGGAAGATTTCCGGGCCGGCAGGTGGTGGTGGGAAGACGCAGGCAAAAAAGAATGTGGCTTGCACGTTCACGAAATAAAAAATTAAATACCCGGGTAACCCGGTTAAAACTATAAACGAATTAATGAAATGAGCGCATATCACCTGGATTATCTGGATGAACTGGAGTCGGAATCGATACACATCTTCAGGGAAGTGGCGGGGCAGTTTGAAAAGCCTGCATTGCTGTTCAGCGGCGGAAAAGATTCCATCGTGCTGGTGCACCTGGCGCTGAAAGCCTTTCGTCCGGGGAAGTTTCCGTTTCCTTTAGTGCATATTGATACCGGGCATAATTTTCCCGAAGCGCTGCAGTTCCGCGATGAATTGGCAGCTGCCATCGATGAAAAGCTGATCGTCCGTTACGTGGAAGACACCATCAGGGCAAAAAAGCTGACGGAACAAAAAGGAAAGTTTGCCAGCCGTAACCAGCTGCAGACCTATACCCTGCTGGATACCATTGAAGAATTCGGATTTGATGCCTGCATCGGCGGCGCCCGCAGGGATGAAGAAAAAGCACGCGCTAAAGAGAGAATATTTTCTGTGAGGGATGAGTTCGGGCAATGGGATCCCAAAAAGCAGCGTCCTGAACTGTGGAATATATACAACGGAAAAATAAACAAGGGAGAAAATGTTCGTGTGTTCCCGATCAGCAACTGGACAGAGCTGGATGTATGGAATTATATCCGTCGAGAGAACATAGCGCTGCCTTCAATCTACTTTGCGCATGACAGAAAAGTGCTGGAATTTGAAGGGCAATATGTGGCTGTATCCGAACATATACGTATAGACGAAACCGATGTGATCGTAAACAAGAAAGTACGGTACCGTACCGTAGGCGACATGACCTGTACCGCGGCGGTTGCTTCCAATGCAGCCACCCTGGAAGATATTATCAGGGAAATAGTTGCGACCAAAACCAGTGAAAGAGGCGAAACCCGGATTGATGATAAAGTTTCGGAAGCAGCCATGGAAGACAGAAAGAAGAACGGGTATTTTTAGAGAATTTGAAAATTTGAGGATTTGAAAATTTGAAAATGGACTGGCACTTCGGATAAAGAGAAAGCTGATCAAATTAGAAATCAAAAATTAATGGATATACTAAGATTTATAACCGCTGGTAGTGTAGACGATGGCAAAAGCACATTGATCGGGCGTTTGCTGTACGACAGCAAGAGCATTATGATCGATCAGCTGGAAGCGATCGAGAAGCAAACAAAGAACCGCGAAGAAGGTGAAATAGATCTTGCCTTGCTGACAGACGGCTTGCGGGCAGAGCGGGAGCAGGGCATCACCATTGATGTGGCCTATAAATACTTTGCCACTCCCAAAAGAAAATTCATCATTGCCGATGCACCGGGGCATATACAATATACCCGCAACATGGTAACCGGCGCTTCCAATTCCGACCTGATCATCATCCTGGTGGATGCCAGGAACGGCGTGGCAGAACAAACCCGCCGCCACTCTATCATCGCCTCCCTGCTGAACATGCCACAGGTAATTGTGGCCATAAATAAAATGGACCTGGTGGACTACTCCCAGGATGTATTCAACAATATTGTGATCGAATATGCAAACCTTGCAAAAGCGTTGGGATTGAAAGATGTAAAGTATATTCCCATCAGCGCTTTAAAGGGTGATAACATTGTAGAAAGATCCGGAGCGCTGACCTGGTATGAAGGAGACTCCCTGCTGCACCTGCTGGAAACCACGCAGGTGGAAAAAGCCATCAACCTGGATAAAGCCCGCTTCCCGGTACAGTATGTCATCCGTCCGCAAACCGAGGAGTTGCATGACTACCGTGGTTACGCCGGAAAGATCATCAGCGGCATTTACAAAGCAGGAGACGAAGTAACGATACTTCCCTCGGGCCTTACCAGCACCATCACAGCCATTGAAACCAACGGCGGAAAAAAAGTTGAAGAAGCTTTTGCGCCACAGGCGGTGGTACTGCACCTGCAGGACGATGTGGACATCAGCAGAGGCGATGTAATAGTATTGAACAAGGATGTGCCCAAAACCGAAAACGAACTGGAAGTGCTGCTGTGCTGGATGGATAACAAACCGCTTACACCCGGTAATAAATACCTGCTGCAGATAAACAGCACAAGGGTAAGATCGGTGGTGAGGGAAGTGGAATACCGCCTGGATGTGAATACGCTGGAAAAGCAATACGATACGGATACCATCCGGCTGAACGATATCGTGAAAGCCACCATCAAGACAGCACAGCCGGTGGTGTTTGACAGCTATAATGACTTAAGAGCCAATGGAGGCGCCGTTTTGATAGACGAAACCAGCAACGTGACCGTGGGCGCCTGCATGATCCAATAATATCCCAATACCGCAACAGATGCCTGAAAATACATATACAAAAGGAAAAGTGATACTGGCTGCTGCCGGTCCGGGTGATCCTGATCTGATCACGGTGAAGACTATGCGCTATCTGCAAGAGGCGGAGGTAGTGCTTACCGACAGGCTGGTGAGCCATGAGATACTCAACAGGTACGTGAACCCGGCAGCAGAAGTGATATATGTGGGCAAGCAGTGCAGAAAAGGAAACTCCACGCCGCAGGAAACCATCAATGAGCTGATGATAAAACATGCGGAAGCCGGGAAACTGGTCGTACGGTTGAAAGGAGGTGATGTATCTGTTTTCTCCAATATACTGGATGAGCTGCAAACACTGGTACAATACCATATTCCCTACGAGATCGTGCCGGGTGTTTCTGCGGCTTTGGGCGCCGCCGCCTATTCGGGCATACCTTTAACTGCCCGTGGACATTCCACTGCAGTACGGTTCCTCACTTATTATAAATCGGAAATAGTACCCGATCAATACTGGCAGGAGTTGGCTTCCACCAGCGATACACTGGTGTTTTACATGTCGGCTGAAACGGTGGAAGGGATCATTTCAAAGCTTATCCGTTATGGTATAGCGCCGGAAAAGCATATAGCCGTGGTGGAGCAGGCAACCACTCCCATGCAGCAGGTATATGCGGCAGGCATATATGAATTTGCCGGAAAGTTCGGCGGAATGTCATTTATATCGCCCTCCCTGGTGGTGGTAGGTACGGTGGTGCAGTTGCACAAAGAATTCGGCTGGGTGAAGAACAACGAAACACGAGAACAATATTTCAAGCCAATGGCAACATTGGGTAATAATACTAATCACAATCAGAAAACAAATGTTAGCAGAGCATAAGCTGAAAGTATTCCGTGAACTGATCACACAATCTTCACGGGAAGAACTGATCTGGATGAACGGCTTTCTGGCCGGGCTGGTAGCCGCCGAAGCAGCGGGAGATACAACCGTTGCTGGTACGGGTCATACACCCGCCGCATCCAGGATCGAAAAATTCACCATCCTGTTTGGAACCGAAACCGGTAATTCCAAAAAAGTGGCTACAGAGTTTGCTACCCAGGCCAAGAAAGCCGGCTTTAAAGCTAAACTTACGGGACTGGACCAATACCGGCTTACCGATCTCGAAAAGGAAGAGTATGTTTTCTTTGTCATCAGCACACAAGGTGACGGAGAACCTCCGCTGACCGCAAAAAAATTCTACGATCATATTCATAAAGAATCCCTGAAGCTGGATAAAATGAAATACAGTGTGCTGGCTTTGGGTGATACCTCCTATCCTTTGTTCTGTAAGGCGGGCGAAGATGTTGACGCGCAGCTTGGCAAGCTGGGCGCCAAAGCGGTTATTCCTGTTCAGAAATGTGATACGGATTATGCCACCGATGCAGCCGCTTGGTTTGCCCAGGTAATGAAATTCCTGAATGAAGGTGGCAGCACCAACAGTACAGCGCAACCCTCTGTTAAAAAAGCAAAGGGAAAAAAGCAGTATTCCGGTACCATTCTCAGTAATATCAACCTGAACGACCGCGGTTCCTCCAAGCAAACCCACCACGTGGAGATAGAAGCGGACGGGGATGTTGCGTATGAGCCGGGCGATTCGCTGGGACTGATCCCCCATAACAAAAAAGAAACGGTTGATAATATATTGTCGTTGACAGGCGCCGACGGAGAAACAGAAATTGAATTCCGGAATGAAAAGCTGACTTTGCGGGAAGCGCTGACACGTAAGATCAACATCATCTACCTGCCGGAAAGAGTAGTGAAGCAATATGCGGCCACCGTGCAGCAGGAAATTCCGGATACGCGGATAGACCTGCTGGATCTGCTGCGCATCTACCCTGTAAAAGACGCGGCACAATTTGAACAGGTAGTGTCCATACTGGAACCGATGGCGCCAAGGCTGTATTCCATCTCCTCTTCACCCGAAGCACATGGCAATGAGATACACCTGACGGTAGCCCGGGATATCTTCAGCATCAACAACGAACTGAAGTACGGCTTATGCTCCGACCACCTGTGTCATATGGAACCCGGTATCACGGTAGATTTCCATATTCATAAGAATAACCAGTTCCGCCTGCCCGCGGCTGACAAAGATGTGATCATGATCGGACCCGGTACCGGTATCGCGCCTTTCCGCTCCTTCCTGGCAGAAAGAGATGCTTTAGGCACAGAAGGACGCAACTGGCTTTTCTTCGGCGACCAGAAATTCACCACCGACTTCCTGTACCAGACGGAAATTCAAAACTGGGCGCAAACAGGGGTGCTTAACAGGGTGAACCTGGCTTTCTCCCGCGATCAGAAATCTAAAATATATGTGCAACACCGCATGCTGGAGAACGCAGATGAGCTATGGCAATGGATCGACAACGGCGCTCATATCTATATCTGCGGCGCCCGCAACCCGATGAGTACCGACGTGGAAAACACGCTGTTGCAGGTAATCGAAAGGCAGGGAGGGAAAAGCATTCCCGAGGCAATTGAATACCTGGACAGGATGAAGGAAGAGAACCGCTATTTGCTGGATGTGTATTGAGGTTGCAGGTTGCAAGTCTCAAGTCCCAGGTAAACCTATAAGGTAGGCTGTTCAAACGGCAGGGGATTTCTTCGTTACACTTTTTGTCGAAAAAATATCTTCTTTTTTCAGTAGTAACGGGGGCTCTAGGTTGTTTTTCCTTCAACAAATTTCTGGGGGGATTTTATTATGCTCTTTTGA
>JBBCJQ010000009.1:0-269832 GCA_037190885.1 Chitinophagaceae bacterium
TCGGAGAAGCAAAAAAGGAAACGGGGACTGTAACTTTTTCCGGAATGTCATAAAGGATTTGACTTCCTTTAACAAAATAATTCTCCCGTCTCCATTACCTTTTTCTCCAAAGAAACTAAATTACTTTTCAAACATACGAGTAACAAAAAACAGCAGGGAGTTTTGAGATAAAAGAAAGACCGCGTTTACGAAAACAAAACAATATTTCGCCGCGCTGCGGCTCCTGATACCAACTATTCCATATTTACTACAAATATTCACGGTGCGCTGCACCTTTTTGCAGATCGTTGATTAACAGCAGCTTGCATGGTATGTCATTGGCAATGGAATGCAGTGTAATGAGAAATCTGCCAACCATAAACGGAGATTGCTTCGGCGTTCCTCCCTTGCAAGGGCGATACACCCCTTCTATAGATTTCTCGCTGCGGACTATGCCCGCACCTTCGAAATGATCCCCATTATCTCTTATTCAAAAGCAGGTTCAATTTTACACCTGCATCCAGTACCCTTTCAGGGTATTTGTCCCTATTTGTCAATAGCAGCCCGTGAAAATTGAGATAAGGATTGAGCTCTGCAGAAAATCCGGGTACGATAGTGAACCGCGTTCCCAGCCCCAGTCCTGCGCCTATCCCGGATTGTTCCGTGATCACTTTATTCCTGGTGATATCAAGACCACCGATCAATCCGCCATTGACAAAGAAATAACGGGACAGATCGTATTTCAGGTGAACAGGAATATAGAGCAGGTTCAGCGGATGTTTCGTGGTGGTTCTTTCTATGTCGGGGTAAAATGCAGGAGTAACGGATACTCTGTTGTGATACCAGTTCAGCCCGGTCAACAGGTGAAGTTTGTCGGTAAGCTTTCTGCCGTATTGCAGTCCGGCGGATAATCCTGTATTGAGCTCTGTGGAAGGACCGCCATCCAGCTTTTTTTGTAAAAGAATGCCGCTTCCGGCGCCAAAATGTATCCCGAAACTGTTTTGCTGCGCCCTGGTTGTGAAGCCGGTCAGCAATATAACGGCGATCATCAGTTTTTTCATACGGCAAAAGTATCACCCATTTGCGACTGCCGGTGTTAATTTTACATTTTCGCCAATACCTTTTCAAAAGTGTTCAGGTTGCGGGAGGTGAATGCATCCTTGAGGTCTTTCCGTCCCAGTATCTTTCCGAATTCCGACCCGAGGGTATCTCCTTTCGGCACTTTCCAGTAGAAAATGTTGGCGACTGTCCGGGCTTCTTCTCCTGTTGCTTTGACAGCTTTTTTAAATTCCGCCGTCAATGTTTTTTCTATACCGTCAATACCCACGAAACCGTAAATATGAAACCCGGGATCGGCTGTAAAAGGATTTTTGCCTACGATGGTCTCCACTTCGTTCTTATCTTTCAGAAAAAGAAAGGCTTCATAATTAAAGTGTGCCGACATGGCTTTTTCCAGCAGCTTCTTTAATTCGTCAGCACTTTTATCCGACGAAAACAGGATGTTTCCCGATGCCAGCACCGATGATACATCCCGCATCCCGGCTTTTTGAAATACGGAACAAACATCTGCCATTTTCATGTTGGTACCTTTTACGTTCACCCCGCGCAGAAAGGCGCAGAACCTGTTGGATGTAGTGATTGCCTTTTTCATTGGTTAAATGTAAACATTAAGGAGTTAAGGTGCATTAAGGGGGTTCTAAAATTTTTTACAGTTCAAATACGATAGGCGGGTTTACCACCGCATAATGCATGTTCACCACCGAGGCATTGATAAACAATGTTTCTTCTTTTCTAAGCTGTCCGTATGCCTCATGGATATGCCCGCAAATATGGGCTTTCAGGCGCAGGTGCTGCGACCGGAGGAAAAGATCTTTACAGCCTGCATACTCTCCGTTTGTGGTTTTATCAAGCCGGCGAAACATCGGGCCGTGGGTGACCAGTATATCGGTGTCTGCAGGGATCAGTTCCCAATGCTTCGAAATTTCGGCGCCCCGGTTCCTATTAAAAGCCCAGTCAAAGAACCAGGGTGTAACAGGCGATCCCCAGATCTTTATGCCATGAATATCTATACCCGAATCATCCAGGTAGATAACGCCATCGGGCATAATGCTTTTTATTTCTTCGGCGGTATGTTCCTCAAAATAGAAGTCGTGGTTACCGGCTATGAATATTTTTGTGGAAAAATCCTGTTGTTCGAACCAGGAAAGAAAATTCCGGACTTCATACAAAGCGCCTCTCATTGAAATATCCCCCGCATGGATGAGGATATCTCCTTCCGGCAGCTTCACCTGGTCGTGAAAACCATGTGTATCTGATAGGGTGATGATTTTCATTTGTGATGTATTATCAATTATTAATGATTAGTGGTTAATTGTTAATGGTGCAGTCTCTTCATTAACCATTAACAATTGATCATTAACCATTATTTCCACTTCCAGCACCTGCTTATCCTCCAGCAACTTCTTCTGCAATTTATTATAATCAATATCCTGCACGGCTTTTTTATCATCAATGGCCTGGCATGCCGCAGTAGCTGCCGACTGACCGAGCACCATAAAGACCGGCTCCATCCGTATGGAGCCGAAAGCGATGTGGGTAGCGCTCAGGCACACCGGTACCAGCAGGTTGGCGCATTCTGCTTTTGCCGGCACGATGGATCGATAGCTGATGGGGTAGGGGTAGGGCACATGTGCTTCCACATTCCCTTCATTTTGTACATAATCGTTGGCATCTACATAACGTTGTATATGGTGCGAATCCATACCGTAGGCGCCCATGCCAACCGGGTCGTTGGCTGTTTCTATGCGTTCGCAGTTTTTCTGGGTCATCACATAGTCGCTTTTCAAACGCCTGGCTTCACGGATATACAATTGCTCCTGCCAGCCCTCACTTCCATGGTCATATTCGTCTTTGCAGGTACCCCATTTAGACACCACGTCTCTTACTTTCTGTGGTATGCGGGGATGATAGGCCAGGGTCCACATCAGTCCCTGCTGGTAATGCCGGTGTGCCAGCACGATAGCCGCTCTCTCCAGGTAGGAGGCTTCGGGGTAGGCATGGTTCTGTCCTATAAAGTCGGTGGAAAAGCCTTTCTGGTTATTGGTATCTGTCTTACGGTTTGGCATAGGCGAATTGATCCAGGGAACGAGCCTGTCGCCATACGAATACATTTCTTCTATCGGGCCGGTAGCTGCTTCGTAGTTCCTGAACAGCAGCTCGTAGTTCAGTTCGTTGTAGTTGGCCGGTTTTTTGAAAGGGATGCGGTTGTCCGGATGATCTGTTAAGGTCATGCGGAAGCAATAAGCCTGTATCTTGTCGTCACCATCGCCATCCACACCCGGTCTGCCTTTGGTGATATAAGGCAGCAGCCCGCTGGAAGGATCGCCCTTTACGATATAGGGATCCACGCGGTCTATGAAGTTATGGTTATAGGCGTTGCGGGAGATCGTCCATTTGAGGGTAGGGGCTACTTTGTTTGCCTGCACGCCGTTCAGGGATTCACCGTATTCCTTGTTGGCTTCCCGTCCTACGCGGTAGCTGACACCGGCTGCGGCCATCAGGTCGCCTTCGTAGGTGGCGTCAATGAACATTTTGCCAGTGTACACCGATCCGTTCTCCATGCTCACCGATACAATTCGTTTGTTATTTACCGTTACCCCGGTTTCCCGGTTCAGCCGCTCGCCATATACGACCTTTACTTTTTCTCCGTCTAACATCTGCTGGTACACTTTCAGTGCGGCCGAAGGTTCGAATGTCCACATGGCGTCTTCTCCTTTTTGCGTCCGGGTTTGTCCTTCATCCATGTATTCTTCTTTTTTCTGCCATTTCCAGTTTGCGGGATCGTTATAGTACTGGCGGATGTTTTGGTAAAACTCCCGGGCAATACCGCCGATCACATGTTTATTGCCGATATCGGTCTGCCCCAATCCGCCGGTAGTTAAGCCTCCCAAACGTTCCCCCGGTTCTATCAGCACCACCGACTTTCCCATGCGGGATGCCTGGATGGCGGCGGCAATGCCGGCGGAAGTACCCCCGTATACCACGAGGTCAGCATCCGTTCGCTGCTGCGCAGGTAAGGAGATAGTGGAAATAAAAAGCAGGAGCGATAAGAAGGAAATTCTCATATGTATATCTTTAAACAGTTACGGTTATTTAAAAATTTTTCAACACCGTTTCTATCGCTTTCAGCAGTATCTCTTCCACTTCGGGCGCTGTGCCGGATACGATATCGGAGGTTTCGTAGCCGCCTTTTTCGAAGTAGGATCGTTTGGTGCCGATATACCCCGGGCCGTAGTCGCCGTAGGCGGCTGTACAAACCATCTCACCCGGCAGCAGTTCCTGGGCAGCCAACTGGTATTCTACAAAGCTTTCGCCCGGCAGGCTCAGCAGCCGGATGTCGGCCAGGCGCAGCGCCGCTATATCAATGGTATGCCCGGAGACGCTTCGCTGGTACCAGGCAAGCTTTTCAGCAGCCCGCAGCTTCATATGAATGTTCAGACTGTCGTTCACCAGGCGGGCTTCCAAATCATCTTTCCGGATATTATTGCCCAATGGCAGTGATACGGCCGTTGTGCTCCAGGTTATATCGTTGGCGCCTATTTTTTTTCGTTGCGTATTTGCCCATGCATTTTTCATACCGGTTTCTACCCTGTTGGCCAAAACGACCCTTCGTTCCACAGATCCATCGTTGTATTTACCTGCCGCAATATTGCCGCTGGCGCCATTAAAATGAATGACCGGTATACCCAGGTGCTTTTCCATCGCGTTGCGGGCAATGCCTACAAACTCGCAGGTAACATCTCCCTGCCCGTAATAGCTTTGCGGGTGGGTGGTATAAAAAGTGAGTACGGCCAGGGGTTGTTTGCCGTTCCAGAAGCTGATGCATTTCAGCCAGGGGTCTGTCAATCCTTCGGCGGCATTGATCATGGCTTCATCGAGCGACTTGCTGAAGCGGGTAATGATATTGCCATCGGCATCTTTTAACCGCCTGTTGGAGGCCACGCTATCCACCTTCGCCTGTCCGGCGCCGATATGTGTCACGGGCTGTGCATGGTTCATGGCCCGGCGCAGTGCACCGCCTGTCCGGATGATCACATCCGTTACAAAAGCATTGTCAATGCTTTCTCCTCCAAATCCATAGCTTTCCATGATCCTTTCTATGGTATAGTCGCACCGGGGCCCATCGTGCTGATGAAGGGCATGCACTGCCACGCGATCCGGGGTGGTGCCGGCAGATGCCGCCAGGTGGTTTCGCCATGTATCGTGTCCTTCGTTGGAGATACCGATCCAGTCTACGGCACAGAATACGATGGGCAGGCTGTCCGTCAAAAATACAATGCCTTTTGCGCTGAGGGAGTCCGTTACTGAGCGGGTTTTGGCATAGGCTACAGGGCTGCCGACCGGTGGTGTGGCATTTACTTCAAATACAGCAATTTTCAGTGACTGTGCGAAGCCGCCTTCAGCACCTGCTATCACCAGCAGTACCAGCCAGTATCTTTTCAGCCATTTATATTTTGCCATGGTCATTTATTTTAAACAGCCCTGTCTGCCCAGTATGTGCAGTATCCGCCCAATGCCACGGGCCCTTTGAACAGGGTGCAGGTGCCGCATGGTTTGGTATCGTTTTCCGGGATATACAATTTACAGTTTTCGCAGGTTTGTTCCGGGATGGGTGTTTCGTCTGTATACCCCAACGCATCTCTTTGCTTCGATTCCTGTTCGGTCAGCGTTTCCAGGTTGCAGGGGTTTACCTGGGCAGGGGCCGCATCCGGTTGTACGTCTTTTGCTTCTTTCGGTGCGCCGTCACCACATCCCCCAACAACTGTAATGATCCCCAGCAGGGAAGTGAACTGAAAAGCCTGCTGTATAAATTTCCTTCGTTTACACGTATCCGTCATCTTATATGCATTATGGGTTCAAAGCTAATAGTTCCGTTATTTGCTTCTTCAGAGTTTCGTCCTTGGTTTGACCGGCCAGCACTTTCAGTATGGTTATCAGTCCTGGGCTGTGCTTTTCTCTTTTGGATGCTTTGATCCCTTTTACCAGTGCGGCGGCTACGGTGTTTGCCCATTCGCCACCTGTTGCCGACTGCAGCATGGTAAATTCTTTTGACGACTTGTCCTGTAACCCGAAAGCATAACCAACGGCGCCGAGATAGGCTTCTTTTGCCGCACCGGTGGTGTTAAAGTAACCATTCCTGATCAGCAGTGACAGCAGCTCTTCACTGATACCAGGCCGGGAAGTAATAACAGCTACTGTCATCAACGAATCCTCGCCGTATTTTTGCAGGGCGTGCGCCAGGGCTGGAACGGATGCGGTTGCCGGCAGGTTGCCGGTACTCAATACGGCCTGGAAGGCCACGAATTTTGCAGGATCATCGATCAACTGTATGATGCGGTTGGACAATGCGGGAAACCGCTCTGCCAGCATGATCCCGTGTTCCCGCACACCGGCTTCTTTATCGTTCAATGCATTTGAAACATCCGCCTGCGTCAGGGCATCAAGTCCTTCCAGGGAATACAGGGCGCGAAGCCGTATATGTCCTGTAGCACCCGTGCTCAGCAGGTCTCTTAGCGCGGCTACTACCGATTTGTCCCCGCGTTCTACGATCAGGCGCTGTGCCTGTGTGCGCCACCAGGCATTGGGGTGGGAGAGTAGTGTGACCAGCTCCGCAGTGGTCATACTGCTCATTGCCGGTTTTTTATAGCCGGAAGCATCGTATCCTTCGGGGGTGATGAGGAAGATCCGTCCCATATCATTACCCGCGTAAAAATCCATATCTTCTTTCAGGTCTTCGGGTATGGATACCGGTGTTTCAATATGCTGCCGGTACATGTCAATCACGAACAGGTTGCCGTCCGGGCCGGAATAGAGAGAAGCGGGACGAAACCAGCTATCGGTGGACGCCAGGAATTCCCTGTCTTTTTCTTTGGGGGCACGGCTGGCGGTATAGGTAATGTCGTTTTCCGTCCGGGTCAGTACGTCCCGGTGAATAAGATTACCTGCCACTTCGCCGGTAAAGACTGAGCCATAGTATTCGGCAGGAAAAGCATCTCCGCCGTAGAAGGTGCCGCCGGAGGCGCCGGTAAAATGTTTATCGGCCCATTCAATTTGGTTGAGCTGTAAAGAATCGTATTGCCGCTGCCTTCTCTCACTTCTTGTTTTGCGCCAGTAAGGCGGTGGCGTCAACTGGAACATTTCAAGCTCATGATCCGAGATATTACGGTCTGCCCTATACGAAGCCAGCCAGTTGTGGCGTCGCAGGTAGCGCCAGGCAATGGGATTGTTTTGAATATGCAATGTATTCTGTGTATAGAAACGGTGATTGAGGTCATTCAACGCAAGTCCGAACTGACCGGTCCCGCTTTCTGCTTCGTATAGTCCTTTATCCAGCCGGAAGCGAAAATCATGCCCGGCCATAGACAGTGGCTCAGCATCGGGTTGTAAGAGAAACTTCACCTGCCCCGGCTGCCCGAGGTTGTTGGCATAGATCCAGTTATCCAGTCCGTAGGTAAAATTGGTGATCTGGGCTTCGGAATTCTTATTGAAGAAACCGCTGAAGAGGGTATCCACCCGGTCGGCTGTAAAGTCTCCATCGGTATCCTTCATAAAAAAGATATAGGGTGCGGCGGCTACCAGCAATCCCTTTTTGTAGGGGAGTACACTGGTAATATCCGGCACTTTGTCTGCAAAAAGCACTGAAGAATCATACACGCCGTCGTCATCTATATCGAGCAATACTCTGATGGAACTTTTGCCATCCAGGGAATCCGGTATAAAGGGATAGTCTGACATTTGTACCACATAGGTAATGCCGTCTTCGTCTATCGCCATGGAAACCGGCATGACCACATCCGGCTCTGCCGCTACATTTTTTATGGTGAACCCTTCCATTAAACGGAAGCTCTTCATTTCTTCTTCCACCGTTTTGGGATCGTCGTATAAGGAGGTTGTTTTGCTTTTGCATGCGGTGAAGAGAACAACGCCGGCCAGGAGGGTTAAAAAGCTATAACGGGATAATATCATGGTATACACTTTACAATTTTGTTGTTTTAGTTAGAATTCGGAGAGCGGTGTATCAGCGCAGTACCCTGTCCATCTGTTCATAAGCCAGTTTTTTTGTTTCTTCCGGAAAATCGTGTCCCGCATCGGGGTAGTGTGCCTCCATATGTCCCGGTACACCGAGCAGCTTGTACACAGCCGTTGCCTGCCGGATGCCGGCTTTCACCCCTTCCACGTTAAAGTTCCCGTCTTTCAATGGAGAACAGGAAAAAAAGTGGCGGGGCGCAATGGCAGCGATGATCTCATCAAAATCAAAAGGTAAGAGCGCGGCATCCAGGTGGTATTGTTCGCGGATCCGGGGCATATACCGGTCCTGCGCCCAGGGGCCGAGCTTCCCGCCAAACCGTTCGGTAACGGACTGTCCCGCATCATAGTATCCCATTAATGTCCATCCGCAACTGGATACCACAATTTTGACCCGCTCATCAAATGCACCCAGGAAAATGGCATTGTGCCCCCCGAGGGAATGCCCGATCGCGCCGATCCTGTCTTTGTAGACATCCGGCCTGGATTGCAGGTAATCGACGCAACGCATGTGATTGAAAATGCCCTGCATGGTGCCGGAAACATACCGGTCAGCGGAAAAATCATGGTCGGCCAGGTCGCCGAACCCCGGGTAATCCGGTGCCAGCACGATATAGCCCCTGTGCACCAGTTCGGTAGCGATAGCCCGGTATGGCCCCGCGCTGAAGCTATCAGCCAGGTGCTTGCCTTGCGCGCCGGTACTATGCAGCACCAGGGCGGCCGGATATTTGCCTGATACCGGTTTTGTTCGTGGAAGATACAGGAGCGCCGGCACGGTTTCATTCTTTTCTACAGCCAGGTGAACCGTAAACCGTGTATAGTGGTCTGTAAGCAGCGTATCAATGTATGTGATGGCTGGTGTCCATGCCGGTTTTTCCGGTAAAGGTCCCATTACCTCCTGCATGGATCGCAATATTTCCGCTCTCTTAAGTTGCCAGTCTTTCTGCGTTTTTACGGATTTGTATTGTCCGTTTGTGATACGGTATTGCATCAACCTGTTTCCTGCCTGCTGGGCTTTTGCTGGCAGCACAAAGAAGAGAAAAACAAGCGGGGTTATTCTTTTTACTATAGCAAACAAATAATCCGGTATAAGCATACTTGTGTCAGTGGCAGATTTTTACTTTTTTTGAAGCAGGAATATAACGATGTTTTGGCAGATTGCGCCTGACAATTTTATACGTTGTCTGCAGCCCGGCGTTGAGGCTTTCGGAATAATGAGCGTTTTGTAGCGGTAAACAATCTTTACGGGTTCTTTTCAACTGCAGCCATCAGTTCGTCAACTGTGTTTAATATCTGCTCCTGGATGCCGGTCGCCCATTTGGCGGGAAGTCCGTATACCCAGTGTACCATGGCGCCTTCGTATCCCCCTTCTCCGAGCACTTTCTCCGAGGGAATGTAGGACATCACATCATTCGAGTATCCCAGTATAAAACTGTTGACTCCATGCCTTTTTTTAATATCAATGGCATATTGTATTACCAGTTCACCTCCCAGGCTTGCCATCACCTGTTCTCCCAGTTTCCATACCTGCACGGGGTAGGGATAATGGGTAGGGAACGGCTCCTTCTTTTCCATGAAATCCAGCATCCGTTTTGCCCAGCGTTGCCGGTAGTCACGCAGTTCGGCTACCATTTTCTGCAATGCGGTATCGGGCAGAGGAGTATCAAAAGCCAGGGGAATTTCCTTATAGGCAACGCTTAGCTTCGGTGAAAGTTCCTGCATAGGTTCCTGCAGTACCCGTTCTACGGCGGCAGCCAGCTCCTTCCCGTATTGTTCCGCCAGCGGTACGCTGCGGCGTGGCAGGGGATTCTGGTCAGCGCCAGCTCCCTGGAAAAACAATGCCATGGCGCCGGGATGATTTTTCTCCAGCGCCAGTTGCGCAAAGCCCGGGTAATCGCCCGACCATTGGTAGCTGTCCAGAACAGTTGGATGGCAGGCATAGCCGAAAGCGATGGCCAGCAGCCCGCCTTTTTTATTTTCTACTTTGATGACCGGAACCGCATAATCGTTGGGACCCTTTAATGCTTCCTGTGACAGCAGTTCTTTTTCGTTGTTGTTACGCCTGTTTACCTGGAACCGTACCACCCCGTTTAAAGAGGACAGCACAACGGGTTGTATGTTTTGAATAGCTTTACCGACCAGGTCGATGATCTTTGTTTCCAGATTTTGAGAATAGGATCGTATTATCTTGTGCTGCTGTTCATCCAGATCATAAATGTCGAACAAAGCGTTGTGTAGTACCGGACCGGTATGCGTATGCGAACTGTTGATCAATACCTGCGCTTTGGTGAATGCAAATTTAGTGTGCAGGCTTTGCCTGATATTGCCGGACATTTCTTTGGGCATACCTAGCAGGTCGGTTGTGATCAGAACAGCCCGCTTACCGGCAGCATCCTGCAGCACCAAAGCCTTTGCCCATAGCTTATGCAGTGTTCCCTCCGATTCGTGCGTGCGGGAGGCGTAGCCTGCCAGGAACATCGGTTCAGTTGGGGTAATGTCCACTTTGGCCACGCCGGCCATCCAGCCATCGGTTGCATGGGCAGGCATATGATATACGGACAGGATCAGCAGTAATATGTAAGTACAATGTTTCATTCATTTCCCGGTTTAGGTATGATTGGTTTTCTCAGCTCCAGCGCCCAAAAAACGGCATTGGTCAGGGGAGTGATAAACGGCACTGTTGTAAAATCATCCGGGTGCCCCAGTGATGTATAAAATACGCGGCTTTGCCCGGCCAGCCTTGTCCACGCAATGGGTTGCAGGATATCATCAACACGCCCTGTCAGCAATGGGGTAATGTGCATGGTATCGGAAACCAGGTATACATTCCCGTTACTGTGCCATCTCTCCGGTATGTCTTTCAGTATCTCTTGGTCTTTCTGCGCTGCAACTACCGATACATCGGTGCCGGGGTCCACGGGTCCGTACCCGTTATTCAAACAGCCCAGGATATCCGGCACAAAATCCCACCAGTCAACATATCCCTCTGTGCGCTCATTTTCTGCAACGGAAAAAGCATGGTTCGCAGTGCGGATACCTATTAACGGTTTTCCCGATACAAACCAGTTTTGTAAGATATTCATCTGTTCCGGGGGAAGCGCCAGCCTTCTTGCAAAAACCACCATGAGGTCTGCTTGGGGCAAAACATCCTGCAGCCCGGGAAAATGAGCCGCCGTTCTTTCACCTTCCGCCAGTAATACAGTGGTAACAAACCCGTATTCTTTTTCCAGCTTTGAGGCAAACAATGGAATGGTTTTATCCGCTTCATAGTTGTGCGTGTCCCGGCTGATCAGGAATACAATATGTGGTTTTTTAACAGGATGGTTACCCGGTTGGATCGTGCAAAATCCTTCCGGCGTCATCGAAAAGATGCATATAAGCAGGAACCCGTACAATTTCATAAAAAATGGAGATATCAGTTTCATCTGTTTATGGCAGAATTTTCCGGTTGTTTTGGGGAGTATTCCGAATCTTCGCTTGCAGGTTTTCCGGTCGATGGAGACACCGACCGGTAGCCGACTCCACTGGCGGGTGCCTGCCTGAATGACGCAGTCGGGCAGGTCACCACGCACCTGAGAAAAATTGATTTTTCTCACCGAAGGTAACTTCTCTCACCGCAGGTAAATACACCCGTTGTTTTGAATACCTGTTAAAAATAGCGATTATTGCATCAATTTCGGGTATAAGCATCGTGTAAAAAATCGTACAAAACTATGTCATCGAGGTTTACAGGTAAGTCAGCTATCGTCACAGGTGCGGCTGTCGGTATTGGAAAAGCCATTGCGCGGAAAATACTGGAAGAAGGCGGCCGCGTGGTGCTGGCGGATATCAATGAAGAACTGCTGCAACAGACATACCAGTCATTTTTGGAAAGAGGATATAAAGCCGTCATGCAGGTTACGGATATTTCAAAAGAAGAGGCGGTTGCTTCTCTTGTAAATGCTGCGGTGTCGAGCTTTGGTAAGCTGGACATACTGGTAAATTCCGCCGGCATTGTTGGTCCTACTTCTACGAATATCACGGACTACCCGGTGGAGGCATATGACCGGATATATGGCATCAATCTGAGAGGCAGCTTTTTGGTCACCAAATATGCTGTAGCTGCCATGGAGAAGAACGGATACGGCCGGATCCTGCTGATCAGCTCCATCGCGGGCAAGGAAGGCAACCCCGGCATGTGCGGGTATTCATCCATGAAAGCCGCGGTAACCGGCCTGGTAAAAGGCGTTGCCAAGGAATATGCGCAGAAAAATATACTGGTGAACGGACTGGCGCCGGCTGTTATACAAACACCCATGAATGCAGATACTTCGCCGGAACAACTGGCATATATGACCGCAAAGATCCCGATGGGCAGAATGGGAACGGTAGAAGAAGTAGCTGCCCTGTCGGCCTGGATCGTATCGGACGAATGCAGCTTTACCACCGGGTTTATTTTTGATATTTCCGGGGGCAGGGCGACGTATTGAGTGGGAAGTTGTAAGTGGGTAGCAGTAAGTTAAGTAATAAGTCTCAGGATGCAGGTCACAAGTCGCATTGGATAACTAAATCAGACATCGTTAATTAAGTAAAACCCTTAATGTATTCTTAACTTCTTAATGTTTACAAAATCAGCAATCCAAAATCATAAATCAGAAATACCGGTTTGCAGGTTTCAAATTGTTGCTAAGGAACCCTATACACGGGATATTGCCTGAAAGCTGGCTCTATCCAGGGCGAGTTTTCATACACGAAATTCAACTGGGCGGCGGTATTTTTGGCAAAGGCCGTATCCGCGGCACTTCTTTGTGCAAGCTTTTGCCTCAGCTCCGGGTTCTTTTCCAGGTAGTCTGCGGCAATGTCCTCGAAGGCATACGCAGAATACCCTTCTTTTCTGCCCAGTATGGCATCAAAATAATTCCAGGCAAAGTAAGAGTCCTCAGCATGGGGCTCCAGTGTTTCCACCAGGAAGCGGTTGGCAACCTGGTTCATGGGTATATGCCAGTCGCCTTTTCGGAAGAATACCTTCTTCCGGGAAGAGGAAATCTTTACACCGGTGTTCATGTGATGACCTTCATACTTCCGGGCAGATGCCTGGTAGTCTTCTATACGGTACACTTCCACTTCTATAGTGCTGTCTTTTTTCAATTGGCTCATCTGCACTTTGTTCAATTGCAATAATTCGATCACTTTCCACCAACCCTGTGGAATGATATAAGCTGCCGGTTTTTTGACGATCTCTTTGGGAACATATTGATTGTATATGGGGATCGTTTTTTCATAGGGTTTGCTCCGATCATAGTAAAGACGCGGTAAGCCGGACACGCCACTTGTTTTCATACCTGCTTCGTATCCTTTATACAGGAAGGGCTGCGACCGGGAAGGGTCATGCGACCAGCTTATTGGAAAGCCGGCAGCGGTTTTTACTGCCTGCTTCGAATGCTCTCTTGCGGCTTTTATCGCTTCGCTGTTCTGAGCCGTGAATTCGATAAAGCTTTGCATCAGGGCATAGGTAGCTTTCACCCGCTGGTCGTAGGGCTTCAGCATGTGCGTTTCGGGAACGAACGAAAAGGTATGCCACAGTGACCCGTAACCGCTGCCGTAACGCGGGCTATCCCAAAATTCTGTCCAGCCGTTGTCGGGCGTGCTGCCGAAATGATTGACATACGGAATAAGATCGTATCCCTTCTCCTTCATTTTTGTATAAATGCCCGGTTCAAACCGGGTGTTCATGAATTCGCCCATTTTGCCGCCCAGCTTATTATGCTGACTGGTCAGCAATGTCATGACATGCTGGTAATCGGCGCCATTGCTCACGTGATTGTCTACAAAAACATCCGGGTCGGTGAGATGAAATATTGCTGTGAAGGCCCTGGCATCCCTGGAGTCGCATTTTATGAAATCCCTGTTCAGGTCCAGGTTCTGTGAGTTGCCCCGAAATCCGAACTCTTCCGGTCCGTTCTGGTCTACACGGTAATCGGCGCTCCGGTTCAGGCAGCCGCCGATATTGTAAACAGGAATAATAGCCAGCACGATATCGTCCGGTATGCTGATCTTTTTTTCAACAATATCCCTTACCAGCAGCATGCTGGCATCTATGCCATCGGGTTCACCGGGATGGATGCCATTGTTGATGAGGAGGACGCGTTTATTGTTTTTGTGTATGTTGGTAAAGTTATGGTCTCCGTTGTTGGCTACTACCACCAGGTGCAGCGGGTACCCTGCATCTGTCATGCCCATGGTAAGCAGGGTGACTTTACCGGAACGTGCATCCAGCTTTTGCCACCAGTCGATGATCTCAAAATAGTCGGGTGTTTGCGTGGCACGGCTCTTTTCGAAGCGTGTGGTGATTGGCTGGGCAACGGAAATGCCGTAATATATAGTCAGTAAGCAGATGAGTATGATCTTCATGGTCCGGTTGTGTTTTGCGTAAAAACAGTGTATTGCAATATACTTAAGACAACCGGAAACAGCCGTGATATGTTTTACTAAAACCCGCAGGTTATAGTACAAAATTGTCGGATTGGAACATTGCTGAATATCGGAACGGCGATATAAAATGTAGAAATTTCAGTTGTGCGGAATAATTCCGGTGATGATACAATTGAAACCCGGCAAATTTTTTGGGTATGGATCCTTACAATCTTTGCACATCTACAGACACGGTGAGTGTATGGTTGCCGCCACTCAGTATAACTCCTTTTAAGGGAGTGACATCGGCATAGTCCCTTCCCCAGCCGATGGTGATATGTTGCCTACCAGGCATCAGGTTGTTGGTAGGATCAAAATCCACCCATCCGGTATCTGGCACAAATACGGAAAACCAGGCGTGACTGGCATCCGCCCCTACCAGTTTTTCTTCTCCCTCCGGGGGCAGGGTTTCCAGGTAGCCGCTCACATAACGGGCCGCCAGCCCCATAGAGCGGACGCAGGCGATCGCCAGGTGGGCAAAGTCCTGGCATACGCCTTTCTTTTTTTTCATGATCTCTTTAACGGGGGTGGCAATGGTACTGAAGCCCGGTGAATAGAGGAACTCCTCAAAGATCCTTTGTGTCAGGTCCATGCAGGCCGTTACCAAACTTCTTCCAGGGGTAAAGGACAACAGGGCGTATTTTTTTGTTTCTTCGTCCATTGTTGTCATCGGCGTTTCAGTAACAAATTGTTTCAGGTCCGCATTCGCGGGTGTTGACCCGGTGAGCTGCTGCGCCGTTTCTTCCCAGGTCCGGTCCGGATATTGTGTGGTAGCAGAGGAAGTATTTTCTACATGCGAGGTAACGGTAACGTCCAGGTGCTTATGTTCCTGCTGGATGGCGAAGTAAAAGACCCGGTTACCGAAAAAGTCTTCGTATTCGTTCACCACATCCGGTTCTGGTGTTATATGCACATGTACTTTGTTACAGATCTGCTCAGGGGTATTTCTCGGTTTCAGCAATGCAATATTATGACAGAGGCTTGCCGGCTCATCATATTCATATCGGGTGGTATGCGTGATCTTATATAACATGGTGGTGTTTAAAATGACTCAACGGTGAACAGTTGCTTTTGCCCCAATACATGTGTAAAATAGGTTTTGGATATCACCGGTGTTATCTGGCTCAGTAAATCGTAGATATGAGAAAGCAGGTCATCCAGCTTCCGGTACCGGTTGGTCTTTTTATGCAACTGGGTAAAGGTTTCTCTGCCTGCCAGCAGCAGCGCCGCATGCGCCTCAAAAATTATTCTTTCATGTGCCGGCAGGGTAGGATCCTGCTGTATCCTGGGGAGTTTACCCAGGTAGGTCTTTAATCTTTCCAACTGGTATATCAGCGATCGCGGGTTGTTGCTGTCCAGCAGCATCAGCTCCAGCACCAGTGAATGCTCCAGCGGCCGTTTGTATTTATAGCGGTAATTTACCAGCGCTTCATTGCTCTTCAGCAGGGCTTCATACAGGTTGTAATCCACGCTGTCCTCGTGCTTATCAACAACGGTATTGCGCAGCATGCTTATCAGCAGCAGGGACCGTTCCAACTTACGGCCGATATCCATGATCACCCATCCCTGTTCTCTTGATATGCTTTCGCCGTTCAATCCTATAAAAGCGACCATGGAAGTGACCAGGCTGTCCAGCACCGACATGGCTTTGATATGGCTCAGGTGCAGCGAGGTGTTGTTCATATCTTCCTCCATATTCCAGATCAGCCGCCAGGTATCTGTGCTCCAGTGGTCTCTTTCAGAATATACCCCCCTGCAAAACAGGTTGAAGTTATAGAGCAGGCTGCCCGGTCTCGATCCGTCGAACAGCACATATTTCAGCTCACCCCAGGGATACCTGAATTTTTTTTCGGCTTCTTCTTCCTCTTCTTCCAGGAAGCCGGGATAGGTAGCCGTATAATGGGTGATTGCTTCCAGCAGGTACCGTTCCGCCTCCAGCTCATTCTGGTGGTGCCGGTTACCTTCCATGCTGGACTGCAATACGTTGCGTATGAACCGGGCGTTACCCAGCACCCGTTCGGCGTTGCGCCCTACCCAGAAAAGATTTTCCGCTGTCCGGCTGGTGATATATCTTTTCTCTGTAGGGGTGAACGTATCCGTTTTGGTAGCCTTGAAGCTGTCTATATTCTCCGGTTCGGGGGCTATCACCCAGGTATCTTTGCTCACGCTTCCCATCTGGTTGGAAACGATGAATTTATTTTCTTTTTGCGCCGTCCGGGTCAATCCACCCGGCATAGTCGTGTATCCCTGTTCGTTACCTACCAGGAAGCCCCTGAACAACGCGGTGCCGGATTCGATATTGCCGTTCACCAGGGAGGGGGTATGCGCGATATCCACTTTTTCCTGTCCTACATACAGGTAGGGGTGTGCTTTTATCTTTTGTTTCAGTGTTTCCAGTTCTGCTTTACTCAGGGCGCCGCCATCTATTGAATTGCTGCTTTCAAGTCCCTTGTAGATCTTTTTTATTACCAGGGAAGAAATATTCTCCAGCACGTAGTTGCGCTCCTTTTCCTGACCGCACCACCAGGATGCAATATTGGACAAAACAAGGTCTTCGTTCAGGAAGTATTTAGCCACGCTGTGTAAAAACGGCATTAAGCCGGGGTTTTCCAGGATGCCTGCGCCCAGCGGGTTGGCGATGGTCACATTGCCGCTTCTTACGGCCTGCAGCAGTCCGGGTATGCCTAACTGTGAGTCTTCCCGCAGCTCCAGCGGATCGCAAAAAACATCATCCACCCGGCGCAGGATAACATCCACTTTTTCCAGTCCCCCGATGGTCTTCAGCCATACGAAGTTATCCTTCACCATCAGGTCGTTGCCCTGCACCAGGGTAAAGCCGAGGTAGGAGGAGAGGTAGGAATGTTCGAAATAGGTTTCATTGGACGAACCGGGCGTGAGAATAACGATGCGGGTATCCTGTTTCCTGAAAGGGGCAAAATCATACAGGGATTTGCGCATGGTGTCAAAAAAAGATGACAGGTGCCGTACCTGCAACCCGCTGAACAGTTCGGGTAATATCCTCGCCATGGCGAGCCTGTTTTCCAATGCATACCCCGATCCTGAAGGCGCCTGTGTCCTGTCGTTCAGTACCCATAGCTTACCATCCTTGCTCCTGGTCATATCGGCGGCATACAATACCAGGCTGCGGGGATGCAGCTCTCTTATCCCCACGCATTGCCGTAAAAAACCGCCATGGCTGTATATCAGCTCGGCAGGGATAATACCGTTTTTGATCAGCTTTTGTTCCCCGTATATATCCTGCAGCGCCAGGTTGAGTATTTCCGCTCTTTGTACCAGGCCTGTCTCCACTTTTTGCCAGTCGCGCCGGCTGAGGAAATAAGGGATGATATCCAGGTTCCAGGGGCGGTTGAGCCCGGACGGATCGCCATAAATATTGTAGGTAACCCCGTTTTCGCGGAGCATGCGGTAGATATTCTGCTCCCGCTCCCTGCGTTCTTCCGGTCCTAATTGCGTAAGCGAGCTGAAAAATGTTTCCCAGTCTGGTAATAGATCAACGTCCGTTCCCATTAATTCTTTATAAGAATAGTCTGTGGTATAATTATTTTCTATGGTTGACTCAGGGGTATTAGCAGTCATGAAACCGGTTTGTGATACGTTTGTCAAAAGGTACACGTAAATATAGCGGTTTATGTGTTAGCGGCAAATGGTTTAGTACCCTTTTGGCGTCATATCGAATGGAACCCAGTGTAATGAGATATCTCCTTTCGGTCGAGATGATGACGATCGGAATTTTGCAGCGCAGCCGGGTGTTTGCTGAGCGTTGGGGAAAATGGGGACTTATGGGACACCGGACACGCAACTTTTCAGTATCTAAAACGACTTTTTCTTCCGGTAAAAAGCGATCACGTCCACCACCTGCTGGTTTTGCAGTATCGTAGGGTTCAGCTCAATGAATTTCTTAAGCATTTTGGGTGATTTTTCCATAGCGGAATGAAGCAGCAGCAACGCTTCTTTGCTTTTGCCCATGGCAAAAAGAATGGCGCTTTTGTAAAAAGTAAAGATGGGCTTTTCCCCGGCAATTTCCAAAGCCGCGACAGCCTGGTCCATCGCTTCATCGAGAAAATCATTGGAATACAAACAACGGATCAATGCCTCCCAGCCGGCTATCCCTTTCGGACGCGCTTTTACAACGTTGGAAAAGTAAACGATCGCTTCTTTGGCCTTACCCAGCTCCAGCAAACATTCTCCCATTGCAAGATTGTATTCAGGCTGCATTTTGCTTATCCGCATGGCCGATTCCAGGTATTGAATGGCTTTGTTCAAAGACATCTCATTGATGTAGGTGCAGGCTATTTTGTAAAACAACTTGCTGTCATCCGGATTGAGGTGCGCGGCTTTTTTGTAGTAAAACCTGGCCTGCGCAAACTTTTTTAGCTTGTCATAGCAGTAACCGATGGCTTCGTATATCACATCTTCCGGACGGGACAACTCTATCACTTTTTCCAGGGACTCGATGGCATCTTTATATTTCCGGAGCTTGATATAGGCATCCGCCATATTCCGGTAGGCGTAATCAAACTTTTCATTGATCACAATGGCATATTTGTATGCATCTACCGACTTCTCGTACAACTTCAGCCCCTGGAAGGCCGCGCCCAGGTTGAACCAGGCCAACTCGTTATATGGCAGTTCGTTAATGATCTTCTGGTGCAGCTTTATACTTTCCTCGCTCCTGCCGGTAAAATCGGTCCAGAAGCAGATCTTATACAATGCTTCTTCATTTGACGGGTCACTTTCCAGGATATGCACCAGGCAATCAAACACCTTGTCGAATTCTTCGTAGTCATCATACACGTCTGCCAGCTCAAACAGCAGGTTCATCCTTTCCTCTCCCTCAAATTGTTCAAGGGCTTTTTCGAGCAATACTACCGCTTTCTCATGCTCGTCCAGCGCCAGGTAAATATCTGTTTTCAGGATATAGATGTCAATATCCGTACTGTCGTAAATTTCTGCCTGCTCCAGCAATACCATGGCTTCATCGTAGCGCCGTCCGGCGATCATCAGGTCTGCTTTTTTTATCATCAGGGAGGAGGAGTACGGAAAAAGCTCCATACCGGCTTCAGCGGCTTCCAAAGCTGCTGCCAGGTCGTCTTTTTCGTCAAAATGGTCGATTATTTTTTCAAATGCCTCCTCTTCAAGGAATTTGTGGGGCAGTCCTTTCCGTAATTTTTCGAATTGTGTCAATAAATCCTCTATTTCACTGCTGCTATAACCCGGGGAATTTTCTTTCATAGAAGTTATGTTGATGAAAATTAGCCCTTTATTTGGAAAAATCCAACTTTGGCACTCTTTTTTACGTAATAAGTAACAAAGAGGGTCGTGAAGCGTATAATATTTGGCAAGGGACTTGCATAATTAAAATAAAGTTGTAAATTTGTTGTAGCTATGGTAAAAAATCAAAAAATATTGAAATCATCCGTTAAATGTGGGGTTGTACTTGCTACCCTGTTTGCGGTATTTCAATGTGTATATGCCATTAGCGGATCCGGCTATTTGTCTGGCGGAGAAGATAAGTCTAAAAAAGGGACAAACTCTTTCTCCAATATAAAGTCGACCGTTACCTTTTCTATCAAGGATAAATACGGTATCAGCAGTAAAGAGGCGTTTACCAGGTCTCATAACAAGGCTTTGGCGCCCACAGAAGCTACCACAAATGCGCTGGTGACATATAAAAAGGGAAATGTGGTGTATATCATGCCTTATAAAACACCCAAAGGCATGAAAATGCAGGGTGCTATCACACTTACGCCCAGTCAGTCTACTGCGCTCAGTCGTTAATCTTTCATCTTTAATTTTCCGGGTTTACCCAATTTCTTAGTTGGACCTCTGCAGGTTTTTGCTTTCTTCGTAGGTCAGTTGCCTGAACCCGCTTTTGGGCAGATTGAAGCGTTGCGCCGGTACGGGGTCAAAGCTCACTTTGGAGACTGTGTACCTTACTTTGTAATTCCCGGCTGATGACTCATACTCCAGCGGAAAGCCCGGCAGGGTTTTGAATTGGTAATCGTAGTCTTTGTTTTCCGTCACCAGTTCCGTTGTATAATACACCATAAAGGTGCTGCCATCCTTTAGTCTTGCCGTCGCCCTTTTACATTCGTATCCAAGGATATTTTTAGTGGGGGCGCCATTGTCGTCGGTAAAAGTTATATTATCGTATTTTTTATTCATTTCCTGCCAGTCAGCACTGGTCATATTGATCATAATCTTTTGATTACCAAACTCTTTAAGAACTGCGCCGGATCCGGTGGCCGTATTTTGCAGCGTAACAGTGGTCCCCAGGGGAGTCACCATTTCCGAACGGCTTTGATTCCCTTTCAGGTAGATGGTGGTGGTAACCCCGTCGAACATATCCGCCAGTTGGGGTTCTTTACTGCCGGTCTGAACCGTGGTAAAATATACAATTGTTCCTTCCGACAACACCTTTTGCGCCGAGACGGGAGTAGCAAAAACCAACACAAGTGGCAGAGCCAGCATTAACCTTAACATTATTCTTTTTCTTTTAAAGATAGAAAATAACCCTCGATGGTTGTATTAACAACCGGTAAATCTCTGTACAGGACCCTGCCGGTTGCTGTATGTATTGACCTATGTTATGATCCCTCCCGGAAATTACTTGCCTTTTTGCTTGCCTTTCATTTCCTGGAGCTTTTTCTGCGTTTCCTGCATCTGCTCCAGTCGTTCCTGCCACTTACTTTTTGTTTTCGGCTTTTTCTTGTTTTCCTCCAATTTAGCCAGGATCTTGTCGTGATCAATGATGAAATTCTGGATCACATACTGCAATAATAGTGTGATCAGGTTGGAAACGGTATAATACCAGGTCAGGGCAGAGGGCAGGCTGTTGAAAATACCCAACAGCATGACAGGGAAAATATAAGGCATGTATTTCAGCATGGGGTTATCCTGGGTGGGCGTCTGGGCCATGCTGTAAATAGAGATCATTAAGCTGGTAACGGTTGCCAGCAGCGTGAATAAGCTGATATGACTTCCGTAGAATGGTATAGTGAAGCCAAATTCCAGGATAGAGTCATACGACGACAGGTCGTTTGCCCACAGGAAGTTTTGTCCCCTTAAATCGATAGAAGCATTAAAGAAGCTGTACAGCGAAAAGAATATGGGTATCTGCAGCAGGGCCGGGATACAGCCGCCCAGCGGGTTAACGCCGGCGCTTCTGAACACTTTCATTTGCTCCATCGCGTATGCCTGCTGGTCATCCTTCAGCTTGGCTTTCAGCGCATCCAGTTCCGGGCGTAATGCCTTCATTTTGGCTCCGCTCAGGTAGCTGCCATACAGCAGGGGAGAGGTGAGGAGCCTGATGAATATGGTAAGCAGCGCGATTACCACTCCGTAGTTGCTGAAGAATTTGGCCAGGAAATCGAACACCGGCATGATCAGCCCGCGGTTGATATACTTCACAAAGGCATAAATGCCCTGGCCCAGGTCGATAACATTGTGCATACCGAGTCCATAGCCTTTCAGGGTGCTGTAGTCGTTTGGACCGTAATAGATCTGGAGAGGAACGGAACTGTTGCTTTCGGCCGGCAGGCTTATCTGGAGGTTGACGGTAGCGGCGGTGATGAGCCCCGTACTGTCATGCTCTTCGGTGCAATTGATGCTGCCTGAGGTAAAGCCGTTTTTGGCTATGAGCGTAGAGTTGAAGAACTTTTGCTTTAAGCTCAACCATTTAACAGGACTTTCAAACTGTTTGCTGTAAGACCTGCCCAGCGTAAAATAGTCGTAGTCGTCCTTTATCCAGTACCCTATCTGCGTGGCCCTTTTCTCTGTTACGATGTCTTTTTCGTGTTGCCACAATTGGTTTTGCCAGGTAAGGTTGATGGTATTTTGGGTAAACAGGCTGTTGGCGCCCTTTACATCCATTACCCAATCCACCATGTAGTCGTCGTTCTTAACCGTAAATGTATGGGTAATGGCCTGTCCGTCAGGATCGCTCAGGCTGTAGGATACGGTTTGCGCGTTGCCTGACGATACTACTTCTCCCCCCTCGAAATAGAGATCGCTGATCTGTATGGCCCGGTTGGAGGAAGTATTTACGGGGTAGGTTATTTTATCGAATGCACCCTCTACGAGTTTAACAGACTGGCTGTCAATAGAGTTGTATTTTTTTAACGCAACCTGTTTTGGTTGCCCCCCTTTGTTGGAAAATACGATCCGCAGCAATTCGGTTTCTATCACCGTTTCCTTTTCTTCTCCCTCGACGCTGAACTGCCCGGCGGAAACCATCTTATCCCGGGTTTCTCTTTCTGCGGCTTCCCGGTTCACCAGGTTACTGTCTATTTTTGGTTGGGTGGCTGCTATAGAGTCCTGGATACGTCTTTGCTCTGTTTCGAGGTCAACTTGTCCCTGCCTGGTAAAATAAAAAAAGCCCATGAACATCAATCCAAGCAGGGCAAACCCTATAACTGCATTCTTGTCAAACTGCATATTTTCGGTAAAATTTGAGGGGGCAAAGGTAATGTCTTTGGTTAAACTTTTGGTTTAATCTGTCATATATAGTTTCCGCCGGAAAGGGGGAAAGATCAGGCTTGCAGCGTTTCGTTTTGGGCGATCGGCCGGGGTTTTACGCTTTTTTCATCTGCATAGTGTCTGGCGGCACTTATAAAAGCCACGAACAGCGGGTGTGGGTTTTCCACGGTGCTTTTCAGTTCCGGGTGGTATTGCACCCCCATAAAAAATGGATGGTTCTTTAATTCAACAATTTCCACCAGTCCGTTTTCCGGGTTCCTGCCGCTGGCGATCATGCCATTCGATTCAAACAGGTCCAGGTAGGTGTTGTTAAACTCCCAGCGGTGGCGGTGGCGTTCGGTGATCCCGGTGGTTCCGTATACCTTTTCTGCCAGCGAGCCCGGTTGCAGCGTGCAGGGGTAGGAGCCGAGGCGCATCGTTCCACCTTTATTGGTCACATCCTTCTGGTCTTCCATCAGGTCTATGACCGGGTAGGGGGTATTGGCATCCATCTCGGTGGAATGTGCATCTTTCAGGTTCAGGATATTGCGGGCAAATTCGATGACGGACATCTGCATGCCGAGACAGATCCCGAAAAACGGAAGTCCGTTCTCGCGGGCGTGCTTTACGGCTATGATCTTGCCTTCAATACCCCGCATTCCGAAGCCGGGCGCTACCAGCAGGCCGTCCAGCGTGCTCAGCTTTTCGGCAACGTTCTCCTGGCTGATAAATTCGCTGTGGATGTTTACCACGTTAACGCTGCATTCGTTGATGGCGCCCGCGTGTATAAATGCTTCCAGGATGGATTTGTAGGCATCCTGCAGCTCTATGTATTTACCGATAAGCCCGATGTTTACCTTGCCTTTGGGGTATTTGAGTTTGTCCAGGAATTCTTTCCACTTGGTCAGTTCCGGCTCATTGTAGTTAGTGATATTCAGCTTTTTAAGGCAGATCTGGTCCAGCTTTTCCCGCATCATCATCAGCGGCACTTCGTAGATGGTCGAGGCGTCTGCCGCTTCTATCACGGCATCGGTCTTTACATTACAAAATAAAGCGATCTTTCTGCGCAGTTCCGGCGTAAGGGACCGTTCTGTTCTGCACACAATGATATCGGGATTCACCCCTTCCTGGCTCAACAGCTTCACGCTGTGCTGTGTGGGCTTGGTTTTAAGCTCCTTGGCGGCTTTCAGGTAGGGTACCAGGGTCAGGTGTATGATAAGGCAGTCTTCGTCCGGCAGTTCCCATTGCAGTTGCCGCACGGCTTCAATAAAGGGCAGGCTTTCTATATCGCCGACCGTTCCACCCAACTCGGTGATCACGATATCGAATCCTTTTTTCCCCAGCAAAAGCATCTGCCGCTTGATCTCATCTGTTATATGGGGTATCACCTGCACAGTCTTACCCAGGTAAGCGCCCTCTCTTTCCTTGTTTATAACGGTTTGGTAAATTCTCCCGGTGGTAACGTTGTTGGACTGGGAGGTATAAATATTTAAGAATCTTTCGTAGTGACCAAGGTCAAGGTCGGTTTCCGCCCCGTCTTCCGTAACATAACATTCTCCATGTTCATAAGGGTTCAGGGTGCCGGGATCTATATTGATATAGGGGTCAAACTTCTGTATGGTAACGGATAAGCCACGCGCCTGCAGCAGCTTTGCCAGCGACGCAGATATGATCCCTTTACCCAATGAAGACGTTACACCACCGGTAACAAAAATGTACTTGGCCATGTCGAAATATAAAAATTATAAAAAAATATTACTTTTTGCGACTGTATCGCAAAGAATAGTAAATGACCCTGATTTTAGCTTGAAAATATATATAGAGGTCATGCAAAGTTACAGTTTTTTTGTTGCTGCCAAAAAAACAAAGTGCAGCCGGTGTGGATAAATTGTTGCTGCCGGCAGGTTGCTAAATGGCTATTTTTTTTGTCCATACCCCGCCGCTTTCATCACGGATGCGTAATATATAGATCCCTCTCACCGGAATATTCAGGATCTTTTGTTCAAAAAGCAGGGTGTTTTTTTCAATGATCCTGCCATTGATATCGAATAAAGTATAGTGGAGTGTTCCGGTAGCGATCTTTGTAATGATGATTTTCTCCCCTGACCCGAATGCAGTGAACGGAAGGCCGGCTGCATTCAGTTGAACCTTTTGAATGTTGGAGTAAGTGACGTTGCTGTTCTGGTGAACGGCTGATATCCTGTAGAACAGTGTGGCATTTGTGGCCAGCGCATTTTTGTGGGTATAAGTGAATGGCGTTGTTTGTCCGTTGGGTGAACTATCGAGCTCCGCAATATCCTGCCAGTTGTCAAAGCCGGATATGCTGCATTGCACAATGAACCTGCCGGGTTCACTTTCCACTTTTTCCCAATGAAGTACGGCATCCGCATAGTTGCCTTTTGCCGTAAAGTTTTTTACTTCCAGCGTGCGTAAGCTGTAGCATATCTCCGGTACCAGGGTACTGTTTTTGACCCTGTCAAACAAAATGGCATGACCGGCATCATTGAGGTGTACACCGTCGCCGCTGTTATACGCTGTATTTATGGTGCCGTTGGTGTTGGCTATTTCTGTCCAGAAGTCTATACACCGGCTACCGAAACTGTCTTCCAGCCATGCTTTCATTTCCATCAGTATGTTTCTTCGGGTAGCTGAAAGGTTTCTCGGTTGTGTGGACGTTATCCATAGGGGGATATTGTGGCTGTGCGCATAGCTGGCTACCCGGGTGAAATTGTCTTTCTGCACCTGTATGGGGATGTCAAGTGCGGCATCGTTGGAAGGAAGGTTGATCAGGATGGCATTGGGCGCCAGGGCTACAGCTGCTTCAATATTCTTTTCCGGATCCACAAAAAAAGGAGCGGGCGGAGAAAACGACGCAGGTTGAATATAGTAAGTAGTGGTGGCGCCAACGGCTAAATTGATGATTTCGCAACCGGCATTGACCGATTGCGTAAGATAGGTTCTAAACAACTCCACATAAGCTTTTTCCGGCGATGAAGCGCCGTTGCCCACAGAGGTAGAAGAGCCCAGTACCACTATCGTAAAGGGGTGCGGACAATCCTGAGCCTGACCGGTGGACAAAAATAAAAGAAAACCGAAAAGGATCAGAACGGCATTTCTCATAACTCCTTATGGAAAAGTTTTATCATCAAAATTAAAGTAATTTGTTGTTTAGCCAAACAAATGTTCCGTGAGGAGGCTGCATCTTATCTTAAGATAATTTGAAAATGTGGAAATGTGTAAGTGTAAAAGTGTGATAATAGCGAAATGCCTTTCCGGCTTTATTCTACAGGTGATATGAAGTTTGGAACTGTTCTATTGCACCACCCTTCTTTTCCAACTTCCGGGATAGTGGAAAAGGGTAAAGGACATCCTGTAGGTACAGGATGGTTGATCCGGGATTCGTGTTTATTTTCACTAAACCAAACATTCACAATCAAAACGATGCTATATGATGTACGTGTGCTATTCTTCAGGCCGTAGTTGCTATACGAGACCCTCCCGATCGCTTAATATCATTACTTATTAGAATTTCCCTGTTTTTAACCATTTCAGCTTAATGAATTTTAAGCTGTGTTAAACCTTTTTCTGTCCGATAATTCATTCCGTTTTTAACAATTAAAACTGTAAGCTATGAACAATGTCAATGCACCGTAAGTTTTCCTTCTTACAGGAAATTATTAGTTGATTTTTTATTTACACAAAACATTTTTTATGCAAAAGGAATTTCTTTCGAAAATATTTTCCCGTTGCAGATACCAGACCGGTAATTCACATCAGAAGAATTTATTCAGGGGATTATTGCTGGTATTTTTTCTGACGGGGAGCCAGCTTACATATGCCGGGAACGAGACCGGGAAGGCTGAAATGGAAAAAATAACAGGTGAGTCAGCAGAGATCCGGGGCCGGGTAACCAATACCATGGGAGAGCCGCTGGAAGGGGTATCCGTAACCGTAAAGGGCACCTCAACCGGTACCACTACCAATGCCGACGGCCAGTTTATCATTGACGCGCCGGCGAACAGCACGCTGGTGATCAGCTTTGTCGGGTTTACAACGCAGGAAGTGTCTGCGGGCAGCGGCGAACTTAACATACAGCTGATTGAATCGGATCTGGGCGACCTGGAAGATGTAGTGGTGGTGGGATATGGTACGCGTAGAAAATCGGATTTGACGGGAGCGGTCGGAACCGTAAGAAGTGAATCGCTTTCCGAGCGGCCGGCAGCCTCTTTAAACCAAAACCTGTCCGGCCGGGTAACCGGGGTGAACGTTTCATCTAACTCAGGACGTCCGGGCGGCCGTGCCAATATCCGCATCAGGGGAAATACTTCCATCAGCGTTACCAACGATCCGCTGTATGTCATTGACGGGGTTATATTGACTGCTACCGGCCTGCAGAATGGCAGTACGCCGATCGATTATCTTAACCCGAACGATATACAATCTATCGAGGTATTGAAAGATGCGTCTTCAACAGCGATATATGGTGCACGTGGTGCGAATGGTGTTATACTGGTGACCACCAAACGGGGTGCATCCGGTGGTGGCAAGATCAGCTACGACGCCGATTTCGGTATTGGCGTAGCTCCCAAAAAACTGCCTATGCTGAATTCCCGCGAGTTCCTGGAAGTAGAGGAAATAGCATATGCAAATGCAGAAAAGTATGACCCCGTTGGTTGGGCTTCAGGCACCAAGTATGTGGACCCGAGAACGAAAAGAAACAACCCGCTGTTGTTTGATGCAAACGGCAACCCCTTATATGATACCGACTGGCAGGCAGAAACATTCAGAAAGGCCTTTACGCAGAATCATCAGTTGGGCTTTACCGGCGGTAACGAAAAAGGTAGTTACGGCGGTTTCCTGAACCATCGTAACGAGCAGGGTATTGTAACAGGTTCCTGGCTTAAAAGATATGCAGCCCGTTTTGTTTTTGACTCCGAGATCAAAAGCTGGCTGAGGGTTGGCGGTAATTTAAGCTATAACGATCAGACAGACCGGCAGATTGATATACTGGGTGGCGGCGGTATTACCGTGATACGCCAGGTGTTGGAAGCATTGCCTATTGTGCCCGTAAAATACGATAACGGCGCATGGGGCAGAAACAGGGATTACCCCGGAATGGAAGGTGGAGACAGCCCTCTGAGGATCATCGAAGAGCGTACTTATATGCTGCGCACACAAACGATCCTGGGTAATATGTATGCCAATATCAAACTGGCAGACGGACTGGAGTTCAGGACCACGTTAGGAACCAATGTAATCAATCAGAGACTGGATAACTACAATGGTATCGACCTGCAATACATTTCGTCTACAGGCTCTGCCAATGTTACCAATAACCGCTTTAATTCATGGCAGTTCGAAAACTACCTTACTTATAACAAAACCTTCGGTATTCACAATGTGAATGCCATGGGAGGGTTGTCCTGGCAGCACGTAGATCGCTACGAGGTACAGGCGCGTACGCAAAACTTTGTAGATAACTTCTTCAATGTAAATAACCTGGGAGCAGGTTCGCAGCCGCAATCTCCGCTGTCTGTAGCCAATGCCTATGGTTTGAATTCTTATTTCGGAAGGGTCAACTACGGACTGCTCAACAAATACCTGGTTACGTTTACCGGAAGGATGGATGGATCATCGAAGTTTGGTGAAGCCAACCGGTATGCGTTTTTCCCGTCGGCGGCAGTAGCCTGGAGGGTTTCTGAAGAGGATTTCATGCAGAATATTGAAGCGATATCCAACCTGAAGCTGAGAACCAGCTACGGTGAAACCGGTAACTCCGAAATTGCAGCCTACCAGGCTTTGGCGGGCATGCAAAACTATGATGTCGTATTCAACAACACCCGGGCCTCGGGAGTGGGGGTAAGCCGTATGGCAAACCCGGCATTGCAATGGGAAAAGGTAAAACAGGTGGACATAGGGCTTGAGCTGGGATTGTGGAACAACCGCGTAAGCCTTGAGCTGGATTTTTACCGGAAGAAAACCGAGAACATGTTGCTGCAGGCGCCGTTGCCTTTGTCCAGCGGCTTCGGAAGCATCACACGCAATATAGGCAGCATGGAGAACAGGGGATTTGAATTCGCCATTAACACCACCAATATCCAAACGGCGAATTTCACCTGGAATACGTTGTTCAACATTTCCATTAACAAAAACAAAGTGCTGTACCTGACAGGCGGAAGTCCGATATATTCCGGCGCTACCATCATACGGGAAGGAGATCCGGTAGGTTCTTTCTTCGGCAGGTTGCACCTGGGAACCTGGGGCTCACACGAAGCGGCCGAGGCACAGAAATTTAATATGCGCCCCGGGGATGTGAAGTATGCTGATCTGAACGATGATGGTATTATCAACGATGCGGACCGCACCATTATCGGCAAAGGTATTCCTGACGGATTTGGAACCTTAATGAATACTTTTACTTACAAGAGCTGGTCGCTGCTGGTAGATCTTCAGTTTATGTATGGCAACGATGTGCTCGACAGAAGCATTCACTCTGCTGAAGACAGGCAGGGTATTGCAAACAGCTATAAGACGGTGCTGAATGCATGGACCGAAACGAACCAGAATACCCCCATTGCCCAGATACGTCCCATAGCCGCATACTATACTACAAATAATGACAGCCACAAGGTTACAGACGCTTCTTTCATCCGCGGCAGGAACCTGCTGTTGTCCTATACATTCAAGCCGGATGTTGCCGCCCGCATGAAGATAGACAGGCTGAGGGTATTTGGCTCTGTACAAAATTTCTTTGTTGCAACAAAGTATAGTGGTTATGATCCTGAGGTATCCAACTCAGGCAGCCCCTTCGATCAGGGCTTTGGTTTGTATGACTATCCACGTCCCAGGATATTTACGTTGGGGTTAAATGTTGGATTGTAAGTATTGTGAATAGTTAAAACAAAGTAAAATGAAAAGAAAAATAAAATTTTTATCAGTATTGGCCGGCTTTTCCGCAATACTGGTTTTAACAGGGTGTAATAAGTTCTTGGATGAGACGGATCCATCAAACTTTACGGTTCCCAGTTACTTTACGAAACCCGAGCATGCGCAAAGTGCTGTTAACTCCATTTATCTGAATATGCGCGAACCGCTGGTAAGCGGCTTCGGAGGAGGCGCCTGGATGATGCTGGAGTTTGCCACCGGGCTGGCAGGAACCGATCTGGGTCAGGCTGTGAACAGCTATTTCGTAAAAGACCTGGTGAATACGTCTGACAACGGGTATGGTTTGAATCTCTGGACCAATTATTACAGGGGGATTGCCAATGCAAACCTGGCCATTCAAAAGATACCCGAGATACCCGGGATGGATGAAGGGGAAAGAAAAAGGCTGATTGGCGAAGCCCATTTTCTAAGAGCCTGGTATTATTTCAACCTCGTTCAGACATTCGGAAAAATCCCGTTGATCACCGAGCCTGTAGACAATTTAAATCATGAGCAGCTAAAGCCCACACAGGCAGCCGTAGAAGAAGTGTATAACCTGATCGTACAGGATCTGCAAACGGCCGAGCAGGCAGGATTGCCTATGAGAGGCGGTGGCAGAGCCGGATTGGGCGCGGTGAAAACTTTATTGGCTAAAGTGTATCTTACTATGGCAGGGTATCCTTTGCAGAAAGGGGCTTCTCATTATACACTGGCCGCTCAAAAGGCCAAAGAAGTAATAGATGCCGGTGAGTTCAGCCTGTTTGCCTCATACAACGATCTGCATACCCCTGCAAGAAAGAATACCGGTGAATTTATTTTCATGGTAGAATACCTTGAAGGTGCTATCAACAATAGTGTGCAGGTGGCAATCCTGCCTTATAACAAGAACATTTCGAGGTATTCCGATGAAACAGGGGGTATATATGCTACCACCGCTTTTGCGGAATCGTTTGACCCCGATGATTTAAGGGGAAAGGAAAAGGAGTTTTTCTTTACTGAATTTTCACACCAGGATGATAGAAATCTGAGTGTGGACCTGGGCGGCTATTTTATCTATAAGCTGTTTGATGTAAATGCGCACCTGAATACGGCAGCCAGTGGATTGAACTTCTCCCTGCTTCGGTACGCGGATGTATTGCTGATGTACGCAGAAGCGTCTAATGAAGTGAATGGTCCCACGGCCGATGCTTACGCGGCAGTGAATGCCGTTCGTTCCAGGGCTGAGCTGCCGGCGTTGGCAGGACTTTCCGAAGCCCAGTTTCGTGAAGCAGTATGGAAAGAGCGCTGGTACGAGCTGTGCTTTGAGAATATTACCTGGTTCGACATGGTAAGATTGCGCAAGGCGTTTAACGTAAACACCAAACAATTTGACAATTATGTGGGGCACCAGTTTTCATATGGCCCTGTTTTAAAAGAAAGAGAATTATTGTTTCCCATTCCAACCGCGGAATTGTTGAACAATGATAATCTTGAGCAGAACCTGGGATATTGACAGGAAGTTTTCTCATGCTACGGTCAAAGCCCTTTCCGGAAGGAAAGGGTTTTGTTTTTTGAGTACTTCATAGCCGAAGTCTCACAGCCTGGCTTTATGATGGAGTGGAGTATAACCTTACTTTAGAGCATATGTTCCACTATAGGATTGGGTACTGGCTATGGACCCGGCGGGAGACACCGGCTGGGAAATCAAAACATCATCTGTCAGCAAGGGTACCTGTTATCTCCCGTCGGAGACGGGCAAGAACATATTGGTCACGAAGTCTGAAGATTTCGGACAGCGACAACAGCGAACAGCCCCTTCTCCGGTCGTCACTGCGATCCCGCTGGTATGTACTCCTGAATTGAGAAAGTTTTTCAGCGGGAGAAGCAGTCCTTTAAGATCACGACGTTTTGTAATTACCTCAAACATCATCTGTCAGCAAGGGTGCCTGTTATCTCCCGTCGGAGACGGGTAAGAACATATCGGTCACGAAGTCTGAAGACTTCGGACAGCGAACAGCCCCATCGACAATCACTATACCGATCTTCTCTTCAGCAGGTAATAGATTGGGATACCCAACAGCGCGATGATCAGCCCCGGCCAGGTATAGTTCGGCTTGTATATGATCAGTAGTATGCAAAAGGCCGAGCCCATCAGGATATATATGACAGGGAGAACGGGATAACCAAAGGCTTTGTAAGGTCTTGCTGTGGCGGGTTGGTTTTTTCTCAGCCGGAATATGCCGATGATGGTGAGTATATAAAATCCCACCACCACAAAGGAGATCATATCCAGCAGGTCTCCGTAACGACCGCTCAGGCACCAGGCAGAGGCTATGATACATTGTATCCACAGCGAAAAACCGGGAACGGCCGCCCTATTCAGTATGCCGGCCTTTTTAAAGAATAGCCCGTCATTTGCCATAGTATAATAGGCCCTGGCTCCCGCCAGTATCAGTCCGTTGTTGCACCCGAAGGTGGCCACCATGATCATGATGGCAATAATAACAGTGCCATATTCCCCGAAGATCACCTGGGAAGCAGACACGGCTACCCGGTCTTTTTCGGATGCCGCTATTTCCTGGAGGGGCAGTACGGCGGTGTACATAATGTTGGTGAGTATATATACGATCGCTACCAGGGAGGTTCCGAGGAACAGGCTCAGCCCGATATTTCGCTGGGGGTTTTTAATTTCCCCTGCAATGAATGCCACGTTGTTCCAGGAGTCGCTGCTGAACAGGGATCCTACCAGCGCGGCGGCAATGGCCCCGAGGGCGGCCATCATGGTATATTCACCTATGGTGCCGTCGGGTGCCAGCTTTTGCAGGCTCCAGGCCTCGCTCCAGTTTGCCTGCCACACTTCGGGCTTAAGCGCAATGAAGCCAAACAGGATCAGCCCCAGCAGGCTGGCTATCTTGGTGATGGTAAAAGTGGTTTGTAATATTTTACCGTCCCTTATGCCACGTGTATTGATGAACGTTAGCAAAATAATGCTGACGATGGCAAGTAACTGTGCGGCGGAAAGGTTGAATATACCCAGATCCGCCAGGATATTGTCTTCGCTGAAGACAGGAAATATGTAGGAGGTAAATTTGGCGAAAGCTACGCCTACCGCGGCGATGGTGGCTGTCTGGATGACTGCAAAAAAGCTCCAGCCATACAGGAAAGCGGTCAGGGGGCTCCAGGCTTCCTTCAGATAGATATATTGCCCTCCCGCCCTCGGAAACATACCGCTCAATTCGCCATAGGCAAGGGCGGCGGTGATGGTCATAAAGCCGGTAATGATCCATATGAGGATCAGCCAGCCGGCACTGCCTACATTTCTCGTAATATCCGCGCTGACGATGAAGATGCCGGAACCGATCATACCACCGGCTACGATCATGGTGGCATCCAGGAGGCTAAGCGATGGTTTAAAGGTTGGTTCTTTTGATTGATTGCTCATACAAGTATTTGGGCGTATTGAATAGCCTGTAAATTACGGTACCATTTTTAGTAATGTTTTCTTTTTTTAACCAATGTTGCACTTTTTTTGCCGCAGATGCCAGCCGGATCCTCAATACATCCGTTATCCCATCCGCTCTTCCAGGAAGGCCTTTTTATACTGCCTGGGACATACCTGGTAGCGATTCAGGAACTGCCTGTTGAAATTGGATACATTGTTATAGCCGCATTCATAGCAGACTTCGGTAACCGAACTTTCGGTTTCGGTCAGCAACCTGGCGGCTTTTTGTAACCGCATTTCCTGCACAAAGTCTGAAAATGTTTTGCGGGTGCGGGTGGAAAAGAAACGGGAAAAGGCATTTTCCTGCATTTCGGCAACGGCAGCTGCTTCGCTCAGCCTGATATTCCTTTCAAAGTTGGCGGTGATCCAGTCCAGCACCGCACACAAGCGGTTGGATTCCTTTTCGTTGTATCCTACCATCGAAGCATGGGTGATGGGAGTGGTCTCTTTCGACGCTGCTATGAGGGTCAGTATGTCTACCAGGCATAGCCAGCGTTTGATGCCCGACAGGGTGAGGATCTCCTCCAGTTTACGACGGGTCTGTTCATTGGTGGATCCGGTGATCTCCAACCCGGTCGCCGACCGATCAAGCAGGGCAAGCAGGGGGAGTGACTCCGGTAACTGCAGGAAGTCATGCCCCAGGGAAGCTTCCGTAAAATGGATAACAATGGACCGCGCTTTACCCGGGTACCCGGGTTCATAATAGACCGGATCGTTTTTATAAATATGCGGAATATTAGGACCGATTAGAGCCAGGTTACCCGGGCCGAAACCGGATATATGATCTCCGATGATACGCCGCCCGGTGCTTTCCGTTACCAGTACGATTTCGTATTCCGGATGGTAATGCCAGGGGGTAGGATAGTAGGGATATTCGAAATTTCTGACCACAAAAGATTCATGACTGCCTTTGGGTAGGTGTTCCAGCGCCGGTTTCATTTCTGATTGTTTGTTAGCTATAAATTTAGTAAAATAATATCAATATGCTAAAATAGTATTGATCGTAGCTTGAAAAGTGGTGGTTTTCAGCCTGTCAACCCGTTAGATTTGTATCTTGCCGGAAACGCCAGCCCCCAAAAAGGGCAAAAAGGCCGGCTATTGATTGCCAAAACCAAACTAATATAATGCCATATGAATGATCTCTCAAGAAAACAATTTTTGCAATATACCGCATCTGCGGGCGCAGCCATGCTGTTATCATCCCTGGAAGCCATGGCGATTGAAACAGGACAGCAAAAGTTACGCGTTGCTGTTATAGGCTGTGGCAGTGTGAGTAACCGTTATATCCCTCACCTGCAGTCCTCATCCCTGGTACAAGTGGTAAGCCTCTGCGATATAAAGCCGGAGAGGGCTGAAGCGCAGAACAAACAGTATGGCGTAGGCGCAAAAACCTATCCCGGTATTGAGTCGATGCTGAAAGGCGCGCCCTTTGATATGATGGTAACGCTCACGGATATGCAGGAACATGGAAGACTCAACCGGCAGGCCTTGCTGGCCGGCAAACACGTGTGGAGCGAAAAGCCCATGGCAAACAGCTATGCCGAGGGCAAAGCCTTGCTGGACCTGGCAAAGCAGAAAAACCTCCGGATATGGGGAGCGCCTGCCGTGGTCAACAGCCCCCAATTTGCATTCATGAACCAATGTATAAAGGAAGGCAGACTCGGCAGATTGTGCAGCGCCCACGGACAGTATGGACATACCGGCCCTACCTGGTCGGCTTTTTTCTATGAGAAGAACGGGGGCAGCATGCCGGACCTGGGTGTGTATAATATGGCAACACTCACTGCGCTGCTGGGCCCGGCAAAGAGTGTGATGGCAATGCTTTCTATCGTTACACCGGAAAGAAAAGTAGATGACAAAGGAACCGTAAAAGTAGCGGCAGAGGACAATGCCCATGTGCTGATGGATCATGGAAAGGGTATTATATCCCATGTGATGTGCGGCTTCAATTATTTTGATCCGCACGGGCATGAAGCAGGCAACCAAAGCCTGCACAGCATCCAGGTTTTTGGCGATAAAGGCAATATGCGTCTGATAGGATATGATTGGGAAACCAATGGAGTTATCCTGGATGATTCATGGGACCAGGCGCCCAGGTTGCTGAGCACCGATAAAGGAGATTATGTGTGGCAGGAAGGCGCTACAAAGGTGGCGGAGTCCATTGTCAATAAAACGGAACCGCTGATCACCGTAGAACATGCATTACATGTATTGGAGGTAATAGAAGCGGCGCGGGAATCTTCTGCCACCGGCAGGAAAGTGCCGCTGAAGAGTACGTTTACCTACCCGGTATTGTAGCCGGTGCAATATATTTTTTCACCCGGAAGGCGAACAGCTTTCCGATCAAAGATCATGTTATGAAGAAATTTCAATTGACCTCCGAACAGGTAAGCGCGTATCACAGGGATGGCTACGTGATAGTAAAGAATTTTCTTGCTCCTGAAGAGATAGAGAAACTACAGGATATTGCATTCACCGACGGCACCATGCGCAAACATGCTTTTGACCTGAACGACCAGACAGGAAAGAAAACCAAACTGACGCTTTGGTATAGTCCGGGAAATGATGCCTATGGGCTGCTTACGAAAAGCAACCGGATGGTAGATGCCGCCAACGGACTGATGGAAGGGGACAGTGCTGTTTGTCATTTTCACAGCAAGCTGATGCAAAAGGAACCGAAGATAGGCGGGGCCTGGGAGTGGCACCAGGACTATGGTTACTGGTATAAAAATGAATTCCTGTTTCCCGATCAGATGATCTCCGTGATGATAGCCATAACAGACGCCTATAAGGAAAACGGCTGCCTGCAGGTGATAAAAGGGTCTCATAAAATGGGAAGGATCGAACACGGGTTTTCAGGTGAGCAGGTGGGCGCATCGGAGCATTATGTGCAGTTGATATTAAAAACCAGGGAACTGGTGTACGTGGAGCTGAAAGCAGGCGATGCCTTATTCTTCCATCCCAATATTTTACATCGTTCCGAAGCCAACAATTCAGACAAGCCGAGGTGGTCCCTCATATCAGTATACAACCGGGCAGAAAATGTTCCCTACAACGAGCCTTCCCGGTCGAGTACGCAGCCACTCTCGCCGGTACCCGATGAAGCTTTGCTGGAGTGGGAATCGGAGAATATTACTGAAGGCGCTAATTTCCTGGAAAAGGAAAAAGACGAGGCCCTGAAATAGCTTTTCACAGCCTGATGATTTTTCCCGTTCCGACTTCTGCTGAAAAATATGCGTCGTGGGATACAAGGATCAATGTACCCCTGTAGTCTTTAACAGCGTTGAGCAGGATATCGGTATTCCGGATGTCCAGGTTATTGGTGGGTTCATCCATTACCAGGATATCCGGCGCCTCCTGCGACAGGGTCAGGCAGCAGAGCGCCAGTCGCATTCTTTCCCCGCCACTGAGTGCAGAACAGGATTTATCCCAGTCTTCCCTGCCGAATAAAAACCGGTTGAGCCGTATTTTAACCTCATGCTCCTGTAGTCCGGCATTGTTGAACTGTTGGGCCTGTTCATATACTTTCAGCTGATGACTGATGAGCGAGTAATCCTGGTCAATACAGGCTATGCGGTTATTGCTCCGGTATACCGAACCGGTGGAAGGTTCCAGCTCGCCGGATATGATTTTGATAAGTGTGGTTTTGCCCGACCCATTGGATCCCTGCAGGGAAATGCGTTCGCCACTGCGTATCTCCAGGTCAATATTTTCCTTCCACAAGAGACGGTTATTATAGTGAAAGTTAATACCGGTGGCGGTGAAGAGTATTTTACCCTGGTGAAGACCGGAGTCGTCAAACCCCAGCTTTATTTTGTCAACATCCGGCAGCTCGCTGCGTAATTCCTGCAGGTCTTTTGCTATACCTTCAATTTTACCTGCGTGTGTTGCTTTTGTCTTAGCCGTGCTCTTTTCGGCATTGTTCCGCAATGTATTCATCATGATGCGGGCCGTACCGGCTTTTTCCTGCTTTTGTCTGCCTTTTGCATCTTGTTTTTGCCGGCGTTCCATGGTTTCCCTTTCTTTTTCCTTTGCCTTGCGCAATGACTTTTCCTTGTTTTGCAGGTCCTGATGCAAGGCTTCGAGCGCTACCTGCTTTTGTGCTGTATAAAAATCATAATTGCCACCATAGATAGCAATGCCCTTTTTACTCAGCTCACAGGTGGTATCCAGTAGGTTCAGCAGGGTGCGGTCATGACTCACGATCAATAAGGTGGCATTTGTATCCCGGATAAAATTGTATAACAATTCCCGGCTTTCCCTGTCCAGGTGGTTGCCGGGTTCATCCATCAGGATGCAATCCGGCCGGTGAATGGAGATACCCGCCAGGAAGAGTTTTGTTTTCTGACCGCCGCTCAGGCTGCCTACCAGTTGATCCGGTTCCAGTCCGGATAGTTGCCAGTATGCCAGGGCTTCCTTAGTTCGCTCTTCAATGGTCCAGTCATCCTCCAGGGCTGCCATGTTATCTTCCGAAACATCGCCGTTGAGAATATGTTGTAGTGCCTGCAATTTATCTGCCACTCCCAACGCATGGGCGATGGTGAAGTGATTATATTGCCCCAGTATCTGCGGTATATAATAGGGGCGTGTATCCAGCTTCAATTGTCCGCCGGAAGGCTGCAATTCGCCTGCAATGATCTTTAGCAGGGTAGATTTACCCGAACCGTTATTGCCGACAAGGGCCACTTTCTGTTGTTTTTGTATGGACAGGCTGATATCTGAAAATAATATTTCTTTATCCGGATGCAGGTAAGCCAGTTGATGTAATAAGATCATAATTTCTTTCTTTAGCAGATTAATAATACAGATAAGCAGCCGGTAGCATGCCTATCCTTTACTATGTCCGAAAGAAATTATATTTTCATCTGTATGGGGTTGTATTGAAGAATGCAAAAGTACAACTTTTCGGAGAATATGAAAATCTTCTGTTTTCTGCCATAAGCGCCAACGTAAAGCCTGCGGGACAGGTCTGCCCGGTTGCGTCATTCAGGCGGGCAGCCGCCTGTAGAGCCCGCTACCCGGTTAGCGGTTGCTTTAGCATTCATCAGTTCTTGGTGATCAGGTCATCAAGGTTCAGCATGGCATTGGCTACCAGCACCATGGCGGCTTTATCCGGTGCTGCGTTTTCTTCTCCCATCAAGACACTTACCTCTTCCGGGTTCTGCCGGTATTCCGCCAGCGCTTTATTGTAGAGGTTTTCCAACGCATCCAGCTTACCGGGATCGATCGGGTGGTACAGGGCCTCCTGGTAACCCCAGGCGATTTGGTTACGGACATGGTTACCCGCAGATGCATGCATCCGCAGGGCAAAGTTTTTGGCCATCTCCACAAATGCTTCGTCGTTGAGGGTGGTCAACGCCTGCAGGGGGGTATTGGTCCTGATCCGTCTTGCCTGGCATACTTCCCGGGCTACGCCGTCAAAGCTCAGCATAGAAGGGTAGGGGGAGGTGCGTTTCCAGTAGGTGTAGATCGCACGGCGGTATTGATCCCCGCCTTCACTTTTTACCCATTTGGCGCCATCGTAGGGCGACAACCATATCCTGTCCGGTTGATAAGGCATTACGCTTTTGCCAAACATTTTGTTGCTCATCAGCCCGGATATCACCAGTGCCTGGTCTCTTACCTGTTCGGCGCTCAGGCGAACCCTGGCGCCACGGGCATAGTACTTATTAAATGGATCTTTATCCAGCGTTTCTTCCGGTACTTTTGAATCCTGCCGGTAAGTGGCAGACAGTACAATTTCTTTGATCAGTGTTTTCAGACTCCATTTATAGTCGTTCATAAACTGCCAGGATAGCCAGTCCAGCAAATTTTTATGTGTGGGCGGTAATCCCTGTGTACCGAGATCTTCCAGTGTTTCGGCAATACCCTGTCCCATGATCTGTTCCCATACACGGTTTACCACGGTGCGGGATGTTAATGGATTTTTCTTATCCGTCAGCCACATAGCCAGTCCCAGGCGGTTGCGTGGGGCGCCTTCCGGCATCGGGTTCAGCGATCCGGGTACATCGGGCTGTACCTGCTCGGTTTTGGCCAGCCAGTTGCCTCTTTCAAATACATGGGTAGGCCGGAACATATGATCGGGGTTCTCCATCATAACCGGCGTTTCCGTTGCGGGCGTAGTGCGTACAAGATGCTGGTACCAGGCGTACGCACTGTCGTAGCCCGGACGCCCCTTGCCGGGAAATGGTTCACTAAAATAAAACCAGTCTATTACAGCCAGGTTTTTTAGAGTATTCGGATCCTCCGACGGGTTGGAATAGGTGAAGTAAAGATCGTGTACGCCATCATCCACGGGTTTTACGTCACGCGTGTGGATGGTCCAACCCTTTGTATTGTTCAGTGGTATGGTAGCAATTACAGGTCCTGAAGCGCTGTCCACATGTATTTTCCAGGTACCGTGATCGAAATTGGAGTAGAACCGAAACGTGAGTTCGGTGCTGCCGGTCAATTTTACATTTTTCAATCTGGCAACTGCATTGTTCCGGAATGCCAGCCAGTAAGTATTGGTCAGCTCACTATTGATAAAACCATCGCAATTGAGTGAATATATAGAGGGTTGCCAGGTTTTTACAAATGTATTGATGTCCTTTATCCTGTCCGGTGCGTGTTGCTGCAGCCAGGCGTTCATAGCTTTTAACTTTTCCCGGTCTTCGTCATTAAATTCACGTAACTGGGGATAATCGCCCGGGGAGTCTTCGTCGCGGGTATTATTAAAAAATGCCATGAACTTATAGTACTCCTCAAATTTAAACGGATCATACGGGTGACTATGGCATTGCACACAGGCAAAAGTGGTGCCCAGGATGGTTTCCCAGGTAGTATTCACACGATCCATAATGGCCGCCGTTCTGAATTCTTCGTTGTCCGTGCCGCCTTCGTCGTTGGTCATGGTATTGCGGTTGAAGGCGGTAGCCAGGAACAACTCGTCATCGGCATCAGGCATCAGGTCGCCGGCCAGTTGTTCTGTAAGAAAAACATCATATGGCTTATCGTTGTTAAAAGCACTGATCAGCCAGTCGCGGTAGCGCCAGATAGAGCGGTAGGAATCTTTTTCATATCCGCGGCTGTCTGCATAGCGGGCCAGGTCCATCCACATAGCAGTCCAGCGTTCGCCATATTGTGGAAGTGCCAGCAGGGTATCCACCAGTTTTTCGTAAGCATCGGGCGATGCGTCTGCCAGGTATTGTTGTGCAATGACTTCCGGCGCCGGTATACCTATTATGTCCAGGCTTACCCGGCGCAGCAGGGTAGCCTTGTCTGCTTCCGGCGAGGGTGTTAGTTTTTCTTCTTTGATCTTATCAAGGATAAAATGGTCGATATCATTTTTTACCCATTTGTCTTTGCCGGAGAATCTCTTTTTACCGGGCACTTCCACCGGTTCCAGTGGCCGGTAGGCCCAGTGCTCTCCCCATTGCGCACCCTCTTTTATCCATCGTTTCAGCAATGCGATTTCGTCAGCAGGCAAGGGATCGTGATTATAGGGCATGCGTTCTTCGGGATCTTTGGACACCAGGCGCCGGATCATTTCACTCCGGTCCGGGTCGCCGGGAATGATAGCCGGACGGCCGCTGTCGGTGGTATCCAGGGCCTCATTTTGGAACAGGATGCTGAACCCGCCCTCCTTTTTGACGCCACCGTGACAGGATATACATTTTTTATTTAACAGGGGCTTTACTTCGGTATTAAAATCCACCTTTTCCTTTCCCAGGAACCGGATGCCGATCACCACTACAGCAAGCAACGCCAGGGTGATAAAGAGTAATTTCTTGTTGATCTGAAGCTTCATGGTTGAAAACAAGCTGTAAGATACGATTTTAGGCTGTTATAGAGAAGACAAGGTTGGGGGATTTTTGATTGATGATTGCGGATTTTGGATTTGTGATTTGAGAACTGGGAATGACCAGTTGGGCAGGAGGAGATTGCCGATCCCAAAAGAGATGTCCGGGAAGAGGATACCTTTCCCTGTTGCAGGGTTTTACCATAAAATATCGTACAATTTGTTACAGATGCAAAAGTCATTAGAAAAGCAACCGTTTGAAAAGCGCACCGCCGAGTACTTTGCCCAAAAGGCGCAAAAACCCAAAGGCAGGGAGAAGCTTCTTGTAGCGCTTGAAATGAGCAAATATCTTACCGCAGCCCGCGAGTGGGGTATGCCATTTGAAGAACTTAAAGAGGCAGGCTTCAAATTTGCAACCGTATAATTACATAACGCACAAACCAGACTATTATACTTTTATCACTTCCAACGGATGTGAGTATCATTGCTATTTCTTTGATTTTTCAGATCCTTCGTTTTTCACATATTTATCCAGCCAGTCCAACTGCTCTGCCAGTGTGTGCAGCACATTTTCCCTGCCCTGGTAACCATGACTTTCATAAGGCAGACTGATATACCTGGCTGTTCCGCCATGCCCTTTTATGGCATTGAACATCCTTTCGCTCTGTATGGGATAAGTGCCCGTATTGTTATCCATATCGCCATGGATCAGTAGAATGGGGGTCTTTATTTTATCAGCATAGCTGAAAGGACTCATATCATGGTACAACCCGGGAGCCTGCCAGTAAGTCCTGTCTTCGTTTTGAAACCCGAAAGGCGTAAGCGACCTGTTATACGCTCCGCTTCTGGCGATGCCGGCTTTGAACAGGCTGGTATGCGCCAGCAGGTTGGCGGTCATGAAAGCGCCGTAGCTGTGCCCGCCTACCGCTACCCGTTCTTTATCGCCCACCCCCATTTTGCTGAGTGTATTGATTGCAGCTTCGGCATTCATCCGCAACTGGTCAACAAAATTATCATTGGGTTTTTTACTGGTGTCCGTAGCTACTATCGGCATTTCGGCATTGTTCAGCACCGCATAGCCCTGTGTAACATAGTATACAGGTGAGCCGCTGCCCAGTAAGGTGAACCGGTGGACGCTGCCCCGTATTTGCGCAGCGTCTGCCGCTGAATTATATTCCGCCGGGTAGGCCCATATCAGAACAGGCAACGGACCGTCTTTTGCGGCATCATACCCTTTGGGCAGGTACAGGTCGCCGGAAAGCGTTATACCGTCTTCCCGTTGATACGTGATCTTCTGCTTGCTCCCGCCCTCCAGCGCGGGATAAGGGTTTTTAAAATCCGTAAGCTGTCTGTCGGCCATGCGCAACCGAAGATGCTTAAGCCAGTAGTTGGGGGCTTCCTTTTCGGTTTCCCTGCGGGTAATAATGCTCAGTTGTTCAGGACTGATGATGTCATCCACGTATTCAAATGCACCTTCCCTGCAGCGCCACAGGGTATCGGTTTTTTTGGTGTGGAGGTCATAAGACATCAAAAAGGGCAGGTCTCCTTTAGGGGAACTGCCGGTGCGGTTGTTGAATAATATTTTATTACCGTTATCAATCGTCACCGCCACGTACTTTCCATGATCGTTCCGCCTGGTTACCACCGCACCAGGATTGTCATAGGCATTGGTAGTATTACGGGAAAACAACTTTTCAAGGTCGCCGGTAACTGTGTTGAACCGGTCTGTCTGCACCAATTGTTTACCGCGAAGCCCTTCGGTTACAATGGCATTATCCTTATCTCCCCATATGGTGCCATAGTAACGGAGTTTGGTTTTAAACAATAATTCCGGTGTTCCGGCAAAAGGCGCCGGCAACTGGTAAACAGCGTCCCTGTATTCCGCCTGGTTTTTTATCAGCCCGCTATCCAGCGGCTCGCACCAGGTTACAACCGCGGGACGGTCATTCCGCCAGGCATAACTTCTTGGCGTGGGCTGCACGTTGTCGTTGCCGCTCGGTGCTGTTTCGGATGAAGGCAGGTCTGCAACCTTTTTTACTGGTTTGCCGGTGATATCGGTTATGATCAACTGTGAAGCGAAACCCTGTGCGGGAACGAGATAAGAGAAAAGTCTTTTTAGCGTCCGTGTCAGGATGTATTTTTTATCCGGTGAAAAACTGGTTGAAGTATATATGGAAGGTTCTCCTATTTTGGCTTCTATGCCTTTTGTGTTCTTTATCAACTGCGTAGTGGCATAAAAAGCAAACAGCTCTTCATCATACGGCGATTTGATCATATCCTGGTAGGTAGGGCGGGGAGACGCCTTGCCGTAATTTTCCTGCACAGCAGGTCCTTTGGGCGTCAGGGGTTTTTCCGGAGCCTTTGTTGCAGGCTGCAGCGGCACATGATACCAGATCGTGTTATCATCGTACCATTCATAGCTGTTCAATACTACATTCAGCGGTTGTTTGCTGATCTTTACTGCCGCTTTCGTGGCAAGATCAATAATATACAGGTCTACGTTGTCGGTGCTTTCATGGGTGAAGGCTATCTTTTTGTCGCCAGGGCTCCATTCGATATTGGATGCTCTCAGGGCGTTAGGAAGGCCGCTAACGGCATGTTCTTCCCCGCTTTTGATGTTCTTCAAATAAAGGTTGTTGACAAAAGTCTGCCTGCTCCGTGAAAAATTTTTCGGATTGATGCGCAGTCCTGCGATCTTGAGTTCGGGTTGTGCCAGCTCTTCAACCGGCGGATAAGTGCTCCGCTCACTGAATAACATCCATTCCCCGTTTTTACTGATGGTAACACCAGGGACCGGCTTTGCCAGCGCCAGATCCAGGACATCTTTAGGCGGTATTTTGTAGGCTGCATCCTGGGCTGTTGTAATACAGGGGGCGCACAGAGAGAGCAGCACCATACAAAAAACATAATATTTCTTCATGACCGTTTTAATTTAGACGAGTGAAAGCAGGAGACCCTGGCTATGCTAAGGTAGAAAAAACGCAGTAATGACACGTCGTTACAGAGACCGGAGGCATTTTTGGGGTGCGGATGTAAAAGAAAACACCCTGTACCGGAAACTCCCGGTCAGCAACAATGGTGGATGGTAGAAATATTCTTTTCCGTTTTGATAGTTCAGGTGGAACCATTACCTTTGCGTCCCTTCGGCAATCTTGCCGGCGTTCGGGAGGTAGTTCAGCCCGGTAGAATACCTGGTTTGGGACCAGGGGGTCGCAGGTTCGAATCCTGTCCTCCCGACGGAAAGAAAAGCTCACGCGAAGCGTGGGCTTTTTTGTTTGGGACAACGGATGAAAGCTTGCTTTTGGACAGTGTACCGAACAAAAAAGCGGCGAAGCCTGCTTTTCTTTCCGGCCTCCCCCCTCTGGGATCACCGCAGGTAATCCTGTCCTCCCGACTCTGCCCGCCATAGCTTTAGCGAAGGCGGGCTTTTTATTTGGGAACATTCCCGCCATGCGGCGGGCTTCGTCGGGCAAGCCCGACAACTCGGTTACAAGGAATTCCGAACAATAATACTGTACATTTGAGCTGTTATTTTAAGACTTTAATGATCAGTTCATTTTGTAAAATGAACTGTTGATAAAGCGTAAACTCACTAATAAGCCTGTATCAGCACATTTGCCGGTATCTGAAGTTTTTCAGTTAGTTTACGGATCATTGCCAGGCTCAATTTCCTTTTTCCTGAAAGTATCTCTGATTTTCTGGATCGATGCCCCAAAATTTCAGATAACTCAACCTCCGACATATTCATTTGCTCCAGCCTGAATTTGATAGCTTCAATCGGGTTAGGCTTTGGAACAGGATAACGTTCATTTTCATATTCTTTGATCAGTATAGAAAGGATTTCCAATTCGTCAGATTCTTTAGAGTCAGGCTTGATATTTTTTTGCATTAGCTTGTAAGCACGGACTAACGCATCTTCATACTGCTGATTATTTTTTATTGGTTTTAACATAACTTACTTTTTTCGCGTCTATTTTATCATATTGCTTGTGAGCACCGAACCATATTACAAATACTATTTTTAACCGGTATTCAACATCCACTATTAGCCGAAAGGCATTTCCATGAATATTGAAAACAACTCTTTTATCCGTTAAAACAGAAGCATTTCGATATTGTGCTTTTAACTCGTTAGGATTGCTCCAGTCGGCTGCGTTTACTTCTTCATACCAGGATAAGAGAGCCTGCTTCGCCTGAGGAAATTCCTCCCAATAATCCTTCAACGTTTTTACGGCAATGATCCTCATTAGCAAATATACTAAATGTTACCGATTTGGTAACATTAGCTTTTCTTCTTTTCTCCTAAAATGTTATATTTTAAAAAATAATAATTTGAAGGTGATTTAATGAAAGTATTGCAGGGAAGAAATGGACTCTTTAATCATATTGATAGTCAACACTTAATCGTCCAGTAAAGCAGCCAACTTCCTTAAATCATGCAGAAATAAGTTCGATAATTGTACAGGCAGGCCGACGGAAAGAAAAGCTCATGCGAAGCGTGGGCTTTTTTTGTTTGGGGCAACGAACGAAAGCCTCTCTCGGCATTATTGATGCACGATCAGTAAAACCACCATGGTAAGTAGCCAGGATAAGGGATTTGACGCAGGTAAAAAGATCAAAGGGATAAAACGGCATTTATGATGAAGCATAGCATTTATTCAAAATCCACAGATTGATTACATCTGCTGCTTTTGTAATATTGCTAAAAACAGAAAGAAGTTACGATCGTCAATGGAATAAGGTTGCTGTTTTTTGAAATATTTAAGTTGCCGGGGGATTTCAAAAGATTTGACACCCGGAATAAATGCGATTTTTACCGCCTTTTCCAAACAAAATAGCGGATCCGTTAAAAAAGCAATATCTTCATTCTGCTATATCGGCGAAAGTATATGGGTAATTATAATGACCACTCCAGGACTTCACTGGTTGTAAAATACCTGCAGATTATTCTTTTCACGGGTGTTTTGTTATACCTCGGGCGTACTTTGTTTATACCGTTATTTTTTGGTCTGCTCATAGCGATCATTATGTACCCTGTTTCAAGGTGGCTTGAAATGAAAGGTTTCGGCAGGTCAATTGCCATTGCCATATGTCTGTTGATAGTGGTAATACTTTTTTCTGCATTGGTATACCTGCTGGTATGGCAGGTAAATGTTTTTCGTAATGAATCCGGGGTTATTCTGACAAAGCTGGACGACGCGTTCAATCAGCTGCAGGCATGGATCAATGAAAATACAGGGATCTCCGTAAACGTATATAGCAACTGGGAAACCGGTATAGGTACAAACATGGGTGGTTTCCTGAAAGGAGCGCTCCGGGCAACGGTAAGCACCTTGTTCATGTTATTCATGATACCGGTGTTTATGGTGCTTTTTATGTACAACCGGCAGGTATTCGTGCAGTATCTTCGCCTGATCACGCCTGCTGACTACAGGGAGCAGCTTGATAGTGTCTTGCAGCAAACTATTCGTACTTATTTCAGGTATATCAGGGGAATGGTATTGGTGTACTTGCTGGTAGGTGTGTTAAACAGCCTGGGCTTGTGGGTGCTCGGTGTGCCGCACCCGTTGCTGTTCGGGATGGTTTGTGCCGTTATGACCATCATACCTTATGCCGGCATCATCATAAGCGCACTTTTACCGGTTTCTATGATATGGCTGCAAACAGACAATGTGCTCTACCCGCTGGGTGTTATAGCAGTCTTTGCGGTGGTGCAATACCTGGAAGCCAATATTATATTTCCCAGGGTTGTCGGTGCGCAATTAAATGTAAGCACTTTGGCCATGCTGGTATCTATTATTGCCGGTGGCATTATATGGGGTGGGGCGGGAATGATACTGTTCATCCCTTTTGTGGCCATGCTGAAAATACTTTCCAACCAGTTGCCGGAACTGAAGCACCTGAATACCCTGTTGGGGCGGTAGCTGCAAAATGGTAAGATGGTAAGAGTGTAAGACCGTAAGATCGTATTACCATTTTACGGTCTTACCATTTTACCATTTACCGCTTAAAGCGGTAACAATAAGCCAGCCTGTTTTCTTTGCCGTCCAGCAGGTCGGTAATGATCTTTCTGCCCTGGACAGAAAAAGTAATACCGTTACCGCCGAATCCCAGTACAAACAGGGCATTTTTATATTCCGGGCTTACACCAATATAGGGCAAGCCGTCTTTAGTGGAACCAAATGTTCCCGACCAACTGAAGTCTTCAATAAAATGTATGCCCGGTATTATTTTCTCCAGCTTTTTCTGCAACCGCCTGGCAGCAATTTCCTTTTTTTGCTGCTGTCCTGCTTCTATATGCTGCTCTGTATCTTCTCCCCCTATGATCAGCCTGCCTTCCCCTGTTGTGCGCATATACAGGTATGGATCGTCGGTATTCCAGACAAGGGTGTCTTCCAGGCTCTTTTTCACTTTTATTCCGGGCTCGCTGATAGACGCGTAGGTGAAAAACAGGTCGGCCACTTTTTCCTTCAGTATACCCGTACTCTCGAAGCCGGAACAAAAGACCACTTTGTCGCTACTGATGGTATAGCCTTCTGCCGTGGTAAGCCTGGGGCGCCGGCCCTTACAATCTATTTTAGTGATCTCCGTTTGATCATATACCTGCATTCCCTTTTTAATATTACGTTTAATCAACTCATGCGCCAGCTTATATGCATCTACCGAGGCGGCCGTATCAGACAGGATAGCCCCTTCACTAATGATCCCGTAAACGGATCTTACTTTGGCGGCCGTGAGCCATTGCACCCCCAGCCCGTACCTGTCGCGGATAGCAAACTCCTGCTGGAGCTTCGCTGCTGCTTTTTTATTGTGGGCAAAATAAAGGGACTTCTTTTTCTCAAATTCGCAGCGAATACGGTACTGCTTCACGAGCCGGCCAAGCGCTTCGATAGCCGTTATCCCGGCTTTGTAACAATAGGCGGCATCTTCTTCTCCTATTTTCTCTGCGAGTTCTACCAACTGTGTATCTACTTCGTACTGCAGCATGCTGGTAGTGGCAGCCGTGCTGCCCTGGCCGATATCCCGCTTATCCACCAACACCACTTTATAGCCTTTTCGCACAAGCGCATCGCTGATAAGGGCGCCTGTAATACCGCCGCCTACAACTACCATGGATGTACGGATGTTTTTTTGAAGCAGGGGATAGTCGTAAAGCAACCCATTCTTTAACAGCCAGAAAGACTCATAAGTTCTCAGCCGCATTTTTTTTATTTGAATATACGAATTATATGTTATTGCTACTCTGCTATCCGGGCAACATATTTAACGGTTTCGTTAACCCACATTGACATATCTTTACATTTCCACGATTGCCCTTCTATTGCCTGCGAACCGTTATTTACCGGATGTTAAAACTAAAACAAGTGTAAAAATCTTTATACTATACTATGGTAAGCTGTTATTTTCTGCAGGTTTTCGTTATCATTGTGAATATCATATGCGTATAAAAGGATTACCGTTTATTGTTTTTATTTTTTTAGCCGGTCAGTTATCCGCGCAGGATAGTACCAAAGCTGCCTATAAAAAGCCTTCATGGGCAAAAAGTGTGCTGTATAAATGGGTGATAGATACCAGTGATGTGGAGAAAAAGAGCTTCCGCATCTATCCAACCGTTGGTTACGCTCCCGAAACCAGTTTTGAGTTTGGCTTTTCCTCCCTTTTCCTGTTCAGGGCAAAAGACGACCCTGCCAACAGGTTGAGCGAAATAAGCGCTTTTACGTTTGTTACGCTCGAAAAGCAATACGGCCTATGGGCAGACAATGCCATATACACGGATAAAGACAAATGGTTTTTCCTGGGTAGAACACGGTTACAGCATTTTCCCCTGTTGTACTATGGCATCGGCCCCCATGCCAATGGGCATGATCCGGCTGTAGTAGACGCCAACTATATATTATTGCGCCAGAGGGCCTTGCGCAAATTGATCCCCAATTTGTTCCTGGGCCCGGAAATAGACTACCAGTTGCTGTCGAAACCCCGTTTTCAGCAGCCCGATAATTATACTTACCCGTTGCCGAAAGGAAGCGACGGCACTTCCAACCTGGGAGCCGGGCTGGCGCTGGTATATGATAACCGGCATAATGTACTCAATGTCCGGAAAGGTTTTTTTTCCGAGATATCCTTCCTGAAGTATAACCCCGCCTGGGGCAGTGATTATAGCTTCCGGAATGTATATGCAGACATCCGGTCTTATCATCCCGTAGGCAAAAGAGATGTTTTTGCCTGGCAGGTGATCGGCAACTTCCTGAGCGGAGAGCCGCCTTTTAACCAGTTGTCGATGATAGGCGGGGAAATGATGATGCGGGGCTACTACCAGGGACGCTACCGCGACAAGCATATGATAGCAGCCCAGACGGAATACCGGCTGCTGCCTTTTGCCTTCAGTTCCCGGGTAGGTGGTTCACTGTTTGCCTCCGCCGCCGTAGTGGCGCCCAAAACAGGCGCTTTTGCGTTTAAAGATATCCGGTATGCGGCAGGTGGCGGACTGCGATACCTGCTTTTCCCTAAAAAAGATATTTACCTGCGTTTCGATGTGGGCTTCACCCGCGAAGGCCCCGGCTTTTATATCGTAACCGGGGAAGCGTTTTAAAGATACAAGTCTCAGGTCGCAGGATGTGTCTGCAGCCTGAAACTTGCAGTTTAAACCTGCCCAAATCAAATTAATACCTGTAAAAAACAGAAAATGTATTATTTTCGGAAAACCGAAATATATCTGACTAACCTATTCTAATCATATGTAAACACCCTTGCCTATGGCAATAATATTTAACCTGCTACCGGATGGCAGCGAACCACTAACACTCACTCCCGGAGTTCCTGCCGGCTATAAAGGGCCATTGCTAACGGGTGCTACCTGTAACTATGCAAAAAACAAATTTTCAGAATTGATGCTCCAGGAATTACATGGAGAGGAGTACAGGGTGAGGTTTATTATAGGGAAATTCCTGAAACGTGTATATTTTACAGGTTGGCTTCATGCCGAAGGACTATATAGTTATTTAATGTTTAAAGACGGCGCACGCAAGAAGCTGCTTCACCTGGGTACCACGCATATCCGGGAAGGACAGTATAGCTGCTTTTATACCAAACCCTCGGATTGCAGCACTCATTTTGATGATGGAAGGGAACTCCGCATGCTGGACCTGTTTTATTCTCCTCTGTTACTGGAAGAACTTGTGCCAATCTTCCCTGAACTGAAATCAGTGATCGGAAAAGACACCGGGGCATTTATTACGCAAAAACCCCGCAGGCAACCCGTTGCTATCAAAGAAATATTCAACCAGTTGTTATACTGTCCCTTTGATGAAACCACCCGGCAATTTTACTTCGATCTGAAAGTGAGGGAATTAATATACCAGATACTTGAAAATGTTTTTAAGGAGGATGCTGCCAAACTTTCATTCACACCCTGGGAAATAAAACGCATACATGAAGTGCCGGAAATACTGCAGGAATATATCACTACCAAGCCACCTTCTATCAGAAAACTGTCAAAGCTCGTAGCCCTGAATGAATACAAGCTGAAAAGAGGCTTTCGTCAATATTTCAACTCCACCATTGGTAAGTGGATACAGGAGGAAAAGCTTCAGCACAGCAGGGTATTGCTGTTAGACACAAACAAACCGATCAAAGAAATATCCCGGTTGGTCGGGTACCCGTTAACCACTAATTTTATTACAGCCTTCAGAAGGCGTTTCGGTATTACCCCCGGCGACCTGAGACGGAAATAATACCTTTTGCAAAACTTTTTGCATCTTTTGCAAATCAAATTATACCGGTAACAAAAAAATGATTGCCGATTTTTGTTTTGCAAAACGGATGCTTATGAAAAAGCACTTTGTAAAAATAAAGATGGCTGATATGGTGGTGGGCATATTTATTATCCTGTTTACATACACTGCCGTAAACAAGCTGAAAGACTACTCAACATTTGGCATAGCGTTACGTCAATCTCCTGTTCTGCAGCCGTATGCCGGGTTCCTGCTGATCGCAGTTCCGGTAGTTGAATTGATAGCAGTTGTATTCCTTGTGTTTTCAATAACCCGTAAAGCGGGATTATATATTTCATGGATACTGATGTGTGCGTTCACGGTATATATATCCTACCTGATGCTTTTTGCTCCTGAGCTTCCCTGTAATTGCGGGGGTATATTTAAAGCCCTGTCCTGGAAAACACACCTGGTCGTAAACCTGGTGTTGCTGACGCTTCTGAGCCGAACGCTCATGATTTTAAAAAGCCATAAAAATACTATTGCAATAGACAACAGGACCCGCCGAACACCTGTATAAGAAGTAGGCATTTTTATCATTAAAACTTTATATTATGAAAAGAGTTCGTTTTGCATTACTGGCGTTGGCTGTATCCGCCGTTACGTTTGCGTTTACACCTGCGCCTGAAAAAGCGCCGTCTGCTACCTATTATGCTTTCTCCGCAACAGGCGTCTTTATAGGAAGCGCTGCCAGCATATCTGCATTGAAAACAGCGCACTGCCCCGGTGCGAATAAAATATTCTGTGCCCAGGTCTGGACAAGCAAGAGCCCTCAAAATCAGCCGGCCGGAACAAGATTGCAGGATTTAATGAAGCCTTAGTCATAACCTTATCCATATGAAGAGGCATGAAGAAGGCTACTTCTATACCAGAAGTAGCCTCTTCTTAACGGAACATGAGAAAAAAGATGGTGTTTGATTCAACCTCAAATGCTATTGAGCGCCATATATTTCTTTATTATCCTCTCCGATCACTACCACATCCAGCCATCTATCCTCGAGGATAACTTCCAGATCATAATTTTTGAGAAGCTGATTTACCTGTGCAATGCTTTCAAAACGGGCGGGCAGCGCGATGGTCACTTTTCCCTCATAGCCGGTTTCGTCGATAAACTGGTGAGGCGACCAGCTAAACCTTCCAAAGTTAAACGAGTTCTCGATCAGGTATTTCAGGTATACTCCATTAATGTACAGTGTATCGTTTTGCACATAGGGATCCTCCTGAATTGTTGATTGCTTTTCCCGGTAGCGTTTTTGAGAACCGGCTTCCCTGAGAACAATACAGGGCATTTTTCTCTTTTCCGTATAGCTGCTGAGCCCAAGTGTCCTGTCCAGGTAATCCTGCATTTCTGCCAGTGCTTTAGATCTTGTAGTATCCAGCCACCAATTTTCATAGCAGAATACATTTACCGAATCGTCAGGTTGCTCAAAACGTTTTCTGACGGACTCTTCCATGACCAGCCGGCTGTAGTTAAAGCCTGTGGCAAAATTACCATAGGCTAAAATGTACAGATCACTTAGCCCGCCGTTTCTGACGGTCGCGGTCAGATAGCCATTTTCCGGATTTACATACATACCTATTGAAGATGGTATCCCCTTGTGGTAAGGGGAGAAATAATTATATTTTATGGTCTTGTGAAGGTCCAGCGTCGCTATAAGCGGTAATTCGAAGACATATTCCATGTTGTCTTTTTTTAGGGGAAGATTCAATTCTTTCCCGGAGATAAAAGCACGGATATTTTCCCTGGTAATACTTCTGTGATCAGTAATAGCCCTGACTATCCCGTTTTTATCTATCCATATTTCATGGGGTGCGGAATAATGGGGAAACATCAGGGCTAATAAAGTATCTGATACGGCAGAAGGTAATTTTATATGGCTTACTCTTTTGTTGCCGGCAAAGGCCCTTAACGTAGCTTCTTTGGACTCATACGACACTAAGAGCACATTTAAATCATCCTTAAATTCCTGTTGAATTGAATCTATTGTAGGAAAGCTTTCAAAACAGGATGAGCAGCCGACGAACCAAAAGTCTATCAATAGCGACTTGTCGCCGAACAGGTTTTTTAAAGACTCACTCCCGGATTTATAATTCAGGATGCGTTTGATCTCAACGTCCGGGACTTTATCCCCGATTTGCAGGCCCTGGGCTGCTGTAGTAATGGTGTGCAAAGACAATACACCCAGTAAAGATGCTACCAGGCATCTTCTTGGAAAGAAAGTTTTCATCATTATTGTTTTTACAAATTAATAGCCTTGATTTTGTGTAAGGTTGGGGTTTGCACGGATCTGACCGCCGGGTATAGGAAATAATACGTCCGAAGGTTGCCAGCCCGGCTTAACAGTACCTAATATTTCGGTTGCTTTCCCGGTACGTTTTAAATCGAACCAGCGATGCCCCCACTCTGAAAAAAGCTCAATACGTCTTTCCTGGAAAATAGCCGAAAGCAACTCATCAGGCGTGCCGGCGGTGATGCCTGGCAGCCCGGCTCTTTCCCTGATAATATCCAGGTCCGCTTTTGCCTGAGGAGTTTTATCCTGCCGCGCATAACATTCCGCTCTTATAAGATAAAGCTCTGCCAGGCGAAAATTCGTCTGGTATTCGGTTGCGGGAAGCCCGTATTCATTGATCTTGTATTTATAAGGATAGTGATAAATTTCTCCGTTTATCCATACAGAGCCTACCCAATACGCTTTCCTCAGATCGGCTGTTTCAAATGCATGCAACAGATGATCTGTTAAAGGAAAGTCAGGAACCGCCGTAGACCAGCTATAGGGAACAAATATCATTCCCTCAGTAGTATTGAATCCTTCTTCTACCTGCATAATTTGCCAGATAGCCTCATTGCTGGAAGACAGGAATACATTGTCCAGCTCCGGTTCCAGCGCGTATTCGCCGCTGTCAATAACAAGTGTGGCTTCCTCTTCCGCCGGTAACCATTCCTCTAATACCAGGTATACCCTGGCCAAAAGTGCCGTAGCCGTCCATTTATTAGGGCGAACCTTTTGATCTGTGGGATATGCATTCTTTAAAAGATCCCGGGCCTCCTTCAGATCTGAAATGATCTGGTCATACACGAGCATTGAGGGAGTCCGTGCCGCTATCGAATTTTCTTCGTAGTCTGTTTTCAGCAATAACGGTACATCCCCGAAAAGTGAAACAAGATAATAGTAAATAAAAGCCCTGTTAAAAAGCGACTCTCCCAGTAACTGCTCCCTGACTTCCGGCTCCAGGGTGAGATTATCTCTTAATCCATTGATACACGCATTTGCATGATATATCAGGCTGAATCCCCTGAGCCAGAAATCGTTTCTTAAAGACACGTTATCCGGCGATAGGGCATTGCCGTAAAATTCAGACAAAGCAGCATCTGAGATATCTGCGTTATAGAGCTCGTCTGCTGCCAGGCCGGTATACAACGTAATTCCTCCGGATGTAATAAGAGGCGTTGTAGACATCATGCCTGTATAAATTCCCAATACTGTTGCCGTAGCAGTCTCTGTGTCTGTAAAAACAATATCAGAGCTCAACCTGTCAATCGGGTGATCTACCTCCAAAAATTTTTTACAGGATATGACCATGCCCGAAAAGAGCAGCAGGATAATGTATATGATATATTTCATTTTCTTAAAAGTTTACATTTATTCCTGCTGCAATGGTCCTCAGAACAGGCAGGGCATAAAAATTTTGTATTTCGGGGTCCGTTCCCTTATAACCTGTTAGGGTAAACAGGTTTTGAGCCGAGAGAAACACTTTTGAATTAAAGGTCTTAATTGCATGGAGGATCACCGGCGGAAGATGCCAGGCAAGAGAGGCGGTTCTTAATCTCAGAAAAGATGCATCACTGTAAATGCCATCCGAATACCGGAGCATCTCTTTGGCGGCATAAACGTTGCTATATGTAATCGTGGTGAATTTTTGAATGTCCGTAACATCTCCCGGCTGTTGCCAGCGGCCCAGCACATACCTGGGTTGGTTTGCTGGAAACCCGGGAGTATAAAAACTTCCGTATATGGAACCCAGGTAATTTAATCCGGTTTGCTTCCTGAAGTCAAAAAAGAAATCCAGCTCAAACCTATTAAACGTAAAACTGTTTCTTATACCTCCGTAGTATTTAGGGTCCGTATGTCCGCTGATACGATAATCTTCGGGAATATTGATCGCGTCATTTTTATTAATGTCCTCGAATAAAAAGACGCCATTTGACGGATCAACGCCCAGCGAATGAAGCTTATATATGAGATTGAGGGACTGATCTTCCACATAAGTGGCGGAATAGCTGGATGAGCTTAGCCCGTCAAATGTAACCAGCTTGTTGGAAGGGAAGCTGATATTACCGGATAGCGACCATTTGAAATTACCGGATTTAACAGGCACAGCCATTAATTGAAGTTCAAACCCCTTATTCTGAATGATGGCTGGAAAGTTTTTTACAATATCTGTAAACCCGGTTTGATATGGTAAAGCATAATGGACCAATTGATTACTGCTGCGGTTGTTAAAATAAACAGATGAAAAATAGATCCGGTCTTCCAACGCACCTAATTCTATACCGATCTCTAATTTTTTATTGTTTTCCCATCCGTAAAGCGGGTTAAATAATCCTGTCGGATGCAGCGTGGTAGAACCCTGGTAATTGTAGTAGTTAATGGTCCAGGAGTCGAGGTATTTGTAGTTCCCGATCTGGTCGTTTCCTGTTATGCCATAACTTCCGCGCAGCTTACCGAAACTAAGAAAAGGCATTAGCTTTTGAACAAAGCTTTCGTCATGAAATAACCAGCCTGCTCCGATGGCGCCAAAATTTGCAAACCGGCTGCGGGGACCAAACCGGCTGGAGCCATCTCTTCTGCCGGACACATTTACTATATACTTTTGATCCCAACTGTAGTTGATCCTTCCAAACAAGGCCGTGTATTTATAGTCTGAGTAGCTGTTAATGTTATAAGCTGTTGGCGCGGCATTCACGGAATTCAACAAATTGTCGCTTCTGTATCCTTCAGCATTCACTGTTAATCCATTTTGGATATTTTCTGAAAAGGTGGACCCTAACAGGATGTTCAGCTTTCCCCTTGCCGATCCGGTTTCATATGCTGCCTGCGGTTCAATGATCCAGCTTTTGTGTGTATTATCTGAAATACTCAGCCTGCCGACAGGATCATATACCGGTATTTGGGCGGCAATGGGAATGGTGGTTTTTTCGGATACCTGTAATAAGTTGTATCCGAAGCTACTCCGAAGGGTCAGCCCTTTTAATAACTTATAGTCGATCTGAAGATTACCAAGCAGGTTATCTGTTGCAGCCAGGTAGCTGTGATATAAATATGCGGCGGGGTTATCAAAATAATATCCGTTTTCTTCCCAATTCAATTTTCCGTCCTCTTTGTAAAGAGAGGGAGCATTGGGAGAGAGGGATAGGAAAGAAGTGATGGATGCATTGATCAGGTTATTTTTTGCGCTGGAGTAGCTGGAGGTCAGCTTCGCTGAGAACTTTTTATTGTTGCTTCCGTAGTGTATATTGTTACTGAAAGATATCCTGTTGTTTCCCGTACTTCCGGGAAAAACAGTGCCTTCTTTGCTATAGCCGGCACTGAAGAAAACCTGGACATTTTGATTACCTCCCGACAGTCCGATCTGCCCGTTATAATTATGAGCAGTGTTGCCGAGCAATACCTTTGTAAAATCAGTATACCTGGAAGTATCCCAGAGAAGAAGATCCGGGGCATATCCCGGTTCCCAGGGGTCTGTGGAAGGCGTAAATCCGTCATTTGAAATTGCTTCTTTGCGCATTTCAACATATTCCTTTGTATTCATCATTTCCGGCAGTTGGGGAACCTTGCTCCATGCAGTATAGAAATTGGCGAAGACGTTTGTTCTGCCGGCTGCTCCCGTTTTAGTAGTGATCAAAACAACGCCGTTAGCGCCCCTGCTGCCATAAATTGCAGTAGCGTCAGCATCTTTTAATATTTCGATACTTTCAATATCCAGGGGATTGATACTTGCAATGGGACTCAGGCCTGTGGATAAGCTGGTGGTGAGAATAGATAGCTGGCTGTTTACCGGTTGATTATTGGATGCAAAGGGAACCCCGTCCACTATGATAAGCGGTTCTGATCCCTGGCTCAGTGAGCTTTGTCCCCGGATCTCGATCTTAACCGATGCTCCCGGTAAACCGCTTGATTGCGTAACTACCAGCCCGGGTACTTTTCCGTGCAATGCAGCCAAAGGATCGGTTACCGGCTGCTGCGCTATTTCATTGCTGCTTATTCTTCCGATGTTACCGGTATTGAGCCGTTTGGTGGTTTTCCCGTAAGCCATGACAACCGTTTCGTCAAGCATGCCTATTGCCTGCTTCATGGTGATAACGTGGTAAGGTTGTTGCCTCACTGCAACTTCTTCCTTTTCATATCCGATACAGGTAAAAACGAGTATATCTTCTTTCGAAATATCTGTAAGTGTATATTCTCCGTTATGATCGGTATAGGTTCCCTTTTGAGACTTCACCGCTGCTACCGATACACGTAACAAACCGGTTCCTGTCTCGTCGATCACCTTTCCGGACACCACGAAACTGCTGTCAACTTTAGCGTTTTCGTTCCGGGGCCTATCGAGCACTATCACATATTTGTCCTCAATCCTGTATGACAAACCCTGTTTTTGAAAGCTGTATTCAAGCACATCATTCAGCAGTGCATCCTTGAAATGAATAGTAAGCGGGGTGGTTCCTTTGAGCTGCGCTCTTGTAAAAATGAACTGATAGCCGGATTGCGAAGATATTTCCCGGAATACCTTTTCTAAGGGAGCATTTTTAAGATCAAGTGTTATTGTCTGGGCATAGAGCCTGACGCAACTTTGAAGCACTATCAACAAAGACAGAAGAAAGAGATGTTTCATAGGCAGAAGGTGCTTATATTTTGTGACACTAATGCGTAAATCCATATTTTTGCATTGTTTGGGTTTAATTTATTATACAGTTGTTCGCGCAATTGATTGGGTTGACCCAAACTTTCGCCGGAGGTGCTCGTAACACTTCCGGTTTTTATTTGAGACTACCCGTATCATTTATCCGTCAGGGATATACATAGATGGTGTTGTTTTCTGTTTTAAAATTTACGTAACCGTTTAACTGCAGCAGATGAAGTAATTTATCTAATGGCTCGTTCCTTTTTATAGTTGCATTAAACAAATGATGAACGTTGCCGTTATAAATGATCCTGGCATTATACCACCTGGCCACTTCATCCATGATATCCTCTATAGATGCATCATGAAATACGAATAACCCATTCTTCCAGTCGATCACTTCTTCTATATCTGTATTGTCTGCTATACTGATTGAGTCGCTTTGGATTACTGCCTGCATCCCCGGCGTTAACATAGCTGCATATCCGTCATTCTGTACGAGCACTTTGCCTGCTATCAGTGTTACGCGTTTCTCCTCTTCTTCCGGGTAAGCCTGCACGTTGAACCGGGTTCCTAGTACAGTCACCGTATCGTTATCTCCAAGAACCACCTTAAAAGACGTTTGGGTACCAGGAGATACCTCAAAGTATGCTTCTCCGGTTAATTCCACTTTCCGTTCGTTACCTGAAAAAGCAGCCGGGTATCGCAGCACGCTTCCCGCATTCAGCCATACTTTGGTATTGTCGTGCAATGTCAGTTGAAATTGTCCGCCTATGGGAGTCGTAAGTATGTGAATGTCTTGCATACTGTTTTCCGCAGGGCTATTATTGTCGTGATATGCAAGCGTATGTTCATTAATTTTTGAAATACTAACCCCCTGGCCGTTTGAGATCGTTCCTTCGGTTGCCTTGGCAAGATCAATGATCCTGCCATCGGGCAATGTAAGTGTAGCCTTACTGCTTCCGGGCTGCAGCCAGTTGTTATCAGCCGTTTCAGGTTCCGCATTTATGGAAGGAGATATGCCGGTAAGATACCTTATCGAAAAAAAGCACAAGAGCACGGCCGCTGCAGCGGCAGTCATCCATACCAGTTTATGATTCTTCTTTTGAGATTTTTCAAAACGGCCGGTTTGTTGCAACTCTTTAAAAACCTGCTCTGTGCGTGTTTTGTCCAGCATCGCCAGGTTGGCTTCAATATTTTTCTCGTCGGTCAAATCTTCAAACAACTTCATGTTTCTGTCACTGTCGTTTACCCAGTCATCCAGCTCTTCATGTTCCGCCTGCGTCAGGGTGTTGCGGATATATCCGGCGATAAGGTAAGCTACGCGGTACGCTTCCTTATCCATATGACTATATGGATTGTTGTTCATGAGATTAAATTAGTACATGCTTTTTATAGAAAGCATAAAAATGAGCAAATGCCCTACAAAGATCGAAAGTTTTTTTTGTCCGGAGACAGCCGGTCTCCCCGTTGTAACTTTGAATTCCGGATGAATGTACCGAACGGAACCTGTGGATTACCTAACCTGCTATCAGGAACCAGGATACCACGACAATCAGGTTGAGTAATTTCTGAAGCGCTTTTAATCCTCTTAGCTTATGGGTTTGTACGGTATGGGGGTGAAGGTTGAGTTCCTTCGCTATTTCCCCGGTTGTTTTACCGTCAAAATAATACATGGTGATCACCCGCTTATTACCCGGTGAAAGCTTTTGCAGGGCGGCATATAGCAGGCGATAGGTTTCCGCCCTTACCAAAAAGCTGAAAGGTGTATCGTTATCAGCAGAGTCGTTAAGCAGGGAAATGTTTGAGCTGTTTCTGGCAGCTTTATAGCTGTCCCGCCGAACAATGGTGTACAGGTAGGCCCTGATACCTTCATGACTATTGAATTTATGATGCTTTTCCCAGGTCTTTACAAACGCCTCTGAAGCTATTTCCTGGGCAAGCGGAAGGTCTTTCACCCATTGGTTTGCATAAAGTGTGAGCGCAGGGTGCAGTTCGCGGAAATAGTAGGCAAGCGCCTGTTCGTCACCTTTGCCAAAAGCAACAGCATAATCATCAGGTTTATGGAAAGACGCTTGCAGCATTTGCGATATAATATATAAGTAAGTTGAGTGTACCGGTCAGCTTCGTGCGGGGTATAATACTGTCCGCGGCAAAAAAGCTTTCACTTCACAGTTGATTTAATGTAACCGGAAAGCTGCTGCTCCTGTTTCAGGTAATCAGCAAGCCTGTCTGTAATATGATAACATGGCACAGGGGGAGTCCGTGGGAAGTACAGCCGTGCGTGTGAAAGAACTGATACAACAAAGCCACGGCTCCGCACCCGGCCAGTTACTTACACCGGGTTTTTGGGTTTGCAGGCAAAGAGAATGCGATAGGAATGGAAAAAAGCGGGCGATAACATATGTAAACAACACATGCCATGGTATGGCGTATAAAAAAACAATGCTATGTTAGCTGTTAGCTTCATTTTTTATAATCGGATCATTTAAAACAGCTACCGTATTTGTTGAAATACAGCGCTACCTGTTATGTGTTGTACCGCGGTTCAGAACACAATAAAGATCATTCAACGGCAGAGCCAATTTTACGATCCCGGTGCAGCTATTGTGTAAGCTGGCGGTTGCAGAATGTGAATATATACAAAATTGTACATTGTTATACTTTTATTGTATAGTTTTTGTTTATTTTTTTACACAGATATGTTGGTTCCTTTGTTTTGTGGGCAGCAAAAGAACAAAATTAAATCGTGGTCAGGTACTAGCCACGGTGGTAGAAGCAACAGGCCTTAATAAAGAGGAGATTGCCAGGAAAGCAGGCTATTCCAGAGCATCGTACTATAAACATATAGAAAATCCCAATCTTCCTTACCATATCCTTATTTTATATGGCAGGGTTATCAGGCACGACTTTACACAGGAGTTTCCTGATATGCCCAAATACCTGTTAGAAGATCCTGAAGCACAATACGGAACACCCAAAACAATGGAAGAAGCCGTAAGCATCATAGAATCGTGGAAAAACAAGTATATCGAATTGCTGGAAAAATACAACCAGCTGATCGAGGAGCAGATCGGGAAAAAGTAATGAATCGCAGGTTCCAGGTGATATCTGCCTGCAACCTGAGACTTGTAACCTGTTACCCAATCAATCCCGCCCTGCGCAGCAATGCTTCCGGGTTGGGTTTCCTGCCCCTGAAAGCTACATACAGATCCATCGGATCTTCCGTACCACCCTTGCTCAGCAACGTTTTAAACCTGGCGGCGGTAGCGGCATCAAAAATGCCTTTTTCCTTAAATGCTTCAAAAGCATCCGCATCCAGCACTTCCGACCATTTATAGCTGTAGTATCCCGCTGCGTATCCACCCGCGAATATGTGCGAAAAAGATGGACTTACAGCGGTACCTTCTATATTGGGGTAGAGTATCGTTTTTCGAATGGCTGCTTTTTCAAATGACTCAAGCGCTTCCATTGCCCCGATCCCGTTGGTATGATAAGACATATCCAGCATGCCGAAGGACAACTGGCGAATGGTTTGATACCCTTCCATAAAACTGGAGGAAGCTACGATCCTGTCGATCATTTCCTCCGGCAGCGCTTCCCCGGTTTTGTAATGCCGGGCAAAAGTAGACAGGAAAGATTTTTCGTAACAATAGTTTTCCATAAACTGGGATGGCAGTTCCACAAAATCCCAGTAAACATTTGTGCCGCTCAGGCTTTCAAAAACAGTATCGGCCAATATACCGTGCAAAGCATGTCCGAATTCATGGAACAAGGTGGTTACCTCGTTAAATGTAAGAAGGGAAGGTGTATCGCCGTCGGGCGGGGAAAAATTGCCTACCATGCTGATGTGTGGACGATGGTTAACGCCGTTCTCAACTGACTGTCCACGGAAAGATGTCATCCAGGCGCCGGCTCTTTTTCCTTTTCGCGGGAACCAGTCGGTGTACAGCAGCGCTTTATGCTGACCATTTTCCAGCACCTCATATACTTCTACTTCTCCGTGATATACATCTATATCATCGCGTTTTATAAAATCCAGACCATACAGTTTTCCGGCAGCATCAAACGCGGCTTTTTGCACCCGGGACAACGAAAAATAGGGTTTTATCTCTTCCTCCGAATAGTTATAACGGGCTTCTCTCAGCTTTTCGGCGTAATAACTGTGATCATATGCCATCAGTTCATCAATGTCGTCTGCAGCAGCCATTTCTTTGAGTGTCTCCACATCCTTTACTGCAAACGGACGGGCTTTTTGCAGCAGGTCAGTCAAAAAATCGTTGACGATGGCAGGGGTAGCCGCCATCCTTTCCTGCAGTACAAAATCGGCGTGGGTGTCAAACCCCAGCAATTGGGCCCGCTGCTGCCTGAGCGATACGATCTTTTTTACAATGGGCTCGTTGTTGCGCTCATTGTCACCAAAGGCTTTACGGGCATTGGCCATATACAGTTCCTTCCTGCGTTCCCGGTTGGCCGCATAGGTCATGAACGGAACATAGCTGGGGTATTGTAAGGTAAACACCCATCCTTCCAGGTTGCGTGAGCGGGCCTCTGCGGCTGCCATGCTAAGAACAGAATCCGGTAAGCCGTTCAGCTCTTTTTTATCGGTGATATGAAGAAAATAATCGTTGGTTTCCTGTAAAACATGCTGGGAAAATTTCACAGTTAAGCCGGCCAGTTCCCGGTCTATAGCCCGCAACTTCTCTTTATCCTCCGGTGACAACAGCGCTCCGTTTCGGGTAAAACGCTTATAGGTTTTATCCAGCAGCCGGGCCTCTTCTGTTGTAAGGTCGTATTGATCCTGGTGCTTATGCACTTCTTCTATGCGGCGGAACAGCGTTTCATGTAAAATTATATCGTTGCTGAAAGCGGCCAGCAACGGAGAGATCACTTCTTTGGCCTTTTCCAGCACGTCATTGGTTTCAGCCGAAGTGAGATTAAAAAAAACGGAAGAAATGAGGTTCAGGGTCTTACCTGTACGCTCCAATGCTGCAACAGTGTTCTCAAAGTCCGGCACCTCTATACTATTGGCGATCTCATCTACTTCCAGCCTGGCTTCGTCTATTGCCTTTTCTATTTCCCCTTTATATGCTTCGGATGGTATAGCAGAAAAAGGGACCGATTCAAATGCTGTATTAAAAACGCTGAAGAAATTTGTATTCATGCAACCTTAATTAAAGATGCAAATATAATACAGCCCCTGCCTAATATCCTTAGTTATACAATAAGCAGTTATGATTTTTGTCCTTTATATACAGAATTGAAAGTAACAACGACAGTAACCATCGATGGTGAAAACAGAAGTCCGGGTTATCACGTTCAGGCACTGATACGGCTACTGCGTTCTGTAAGAGTAATTTTTTTCATGTGCGGATGTCCTGCAACAAAAATGCTTTCCGTATTCTTTTAAAGAAGGCGGAAAGCATTCATTCTATAGATAATTCACCTAAATATTGAACAGCCAGTTGTGCGTATCCGGCATTTCGCCATCCCGGATAGCGGTTAACCGGCGTTTTATTTCTGTGCTGAGTTCCCAGTCTTTTTCAGAAAAATCCATTACATAGTCGCCATAGGCGAGCGTTTGTATATAAGCAATGGTAGCCGCCGTACCGGTTCCAAATACTTCTTTCAGGGTGCCGGCTTTGTGCGCCGACACAATTTCGTCTACATGCACCGGTCTTTCTTCCACCTTTATTCCCATATCCTGTAACACCTGCAATACACTGTTGCGGGTGACGCCGTTCAGGATGGTCCCGTCTTCCAGCGAGGGGGTAACCACTGTATCTCCCAACACAAAAAACACATTCATCATGCCCACTTCCTGCAGCCATTTATGCTCCACGGCATCGGTCCACAATACCTGGTCGTATCCTTTTGCCTGCGCTTCAGTAGCGGCTAAAAGGCTGCCGCCATAGTTGCCGGCATTTTTGGCAAATCCTACCCCGCCTTTTACGGCACGGGTATATTTCTCTTCCACCAGTATTTTCATCGGGCGGGGAAAATAGGGGCCGGCAGGACTGAGAATGATCAAAAACGTATATGTTTCGGAAGGACGCACCCCCAACATACAGTCCGTAGCAAACATAAAAGGACGGATGTATAAGGAGTGTTCTTTTTTACCCGGGATCCAGTTTTTATCCACTTCTATCAGCCGGCGCATTCCTTCTATAAAGATCTCCTCCGGTACTTCCGGCATATTCATCCGGAGCGCAGACAGGTTAAAACGTTTAAAATTATCGTAAGGCCGAAAGATGAATGCATCACCTGCAGCATCCTTATAGGCTTTGATACCTTCAAAAATAGATTGCCCATAGTGAAGCGCCGCCAGTGCGGGATCGAACCGGAGAGGCTGGTAAGGCCTGATCCGGACGCTTGTCCATTTCCCGTTTTCATATGTTGCTTCCAGCATATGGTCGGTGAAGTATTTTCCAAAAGATAAATCATCCAGGTTCAGATCGCTTAATTTGCTTCTTTCCACTTTTGTAACCTGAATATCCAACGCGGCAACCATAAAAGACTATTTTTGCTGCAAAGAAACGAAAAAACCCGGTGCCAAATACCGGCCTACATGGTTATGAGCTTAAAAGGTTTACAATTATCGCGGGAAACACTGGCAAAGCTGTACACGCAGCCGTTGCATCCGCAGGAAGGGGAGGAGCCGGAAAAAGAAATACCGGCGGCAAACGCTGCCGCACCCGTTAAAAGATATATGGGAGATAACGCAGGGAATATCACCGTTTTGGTGCATTATACGGATGCGCCTTACCTCAACGACGGGCTGTTTGCATTTTTTACAGGTATATTGAATGCCTGCAAACTTTCCATGAAGGATATTGCTTTGCTGAACCTGTACCGCAGCCCGGGCGACTACCAGGCGATCATTCAGGAAACCCATCCCTCCATACTGCTGCTGCTGGGTGTGGAGACGGCTGATATCGGTCTCCCGATGCAGTTTCCGCCGTTCCGGATATATAAGCACAATAATATCAGCTATCTTTCCGCGCCTGCGCTGGAAACGCTCAGGGACGATAAAGCCCTGAAAGCGGAGTTGTGGAAAAACCTGAAAACACTTTTTGAATTGTAGATCAGATTATGCAAAAACTCATTTTCGCTACCTCAAATCAACATAAAGTAAACGAGATCAAACCTTTATTGCATGGAAAGTTTGAGATCATGACCCTGCAGGAAGCCGGTATCACCATCGATATCCCGGAGCCATATGATACCCTGGAGCAAAATGCAAGGGAAAAATCCACTACCATCTACCGCCTTACCGGTATGAATTGCTTTGGCGAGGACACCGGGCTGGAGGTGGATGCCCTGAATGGTGAACCGGGCGTAAGAAGCGCCCGGTATGCCGGAGAGGGGAGGGCGTTTTCAAAAAACATAGAAAAGCTGCTGGTCAACCTGGAAGGGGAGACCCGCAGATCTGCCAGATTTAAAACCGTTATATCGTTGATTCTTAATGGTGCAGAGCATATATTTACAGGAGTTTGTGAAGGGGAAATCATTGATTCTCCGCGGGGAACAGACGGCTTTGGCTATGACCCTGTTTTTGTTCCGGTGGGAGACAACCGCAGTTTTGCAGAAATGCCGCTTGCCGATAAAAACAAATACAGCCATAGAAGCAAGGCTGTAGCACAATTGGTGCAGTTTCTGTTGATAAATGAAAATTTTGCATAAAATTTATAGAATTTCTTTAAAAAGTGTCTGAACAAAGCAACCATATTATACCGGAGAGCGACTTAATTAAAGGATGCCTTGAGGGAGATAGAAGAATGCAGGAGGAGATGTATAAACGTTTTTCTCCTAAAATGTACGCTGTTTGCCTTCGGTATGCCGGAAATAATGATGACGCGCAGGACATCCTCCAGGATGGATTTGTAAAAGTCTTCAGAAATCTGGGCATGTACCGGGGCGATGGGTCGTTTGAGGGGTGGACACGCCGGATTTTCGTAAATACTGCTATTGAGCATTACCGCAGGAAAGCCAATGTGTATCCTGTAACCGAAACACACGAAAATATACTGGAAGCCAGGGATATGTCCGCACTGGATAACCTGAGCATAAAGGATTTACACGCTATCATCCAGCAGTTGTCCCCCGGCTATAAAGCGATCTTCAACCTTTATGTGGTGGAAGGGTATACCCACAAAGAAATAGCGGATATGATGGGTATCAGCGAAGGAACGAGCAAATCGCAACTGGCAAGAGCAAAAGCAATTTTGCAGAACATAATTAAAACCTATAAAGAACACCGGTAGCATACTAACCTGATACAAAACCCATGAAATGGAAGAATAAAATATTTGATCACGAAGTACCACCTCCGGAGCATATCTGGGATAGGATATCCCATGATCTGGATAATGGGGGTTTTGTGGCATTTAAGCAACTCTTCCACGAAGAGGCAGCCCCGCCTTCCGGCATCTGGGACAAAATATCCCATGACCTGGATAACAAAAACCTCGTAGTATTCAAAGAAAAGCTCTTTCACGCCGAAGCAACGCCGCCCGCCGGCGCATGGAGTAAAATATCGCAGGACCTGGACAATGAACAGTTCCTGGTATTTAAAGAGAAGTTTTTCCGCATTGAAGTAGCACCGCCGGCAGACGCCTGGGATCATATAGAAGCGCAGCTTTCCGAAACCAAAGTGGTGCCGGTCCGCAGGAAAAACAACCTGCTGATAAAAGTAATGGCCGCAGCCGGGCTGGTGGGTATCATGTTTTTTGCAGCCAACTACCTGATCGTAAGCGACGGCGAAATTGAGACCGTAACGGCAAACCAGGCAGGTGTATCTCCCGAAGAAACAGAAAAGAAGGAACAGGCGAAGGACGATACCCGGGATAACCCCGAATCGGTTCAACAGCCATCCCGCCTTCCGTATACCATTGCTTCCAGCCGGGTAGTCAGTAAAAACAACGACATGCCTGAAACAGAGCATACTCATTCTTTTGAATACAGTCAATACCGGAGCTACGACAGGAACCTGTCTTCCGTGGCGGTAGAAAACATGCCGTTCACCGACAGGATGGATATAAGTGGTGGTCTCAACAGGAAAATCAGGGATCAGCGCGGTGAAATCAGGGAAGATGTCAGCCTGCTGGACCTCCCCAACAGTTATTTTATGATGACCGGTCCCAACGGTCAGTCTATGCGTGTTTCCTCAAAATTCAGGAACACCATTCAGTACCTGAATACGGAAGGAAAGGAAGAGTGGCTGGATGTCATTCTGCGGGAAAGCCGGTACTGGAAAAGTGTTTTCAAAGACTGGAAAGACAAAGTAGGGAATTCTTCATTTGTACCCGCCATCGATAACTTCATGGATATTGCAGAGCTGATGAAGCTCATCCAGGAGCCTCAGGAGGAGAAAAAATAGCCGGTTTATTCAGCAGTCCCTTTTCTGCCTCGCACATCCTTAGGGTACCCCATTAAAAGCTCCTCAATCATTGCGCCGTGACATGTAGCGTGAATGATGATAAGTTGGCCGATCATCTTTATTTGTTATTTGTACAATGTATCAGGGTTCTGTAGCTGAGTTTACAGAGTAGTACTACAGCTTAATCAATCCCAAACGTTAACGTTCGGGACGGGGAATTGCGGTAATCCACCACGGCGGACACGTTATTCCCCGGCGCCCGCCCGAACGACGTTCAGTCGGGCGGGGCTTTTTGCGTTACTTTTTTCCGCAAAAAAGGTGACAGAAAAACAGCAGGGAGTTTTGAGTTAAAAGGAGGGCCACTTTTACGGAAACACATCAGTATTTCGCCGCGCTGCGGCTAGCCGATGGGCTCAATCACTTATCTTTGGCCGCACAGTTAAACAAGCGTCATGGCAAGGATAAAGATCCATCTCCCGGAAACATTTCAGTTCGCTACGCAGATCCCCGTACGTATTACCGACATAAATTATGGCGGGCATGTAGGTAACGACAGCATCTTATCTGTTTTGCATGAAGCCCGGGTGCGGTTTTTAGCTGCTTTCGGATATGGGGAAAAACAAATAGCCGAAAACATCGGACTGATCATGGGTGCGGCAACGATAGAGTTTAAGCGGGAATCTTTTTACGGCGATATATTAGACGTGTCAGTAACCGCCACCGGTTTTGAACGTGTGAGCTTTGAGCTGTTGTATAAGCTGGAAGCAAAAAGAGAGACCGGAACGCTGCATATTGCCAGTGCGCAAACCACCATGGTTTGTTTTAATTACAATATTAAAAAAGTAGCATCGGTTCCGGAAGAAGTCCGGCTTACATTAGGTCATTAATTGGGCAGTACAGGGCCATAATGCAGTTTTCTTCCAAGATCGGCATCATCAGGATAAAGGACATCTGTAGCGGTTTCGTATCCCTCATCGGCTATTTCTTTCAGCTTTTTCCTGCTCTTGTATTCTCTTTTGGCGAGCCGGAAAGCAAATACCAGCAGGCCCGCCGCAATGCCCGACGCCGCAGCGATCAATAAATCATTTTTTCTCCTGGATCTCATAAAGTTTCTTTTCTAAATAACTAATCTAACGCAAAACAAATGCCACGAATCTGGGCAGTACATGATCGCTAAAATTAAGAAATTAATCCATTTCAGCCTAAATAACCATGCAATATTAACAAGCTCTTAGTCCCGGATTCAAGACGTTATCATTGGGTAAGGAAAGCTCAACTTTCCGGCCGGTAGAGACCCGTCCCCGCCCGAACGACGCAGTCGGGCAGATCCGCACCAACCGATCCACGTATCTGGCGGGTGAGGACACCCAGCCAGTAGGAACCTCTTAATTTAAGAGCATTAGTGAGACACCAACCGATCCATATACCCATCTGTCGACACGTTTCTCTACCCGCCTGCGAAGATTTGAACCTTTTTCACCGCAGATAAATATATCCGATTCAAAAGGCATCTGTTCTTACATTATTTTTGCACTCAAATTCAGACAAAAGGAATATGGAATGAGCTGCTTCGCCCTGGAAGTTTCGGTCCCATTCCGCCTGTAAACATATGATATTCGGATGAAGACAAAGCTGGAAAGCCTTTCAAAAGAACTGGAGGGAACGCTGTATTGTGATGATGTAACTAGAACGTTATACGCTACCGATGCATCTGCCTACCGCGAGCTTCCGTTGGCAGTGGCGATCCCACGGTCTGCCAACGACATTAAAAAGCTCATTCATTTTGCCATTGATAATAACACATCCCTTATCCCCCGCACCGCCGGTACTTCTCTGGCCGGACAGGTGGTAGGCAACGGCATTGTGGTGGATGTGTCTAAACATTTTACCAATATACTGGAACTGAATACAGAGGAACGATGGGTGCGGGTACAGCCCGGCGTTATACGGGACGAGCTGAATATGTTCCTGAAGCCGCATGGCTTTTTGTTCGGCCCGGAAACCTCCACCGCCAACCGGGCTATGATCGGTGGCATGGTGGGCAATAATTCCTGCGGCTCCAATTCCGTGGTGTACCGCAGCACCCGTGAGCACCTGCTGGAAGTGAAGGCTTTTTTGAGCGACGGATCGGAAGCTGTCTTCTCAGCCCTGGACCTGGACAGCTTTCACCGGAAATGCGAACAAACAGACCTGGAGGGCAATATCTATCGGAATATCCGCACCCTGCTCGGTAACTATGAGAACCAGGAAGAGATCCGACGGGAATTTCCGAAGCCTTCCATCGAAAGACGGAATACAGGTTATGCCGTGGATATGCTGCTGGATTCAGCCCCCTTTCTTGCAGGCGCCCCGGACTTTAATTTCTGCAAGCTGATCGCCGGCTCCGAAGGCACCCTTGCTTTTATCACGGAGATCAGGCTGAATATCAGCCCGCTGCCACCAAAAGAGTCCGGGCTGCTTTGCGTGCACTTCCATTCCATCGACGAATCGCTGAAAGCCAACCTGATCGGGCTGAAATACCATCCTTCCGCCAGCGAGCTGATCGATCACTATATACTGGAGTGTACAAAAGAAAATATTGAACACCGCAAAAACCGGTTTTTCGTGCAGGGCGATCCCGGCGCCATCCTGGTGATCGAGTACCGGGCGGATACCAGGGATGAGATCAGCGCCATTGCGCAGCAGGTGGAAGCCGAAATGCGGGAGGCAGGTCTCGGGTATCATTTCCCGTTATTATTCGGAGAGGACACCAAAAAAATATGGGCGCTGCGCAAAGCCGGGCTGGGATTGCTGAGCAACCTGCCGGGCGATGAAAAAGCCGTGCCGGTAATAGAAGACACCGCAGTGGACGTGAACGATCTGCCGGACTTTATCCGCGATTTTAATGAAATATTAAAACAGCACGGACTCTATTCGGTACACTATGCCCATGCAGGCAGCGGAGAGATCCATCTTCGTCCGATCATCAACCTGAAAACGGAGGAAGGGAACCGCCTGTTCCGCGTGATCGCGGAGGAGATAGCCACGCTGGTAAAAAAATACCGGGGCTCACTCAGCGGCGAGCACGGCGATGGCAGGCTGAGAGGGGAATTCATACAGCAGATGGTGGGTGAAAAAAATTACCGCCTGCTAAAGGAGATCAAGCGAACCTGGGATCCTAAAAACATCTTCAATCCCAACAAAATTGTGGATACCCCTCCTATGAATACCATGCTGCGCTACGAACCCGGTCAGCAAACCCCCGCTTTCAATACTGTTTTCCGGTTTCATAACCAGGATATACTGCAGCATGCAGAACAATGCAACGGATCTGGTGATTGCCGCAAAACGCATTTGTCGGGCGGCTCCATGTGTCCGTCTTACATGGCCACCAAAAATGAGAAAGACACTACCCGGGCGCGGGCAAACATCTTAAGAGAATTTCTTACACATTCCAATAAAATAAACCGCTTCGATCATAAAGAGATCTATGAAGTGATGGACCTGTGCCTGAGCTGTAAAGGCTGTAAATCAGAGTGTCCTTCCAATGTGGATATGGCCAAGCTGAAAGCCGAGTTTCTGCAGCACTATTACGACGATAACGGGGTGCCGCTCCGCAGCAGGCTGATCGCTAACTTCAATATGATGTCCAGGCTGGGGGCGTTGGTGCCCGGCTTGTATAATTTTGCCATGACCAACGGTGTGCTGAGCACTCCTATCAAAAAGATCGTGGGTTTTGCTGCCGGAAGATCCATGCCCACCCTGTATCGTACCACCCTGAAAAGCTGGTACAGGAAACATACCCGTCCGCAAAATCTTACCAGGAAAGTATACCTGTTCTGTGATGAGTTCACCAATTATAATGATACGGAAATAGGGATCAAGGCGATCACTTTACTGGAAAAGCTGGGTTACGAGGTCATCATTCCCGAACATATAGAAAGCGGCCGTCCCTGGTTGTCCAAAGGTTTGCTCAGGAAAGCCAAAAAAATAGCCAACACCAATATTAAGCTCCTGCACCCGGTGATTACTGACGAGATGCCACTCGTAGGCATTGAACCATCCGCAATACTGACCTTCAGGGATGAGTATATTGACCTGGCGGACGACGACCTGCTCGATCTTGCCCGGGAACTCTCGAGGCGCGTTTTTACGATCGAAGAGTTTTTAGCCGGCGAGATAGAAAAAGGACATATTTCGGCTGCTGCCTTTACGACTGAAAAAAGAAAAGTAATGCTGCACGGGCATTGCCAGCAAAAAGCGTCCTCCTCACTGACGCCTTCGGTGAAGATACTGTCGTTGCCGGAGAATTACCAGGTGCAGCACATTCCTTCCGGCTGCTGCGGTATGGCAGGGTCGTTCGGGTATGAAAAGGAACACTACGATATTTCAATGAAGGTAGGAGAGCTGGTATTGTTGCCAACCGTGCGGAAGCAACCGGAAGACGTGCTGATAGCGGCTGCCGGCACCAGTTGCCGTCACCAGATAAAGGATGGGGCAGCCAGGAAGTCTTATCATCCCGTGGAAATTTTGCTGGATGCACTGAAATAATGGTCAATATCCAGGTTAACATGACAGCACATGACAGCAGAAGTCAGAGATATTTTACATTTGAACAACGATTGACATCACCATATTGAATATAGAAAGGAATGCAGGTTATACTTGGAATATTTTATCATTTTATCGGAGGGTTTGCATCTGGCAGTTTCTATATTCCATACAAAAAGGTAAAAGGCTGGGCATGGGAGACCTACTGGATCATCGGCGGTTTGTTTTCCTGGCTGATCGTGCCGCCCCTGGCCGCTTTTTTAACCATTCCTGACTTCGCTTCCATCATCCGGGAAACGGATGGCGCTATTTTAGGGTACACCTACCTGTTTGGATTACTGTGGGGTATCGGCGGACTGACATACGGGCTGGGGGTTCGTTACCTGGGCGTATCATTGGGCAGCAGCATCATCCTGGGACTGACAATGGTGCTGGGTGCTTTACTGCCCTCCGTGTATTATAATTTCTTTCCCAAAGAAGGAAAAGATACCTTCAGCATGCTGATCACTTCTACCTGGGGACTGACCGTACTGGCAGGATTATTGATTTGTGTGTTGGGCATTATATTGTGCGGACGGGCCGGCACCATGAAAGAAAAAGAACTGAAAACCGTTGGTACGGATCCGCATGGAAATGAAGTGAAGACCGAGTATAAATTTGGCCTGGGCCTATTTGTAGCGATCGTATCCGGCATATTAAGCGCCTGCTTTAATTATGCTATTGAAGCCGGTAAATCAATGGCGGATGTTGCCAATGAAGCCTGGAAAGCAACACATCCCGGGCAGGGAGAGTTCCTGTTTCAGAATAATGTTACGTATGTTGTTATATTGTGGGGAGGGTTGACTACCAACCTTATCTGGTGTATGTTCCTGAATGCCCGTAATAAAACATTCGGCGATTATGCCAATAAACAAACCCCGCTCCGTGCCAACTACCTGTTTTCAGCGCTGGCGGGCACTACCTGGTTTTTGCAGTTCTTCTTCTATGGTATGGGAGAAAGTAAGCTGGGCAATGGCGCCAGTTCCTGGATACTGCATATGGCATTCATCATACTGGTGGCCAACGTATGGGGTATTATATTACGGGAATGGAAAGGAGTAAGCTCAAAAACGGTTAGCACCGTTGTTGCCGGTATTGTTGCCATTATAGTAGCGGTACTGGTAGTTGGATATGGAAATTCATTAAAATAAATAATAGTTTTAAAAAATAAAATTCAAACTATGTCATCAACTACAAAAACGTATAAACATGTAAGCTACTTATGGGACGATGCTGCCGCCGCTGTCCTGAAAGGGGATGAAGTAGCCCTGCTGATATACCGCTCCAACCTGCTGGGCGCCGACCTGAGACTTACCAACTATGGTGGTGGTAACACTTCCTGTAAAGTGATAGCCAGCGACCCGCTGACCGGGAAAGACGCAGAAGTAATGTGGGTAAAAGGATCCGGCGGAGACCTGGGCACACTGAAAAAAAGCGGACTGGCAGCCTTATATGTAGATCGTTTGCGCAGCCTGAAGAACGTATACCGCGGCGTAGAGCACGAGGATGAAATGGTGGAGCTTTTCAATCATTGTATTTTCGACCTGGCATCCAAAGCACCTTCCATCGATACACCCTTACACGGTTTCCTGCCTTTTAAACATATTGACCACCTGCATCCCGACGCAGCCATTGCGATCGCTGCTGCAAAAGACGGTAAAAAAATCACACAGGAACTTTTTAAAGGCTCCATCGGCTGGGTGGAATGGAGGCGTCCGGGCTTTGAGCTGGGACTGGAACTGAAAAAATGCCTCGATGAGAATCCGGGTATCAAAGGGATCATGCTGGGATCGCACGGTTTGTTTACCTGGGGTGATACCGCTTATGAAAGCTATGTAAACACGCTGGATGTGATAGAAACCTGCGCAGCCTACATAGAAGAAAAGTCAAAAGGAAAAGAAAATTTCGGAGGTGCCAAGATCCGGTCGCTACCGAAAGAGAAGCGTTTATCGCAGGTGGTGGCGCTGGCGCCCGTATTAAGGGGGCTTTGCTCATCGGCGGTGCAAATGGTAGGTCATTTCTCTGATGATGACCGTGTGCTGGAGTTCATCAACTCAAACGACCTGGACAGGCTGGCGCCTTTGGGAACAAGCTGCCCCGATCACTTTTTAAGGACCAAGATCAGTCCGCTGGTGCTGAACCTGACGCCTGACGAAGATCTTTCCGATACCAATGCAGTAAAAGAAAAGATAACCGGACAGTTTGTAGCGTACAGGAAAATGTACGAGGACTACTATAACACCTGCAAGCATCCGAACAGTCCCGCTATAAGAGACGCCAATCCTGTAGTGATCCTTTATCCCGGCGTTGGCATGTTCACTTTTGCCAAAGACAAGCAAACGGCCCGTGTGGCGGCGGAGTTCTATACCAATGCCATCAACGTAATGCGTGGTGCGGAAGCTATTTCAGAGTATACATCCCTTCCCCGCCAGGAAGCTTTCAATATTGAATACTGGTTGCTGGAAGAAGCCAAGCTGCAGCGTATGCCCAGGCCGAAAGCATTGTCGGGCCGCATAGCCCTCGTTACCGGCAGCGCCGGCGGTATCGGTAAGGCCATCGCCAAAAGATTTGCGGCGGAAGGCGCCTGTGTGGTGATCAATGATATTAACCAGGAAAGAATGGATAGTGCCATAGAAGAGTTTAAAAAACAATTCGGCCGGGATGCGGCTACCGCCACCCTGCTGGATGTGACCAATGCCGCTACCATAGAAAAGGCTTTCGCAGATACAGTGCTTGCTTTTGGCGGGGTTGATATCGTGATCAACAATGCCGGTATCAGCATCTCCAAATCCATTGCCGATCACAGCATAGAGGACTGGGATAAGCTGTATGACATACTGGCGAAAGGACAATTCCTGGTATCCAAAGCCGGCGCAGCCATCATGCGTAAACAGGGAACCGGTGGCGATATTATCAACATCGTCTCTAAAAACAGTGTGGTAGCAGGCCCCAACAATGCCGGCTATGGCTCTGCCAAGGCGGCGCAGGCGCATCTTTCACGATTGCTGGCAGCGGAGCTGGGCGGCGACAAAATACGGGTAAACTCAGTGAATCCTGATGCCGTGATAGCCGACAGCAATATCTGGGCCGGTGGCTGGGCGGAAGGCCGTGCAAAAGCTTACGGCATTAAGGTAGAGGAACTGCCGGCTTATTATGCCAAACGGACATTGTTAAACGAAGTAATATTACCGGATGATATAGCCAATGCATGCTTTGCCTTTGTGGGCGGACTGCTGAGCAAATCTACCGGTAACACCCTTAATGTAGACGGTGGTGTGGCTATGGCGTTCTTAAGGTAAGATCGTAAAATTGCAAGACCGTAAGACGGAACCTCTTACCATCTTCCAGTCTTACCATTTTACAACAACTAACTACTCATCATGAAACGTCGCGCTTTTAAAATGAAGTTGCATAAGGGGATGGAAGCCGAGTACCGGAAGAGACATGACGAAATATGGCCGGAACTGCAGTCATTGCTCAAAGAAGCGGGCATAACGGAGTATTCTATTTTCCTGGACGAAACAACGAACGATCTTTTCGGCTATATGCAGTTGCGGGATGAAGCGGCAGTGGATGCATTACCCGAGCAGGAAGTGATGAAACGCTGGTGGGCCTATATGAAGGATATCATGGATACCAACGAGGACAATTCCCCGGTAAGTACTCCGCTGACAGAAGTTTTTTACATGCCTTAAAATAACGGAACGATGCAGATCAAACAATCGCTGGTAGATGAGCACAACGAAGTTTTGCTTCGGGAACATGCAAAACGACTGGATTATACCCGGTCTGTAGTGAAGGATGCTGACAGCATTATTGATAAGCTGATCAGCTTTCAGGTAGCCATTCCCAGTTGGGCATTGGGTACGGGCGGTACCCGTTTCGGCAGGTTTGCCGGCGCAGGTGAACCGCGCAACCTGGAGGAAAAGATAGAAGATATCGGGTTACTGCACGCATTGAACCGGTCCAGCGGCGCCATTTCTCTTCATATCCCCTGGGATATTCCCGAAAACGCTTCGCACATAAAAGCGCTGGCTGCGCAGAACGGATTGGTGTTTGATGCCATGAACTCCAATACGTTCCAGGATCAGCCCGGGCAGGAACACAGCTACAAATACGGCTCTCTGCAAAATGTGAATAAAGCCATCCGCCAACAGGCCATCGACCATAATATTGAAGTGATCCGGTACGGCGTTGCGCTCGGTTCCCAATCCCTTACCGTATGGCTGTCGGACGGCTCCTGTTTTCCCGGGCAGTTGAACTTCAGGGAAGCATTTCAGCATACCCTCGGCGGACTGCAGGAAATATATGCCGCCTTACCGGAAGACTGGAAAATGTTTGTAGAGTATAAAGCTTTTGAGCCTAATTTTTATTCTACTACGGTGGGAGACTGGGGACAGTCGTACCTGTATGCCAGCAAGCTGGGCCCCAAAGCATATACGTTGGTAGATCTGGGGCACCACCTGCCTAATGCCAACATTGAGCAGATCGTAGCTTTGCTGCTGATGGAAGGTAAGCTGGGCGGATTTCATTTCAATGACTCCAAGTACGGAGACGACGATTTAACTACCGGCAGCATCAAACCCTACCAGTTGTATCTTATCTTCAATGAATTGGTGGAAGGTATGGATAATAAAGGAATGAACCACGATACAGATCTCGGCTGGATGATAGATGCTTCACACAATGTGAAAGATCCGCTGGAAGACCTGCTGCAATCTGTGGAGGCCATCCTGCTGGCGTATGCGCAGGCTCTATCCACCGACAGGAAAGCATTGAAGGCGGCACAACAGGAAAATGATGTGGTAACGGCACAGGAGATACTGCAGAATGCTTTTCGTACGGATCTGCGTCCGCTGGCTGCGGAAGCCAGGTTACAAAGCGGCGGCGCTTTAGACCCGCTGGCTCTCTACCGCAGCGCCCGGGTAAGACAGGAACTGATCAAAACAAGAGGCAGCAAAACGGTGGCTACGGGATTATAGGCCCATCCCCTCAGCTCCGTGACTGGGAGCCGCGATGATGATCAACTGCCGACGAATTATTCTTGCGGTGAAGCAGTCCCTGATAATGACCACACTTTGTAACTCCCCCAAAGAGCTTTTGCCTGCCGTCGGAGACGGTAAAGAACATATGGTATCCGAAGTTGAAAACTTCGGACAGCAGTTACTACGGGGGTTATAGGACTATCCCCTCCGCTCCGTCACTGGGAGCCGCGATGATGATCGACTGATGACGGATTATTCTTGCGGTGAAGCAGTCCCTGAGAATACCGACACTTCGTAACTCCGCCAAAGATCTTTTACCTGCCGTCGGAGACGGTAAAGAACATAGATGATACGAAGTCGGAGAATACGCATAACCTCCGAGGTTAAAGCAGCGGTTCGCAAAGATCCGGCATTCTATTTTCTCAGCGCCTGCACACAATTATTAAGCGAACGGAACGTATGGTAGGTGGCTTTCCAGATATGCCCCTTGCGTGATTTTTTCAGATCGGGTTGTTTATCCAGTCCGCCTTCATACCAATCGCCGTGTTCATGATCGATGAGATAGGTGTTGGTATAGTGCCAGAGCTGCCTGAATTTGTCGTAGTAGCGCATGCGGTCATCAGGAAACTTTTCCGCCATCAGCAGCAGCGTGTTGAGTCCTTCGGCCTGTGCCCACCAGTTTTTTGTATCTTTTATGATGGAGATATTTTTGTCGTCTTTAAAATAGTATCCTTCATCATAAAAGCCGCCTTTGTCATTGTCCCATCCGTTTTGCAGGGCATGATCCACCATTCGTTTACCGGTTACCAGGGTGATGCTGTCATTTTTATTACCCAGTACATGAGAAGCTTCCAGCATCAGGTAGGCTGTTTCCACATCATGTCCGAATGACACGTGATCCAGCCTGCGGTGCTGTATGATGGTTTCCCTGTCTTTATCCCCGAAAGAAACCGGTGTCCAGTCTGGTTCAAAGTAGAGCACCAGGTTTCCCCTGGGAGTAGTGATGCGATCCCTTACCAGCAAAAGCATTTCGTTTAGCCGTTCCCGTACCAGGGAGTCTTTCCATACCTGGTAGAGCTCGGTAAAAGCTTCCAGTAAATGAATGGAGCTGTTTTGGTCCTTATAGCCAAGGTCTGAGGTGGAAGGTGTTTCGGCTGTTCTCTTCACCGGGGTGCCGTCTCTTTCCATATGCTGGAAATAACCTTTGTGAACCGGATCGTGGCTGTGTTTTTCCAGCCATAAGAAAGCCTGTTTGGCAAATGCCAGCGCTTCCGGATCGGCTGTAGCATGGTAGTAAGCAGCTACTGCGTAAATACCGAATGCATTACCATAGGCTTCTTTTTGCACGGTGCTGTTGGTGATAGGTGTTCCTTTTTGATCCACCAGGGTATGAAAGCCGCCATAAGTACTGTCCCACATAACATCTTTCAGGAACCGGAACCCGTGGCGGGCGCCGGTGCGGTAATGCTCCACTTTGGGGTACAGTTCCATTGCTTTGGCATTCACCCAGGTGTGCCGGGACTGCGAGACGATCATCTTATCCTGGTTATCCGCGGGCTTGAAATCATAGGTCCAGGCGGTAATGAACCCGCCGTATATCGTATCCAGGCTTTGGGGATACCAGATATCCAGTTGCAGCTCTTTCAGGGCATGTTCCATGGCGCCGGCTATTGCCAGCTTCTCCTTTTCTATCGTCCCGGGTTGGTTTGGTTGTGCAAGGGAGAAACCGGCGATCAGGGTTAACAGCCAACAGAGCAGCCATTGCATAGTATAACGACTATTCGTATTTTTTTTATATGGGAAGCAGATATGCATAACGACAAGTTAAGCAAAAACAGGCAATAGCGACCGCAGAAAACCTGCTACCGGCGTATTCAAGATGTTTTCCGGCCGGTGGAGACATTATAGCCGTCCCTTAATGAACGTAAGCAATAAATACCGGAATCTGGCGCAAGGTGTTCTGCTTGCAGATCACTTGTGCCGCAAATTCCGCCCTGATTGTATCAGGGCGCAACCGTTTTCCACCCGGACAAAGTCCGGTAGAATTAGAAGGCAACAAGTCATCCTGCGGAAGACTTGCGCCAGCATGCGCCCGGAGAGACCGTCGGAGACGGTAAAGAACATAGTTGATCCGCAGTCGGAGACATTCGGATAGCATAAAGGAAAATACCTGCTACTTTAGTAACACCGGTATACTGAAATATTTTTTACCTTTCCTGCTTTGTTTTGCTTTTACCTTAAAGTTTCAAATATTGAATGCTATGTCTTCCTCCAAAAAAGGAATGGCTGTTTCAGAAGACTGGACAGTTGTTATTCTCGGGTTTGCTATTATTTTTTTGGCCATCGCCGGCATTAAGCTGGCAGAACCTTCTTTTAACTGGGATGGCTTTGCCCAGTTGGGGCATATTTTTTCTGCGTCCAATCTCGGGGCGATCGGGGCTATGCTGCTGCTTACATTTTTAGTTGCCATTGGCGCATTCTGGTTAACCGGGCGACCGATCGGGAACATCCTGGTCGTATTCCCTGTGGTGTTTGTACTGACCCTGCTGGCGCTGATATTATCGGGCAATAAAGTGATTAAAGAAACGAATTTTGAAACGGTGATATTCAGCCTGGCCCTGGGGTTGCTGGTGAGCAATACCATGAAGCTGCCCGCGTGGTTTAAAGAGACGCTGAGCACCGAGCTGTTCGTAAAGATAGGGCTGGTGCTGCTGGGTACCTCGGTCATTTTCGGTGATGTATTAAAAGCTGGCTCGAAGGGTTTGCTGCAGGCAGTAGTGGTAGTGATCTCTGTATGGTATTTTGCTTACTGGATCTGTAAAAAGCTGAAGGTGGACGATGAATTGAGCATGATGTTGTCCAGTGCCGTTTCTATCTGCGGGGTGTCGGCGGCCATTGCTACTGCCGGCGCCATCAAGGGCGACCCGAAAAAGCTCTCTTACGTAGTATCGGTGGTATTGCTGACGGCAGTGCCCATGATGATCGTGATGCCCTGGATCGCCAATTATTTTCATTTTCCGGAAGCGGTGACCGGCGCCTGGCTGGGAGGCACTATCGATACCACGGGAGCGGTGGTGGCTTCGGGCTCGCTGGTGGGCGATGAGGCCCTGAAGATCAGCACCATCGTAAAGTTCTCTCAAAATGTTTTGCTGGGCATCGCGGCATTCGCCATTTCCGTATACTGGACCTATACCAAGAAGGAAGGACTGGACCCGGATGCGAAGCCCACGCTGGGCATGATATGGGACCGATTCCCGAAATTTGTAGTGGGATTTATAGCGGCCTCTTTGCTGTTTTCTTTCTTTTTATCTGCCGAAACCATACAGGATGTAAAAGGGTCCCTGAAGCAGGTGCAATCGGTTTGGTTTGCCCTGGCTTTTACAAGCATCGGGCTGGAGACCAATTTCAGGGAGCTGCTGCAGTTGAATAACCTGAAACCGCTGTATGCATTCCTGGTAGCGCAGTTCTTCAATATACTGGTGACGCTGGTGATAGCAATGATCCTGTTTTCTTAAAAAATGCAGGTTTTGCTGTAAAGCAAACGTTTGCTCAAAATTGCTGTTTTTGCCGGTTATTGGCTTAAATTAGTGATCTTAGCGAAAACAAAGGATTCATTTATTCAACAACAAAAATTGCACTTTATGGGTACCTCTCGTAGAAAATTTATCAGAAATGTTGCTTTGGGATCCGGGGCTATTGCCACCGGGCTGCCTGCTGTGTCCGGAGAAAGAAGTGAATTGTATGGAAATGCAGTGACCAGCCGGCCGGGTACATTCAATATGTGCGGATATGCCGCTCCCAAAATCGACAAAGTACGAGTGGCCTTTATCGGTGTGGGTAACCGCGGTATGGGAGCGGTGAAAAGGATGTCATTTATTGAAGGAGCTGAAATAAAAGCCATCTGCGACAAACGCCCGGAGCAAGTGGCGAAAGCACAGAAGATACTGGCGGATATGGGACTGCCCAAAGCCAAAGAATACACCGGCGAGAATGGATGGAAGACCTTATGTGAAAGTAAGGATATTGACCTGGTATATATAGCTACTCCCTGGCACCTGCATGCCCCTATGGCGGTTTACGGGATGAAGCAGGGCAAGCACGCAGCATCTGAAGTGCCGGTGGCTGTTTCGGTGGAGGAATGCTGGGAACTGGTGGAAACCTCCGAGCAGACAAAGAAGCATTGTATGATGCTGGAAAATACCTGTTACGACTTTTTTGAGCTGCTGACGCTGAATATGGCCCGTAACGGGATGTTTGGTGAAATTGTGCATGCGGAAGGCGCCTATATACATGATCTGCTGAACCAGAATTTCGAAAAAACAAGCTATTCCGATATGTGGCGGCTGAAAGCCAATATAGGGCATAACGGTAACCTGTATCCCACACACGGACTTGGTCCCATCGCCCAATGCATGGATATTAACCGGGGCGATAAAATGGATCATATGGTAGCCATGTCGTCCAATGATTTTATGATGAATGCCCTGGCTAAGGAAAAAGCGGCTGCCGACTCATTTTACAGCCAATACGTGGACAAGCCTTACAGGGGCAATATGAATACCAGCCTGATAAAGACCAATAAGGGAAAAACCCTGATGATCCAGCACGATGTCACTACCCCCCGTCCGTATTCCCGCATTCACCTGCTGAGCGGTACCAAGGGGTGTGCCAGCAAATACCCGGGACCTGAAAAAATAGCTTTCGGGCACGACTGGATCAAGCCGGAAGAGCTGAAAGCATTGTATGAAAAATACACGCCGGAAATTGTGAAGCATGTGGGCGAAATAGCCAAAAAAGTAGGCGGTCACGGCGGTATGGATTTTATGATGGACTGGCGCCTGATCGATTGCCTGAGAAACGGTTTGCCGCTTGACCAGGATGTGTATGATGCCGCATCGTGGACCGTGGTAGGACCACTCAGCGAAAAATCTGTTGCCGCCAACTCCCGTACCGTGGATATTCCGGACTTCACCCGCGGTAACTGGAAAACGAATAAGCAGATGAGCATTACCCTGGAGGGCGGCGGAAATACGACCGTAAGACCGGTGCCTTCAGAGCATAAACAGTAGTTAGTAGTAAGTGATTAGTGGGTAGTAATAAGTGGTTAATGGCCAATAAACTTATTACTGTCCACTGACCACTTGCATCTTACAACTTATCACTGTCCACTTACTACTTCAACAATCTTTCCACATCTACATTGTTTTTTTCAGCATTTCAAATACCTTTGCGGTCATTTTAAGGAGTAGTGTTTTTTGCAAATAATTGTTTTTCAGTCAACTAATTAACTTACACCTATATGCCAGCCGCATTAAAAGAGGTTAGAAACCGGATAAAATCGGTACAAAGTACCCAGCAGATAACAAAGGCAATGAAGATGGTGAGCGCCGCCAAGCTGAGGCGTGCACAGGAGGCTATCCTGCAGATGCGTCCATACGCCAAAAAGCTGCAGGAAATGCTGAGCAATATTGTGAGCAATATCGATGGTGACATCAGTGCGGATCTTTCCGTGGAGCGCCCGGTGGAAAAGGTGCTGATCATTGCTATTACCTCCGACAGGGGGCTTTGCGGTGCATATAATGCCAACGTGATCAAGCTCACCCGTGCACTGGCGATGGATAAATATGCCGGTCAGCTGGCTAAAGGGAATGTGACGGTGTGGCCCATAGGGAAAAAGGCGTTTGATGCCATGCAAAAGCTGTCGGTGATCAACAACCCTGCTTACCGCGATGTATTGCAAAAGCTTTCCTTTGAGCATGTGCAGGAAGTGGCTCAGCAGGCGATAGCGTCTTTTGCCAAAAATGAGTTTGATGTGGTAGAGATCGTATACAGCGAATTCCGCAATGCGGCCACGCAAAGTTTTGTGATAGAAAGGTTTTTGCCCATTCCTAAAGTGGAGAATAAGGATGGTAAAGCTACTAAGGCAGACTTTATTTTTGAGCCGGACCAGGAGACCCTGATCGCTGAACTGATGCCCAAAATATTAAATACGCAATTATACAAAGCGGTGCTGGATGCGAATGCCAGCGAGCATGGCGCCCGTATGACCGCTATGGATAAGGCCAGTGAAAATGCAAACGAGTTATTGAAAGATCTGCGTATCTCTTATAACCGTGCCCGCCAGGCAGCTATTACCACTGAGCTTACTGAAATTGTAAGTGGTGCAGCGGCTTTGCAGGGATAAGATGATCCGGACCCGCTAAACCCCAATTGACATTATAGCCAATGGAAATCTCGCAGATCATACCGCACGTTGAAGCACTGATATTTGCAAGTGAAAAGCCGTTAACCAGTATTGAATTGGTAGACCTGCTCAATAATGCGTTGGGCTTTATTGAAGACCGCGCCACCCTGGAACAGGTGGAGTCTGCCATAGACGGTATCAGGGAAAAATATGCAACGGAGTTCTATCCTTTTGAGGTACGACAGAGCGGGGGCGGCTGGCAATTCCTTACCAAGGGTATGTATCACAAGACCATTGCACAGTTGAACGGCGATAAATTCTTAAAGAGACTGTCGGCAGCGGCTATGGAAACCCTGGCCATCATTGCCTATAAACAACCCATCACCAAGGGGGAAATTGAGACCATACGGGGAGTTAACTGCGATTATGTGATACAGAAGTTGCTGGAAAAGGAACTGGTAGTGATCAGCGGCAGGGATGAAACCCTTCCGGGAAAACCATTGATCTACAATACATCCAAATCCTTTATGGATTATTTCGGCATCAACTCTGCCGACGATCTGCCCAGGATAAAAGACGTGCTGGCAGACCAGATGGTGGAACCCACCCTGGTGAATGCCAGTCATTTTGAAATAGAAAAAGAAACCAATCTTATTGTGGGGCAGAACGGAGAGCTGTTGCAGCAAACGACCATCACCATTGAGGAAGTGGATGGTAGCAAAAAGGCGGACGGCGAAACTACCGAATCCGACACAGATGCTTCCGGAACAGACGATACCGTTGAAGAGGAAACCGCTGCCACGCTTTCTGCCGAAGAAGCAGGAGATACCGCCGATGATGATACAACAGAGGAAGAACACACTGATACCCCTTCTGAAGAAGCATCGCCTGACGACAGCGATGATGCCACAACCGAACCGGACGAAGAAGATACAGAAAAATAAACCACCGACTTACCTCAGGCGTAAGGATGCTTCCAGGGTCCCCTGTAGGGGCGCTTCAGTAACCTGGTCGCTTCCGCATCACCCTTTATTACCTTATTTACCGGATCGTACACCAGCAGGCGCCCCAGTTGCATGGAAAGGTTGGCAATGATACAACTGGCAGTGGAAATATGTCCTTCTCCCACGTCCGCCACGGGTCTTGTTTTATCAGCTATTGCTTTCAGAAAGTCCAGCATCTGGTAACGGGTGGCCGGGGCAGCGTGTATCTCAATATCCGGCTCGTTTACATCCTCGGGGTATTTTTCTTTTTCCAGCACTACGTCTTTGTGGATCTTTTCTCCTTTCCCCACCGGGATGAAGTCATATTTCATCGGGCTTCCGTACAGGGTACCTTTGTCGCCATACAGCTTGAAGGCCCAGGGATACTCCGGGTCGTTCGGAGTGCCCCAGGTGCGATGCTCCCATACACAGTTCAGCTCGTCATATTCAAAAATAGCAGTCTGGGTGTCTGCAATATTACTTTTACCGGATTTGTCCACATAAATGCCACCGGTAGACGAAATGCGTTTCGGCCACCCCAGTTGCAGCATCCATCTCACGGTATCGAACATATGCACACACATATCTCCCATAATACCGTTGCTGTATTCCATAAACGTGCGCCACCATCCCCGGTGCGGCATGCCGTCAAAAGGCCGCAGGGGAGCAGGCCCGGTCCACATATCATAGTCGAAGTAATCAGGCACCGGCTGCACCGCGGGATTCCCGTTCCGGCGCATATGATAGTAACAGCACATTTCAGCATGCGATACTTTTCCCAGTAAGCCGGCATCGACAATGTTTTTTTTGGCTTCCACCAGGTGGGGGGTACTTCTGCGCTGGGTGCCGATCTGCACCACACGGTTATGCTTACGCGCTGCTGCCAGTATGGCTTCTCCTTCCAGCACATCCACACTGATGGGCTTTTGAAGATATACATGTGCGCCCGATCGTATGGATTCAATGGCCTGCAGGGCATGCCAGTGATCGGGAGAGCCTATCAGCACGATTTCCGGCTTTTGTTCGGCCAGCAGTTGCCGGTAGTCGTTATATAAAGCTGGTTTCTTTTTGCCCGGTAAACGTTGTCCTACCATTACAGCGGCGTTTTCCAGCATTTGCTTATCGGGGTCGCACAGACCCACTACTTCCACCGGCGCTACCTGTATCAGGCGGAAGAGATCACTCTTGCCGTACCAGCCGGTACCGATCAGCGCTACCCGGCGGACAGTATCCTGCTGAAAAAGATCCATACCGTTGGCCTTCAGCGCAGCCAGCGCCAGCATCGCGGAACTTCCTTTAATAAAATCCCGTCGATTGAATCGTATTTTGCTCATTTTGGCAATATGTTATGGGTTTAAAGATAAGGAATTTGATAGTGGATAATGCTTTTAGCCTATTGGGCTATTGACAAGAGTCTGATCATCATGATCGAAAACTGCTCCGGAACCTTTTTGGGTAGAATAAGTAAGGACCAGGCTTGTTAAGCCTGGCCCTTACCAATATATCTGAGAAAGTGTTATTGCACTGCTTTTTGCTTCTTCGCCCAATCCGCGCTATTCTTTAGTATAGTCTGATAGGCCTTATGCCCATGCGCCCTTGCATCGTGCCCAAGCGTATTGCCCACAATTTTAGCCTTGGGATGCTTCACTATCCAGACCGCCGGATATTCCGCTCCCGATTTCAATCCTTTGCCAATGGCCAGTACCTCTATTTCCGCACCGGGGTCCTTTTCCCAACGATAGAGCTCGTCCACGACCCGAAAGGCCCTGGGTACCCCTTTCATGATGGGGTGATCTGGTTTGACCACCCGTACTTCAAATTCCTGCAGGGCTTCATGGGAACGGGACCCACCGCCTACGAGCTGCTTATTATATTCGGGCCAATCTTCCCAATTGTACCATGTGCCGGGATGATAGATGAGCATGCTCATCTCCCCGGCGTTGACCCGGTCCATAATGACCTTGCGTGTCGCCATATCTATAGGCTTGTTGTTGCTTAAGAGTAATAGGTCAGTAGAGAGCAGCATAGCACCCATTTCCGCAGAGTTCTCAGTATAGACCACATTGTTCTTTCCATTATCGCTCAATACCCTGCCATCAGCCACCCCAAAGAACTTTAAAAAATCGTGCGATCCGCCCCCGCCCATGACGGTTATGTTCGGGGCGTTCTTGTCCTCAGAAATATAGGATCCGGGAGCAGTAACAATAATAACACCCTGCATCATCTGCCAATGGCCGGGGAAGGTACATACAAAGGGATACCTTCCGGGGATATTAGGCAACGTAATGACTAAGGACCCGCTCTCTTTAGGACCCAACATTTTTATTGTTCCCAGAACATACCTCGATTTTGGGACATACCCCATTTTCTCGGCTTCCGGAGTCTTTGTGAGAGCATCCACCATGGATCCAAAATCGTTCAGGCTGCCGGGCGACACCACTACCAGGTTGTGGGGCATTTCGTCCTTGTTTACCAATTTGATCTCAATGGTTTGCCCTGCTGTGGCCTGAAGTACGGTTTTGTTGAACGCCATTTCCTGCGGTACAGCCTCAAGTTCAAAGGTAATATCGGCCTTTATTTCACCGATCTTTCCAAGGCCCACATCAATAAACTGATCTCCGCCTGTATTACGACAGTGTACCGCAATGGTATTTTTGCCCTTTTTGAAGAGTTTCCCTTTTTCGCTGCCCAGTTTTACATACTTATACTCCTGTCCACTGGCCCCGGTTTCGGCAAAGAAGAGTTCCCCGTTTATGTACACCTCATAATCGTCGTCGTGCACTATCTTAAGTACCGGCTCATCGATTTCTCCATTGAGCTGGACTTCCCGTCTCAACCAAATATCGTCGGCAGTCCAGGATGTTCTTGCTTTTTGGATGGATTTCCCCCCGAACATAGATTCTCCTTTTTTCCAGGAGGAGTCGTCAAAATCGGTGGATATCCAATCGTCCGCCGGACGGGTCTCAGTATAGCTCCATACCGGTTTCGCCTCTGCTGCCGAAGGCACGAGGATCTCAACGGAAGCGGCATCCACCGTTTCATAGTTTATCTCCCTAAAATAAACCTTGGTTGCCGCGTTCAGCCATTTATCGGTACTGTTGGCTTTGTCTTCCATCACCTTTTCCATTTGGGCATAGAGGCCTGCGGATTCGGGAAGTTCCCCGGCCCTGAGTATGGCCGCCAACTGCACCTGTAGGTCTGGGTCGGTCAAAAGTCCGGATACGGCCAATTTTTCACTGCTTTCGGTTGTCTCTGGTAATAATGACAGGGCTGCCCGTTTTACTGCAAAGCTCTTGTTCGACAATCCTTTTACGACTGCTTCGCTTGCTTCGGCATTGTTTCCGTCCAATGCTCCCAGGCCCTTCAGCGTCCATAGGGCGTGGAGTGCCGGGGCGTTAAGACCGTTCTTGTCGGTACCGGACTCGTCCAAAGCCATTTTGATCAGTTCGGGAACCAGTTCCTTTTTGTTCTCCTCCACGATCAAACGCTGTGCGGTGACCCGCCAGAATTGATTATCGCTTTGCAAGGCCTTCAGCAAGGCCTTATGGTCATCCCTTTTCAATTTGGAGATCCGGGGTTTCCCGGCACCCTTGTATTCAATAACATAGATCCTGCCATGCTTATAATCTCGCAATGGATTGATATGGGCATTGCCCTCCCCCTTGTTCGTATTCCAGATCTGGTTGTCCATACCTCTTTGATCGGGATTATGCTGAATGACGGGATTGTACCAATCAGCTACCCAAAGGTTTCCGTCCGGACCTGTCTCGGCAAAAACGGGGGCCGTCCAGGCATCGGTACTGGCAAATATGTTCCCCCCGCCCTCTTCCTTGTATCCCGCACCGTCCCTGACGATCCTGGCGATATGCACCAAATGGCCCGTAGGCTCCGCTACGTACATTTGGTTGCGGTATTCCTCGGGATAGTTACGCGCCGTGTAGAAATTGGCCCCCGAAGCAGCAGTGAACCCTCCGCGAACATCTACCTGTTGCAGTGGAATAGTGTCCACGGGGTTGATTTCATAATGGCCTTGTATAAAATCGGCGTTTAGCGCCCAGGAAGGCATCTTGTCTAAATACGCATAGTGCTTTAAAGGGATCCCCACATAACAGGCGTGGTTATTGTTGGCGGTGGAGCCAAAAATCTCAAAGTTTTCGTTGTAGCCCATGCCCCAGGTATTGTTATCAAACTGTCCTACGGGCTCCAGATAAGAACCATCTTTTCCAAAACGATAAACGCCCCGGGTAAAATTCACAGGCTTTCCCTGAAACTGATATTCAAAGCCCGAATAGCCCACAGCGCCCCAAATTGCATTATCGATCCCGTACCGCAGGCTCGATGGCCCGGCATGAGTATCGAAGGTGCCGAACCCGCTGAAAAGAACGGTACGCTTGTCCATCTTATCATCACCGTCGGTATCCTCTAAAAATACCATATCAGGCGCCTGCGCCACAATGGCTCCGCCTTTCACCAGGGTGATTCCGGTAGACAGGCTTTGCTGGGTAGCAAAATCGGTAAACTTATCGGCCTTTCCATCCTCGTCGGTATCCTCGCAGATGGTGATCCGGTCACCGCCTACCTCATTGGCCAGTTTATGGGGATAATCCATGGATTGTACCACCCACAATCTTCCTCTTTCATCCCATGCGAAGGCAATCGGGTTGATAATATCTGGCTCGGACGCAAAAAGCCGTGCGCTAAAACCTTTCGGGAGTTGAATGTGCCTTTGCGAATCGTCGGGACTCAACGGATCCTGTACCCTCGGGTTTTCTCCGGTATAGGTCAACGGGGGCAATGGCCCCTTCTTCTCTGCACAGCTTCCCAAAAAGACAGACCCAAGTATGGTCAACAAAAGGAGTCGTTGCAATTTTTTCATTGTCTTTGCTGTTTATTTTTGGCACACCCTTCCAGGGAGCGCCCTGAACATTATTTGTTATTTGGGTCGATAGCTCACATAGGGTTCTTGCTGGCTTACGTCTAAGGTGCCCGCTTCCCAGCCTTCCGGGGGAGACAGTACGGCCAAAAACTCGAGTTCGCCTTTTCCGGCATTGAAGGTACCGTGTGCCACATCGGCATCAATATAAACTGAGTCGCCTGCATCCAGGAACTGTACTTCATCCTCGATCCACTGCTCCGCCCTGCCCTTAAGGATATACAGGATTTCGTGCATTTTGGGATGCCGGTGAAAATCGTGCCCCATTCCTTCCGGGACAACCACTTTCACCATATAGGAATCGGCCCGCTCAATGAGTTCGGGGTGATAATGCCAGTAGTGAAGTCGCCCTACGGTCTCCTCGAACATCAGGTCTTTTTCCTTTACGAACTTCCATTGCTTCGACATGGCCGGAGTGCTTATAAGGTTAACGATTTAAAATCTTTGGTGAGGTTGGTTAAGCTCTGTTCCACACCCATCCTTTCCAGGGAGGAGGCCCCCACAAAACCGTGCAGCCCGGTGGTATGATCCAATGCATACCGCACGTCTTCGGGCGTATTAATCGGCCCACCATGCGCCAGGAAAAAGGTATCGTGGTTAGCCTTCTTCACGGCATCCACTATGGCCTGGGTACGCTCCAGGGCAGCATCCATCGATACGGTGGCCCCGGTGACCCCGATGGATCCACCAACAGTTGTTCCCACGTGTGCGATGATGGCATCGGCCCCGGCAGCGGCCATTTGAACAGCCTCTTCTGGTTTGGCTACATACACTATAGAGAACATATCCATTCTGGTGGCCAGATTGACCATCTCGACCTCCTTTTGAAAACTCATCCCTGTTTCTTCCAGCACATTTCTAAAGTGTCCGTCTATGATGGAATGGGTGGGGAAATTGTTGACACCAGAAAAGCCCATATCCTTCACTTTTCCCAAAAAATGCCACATTCTTCTACGAGGATCACTACCATGCACCCCGCAGATCACCGGAATTTCTTCTACCACTGGCAGTACTTCAAACTCTCCGATCTCCATAGCAATGGCGTTGGCATCGCCATAAGCCATCATACCCGCAGTGGAGCCGTGACCAGACATCCGAAAACGACCGGAGTTGTATATGATAATGAGGTCGGCCCCACCTTTTTCTATAAACTTGGCACTAATGCCTGAACCTGCACCTGCGGCAATTATGGCCTTCTTTTGATCTACTGTTTTTTGAAGTCGGTCTCTGACTTCCTGTTTGGTATAGGGATTTCCCTTTCCTGTCCATTTGTTTGGCATGCTGTTTTGTTTTCTGTTTTATGTATTCAATTTGTATATCGTTACCTTAGGTGCTTAAGACTTGCAACAATTCCTCTCATCGGTTTGCTTTACATTATCCGCCCCATCTTTAAGAGCATGACCGCTGCCGTTTGTACCGGGGTACTATGAATAAAAGGAGGACGGTCTGATTTCTTCCAGGGTTCCTAAAGCCATTGGCCGAAGATATTCATTTTTAATATTGGAATCATTCTATGTATGAAGGCATACCTTATGAATTAGGGTCTCCCTCCAGCCCAAATAAAGGAATTTTAACCTAAAGGCACTATTCAATATGTCTCATTTTTCCGTACAAATGATTCGAATATTGACTTTGTATTCGTTTTAACCCTAATTATCTGATTGAAACATTCTGTAGAGAAAAAAGGACGGTTTTTTAAAGAAGAATAAACTTATTTATACCCAACATGGTAGGTGGCTGACTATAGCGAAAATAAAAATTATTGTTATAGACGGACAATGTACCGGAGGCTGAATAAACAATGAGAAGCACTAAGCTCATCCGTTATAGTTTAGTCAAAAAAGGCGAATGAAAGTAAATGTTGCATTGAATGGACGTTTACCCAACAGGGCACAGGTTGCTCAATGTTAAAGAGACCTATAGACTGGTGTGTTGATGATTTACCAAAAGCACTGCTTTTCAAAATAATTTACTTACAACTTCCTGTTCATCCATTCCTGCCTGCCGATACCTTCAAAAACGTGTTTTTCGCTGTGGTAGGAGGAACGCACCAGCGGACCGCTTTCTACATAGTCAAAGCCCATTTCGTAACCGGCGTCCGTATATTCAGCAAATTCATCCGGGTGCACAAATCTTGCTACCGGCAGGTGTTTGGGTGTCGGCTGCAGGTATTGCCCGATAGTGATAACGTCTACACCGTTTGATTGAAGGTCCTGCATGGTTTGCAATACCTCTTCTTTGGTCTCTCCCAGTCCCAGCATGATGCCGGACTTGGTGCGCATACCATTTTCCTTAAGGTATTTCAGCACATCCATGCTTCTCTGGTATCTTGCCTGGATGCGTACTTTGCGGGTCATACGCTCTACGGTTTCAATATTATGAGAAACCACTTCCGGAGCGGCTTCAATAATTCTATGGATGTTTTCTTTCTCTCCCTTGAAATCGGGCACCAGTGTTTCCAGCGTGGTGTTGGGAGTGAGCGCCTTCACGGCTTTTATGGTATTGTGCCAGATAATGCTGCCGCCATCCTTCAATTCATCCCTGTCTACGGAAGTAATAACGGCATGTTTTACTTTCATCAGGTATATGGCTTCGGCTACCCGTTGGGGTTCGTCCCAATCCACGGCATCCGGCCTGCCGGTAGCAACCGCACAGAATCCGCAGCTACGGGTACAGATATTGCCCAGGATCATAAAAGTGGCGGTGCCGGCTCCCCAGCATTCTCCCATATTGGGACAGTTGCCGCTTTCACATATCGTGTGAAGCTTATGTGTATCTACGAGATTTCTAACGTTTCTATAGCTCTCGCCGATAGGCAACTTTACTCTTAGCCAATCTGGTTTCTTTTGCCTGGGCGCCGACTGCTGGTATGTTGTAGCACATCCACTCATAATAAAAGGAAGTGACTTTTAGGAGGCAAAATTAATCGTCTTATTTCTGTTTACCAAATACCAGGGAAATATAGGCATTTATGAAAAGGCGGTTGCCCTGGTTATATACCATTTGTTCGATCCTCCTGAAATAGAACTCGGCGTTCACGCCTGCTTCTATGGCCGTAATACTGGTATTAAACCGGTTGTAGTCAAAGCGAAGGGCTGTTTTGGCATGTAGGCCGGGCGCCATTTTCATTTCATTCCACCCCCTTGTCAATCCGCCGCCACCCAGTATCAGGTTGTCTTCCAAAAATAAAAGACTGTCAGGTGAATCATATTTTACATACCGGGTTTGCCCATTCCTGAATTCATCTATCTCCACATAATAGGGGCGCTCCAATCCCAGCGAAACGCCGCCGGTAGTGATACCATATACCGCCACGCCGTTCTTATTACCCTTGCCACCGATCAGCACCTGCTGCCCCATGGACATTTTTAACTGGTAGAAGGAGTTTTGTTTACCATATACATAGGGATTACCAAAAAATATGAACCCGCCGGCGGCGATACCCTTTGAATTGCGGCTTTCCTTGCGGTGTCTTTTATCATTAAATTCCACCTGGTATATCCAGGCCCGCCTGGGCGTTTTAGCTCTGCCAAACTCGTAAGACAGTCCCCAGCCGTCTGTATTCAGCTTTGCTCCAAATACATGCTGTTTGAGAAAAGTAGGAATGCCTTCTTCCTCCAGCTTCATCAATTCGTTGATTCTTTCCCTTTTTTCCAGCTTTCTCTCCTGTCGTTTGCTAACTTTGGGCTCCTCGTCCTGTGCAAAAACTGGGAAAATCAAACTCAATAGTATTCCGGTTATGAAGAATTGTTTCACTGGAGTGTTTTATCTTTAAACGTAAATTTAGTAAAAAAAATACAATGACTTCAACGATAGTATACGAAGGAAACTTAAGGACGGTTTGTACGCATCTTAAATCCGGTACGAGCATGGAAACCGACGCACCTGTTGATAACCAGGGCAGGGGAGAGCGTTTTTCGCCTTCAGACATGGTAGCTACGGCTTTAGGGAGCTGTATGCTTACGATTATGGGGATAAAAGCAAAGGATATGGAGGTTGATCTGACGGGCACAAAGATACAGGTGGAGAAGATCATGGCTGCCGATCCGCGGCGTATAAGCGGTGTAAATTTAACATTTTATTTCCCCGCCGGGCTGAAACTGGAGGATAAAGAAAAGACCATTCTGGAGCGGGCCGCCCATACCTGTCCTGTTATGGAGAGTATTCACCCCGATATAGCCGTAAAGACCGTGTTTAACTGGTAAACGGCAATCACCGGAAGCGAAAACCATACATAAGGCATATCACCCCGCTGTTTTTATATAACGGTAAAGGATACCTGATATTTGCTTGCGAATGTCTTGAAAGCACTCTCTTTGTTTTCCGGTGAAAAGAAAGAATTGTTTTATTTATTGCCGGAGATTGTTTTACTTTAAGGCTTAAACTCAACACGAATATGCAACGCAGAAACTTTTTACAAAAAGGACTTCTGGCAGGCGGTGGAATGCTGGTGGGAACGAGTGCGATGGCTGCCGGAAACAATAACAACGATCAGACTGAACTGAAACCCGCAGAAAAAACATTTAACCTGGACTATGCGCCGCACGACGGCATGTTCAGGCATAACGGGGGCGAAGATTTTATTGACCAGATCAAGTATATGCATGACCAGGGGTTCCGGTCTATTGAAGACAACGGGTTGCCCGGGCGTTCACCGGAACTGCAAACCAAAATAGGGGAAACCCTTGTAAAACTGGGGATGAAAATGGGCGTGTTCGTGGTGCCCAAAGGGGGCAACTCCCAAAACTCGCTGGCTGCCGGCAAACAGGAATACGTGGATATTTTTCTGAATGGCTGTCGCCAGTCGGTGGAAATAGCCAAAAGGGTGAATGCGAAATGGGTGACGGTTGTACCGGGCGATTACGAAAGGAACCTCCCCATAGGCGTGCAGACCGGACATGTGATTGACGCCCTGAAAAGAGGTGCCGAAATACTGGAACCGCATGGTATTGTGATGGTGCTGGAACCCCTGAGCGATACACCCAACCTGTTCCTGCGCTACTCCGATCAGACCTATGAGATATGTCGCGGGGTGAACAGTCCTTCCTGTAAAATATTATTTGATATTTACCACATGCAGAAAAACGAAGGGAATATCATCAAAAATATAGAACTGACCTGGGATGAGATCGCTTATTTCCAGATCGGGGATAACCCGGGCAGGAAAGAACCGACCACGGGCGAGATCAATTATAAAAATGTGTTCAAATATATTTACGACAGGGGCTATAAAGGCATTATGGGAATGGAGCATGGAAATGCCAAACCCGGAAAAGAGGGAGAGCTGGCTTTGATAAAAGCCTATCGCGAAAGTGACAACTTCCTCTGATAGCCTATACCTGCAAATAAAATCAAAAACGCCTCTGCAACCGGAGGCGTTTTTGTTGGGGTGTATTCCAGGTCTTCGCTTTATGCAGGTTTTCCGGGCGGTGGAGACATTATAGCCGTATTCCAGGGTATATGATCAATAAAATACCCTTAGTGGGGCTTGATTTTGATGCATTGTTCCATAGGGACAACAGGTCGGTAGAAAAACAAGAAATTGCGGATTTATATCTCTCCGGGGTCTGGCAGCGCCGACCCCGGAGAGATGTAACTTCCCCGATCCTCTACCGCTTTCATAAAAACGAACTCTGCCGATCCCGGGGTCGGCTACGCCAGACCCCAGGTGGACGCATATATGCCGGGGCTGCCCCAAAAGGTTAGCCCCGCATACAAACTTTTATCACTGGCTACAAACTTTCCGTCCCGTTTGGATGGGCGGCAACTGAGACAAACTGTATAATAAGAACTTGCCTTTCGGGCTGACTGCTATTTCTTTTCTTCATCCTCTTTTGTTTCTTTTTCATCATCCGGCGGATGATTGTGCCACCAGCTTGCCAGCGCAGAACCGGTAACGTTCATCACCGGGCCGAAAATGGCAGGCGCCAGTCCCGCAGTAGAAAGCTTACCGATGGCCAATGCGAGGCCCGAGGCCAGCCCGGCGTTCTGCATACCCACTTCCAGGGCAATGGTGCGTGCATCTTTTTCATTGAACTTAAACAAACGCCCTGACCAGTAACCGAAGAAATAACCGGCGATATTGTGAATAAAGGTAGCGACGATCAGCAGGGCGCCTACCTGTAACAGGTTATCCCTGCCTGCTGCTGTGATGATCGTGATAATGACGGCAATACCACCCATGGACAATACGGGCATGGCTTTGTCCAGCCATTTGATCTTACCGTGCAGCAAATGGTTAAATACCAAACCGGCAACAATGGGAATGATCACCATTTTTACGATCTCCCAGAACATGCTCATGAAGCTGATCTCGATAAAGCTGCCACCCAGCACTCTCATCAGGAACGGTGTTACGATCGGGGCCAGCAGGGTGGAAACGGCGGTAAGTGATACCGATAATGCCAGGTTGGCTCTTGCCAGGTACGACATTACATTGGAGGCCAACCCGCTGGGACTGCAACCCACCAGTATAATGCCCGCCGCAATTTCTGCCGGGAAGTTGAACAGTTTTGCTATTGAAAATCCAACGATGGGCATAATGATATAATGCCCGGCTACCCCGATGATGATCCCCCTGGGCATTTTCAGCACATTGGAAAAATCTTTCAGGCTGAGCTCTGTTCCCATACCGAACATGATGATCTGCAGCAGGGGAACGATCAAAGCGGAAAGTTTGAAATTGCCAACGGTGATGAAGTATTGCGGATGATACATGGCAATGCTCACCACCGCCATGATCATCAGCGTATAAGAAAATCCCTTAAGGATCCTGTTGCCCCTGAATGCCATCGCGAGACTGAGAAAGAACAGTAACAGCAATATGCCTCCCCAACTGTGATCTCCCCTGATATATAAGAACAGGTAAACGAGCAGGGAAGCCAGGGCGAAAGAATAAAAAATGCTATGCGGCTTCATCCGGTGTATTTTAAAAATATAAATTGGTATTTGTCTTAACTGAATATCCTGTCGTGTGAGCGCCTGTCGTCCCATTCCGGCGTCGGTTCAAAATAGCTTTTGTTTTTTGGATGCAGGTGCTGCTTCAATACTTCCTCATTCAGCTCAATGCCCAGTCCCGGCGCAGTTAACGGAAGGTTGGCATACCCCTTGTTGATCAGCTTTCTGCCGTCTGTTGTCTTCACCAGGCTTTCCCACCAGGGTACGTCTACGGAGTGATGTTCCAGGGCCAGGAAGTTTTGTGTTGCTGCCGCACAATGCACACAAGCCATAAATGATACGGGGGTACCTGCCTGGTGTATGGCCATGGCGATGCCCTGCTCTTCGGCATAGTCGCCGATCCTTTTTGTTTCCAGCAATCCACCGGAAGAGGCCAGGTCAGGATGCGCAATATCGATGGCTTTCCGGTCGAGCAGGGGCTTGAAATATTTCAGCAGGTAAATATCCTCACCTGTTGTAATGGGCGTTTCCAGCGCGTCCGACATCTTAACGTACTGGTCTGTATATTCCCATGATACAATATCCTCCAGCCAGGCCAGGCGGTATTTTTCCAGTGCTCTTCCCAAACGGATACCGTTGTTGAAATCAAAATGTCCGTAATGGTCTGTAGAGATCGGCACTTCATATCCGGTCATGCTCCGTATATTGTCTACAATGGATGCCAGGTGATCCAGCCCTTTATCGGTAACCTGTATTTGTGTAAAAGGGTGCAGGGCATTGGCATAAGACATCAGGTTGTCCTGGTCTCCCCATTGCGCCAGGTTACCCCTTGCATCTTCCCAGAATTTATGATTCACCAGCGTATCCGGCTTTCCCTTCAGCTCTTTAATGGATACATCCATTTTCAGCCAGGTATATCCTTCTTCGTTGATCCTTTTCTGTATCAGCTTTTTTTGCTCGTCAGGAGAAGGTCCTTCCGGGGTATCGGCATATAACCTTACCTTATCACGGTAGCGGCCGCCGAGTAACTGCCAGGCAGGCACATTGTACGCTTTGCCGCAGATATCCCACAATGCCATTTCTACGGCGCATACGCCGCCGGCCTGCCGGGCCTGTCCGCCGAACTGCCTGATCTTTTTAAAGATCAATTCTACATTGCACGGGTTTTCCCCGAGTATCCGGCTTTTCAGGAACAGGGCATATCTTTCGTCTGCGCCATCCCTTACTTCACCCAACCCGTAAATTCCCTGGTTGGTATCTATGCGGATAATAGCAGTACGCCCCATAACAGGCGTCACACAGTAACGCATATCCGTAATTTTCAGATCCGAGGGCGCCGAGTAGCGGCTCACTTTCTGCGTGGTTTGCGCAATGATGTCTTCTATAGGTGTAAATAAAAAAGCGCCGCCGAGAGTAAGTCCGCCCAGGGCCGACTTCTTTAAAAAGGAACGGCGGGGATGCTCGTTTTCCAGCGTTTCCTGTGAAGGGGATACATCAGCATCTTCTTTTAGCCCGAGTTTTTTCAGATATTTTTGTGAAGGTGTCATAATGAACAGATTTTGATGATTAAGTTGTTATGGTATTTTACCAGGTACGGTTTTTCATGAAGGCATCCAGCTCTCCTCTCGTCATTGGCAGCTTACCGGGGTTTTCGTCCAGCCATTTCAGGAAATCTTTTTTAATTTCATCGGTCCATTGCATGTCTATTTGCCCCGGTGTGTATTTTCCTTCCCTCAGCCGCTGGTGTCCGAACACATCCCTGAGTGTGATGAACTCGGAGGTAAGCACCACTTCTTCCAGCAGGGCAGCAGGAATAAAAACCACACCGCCTTTTTTGGCCAGCACCGCATCGCCGGGCAGCACCGTCGCCCTTCCGATACGGATGGGAACATTGATGCCGGCCAGCATCATCTGTTGTATATAGGAAGGATCGTATCCTTTCATCCAGGCGTTGAAACCTTCGATCTCCTCCAGCCCTTCTATATCCCTCACCGATCCGTAGAAGATCACGCCTCTTTTTGATTTTGCATAAATGGCATTGCCCAGGTTGTCACCGATCAGGGTACCGTCCACAATTTTTCCGTAACTATCGGCAACGTATACGTCCCCTTCTGTCAGTACATCGATGGGCCAGGAGTTGGGACTACCCAGTCTTTTTTCTTTTCTGCCGATATCTTTCACCAGGCTATCCATATCGGGGCGCAGCGGCATATATTGTGCTGTTACTACCCGGCCGGTCATTGCTTCCCCCGGGTGCATCACCATCCAGTCTCCTTCAAACTGGTTATGGTAACCTTTGTTCCGGAGCACCCCCCAGGCTTCTTCCAGCCGGATCTTTTTCAGCCTTTCCAGCAAGGGGTCAGGCACTTTCGGACGCCCGTCTGGAAACCTTTCTCCTTTCCACCCGGGCGTGTGCCCCTTAACCTGATCCGGCGTAAAGGAAACCTGTTGGGCATGGAGCGTTATACCCAACAGCAACACCATACAAAGCATAATGTTTCTTTTCATCTTCTTGTATTTTAGATTTCTGTAAATAAACAGGTGAGTGATAAAACCGTTTGCATGTCACCCCCGCGAACTTCCCGTCAATTATTATATAATAAAGTGGATACCCGGCAGGTTTTACCGGGAAGGATCTCGTCGGGGTACTGCTGTTTTTCCTTGCTCCCGGTTGCAGACCATAGGAGAAAGTGCTAAGTTCTTTTGAATTTCCCTGTTGTAATACCCGTGAATGCATAATGGCAATTTCGTTCCGGCAGTATGCGCTGCATACAATATCATAAAGTAAGTGAAATTATTTTTTGAAAATGTTCAAATTTCACCATAGTGTTTATTTGGAAGTTTTGACCCCTGGCAATATATAATTTAGGTATGCAATTGTTAGCTGGCGGAAGTCGGTTGATATACTATTCTCTTACAAAACAACTTGCTGTATGACACTTAAAAAAAGACTATTCTCCCGGATAAGCATAGGAAGCTTATTGTTATTTCTCTCTTTTTTTTGTTTTGCTTCAGCTGCTGCACAAACAGTAACCGGTACTGTTAAAAACGAAGCCGGCGAAGCTTTGGCATCTGTTACGGTAGCTGTGAAAGGAGCTTCTACCACAACGGTAACGGACAACGAAGGTGCTTTTACCATCAATGCACCCTCGGGCGCCACCCTGGTATTCAGCTCGGTTGGATATGCAACCATGGAAGTGCCGCTGGGCGCCCGTACATCGGTAGATATAAGATTGATGACCGACGCACAAAGTATGGATGCCGTGGTGGTTACAGCCCTGGGCATATCCAAGCAGTCAAGGGGACTGGGCTATGCGGTATCCAATGTGAACTCCGATGAGCTGACGATCAACAGGACGCCCAATGTAATGAATGCGCTGCAAGGCAAGGTGGCGGGTGTTAATATTTCCTCCATGGGCACCGGCCCGGCGGGTACTTCCAAGATCCGTATACGGGGACAGTCATCCATCGGCGGGCAAAACAACCCGCTGATCGTTATCAACGGTGTACCGATCGATAATACCAACTTTAGCGACAATGCGGTTTCAGTAAAGGGAGGTGGTAGCTATGCAGACGGCGGCGATGGATTGTCCAGCATCAACCCCGATGATATAGAGAGCATGACGGTATTGAAAGGAGCGCCGGCAGCAGCGCTGTACGGCTCAAGGGCGCAGAACGGTGTGATCATGATCACCACTAAAACAAGAGGTAAGGAAAGAGGCATAGGTGTTACATATAATGTAAACTATACCAATGAGACCCCACTGGATTTTACAGACTACCAGATGGAATATGGGCAGGGCGAAGGTGGCGTTCGCCCTACGGCGCCTAATCCTACTTCCGGTCAGTGGTCATTCGGTGAACGGTTTGCACCCGGCATGACGCATATACTCTATGATAACCTGTCTGTGCCTTATGAGCCGCAGAGCAGCCGTACCAAAGAGTTTTACCGCAACGGGCAGAACATATCCAATACCGTTTCATTTCAGGCTTCCGGAGAAAAAGGCGGACTCCATCTTTCTTTAAATAATACCGATAACCTTGGCATAGTACCCAATAACAGGTTCAACCGGAAAACGATGAATCTTGGGTTTAGCTACAGCTTATCAGACAGACTGAGCTTTGCCGGAAATGTCAACTACTCCCGGGAAAATAATAAGAACCCGCCCAATATTGCCAACCAGGATAACTCCATACCAACCACGTTGATGGCATTGGCTAATTCAATGCCTCTGAAAGTGCTGGAGGAAAATAAATTTAATGCAGACGGTAATGAGTACATCTATTCAAGATTCATGAACCGTACCAACCCATACTGGGTATTGTCGGAACAATTTCACAATATTAAACGGGACCGGATCTTCGGTAATGTGTCGGTCAAATATGATATCCTGGATTGGTTATATGTGCAGGGACGTTTCGGGCAGGACTACTGGTCGAGGGATGAAGACCTGAATAATTTTCCGACGGGACATGCATCCAGGGCGCTGGTGCCGGGATTTGCCAACGGCGTTTATACACAGGAGTCGCGCAGGTTCAGAGAAACCAACCTCGACTTCCTGATCGCTGCAAACAAGCAGTTCGGAAACTTTGATATGACACTTACAGGCGGCGGTAATCAAATGCGCCGGACAACGGATGTTAATAATGTGGTAGTGACCGATTTTTTTATACGGGGACTTTACACCGTGCAAAACGGGCGGGCGAAAGATCCTGTATATTCTCTTATAGAACAGGGGGTGAATTCGCTGTATGGTTCGGCGGAGCTTTCCTGGAACAGGACCTTTTACTTAAATGGTACGATTAGGAATGACTGGTTTTCCACACTTTCTCCAGAAAATATGAGCATCCTGTATCCGTCTGTATCAGGTTCCTACGTATTCTCGGAAAACCTGGCCAGCGCCGGCTGGTTGAATTTTGGAAAAATAAGAGTAGGATATGCAGAAGTGGGAAGCGACGGCGCGGTGGGTCCTTATTCAAACCTGTTGTTTTACGGCGTGAACGCTAACCTGATCAACAATCCTTCGGGTACGCCTGTGCCGATAGCGACAAGCGGTAATTCAGTGCCTAATACCAACCTGAGACCAAGCCGTGTTGCTGAAACAGAAATAGGACTGGAATTAAAAATGTTTAACAACCGGGTGAACATTGATCTGGCAGCTTACAGGAAGATAACTTCTGATCAGATTGTAACAGCCCAGGTGTCTGACGCCTCAGGTTTTATCAATACCAGCATTAACAGCGGAAAAAGCAGGAACCTGGGATTTGAGGGTTTGCTGAACCTGGGAATAATAGAGAAGCAAAACTTTAGCTGGGGTTTTACTGCCAACGTATCTTACAATAAAACCAAAGTGCTGAGTATTCTCAGCAACACACCCGGAGAAAGGATCACCATTGCCACACACGTGTTTAACGGGGAAGTAAGACATGTGGTAGGAGAGGAGATGGGTCAAATAGCCGGATTTGGTTACAACCGGGATGCAAAAGGCGACAGGATCTTTCTTGAAAACGGACTCCCGCAGCGAACACCTGATCTGATCCTGTTTGGCAGCGCATTGCCGAAATGGACCGGCGGCTTTATAAACAGCTTTGAATATAAAGGGATCAGGCTGTCTGCTCTGATCGACTTTAAGCTGGGCAATATGATGCTGTCCGGTACCAACTTCAATGCCGTTCGGCATGGATTGCACAAAATGACGCTGGAAGGAAGGGAAGGCGGTTTTGTGGGTGAAGGCGTAAACGTGAACGGCGGGGTAAATACGGCGGTTGCACCGGTGCAGACCTACTGGGAACATCTTCGGTCGCAGGCACTGGTAGAAGCCGTGGTGTATAACGGCGGATACTGGAAGCTGAGACAGGTGGCGCTGGGATATGATTTCACCAGGTTTTTACCGGCTACATGGCCGATCAGGGGCGTCAAGCTCGATTTCGTAGCCAACAATGTGCTGATGCTTAAGAAATGGGTCGATAATATGGATCCTGAATCTTTCGGTTTTGCATCAGATAACCAGGTGGGAATGGAATCTGCCGGTTTACCGACAACAAGGGCACTTGGTTTGAACCTGAATATTAAATTTTAAACTGCCTGTCATGAAAAGAGTAATAAATTTTATTGTAATAGTAATAATTGCCTCTTCGTGTACCAAGGGGCTGCAGGAATTGAATATCAATAAAACGAGCCCCATCAGTGTTAACCCTACATTCCTGCTGAACAATGCGCTGCTGAATACGTCTTATAACGGACGTACCGTAATTATTGATATGGGTGTTGTACAGCAAATTGTTTCGCCTAACGGCGGGGTGTTGGCCGGAGCAAATTTTAACCAGGACAACCGCGATGGCACTATGGGCAGCATCTGGCAATCTTATTATCAGAATGTGATTAAATACACGCACGATGTTATCACAAATACCCGCGAGAATCCTGACAGAAGCAATCTTTACAACATGGCCCGGATAGTTCAGGCTTATGTTTACATGATGTTAACGGACGGATATGGAGAGATACCTTATTTCGAGGGCGGTGCGGGGTATACAGCGCAGTTGTTCTTTCCGGCGTATGATAAGCAGGACGCTGTTTATAACGATATAATCAAGGAGCTTACAGAAGCATCCGCCGCGCTGGACGCCGGTAAGCAGATTGAAACAGCCGACCTGTTATACAGCGGAAATATTGATAAATGGAAAAAGTTCGCTAATTCCATTTTATTACGCGCCGGTATGCGGTTAAGTAAGGTGGACCCGGCAAAAGCACAATCTACCGTACAGTCGGCATTTGCCGCAGGCGTAATACTGTCAAACGAAGACAACGCTTACATACGTCATGACGTTACTTTTCCTATGCCGATCGGTAATATGCTGAATGCCACCGAAGCAGCCAACTTTTATCTTACAAAACCATTTGTGGATCAATTGAAGAACAGCAATGACCCCCGTCTGTCCTCCATTGCTATCCGGTACAAGGGCGCTACTTCCGGTCCCGGACAAACCGTGGATATCAGCACATCGGCAGCAGCAGACCAGATCGGTATGCCTATGGGCTTTGACAATGCAACCATTGTTGCCCAGGCCCAGGCAGATGGGTTGGCCAGCTTTTACGACTACAGCCAGGCAGACAGGAGGAGAATTGCAAAAACAACATCCCCCAACTTTTTTGTGACCGCTTCACAAACAAAACTGTTGCTGGCAGAAGCAAGATTCCGGAACTGGATAACGGAAAGTACCGCTGCACAGTATTTTTCGGAAGGAGTGGTGGCCCATATGGACCAGATGGCGCAATACGATGCGAATGCTGCTGTTTCGGGTGCCGCACGGGACGCTTTTATAACAGCCAATCCGCTGTCGGCGGGTAATGAACTGGAACAGATCAACACACAATACTGGATATCCTCTTTCCTGAACGGGCCGGAAGCCTTTGCCAATTTCCGCAGGAGCGACTATCCTACCTTAACGCCTAACCCATACGGACAACCGAACAACCCGGATGTGCCGAATGGTACTTTTATAAGAAGGCTGACTTACCCCATATCGGAACTGTCTGTAAACGCTGAAAATGTGAACGCCGCTATTGCCAACCAGGGAGAAGATAAACTGAGCACCCGCATTTGGTGGGACAGACCGTAAATTATTGTAAGGCTTGCTTTTACTCCTTCCCTGTTTACCAGGGAAGGAGTATTTTTTTCGTGAAAGGTTTCCAACGCTGCAAAAGTTGGAACCTTTGCGGATGTATTCCAAACCCTCGCTTTATGCAAGTTTTCCGGTCGGTGGATACTCCATAGCAGTTAACTTAAATCGGGTGGACTTAAATTTGAGTAGCCAACAAAGTTGTAGGTAGAAGTGTTACATCCATCCCGAAGGCTTCAATGCAACACGGATTGCTCTGTTTGGTATCAAATGCCGCCCATCCCATCGGGATGGCAGGTTTGTAGATACATGGTAAAAATGTGTATGCGTCCCGTAGGGACGCCAGATGACTGGCAGGAAGTAAAACCGTTACATGAACAAACAGTCATCATGGATAGGGGTAAAAAGCTATGATCAAACCGGTTCTTTACAAAAGTATTGCTCATCATGATCAATGTCGAAGACTTTTAAAAAAGGCCCTGTATTGAACGAAAAATACAAAGTGGATGTACGGTTGTGTATACGTTTTGAAAAGGTAATCATTTCCTCTGAAACACCAGGCGTCCCGATGGGGCGCATCCGCAACTTCTTGTTTTTCTACAGACTGTTGTCCCTATGGGACAATGCACCAAATTCAAGCCCACTCAAGGTATTTTATTTATCATATTCCCTAAGTTGACCTATGGTGAAGACACCGACCGGAAAACCTGCCTAAAGCGAAGACTTAAATTTTTATTTCGGTATTTGTTTAGCTCTGATTTTGCCGCCATGAGAATATTTCTCACCGAAGGTAACTTTTCTCACTGCAGGTAAATACGCCCATCCAGGCTGCCGGATAAAAAAGAGTTCTTTACCTTCGCGGTTGAAAAATATGGTATAGAGCAGTATGAAAGTATTACAAACCGCAGAAAGAGTATCGCAAAAAGACCGGTCGGATAATTATGTGTACCAACGGTCGCTGCTGGCCTACCTGGAAGCGGCCAAAATCGTATCCGGGCAGGTGCTGGAGATCGGTACCGGCAGCGGCTATGGGGTAGACATCATAGCCCCGCAGGCGGAGCGCTTTGTTACCGTCGACAAATACCAGACCGAAACCCTGGAAAATGCACCTGCAAACGTACAGTTCCTGCAAATGAACGTACCGCCCCTGGCAGGTATTCCTTCCGGTTCGTTTGACTATGTGATCACCTTCCAGGTGATTGAGCATATACAAAAAGATGCTGTTTTCCTGCAGGAGATACACCGGGTGCTGAAAGAAGGAGGGAAGCTGATCGTGACCACGCCCAACAAAAAAATGTCCATCACCCGTAATCCCTGGCATGTAAGGGAATATACGGTGGAAGAGCTGAAGCAATTGATGCTGCGTTATTTCAGATCAGTGGAGACCCTGGGTGTTTTCGGTAACGAAAGCATTATGGACTACTATGAAAAGAACAGGGCTTCCGTAAGAAAGATCACCCGCTTCGATATATTCAACCTGCAATACCGTTTGCCACGTCAATTGCTGCAGATCCCCTACGATATACTGAACCGCATGAACCGCAAAAAGCTGCTGAACGATAACCAGGGACTGGTAACGGGCATTACCCACGAAGACTATTTCATCGAAAATGCCGGTGATACCTGCTTCGATCTTTTTTACATAGCGGAGAAGTAGCCCTCACCCCCGGCCCCTCGCCCCAGGACAAAGAGGCTTATAAAATGCAGTTTTGGAGAGGTTGTGTTCGGCAACTGCCGAACAAAAAGTAAAATAATTGTTTGGATTGTTTTGATATATTCTAAAGCTGATGTGGTAGGTATATCGCGCGGAAATATTCAGTAGTACCGTCCTTCTCTGAAGGAGAAGGATAAGGGGATGAGGCTAATTTGAACATGTGGGTCCCGAATTTTCGGGATGAAAATGGACTGGGTGCTCTTGCGGTCTTACCCAATGCAAGACCGTAAGACGCGTAAGACCGTAAGAAATGTACAACCCTCTTACCATTTTACGGTCTTACTATTTTACCCAAATAAAGGTTACCTTTGCGCCTGCCATAAGAGAAGCGTAACTATAAAATATTGAGTTTTTCATGATTACAGTGAATAATGTATCATTATCCTTTGGAAAAAGGGTATTGTTTGATGAAGTAAACCTGAGCTTCAGCAAGGGGAATTGTTACGGTGTGATAGGCGCCAACGGGGCGGGAAAATCCACTTTCCTGAAGATACTTTCCGGGGAAATAGATCCCAGTAAGGGAACCATTGATATTACTCCCGGCGAACGTATGGCTGTATTGAACCAGAACCACTTTGCGTTTGACGATAAGACGGCCTTGCAAACCGTGATGATGGGGCATAAAAAGCTCTGGGAAGTGATGCACGAAAGAGATGCCATATATGCCAAGGAAGACTTTACCGAAGAAGACGGTATGCGTGCCGGTGAGCTGGAGGCGGAGTTTGGCGAAATGGGGGGATATACTGCCGAAAGCGATGCCGCCACATTACTTGGAGAACTGGGCGTAAGAGAAGAGGTGCATTCATCCCTGATGAAAGACCTGCCGGGTAGTACAAAAGTGCGGGTATTGCTGGCGCAGGCGCTGTTTGGCAACCCGGACATATTGATACTTGATGAGCCTACCAACGACCTGGACGTGGAGACCATCGGCTGGCTGGAGAATTTCCTGGCAGATTATCAAAATATTGTAATTGTAGTGAGCCACGACCGTCACTTCCTGGATGCAGTATGCACCCATGTGGCCGATGTGGACAGGCAAAAGATCAAAATATATACCGGCAACTATACATTCTGGTACGAAACCAGCCAGCTGGCCGCCCGCCAGTTGAGTGACAAGAATAAAAAGATGGAGGAAAAGCGGAAAGACCTGCTGGACTTCATTGCCCGTTTCAGCGCTAACGCTTCCAAAAGTAAACAGGCCACTTCCCGTAAGAAAGCCCTGGAAAAGCTGGTGATCGAAGATATTGAACCTTCCAACAGGCGCTACCCCGGCATTATTTTCAAGCAGGATAGGGACGTGGGCAACCAGGTATTGAATATAGAAAAGCTGGTTAAAAAAACAGATGATGGTCGTGTGTTGTTCAGCGATGTAACTTTCTCGGTGGGAAAAGGCGACAAGATCGCTTTTGTGTCCAAAGACCACCTGGCGCTGACCACTTTTTTCGAGATCATCAACGGTGAGCAAAAAGCAGACAGCGGTATATACGAATGGGGAACGACTATCACCAAAGCCTACCTGCCCAATGATAACAGTAAATATTTTACAGAAAAAGATATCAACCTGATGGACTGGCTGCGCCAGTTTGTACCACCCACGGTTACCGATGTGGATGAACCTTTCCTGAGAGGGTTCCTGGGCAAAATGCTGTTCAGCGGAGACGAAATACTGAAGAAGACCAGCGTATTAAGCGGTGGAGAAAAAGTAAGGTGTATGATCAGCCGCATGATGATCCAGAACCCAAACCTTGTCATCCTTGATGAGCCCACCAATCACCTGGACCTGGAGAGTATACAGTCTTTCAATGAAGGCATGGTAAATTTTAAAGGAGTGGTGTTGATGACCTCCCATGACCATACCTTTATGCAAACTGTCGCCAACCGCGTAATAGAGATCACACCCAAAGGTGTTATAGACAGGTTGTCTACCTTTGATGAGTACCTGTCGGATCCAAGGGTAAAAGAGTTGCGGGAAACCATGTATAATACAAAGTCGGTAACAGTATAGACCGGTCCGTTCCTGTAAATTCAACCTGCTGACAGAACATGACCCGGAAAAAGAAAAAGAGCGGAGGCTTTAAGCGGTTGCTGATCATCCTGGTTGTGTTTGGTATAATGGCAGCATCGCTTTACGGATATCTTAAGTGGCAGGAATACCAGGTGAGCTTTGTACGATACAATGCTTTTGGCATTGAAATTCCCACCGGTTATATGGTGCATGGCATTGATGTATCACATCACCAGGATGTGATCAACTGGGGTGAGGTACGTAAGATGAATATCAAAGGTCTTACACTTGACTTCGCATTCATTAAAGCAACAGAGGGCCTCACCAACGTAGACCGCCTGTTTAAACGAAACTGGTACAGGGCCAGGGAAGAGGGCATACAGAGAGGAGCCTATCATTTTTTTATCGCTACCAAAAGTGGTCGCAAACAGGCGGAGAATTTTATCTCACAGGTAATAATGGAACCCGGCGACCTGCCGCCGGTGCTGGATGTGGAGCAATTGTACGGTGTCAAACCCAAAGACCTCCGCCCAAGGGTAAAAGAATGGCTGCAGGTGATAGAAGCATATTACAAAGTGAAGCCGATCATTTATACCAATGTAGATTTTTACGAAAAATACCTGGGAGAGGAGTTCGACGAATACCCGCTATGGGTGGCGCACTACCTGCAACCCAACAAACCCCGTATTAAAAGAGACTGGATTTTCTGGCAGCACAGTGAAACCGGCAGGGTAAACGGTATTAAGCCAAAAGTAGATTTCAACGTATTCAACGGCGATTCGCTGGATTTCAGGAACCTGTTGTTGAAGTAGATAAGTAGTATAGTGGTAAGTTGCAAGACACAAGTCGCATATTCACAGGATGCACGGCGGAAGCATATTTTCAAATTTTCCTGCCGATGTGAATTTAGGCGCCCCTCTCCACTTGTGGAGAGGGGCCGGGGGGGAGGCCGATCCACGCCGCCCTGTACTCCCGGAGCTTTTTCTCCATGATGTCCCGGGTCTTTTCCTTCAGCGCAGACACGTCCGCAAGCGTTAGCCCTGCAACCGGTATCTCTTCCAGGAACACAGAGCGGCTTTTTCCCGGTGTAAGATTGAATATGCTGTGATAATGCAGCCTGCTGTATGTGTCCAGGAACAATACCGGCTTAACGGGGGTTTGGGTCTCTATGGCGATACGGAATGCACCATCGTAAAATGTTTTCAGCGGCTGACGGGTTTCGTTAAAAGTGCCTTCGGGGAATATGAGGATGGATATGCCTTTTTTTATAACGGACTTCAGTATGCGAACGCTTTTTGCCCGGTCGCGTGTATCGCCCCTGTCTACGGTTACAATGGCTTTTTTATAGATATAACCGAATACAGGGATCTTTGTGGTCTCCTTTCTTCCCAGCGGGCGAACCGGGTGCCGGTAGGTTTTTACGATCACGGCCGCATCCAGGAAGGAAATGTGATTGCTGACGAACAGGTACGACCGGTCCGGATCATGCGGCGATTCATATATATTTTTATGAAAAATGCCCACCAGCACGAACCAGGTATCTGCCCATACCATGCATATCCTGTAGATGAGATTACCCCCCCTGATATTACCGAAGAAAGATGCCAGTATCACAAAAGGAAATACTACCAGCATCAGTGCGATGAACAGCAGCAGCGCATAGATATTGTAGAAAAACAATAAAAATTTTTGCAAGACTTTCATGCTGTATTATTTACAATCGCAGGACCATTCCGTATCCAGGTCTATGCAGGTGATCACCACCATCCCTTTTTCAGATGGGGCAAAGATAACCCGTACCAGCTGGTTGTCGCGGGTGCGGCCTTCCAGCGCGTATTTGGGATCGGGTTTTGAATGAATATCTGTTTTGCTGTAGTTGATCGTGCCATGGGCCAGTATCTCCTCTATTTCGGCTTCGTCAATGTAACGGCATTCCATCCTGCATTTTACATGTTTCGTGTAGATCATGGGGCGAAGACTACGGTCAAATTGCTCACCGGCTGCCGTTATTTCGCGGGCAGCTTCCTGTTTGTTGAGCAGCAGGCCGGCGCCGGCGATCAGGATCAGGATGACGGGCAGGTAAAACCGGTATTTCTTCATGGCAATGGCTTGCTACAGGTTTGTATTGTCGGCAGCGGATAATAAGGAAGCCAGCGACTGCAGTTCCTCCCGTTTGTACTGGTTATTCTCTTCGTCAAAACACCGTGCATACTCCTGCAGCAGGAAGCGGATGATATGTTTGTTTTCCAGTGGCTTGTAGTAAGTCTGGGTGGCGGCGGGGGCGCCCATCCGCTTCAGGTAGGTTTCCACATCCTTATGCGTATAGATATGCCCGTTAAGCGGGTCTATGAAAAAATGGATATTGGTTTCGTCCTTTTGCGGGTTAAAATATCCGTATGATGTATCGAAATAAGCCAGCAGGTATTGCCGCGGGATGTGAATGGCTTTTACCGGCACATCCAGCAGAGCGCATAAATGCTGGTACACGATGCCGTTGAGAATAACATTTCCCCTTTTTGTTTCCACCAGCTTATTTACCAGGAACTCTTCCGGCTGTCGATAGGCGATCTCTGTTCCCTTGAATTTGTGGTAGGAGTAAAAGATCCGGTTGATCATGTTTACCTGCTCCAGTGCCGTCAGGTAGCTGTTCAGCTCCAGCCACATGTTGCGGCGTATTTTTTCAAACTCCTGGTGAATGGGCAGCGTGGCCAGGTCGGGGTACTGGTAGCGGGCTACCAGCAACAAGCCTTCCATCAGGTCTATATCGGGTGATTGCTTAAAAGCGGTGAAATCTGCGTATAAGTCCTGGAAATGCAGCCGGTGTATAAGCAGCTCGATCTTTTCCTGTACATCCTCATTGGGGGTATTCTCCCACAATTGCTCCAGGTTGGGAATAATATTTTTTCCGTAACTGACGATCCGGTGGCTTACGGAATCAAAAACTTCTCCGTCCGGATCATCTATCAGGTTCATTAAAGCGGCTATCTCCCGGGTTTCCTCCATAGCTTTATTTAAGGTTACTATTACAAAGACGAATGATATGGATATTTATTGTCTTGTTACAGGGTTACCATTTTCAAATAAATATCGGCTGTGAAATGGTAAGATCCCTTATTTTTTTTCCACACACGGTGGACAACAGCTTGTGAGACAATATATTGGAATTTTGATAATATCTTATTTATCTTTAAACATGGGCTGACAACCGGAGTTGTGAAGCCATGCCGGCAGGGATATGTGGTTGGAGAAGGAAAGAGAGCCGTTCTTCCTGCTCAGTATATAGTTGCATTTACATAACTACCAGAGATGGACACACTACAAAATAGTTTTGAAGACAGCGCCCCGTCTGCAGATATCACAGGTACGGTACCCCGCAGGATCGATGCTCATTACATTAAAGAAGAAGTGGCGCACCTGCTGCACCTGGAAAAGGGCTTTTTTTATACGGTGAAAGAACTGGCGATCCGTCCCGGTAAAACCATGAGGACATTTTTATTTGAAAACAGGAACCGATATACCAAACCGGTCATTTTCCTGATCGTCACTTCATTGATCTATACGATTATTGTCGGCTATCTGCGGATAGACGAAAGGGTAATGACGGGTAAAGGCGACACTTACGCTTCTTTTCTTACATGGGTCCAAAAAAATTACGGGTATGCGAATATCCTGATGGGATTTTTTATTACACTATGGACAGGTTTGTTATTCAGGAAACACCGGTTTAATTTTTTTGAGATATCTGTTCTTGTTTGTTATGTTATGGGTCAGTGCATGATGCTGTTTTCGGCGGAGGCCTTGTTCCGGGGAGTTACGCGGTCTTCCGGCGGAACCAGTCAGCTATTGATACTGATAGTGCTGCTGGTATATACCGGCTGGGCTATCGGGCAGTCTTTCGAAAAGAAAACCGTCAATTATCTGAAAGGAGGACTGGCTTATTTTTTAGGTACCGTCTCATTTTATGTGGTTGCAGCCGGTATCAGCATGTTCTACGATGGTGTATTGAAAGGGAGTTGACAGGGAGGAATTGGAAACTGAATTTTTATTTGTTACAAATTGACGGATATGAAAAAGGAAAACAAGCTGTCTGCTTTAACCCTGGAAGAGTTATATGCCGCCCAAAAGAAACTGCGTGGTTGGGTAGCCGGTTTCTCTATTGCAATGGTGCTTCTCGGCATCGTCCTGATCTACCTGGCGGTAAAAAGTGAAATGTATGCATTGATCTCCGTGGCTGCCGGTGGATTACTGGTCCTGTTGCCGGGAATCACCCGCCTGGCCCAGGTGAATGCTGAGATCAGGTCACGTAAATCGGCGTAATTTATGAAGCAACCTGCTATGGTTGTATATGTCGCGAGACATTGTTTGTAATGCCTGATCTGTAATTGATTTTATCTATTTCACTATAGAATTAATCAATTTTATTTATTGGATGAATTGTCACACATTTGTAAAAACAAATTCAGCATAGAGAATCTGTATCGTTTATTAAGTTAACAGCGGGTACAGCTCTTTCTATACCTGTAGGACGATTGTTCAACTTTAAATCAAATTTTAGATAATGGAAAACAAAGCAGGAGACATCAGTAAGTGCCCTTTTCACAACGGGACTTTGGAAAAAGGGAATATCAGCATTGAAGGAACGCAGAACACCCACTGGTGGCCGAAAGGTCTTTCCCTGGATATTCTGCGGCAACATTCTTCCATGATAGATCCGATGGATGAAGGCTTCGACTATAAGGAGGCTTTCAAAAGCCTGGACCTGGCGGCTGTAAAACAGGATCTTACCGCGCTGATGACCGATTCGCAGGACTGGTGGCCGGCTGATTTCGGGCACTACGGTCCGTTTTTTGTCCGTATGGCCTGGCATAGCGCCGGCACTTACCGGCAGCAGGACGGCCGTGGCGGGGCCGGAAGGGGACAGCAGCGCTTTGCACCATTGAACAGTTGGCCCGATAACGTGAGCCTGGATAAGGCCCGCAGGCTGCTGTGGCCGGTAAAGCAGAAGTATGGAAATAAATTATCCTGGGCAGACCTGCTGATCCTGGCCGGGAACGTGGCGCTGGAATCCATGGGCTTTAAGACCTTTGGCTTCGGTGGCGGACGTGCAGATGTATGGGAAGCAGACAGGGATATTTACTGGGGTAGTGAAAAAGAATGGGTGACCTCGCACAGAAGTGCTGATACGCTTGAAAACCCGCTGGCTGCTACAGAAATGGGTCTGATCTATGTAAACCCCGAAGGACCGGACCGCAACCCGGATCCACTCCTGGCTGCCAAAGCGATCCGCAAAACATTCGGTAACATGGGGATGGACGACGAAGAAACTGTAGCGCTGATAGCCGGGGGACATACATTTGGTAAAACGCATGGCGCAGGCGATGTATCACACGTGGGGGTTGAGCCTGAAGCCGCGGATATAGAGCTGCAGGGTCTGGGCTGGGTGAGCAGCTATGGCTCCGGGAAAGGTGGCGATACCGTTGCCAGCGGACTGGAAGTGACCTGGACCAGCACGCCAACAAGGTGGACCAATAACTTTTTCTGGAACCTGTTCGGTTACGACTGGGAATTGACAAAGAGCCCTGCAGGCGCACACCAGTGGCGCCCCAAGCATGGCGCCGGTGCAGACTCTGTACCTGATGCACACGATCCGGAAAAGAAGCATGCACCCGCTATGCTGACAACGGATATTTCCCTGAAAGTGGACCCGGTATATGCAAAAATATCCAGGCGGTTTTACGAAAACCCGGATGAGTTTGCTGACGCTTTTGCACGTGCCTGGTTCAAGCTGACGCATCGTGATATGGGGCCGAAATCACGTTACCTGGGCCCCGAAGTGCCGGAAGAAGACCTGATCTGGCAGGATCCGCTGCCGAAAGCGGATTATGAAGCCATAGATGATAATGATATCGCCGCATTGAAAGCAAAGATCGCTGACTCCGGCCTGAGCATAGCCGAACTGGTGACTACCGCCTGGGCTTCGGCATCTACCTACCGTGGTTCCGACAACCGCGGTGGTGCCAATGGCGCCCGTATCCGGCTGGCGCCGCAGAAATACTGGGAGGTGAACAATCCCACACAACTGGGCAAAGTACTGGAGAAGCTGGAAGCCATTCAAAACGAATTCAATGCACAGGGTGCTAAAAAAGTATCCCTGGCCGACCTGATCGTGCTGGCCGGTAATGCAGGAATTGAAAAAGCAGCTAAAAATGCAGGGGTGGATATTACGGTGCCGTTTACCAAAGGAAGAACGGATGCCACACAAGAGCAAACCGATGTGGAACTGTTCAGCTTCCTGGAGCCTTTTGCAGACGGATTCCGTAATTACCTGAAGGCGAAATCTACGGCTTCTACGGAGAGCCTGCTGATCGATAAGGCACAACTGCTGACGCTGACCGTTCCGGAAATGACAGTGTTGTTGGGCGGACTGCGGGTATTGGGCGCCAACTACGACGGATCCAGGCACGGTGTGTTTACCGATAGGGTTGAAACACTGTCCAACGATTTCTTCGCCAACCTGCTGGACATGCGTACCGTGTGGTCGGCTACGGATGAAAGCAAGGAGTTGTTTGAAGGTAAGGATCGTACATCAGGCGAGCTGAAATGGACTGCTACAAGGGCCGATCTGGTATTTGGTTCGCATGCCGAACTGAGAGCTGTAGCCGAAGTATATGGCAGTGCCGATGCAAAACAAAAGTTTGTAAAGGACTTTGTAGCTGCCTGGGCAAAAGTGATGAACCTGGACAGGTTTGATCTGAAATAGTCCCGCTTCTAGTTATAACATGAGAAAAACCGCTCCGGTGTACCGGGGCGGTTTTTTACATTATGGGCGCAGCAAAAGCTTACGGAATAAATAAGGATCGCGATAGCTGGATTTTAGTATTCAACGGCTTATTTTCTCGGCGATGAATCCGGAGAATATTTCGCGGATTCCGGGAGTAGAAAATGGAAGGGGTATGATATTGTATACATATCCTGCTCGAAAATTCGTCTCTTACAGGATTTTTTTCCGCATTTTTACAAAAAGAGACCGACGCGAAGATTGCCAGATAAGCCCACATATCACGAAAAAGAACTTTTTAAGCGTATCGCGGAAGGAGACGGGGAAGCCTTCTCCAGGTTGTTTCATATGCATACGGATAACCTTTATGCGTACATCCTGAAAATTACGAAATCGGATTTCTGGGCGGAAGAACTGGTACAGGACGTGTGGACACAAGTATGGCTGAACAGGCGTAAGATCGCCACACTGGAAGACCCTGTAGCCTATCTTCACCGGATGGCCCGCAACCGTTCGCTGGACTGGATCCGCCGCAATAAGCTGGAGCTTACATGGCAATACTATTTACAACGGCACATGGAAAGCGCCGCTGATACCACAACCGAACAAATAGCGCATGACCAGGTGCACCGCCTGGTACAGGAGGCCATTCACGCCCTGCCGGAACAACGGAAACGGATCTTTGAGCTGAAATACCGGTCGGGCTTCAGCTATGAACAGATCGGAGCGGTGCTTCAGATCTCTAAAAACACGGTGCGCAACCAGATGGTGAGCGCTCTCCGGTCGATACGGGAGCACCTGCAGCAACACGGGGACTTGCTGCTGTTTGCAGCACTAATGATCCTTTTTTCTTTTTTTTGATTTCCGGGTAGTCCTTCTTTTTTGCTTATCCGTTATTTATACTATAGCCCATGAACACGAATAAAGAGCATATCGAATTACTGTGGAATAAGTTTATCCGGAACGAGGCCAGCCGGCAGGAACTGGACGAACTATTCCGTTATGTGGAGGCTGCGTCTGCGAAAGACGGCCAACCGTCTGAAGACGAACTGTTCTCGTTTATCGACCGGCAGTTGCTGCTCCGGCAGCCTGACACAGTCCTGGAACCAGACAGAAAAGCGGCGATCCTGCAGGAAGTGCTGCGATCGGAGGAGAAGCAATTACTAGGACAGAAAGTACGCCGTATTCCTTTTTATCGCCGCTGGCAGTATGCCGCGGCCGTGCTGATCATCCTGGCTACGGGTGCGTATTTCTGGTTTCAGCCAAACCGGCCGCAAATGCTTACAAGTGAGAACGAATACTTACCAACGGATATAGAGCCGGGACGGGATGGCGCCATCCTCACCCTTGCTGATGGCTCACAGGTAGTGCTGGACAGCTTGGGTAACGGGGTGGTTGCTACGCAGAACGGCGTGGAAGTAGTGCTCAAAGATGGTCAACTGGCGTACGATCCTGCTAACAAGGTAGGTGGGGAAATAACCTATAATACTATGACGACCCCCAAGGGCAGGCAGTTCAGTCTGGTGTTGCCTGATGGCACGCGGGTGTGGTTGAATGCCGCCAGCTCGCTGAAATACCCTACAACTTTTATGGGAACCGAACGGAAAGTGGAAGTGACCGGCGAGGCCTATTTTGAAGTGGCAAGGAACCCGAAAATGCCGTTTAAGGTATTGGTTCACAACCAGGCTGAAGTGGAGGTGCTGGGCACACAGTTCAATGTGAATGCCTATGCCGATGAAAGTACGATCAATACAACATTACTGGAAGGAAGTGTGAAGGTCTCTTTTTTCATTGATGCGGTTACAAATGATGCTTCACCGGTTGGGCAAAAGTCATCACCGGCCGGGCTTGCTGATCGCCCTGCAGTTACCCTTAAGCCCGGCCAGCAGGCACAACTACCTGTCGGCCAACAGGCACCACAGGGAATAATGATCATCAACAACGCTGATACTGAAAAGATCATGGCCTGGAAAAACGGGTTATTCAATTTCGATGGCGCTTCATTAGCGGAGGTGATGAAACAGTTGGAACGTTGGTATGATATCGAGGTTGTTTATGAAAAAGGGGTACGGGATATTGAACTGGAAGGAAAAATGACAAGAGATGTCTCACTGAGGGGGTTATTAAGAATTCTTGGGAATTTGGGTGTACAGGCACAACTGGAAGAACGAAGGTTGACGCTTTTGCCATAGTGCTTTAGATAATATCATTATTATAAGTACAAGCAGTGGCTTGCAGACCATTGGCCGTTGCTAACGGTATTTGATATCACTGAGCATACCCGGTATAACACCGCTGATCCTGTACCCATAGATGCTGTATATAATCCGGATCTGACCGCTAAAAAACAAACCGGAAGTGGTTGCGACACTCCCGGCTATGTTTGGGTCGATCCAAAACGTTGCGATACATTTTTTTCTAACCAAACAATGCAATTTATGCAAAAAACGACTAACTGTTGCCTGCCTTTTCCGGTTATGTCTGATCAAGTAACTTATGCTTCCCTACGGGTTCGTAAGCGTACCGGATACCGGCTACCAGCACAAATGCTGAGAATTATGAGATTGCTATCTTTTTTTCTTTTTGCCGCCCTGCTTTCAGTGTATGCTGAAGGAAAGGCACAACCTGTTACTATTTCCGGCAAAGGGCTCACTTTGAAACAGGTTTTCAATGCTATTGAAAAACAAACCGGCTTTGTATTCCTTACCAAAAAAGGTACACTTTCCGGTACAAAGTCTCTTTCGCTTTCTGTTCACGACATGCCATTAACGGATGTACTGGATATGGTGCTGAAAGATCAGCCTGTTAACTATGCAATAGAAGGTAAAACCATTGTTCTTTCCCGCAGAACCCCTGTCGCGCCTGCTGCTATACAGCAAGGTGTGACCGCCAGCCTGCCGGTTGATATCACGGGCCGTATCACAGATTCGCTCGGCAGCCCGGTTGAAGGCGTCTCTGTACGTTTGACGCCCGGGAACAAAGGAGCTACCACCGCCAGTAACGGATCTTTTAGTATAATCAACATACTCCCGGGGAATTATACGCTGGAAATTTCTGCCGTGGGATATGAAACCATAACGCGTAGTATTTCCGTAGCCGAAAATACCCCCCTGGCGCTGGGCACTATTACAATAAAAGCAACGGTGGGTGATCTGGGTGAGGTGGTTGTGGTTGGTTTTGGAACGCAGAAAAAGCAATTTGTAACAGGTTCTGTAGCGCGGGCGAATATTGATGAATTCCGCAACGCGCCCAACAGCAACTTCGTACAAATGTTACAGGGTACGGTTCCCGGCTTAAGTGTTGGTCAGGTAACTACTTCAGGCGCTACCCCGTCCATTCAGATCCGCGGCGCATCCACCATTTCAGGAAATACCGATGTGCTGATCGTACTGGACGGTATACAATATAATGGCTCATTACAATCGATCAATCCCGATGATATTGCATCAATTGATGTCTTAAAGGATGCCAGTGCTACGGCAGTGTATGGCGCCCAGGCAGCCAATGGGGTCATTTTAGTGACCACAAAAAAGGGCAGAAATCAAAAACCAAGAATTTCCGTTTCAAGTTCTTATGCCACACAAAATCCGAAGCAGAAAAACCTTCGTCCAATGGGCAGGGCCGGCTATTTGGAACATGTAAGAATGTTGTACTATCAACAAGCATATTTAGCGCCCGATTATACCACACCTAACCCGGACTTTGACCTTGCGCAATATGTCACTCCGGCAATGGTGGTAAATGGCGTGATCCCGGATACTGATTTTGACTGGTGGGATAGAGGAACGCAAACCGGGCATTTATTCGACAATAAAATAAGCATTGCCGGCGGTTCCGAAAACAATACCTATCTGCTTTCCTATAACTCAACAGAGCAATTAGGGTTTATTATTGAAGATAAATTCAAGCGGCACAGTATAAGGTTAAACCTTGAGACCAAAGTTGCCGACTGGTGGAGCGTGGGTATACAGTCTTTTGCAACATTCATCAATAAAGACGGCGCCGAGCCCACGCTACCGGATCTTATTAGAACTTCTCCTCTGCTGACACCGTTCAGGGAGGATGGGACGCTGATCCCGAACCCTGATAATTCGATAGTCCTGAATCCGTTCCTGGCGAATTTTGTCAATGACCTTGAACGCGATAACTTTCTGTTTGCGAACTTCTATTCCGAAATCAAATTCCCGTTTCTAAAAGGGCTTTCTTACCGGGTCAATTACGGTCATAATTACAGGAATTTTAAACGCTACCGTGCAAGTGAATATGGAGCAGGCTTAACAGGTGAAGCATACAAGCATACGATCAATTATTATGACTACACCCTGGACAATATATTGACCTATAAAAGAGATTTTGGCAGGCATGGTATTGAATCTACCCTGCTTTACGGCGCTATCGAACGGCAGAACGAATCGACCAATGCAAACGCAAACAATTTTGCACAGCTTACACTGGGGTATGACGGTCTGGCACAGGGTGGCGTGCAAACCGTTTCGTCCGATGCCTGGAAGGAAGCGCTGAATTATCAAATGGCCCGGCTGAACTATAAGTTTGACAATAAGTACGTGATCACCGGTACGGTCAGGCGGGATGGTTTTTCAGGGTTTGCAAGGAACCATAAATGGGGTTATTTCCCTTCGGTGTCTGCTGCCTGGATCTTATCCGAAGAATCGTTCTTTCCCGCAACCTGGATTGACCATCTTAAGCTCCGGGCGGGATACGGAACCAGCGGAAACCTGACCAGCCGGTATGCATCCCTGTCAAGGGTTTCATCAAGCGCTGCGTATATTTTTGGCGATGGAGGTTCGCCTGCCTTTGGCCAGATGCAAAACTCCCTGGGTAATGCTGATCTGCGTTGGGAAAAAGTGGCCGGTACAAATATAGGCCTGGATTTTGAGCTGTTGAACGCCAGACTGAGCGGTAATATAGATGTCTACAGCAATATTACCACTGACCTGTTATTTGCGGTAGCGATACCGACAGCAACCGGGTATTCAACCATCAATACCAATATCGGCCGGATCAGGAACCGCGGTGTAGAACTTGCTTTGACAAGCAGGAATATGACAAAAACCCACTTTGATTGGAATACTACCCTGGCTTTCTCCACAAATACCAACAAAATATTAACGCTTCTCGGGCAGGATGCGGACGGTGACGGTAAAGAAGATGATCTGATTGCAAGTAACCTGTTTATCGGGCATTCCCTGGGGGCGATTTACGGTTACCGGGCTGACGGATTGTATCAACTCCATGACGACATCCGTGCCGGATATTTTCCCGGCACATTCCGTATCGTAGACCTGAATGGTGACGATGTAATTACGCCTGCTGACGATCGCACGATCCTGGGGCGGTCAGAGCCGGCATACCGTGTCAGCCTGTTGAATACATTCCGTTACCGGAATATATCCTTATCTATATTTTTCAACTCGGTTCAGGGAGGTAAAAACGGCTATTTAGGCTTCAATTCCAATCCGATTGTGGTAAATGATAACACGGTCAGGTTTAATTGGCTGAATGGTATGAGCTATTGGCAACCTGGTAACCCCGATGGAGAGAACCCATTGTCGGTAACTGCCCCTGCCATAACACCGGCAATTTATAAAGACCGCAGTTTTATCAGGCTACAGGATGTGAATCTGAGCTATGACTTCAGCAATAAATTTACCCGCAAGCTTCATCTTCAACAGCTTAACCTGTTTGTAAGCGGTAAGAATCTGGCCACCTGGACAAAATGGAAGGGATGGGATCCTGAAACCAACCAGGGAATGACCGTAGATGGTAGACCCGTTATTAAAGCATATTCAGTTGGAATGAATGTTACATTTTAAAAAAATTGGCATGAAAAAGATTTTAATACTGATGGCTGTGTGCATAGCCATAGCTTTTACCAGTTGTAATAAGAACTTTCTCGAAGAAAAACCTACTGCGTTTTTAAATTCAGAAAATGCATACCAAAACTATGATGGGTTTAACGCAACCATCGTCAATCTGTACGGACGGGTGCGGCATGAGTTTTATAGTATGAATGAAAACAGGCCGTTTGATTACCTGTATGGAACCGATGTGATTTTTGACGGACAGGCGGGGGTTGACCGTCATACCAATATGATAGCGACCTATAATCCTGTATCTAACATACCGCTTGACCACTGGAATAACCTGTATAAGATCATTGCGGAGGCCAATATTGTTATCAGTAGAGCACCTACATCGGATATGTCGGATGCGCAACAGACGGAAATTTTAGCGCAGGCGCATTTTTTCAGGGGATTTGCCTATCGAACCCTGGCCTATCTTTTCGGGGGTGTACCCCTGATTGAGGAAGAACTGACCGCGCCAAAAACGGATCTGACAAGGGTGACCAAAGAGGAGGTGTTGAATTTTGTCATAGCGGAGCTGCAGTTTGCGGCCCAGCACCTGCCTGTAATTGATAATACACCGGATGGTAAGCTGAGCAGTGAAGCGGCACATCACTTGCTCGCAGAGGTTTACCTGGCAGCCAATCGCCCGCAGGATGCAATACTTGCAGCGAACCAGGTGATCAACAACCCCAACCTGGAACTGATGCTCGACCGTTTCGGCTCGCGGGCCACACAGCCGGGTGATGTATATTGGGATCTGTTCAGGGAGCGGAATCAAAACAGGAGTTCAGGAAACAAAGAGAGTATCTGGGTGATCCAGTTTGAGACCGATGTGATCGGAGGAGGCGCGGTTTCCACGGGAAGGGGAGGTTCTTACCCGCTTGAAAGACATCATGTTCCCGGTATGGATGCGTTCAGGGTAAATGGCGTGAATCCGTTCCTTTTCCCGAGCAGGGGCACCGGTGGCAGGGGAATAGGATGGGCCAGGTCTACCGTTCATCTTACCCATGGGATCTGGCAAAGTGATTTTAATAACGATATCCGCAACTCCAATTACAATTTTGTAAGGGAAACGGTAGCCAACAACCCGGCTTCACCTTTATTCGGCCAGATTATCTCAACGGAAAACCCTCCACCCGGTGCTGCTGTAGCTATTCCCGACAGGCAGTTTTATGCCTACCAGTCAAAAGCGACAACAATAGATCATCCGTCCAGCATGTACCTGAATCCAACTACCGGACAATTAACTTCGGCGGCAGGTGCTACGTATCTTGACCAGTATATGTTCAGGTTGGCAGAAACCTATTTGCTCAGGGCTGAAGCGTATCTTGCTTTGGATGATCTGATCAACGCCGCTGACGACATTAATGCGGTTCGATCAAGGTCAAATGCTTCTCCGGCAGAACCGTCAGACGTTACCATCGATTATATACTCGATGAACGTATGCGGGAATTTGGCGTGGAGGAAAAGCGCAGGATCACCCTCATGAGGCTGGGATTATTATACGATAGGGTAGTAAGACTGAATCCTTATTATGCCGGTGAGATACTGGAGATATACAATGTATGGCCGATACCCGCTGCTGAAATTGAAAGAAATAAGGATGCGGTGTTAACACAAAATCCCGGGTATTAGGTGTACCGTATACCTACCTTCCGGACATTATGGCTACCTTCACAGAATTGTCGGGCGCAGCAAAAAAACCGATCACCTGGCAGGGTTGGTATCGTTCTGGGAAGAATGGGACGGTACCCACCAGGTGTGCCCGTGGCAGGAGATGTTGGATAGTTTGCGGGAAAACCGGCGTCGCGCAAATCGCCGGTGACAGATACATAAAATGAAAAATTGCTGAGATCCTGTATGTATTGATATGACCAATCGATCCTTTTTTTTGCTCCTGATATTGCTGGTGTCGGGATCGTTACCCGTCCGGGGCCAGCCGGCCCCGGATGAGATCAGCTTTGTGAGACAGGGTGTGCGCCGGTTTGTTTTTGATGACCGGCATACCATTCCGCTTGCGGCACTTAACCCCAAAGAAATTGTCGGGATGTCTTCCATGTTTCCTGTTATACACTACCTGGATAACCATGCTGGTGTGATGGTGGAAAATGACCGGCTAACGGTTTCATCGGATATTGAAACACAAACTGCGATCTGGTTTGGAGGATTCAACCCCTTTGCCATTTATACGATTGACCTGGAAGACTGTAAAGGAGAGGGAACGATAGGATGGGAGTTTTCGGATGCCGCGAAGACCGAACAATACAGGATCGTTATTGATTTTAAAGATAACTGTGTTGTTGATATAAGGCAGCAATTGCTCAGGGCGCAACAGGTTGTTTTGAAAGGATCAATTACTACTGATGCTCAGGCTAAAATAAGCTTGCGGGGTAAGTTTATACTTCAAATGCTGGGCAGCGGATGTACCCTGTACTGGCAGGAGGGAGGTTTGCCTGTACCGGTTGCACAGGCTGACTTCAGTCAACATATAGATCTCAGAAAAAAAGAATACCTGCATTCCTTTCAAAGTAATTTCTATTTAGGATTGAAAAAAGGAACGGTACAGGTCAAAGGAGTGGCCTCAGCGCTCAGCAGCGGCATGGGACAGGCAGATATCCGGGCGATCACGTATGAAGATGGTACGCCGTTCTTAGACCAGGGCCGGCTTTGGTACACGATGACCATCCGGGGGCGTGCCTTGCCCCATCATGTGCAGGGTGTATTCAGCATGGACCCAACGGTATTTGACCTGAGATTTGAAGGGATCATTTTGTTTGACCGTCAGGACGGCATACTCCGTAACGAAGTGGCTTCGCATATTTTTTACGATCGGAAGGAAAGACTTTGGCGTGGTATAACAACAGGCTTCAGCGCATACGCTTCTCCGAAAGAGCATAAAGAGCTGCTGGCTGTAGAGAGTGTCAAAGATCCCCGGTTTGGTTTTTCCGTGATGCAGGCCGCACCCTTCGGCATGGTGGGTGATATCGAAGATCCGCACATTATATATGATGCCGAAGCAAAAAAATGGCGTATACTCACCTGTGAGAACATCGGGGGGTACAAGGCGGTAATGCTGGAGTCTGATACCTGGAATAAAGATTACCAACGCATTGCCGGCCCCGTGGCATATAACTCCACGGGAACCTCCATCCAGCGCATTGGTGGAAAGCTGTATTGTTTTTCCGGGAGCCAGGAACGGAAAATTTTTATTTATTCATACCCCGGTCTCAATGAACTGGGTACATTGAAGATGGATCTACCACCCTGGGATGACCAGTCCGGCACCAGGGTTTGGCCCAATGTCGTGGAACTGCCCGAAGGATACCCGTTCCGGTTTGTGGCGCTCATGATGGACAGGTTTAACTTTCCGGGGATAAAAGGGCCCAACTGGACCTATGGTGCATTATACCTGTACCATGGTTATCCCGGACAGGGAAAGCATTGATGATGGTAGGCAGGTGGATGAACCGGTACTACTATTAGTTCTTATAATAACCCTGCCCGACTGCGTCATTCAGGCGGGATTTACAACAGCAGATACTATTAGCTATTGTACGAACTAAATGTGGTTCCTGTTAATATATAAATGTTCCTGTTATGATAAGAAAAAGCCGGCAACGGAAATTGTACACTTTGATTACAGTACTGTTTTTAGTTGTCTCTGCATCATGGGAATGCGGTTTGGATGAAGGGAAAGAGAACCGACCCAATATCCTCCTGATCCTGGTGGATGATCTCAAACCGGCATTGGGCGCTTACGGGGATGACTATGCTATTACACCCCATATGGATCGTTTTGCAGCTAACGGAATGCGTTTTGATATGGCTTATTCCAACCAGGCAGTATGCGCTCCTTCGCGCTACAACCTGATGTTGGGCAGCCGTTCATCCTCTTCAGGGATCTATGGCTTTGGCCGGGATTTCCGCGACCATTACCCGGATGCCGTGACCATGCCCCAGTTCTTTAAACAGCAGGGATATCACGTCGAATCCATGGGAAAAGTGTTCCACATCGGTCACAATACCTACAACGATGACAGTTCGTGGAGTGTGCCGCATCACAGGGATCTGGTAATTGAGTACATTGATCCTGCCAGCAAAAAAGATGGGTTTACAAGAGAGGAGGCGTTGTTTTCCAACCAAAGTGCGCAGGGGCTTCCCCGTGGACCTGCCTGGGAATCGCCCGATGTGCCGGATGATGCCTATGCAGATGGCCGCGTCGCGCAACGGGCTGTAGAGCGACTCCGGCAGTTGAAGCAACAGCCTGCACAACCGTTTTTTCTTGCCGTGGGCTTTGCCAGGCCACATCTGCCGTTTTCGGTTCCTAAAAGATACTGGGACCTGTACAACCCCAACACCCTGCCGCTTCCCACTTATCAGAAAGCTCCTGAAGGAGCACCCGATTATGCAGTAAAGCGTGATACCGAGATCAGCCAGTACACACCCCTCCCGCATTCGTCGGAAGCAGACCCATTCCCGGTAGATATTCAACGCAAGCTCATCCATGGGTATTACGCCGGTGTTAGCTACGTGGATGCCCAGATCGGGAAAGTGCTGGCGGCACTGGAAGAAATGGGGCTTGACGAAAACACGATCGTGGTACTGTGGGGTGACCATGGCTACCACCTTGGTGAAATGGGTATCTGGACCAAGCATGTGAATTATGAATTAGCCAACAGGATCCCTTTGATCATGGCTGTGCCGGGGATCACCCGGCCCGGGACAGCCACATCCCAACTTGCCGAAACCGTGGATATTTACCCCACTCTGGTTGAGATGGCAGGGTTACCCCGCCCGACGGTGGAGCAGCCCCTGGACGGGGAGAGCCTGGTACCGGTGCTGCGTGATCCGCAGTCGCGCGTACGCGACCATGCTTATCACTGCTTCCCGCGTGGAGGCAGGATGGGCAGGGCCATCCGCACGGAGCGTTACCGGCTCGTGGAATGGAAAACGATCGGTGCATCTCCCGAAACAGCGGTATACGAGTTATATGACTACCAAAACGGGTTAGTGGAAATGAAGAACATAGCCGGTGAAAACCCGGCGGTACTGTCCGAAATGAAGCAACTGCTGACCCGGCACCCGGAAGCAATGCCTGAAAGACCTGCCAGTGTACCTAAGGAGTAAACTTGACAATGAGGGAAAAGCTAATCAGAAATGCTGCAATAGTAAAATGCAGAGGGGGTTGGGTAACTCTCCCGGGATTGTTTACTTTCGTGCACTTGCGGGGGAGGAATCCCGCCTGTGGCGGGAAAGCAATCTCATTTTACATTTCCATATTGACCAAATAGTTTAACATCATTATGAAAAAATATCTTCTTACCGGCTTATCTATTTTTTTTGTATGGATCATACAGGCGCAACCGGGTGATTCAGCCATGATCCGGAGAATTTCGGATGAGATACTGAAACATTCGGAAGCATATGAAAACCTGCGTGTGCTTACAAAGGATATAGGTCCCAGGCTGGCCGGTTCATCCGGGATGGTGCAATCGGAAAAATGGGGATATGACCTGATGAAGAGAACGGGTGCAGATACCGTATGGATGCAGGAATGCCTGGTACCGCACTGGGTGCGGGGTGGCAAGGATGAAACCATTGTTTCGGAGGCAGGACAACCCCAACGATCGCTGGCGGCCATCGCTTTGGGTAATAGCCTGGGGTCGGGAAAGAACGGTGTTTCGGCAGAAGTAATAGAAGTAGCTTCTTTCGAAGACCTGGAAGCAAAAAAAGAGAAGGTGAAGGGAAAGATCGTTTTTTACAATTACCATTTCCGTAAAGACTTTATACACACTTTCAGGGGTTATGGAGATGCAGTAAAATATCGCGGGCAGGGACCATCGGCAGCGGCAAAGCACGGAGCGGTGGGGGTGATGATACGGAGCATCAGCCATGGAGAGAACAATGTGCCCCATACCGGCAGTACCCGGTATGATACGAACTATGCAAAAATTCCGGCCGTGGCCATCGGTGTGCAGGATGCGGACTGGCTCAGCCAGACGCTTAAAACCGGTAAGGTGAACGGAAGCATCAAAACCTACGGTTATTTCAAACCGGATACCACCGGTCATAATATTATAGCAGAATGGAAAGGAACCGATTTCCCTGGAGAGATCATAACGGTTGGCGGGCACCTGGATAGCTGGGACAATTGCGAAGGCGCGCACGATGATGGGGCAGGATGTGTGCAGACCATAGAGATATTGAGGGCATTGAAAGCCATCGGTTATCAACCCAAACGTACCATTCGTTTTGTTTTGTTTGCCAATGAAGAGAACGGTTTGCGCGGCGGATTGAAATATGCGGAAGTGGCCAAACAAAAAAATGAAACACACATATTTGCTTTAGAAAGCGATGCAGGTGGGTTTACGCCAAGAGGATTTAATGTTTCGGCGCAGGCAGATGTATTTGCAAAACTGAAGAGGTGGGAACCCCTGCTGGCGCCCTATGGCACGTCCTTTTTTGCAGGCGGTGGAGGCGCAGATATCGGTCCGCTGCACTGGGAACTGGGAACGCCGATGGCAGGACTGGACCCCGACTCGCAACGTTATTTTGACTACCACCACGCAGCCAACGATGTATTCGAAACCGTAAACAAAAGGGAACTGGACCTGGGCGCCGTCAATATGGCTGCACTGATCTACCTGGTAGATCAGTATGGTTTGTAACCCTCGATTGTTATTGGCACCCGATTAGTGGCTCCTCAATCATTGATCCGTGACAAGAGAACTGATCTTGCATGAATATTTCACGCAAAGATTTCGCAAAAGATGGCGCAAAGATCACAAAGAAAGAAGCGGCTCGAAAAAGGAAACTGTTTGTGCGCCCTTTGCGCTTCATAGCGGCTTTGCGTGAAATATATGCAGGGCGGAGTCCATATCCATATTCGCGGTAAGCCGTGCCTTTTACAATACACAAAGGGCATCCTTTTCGAATATTGACTTACAGTATCTTACTTCAGATGTCATTGGCATCCCAACCGAAGGGCGAAAGAGGGATTTATTTCACCGAAGGTAATCTGGCAACCATAGAAGGGGTTGCTTCGGTCATCCTCCCTCGCAAAGACGAGGAGGGAGAGAAAAAATAATTTTGTATAGTTAGGATTCCTAACTATATTTACAACGGCAATATTGCACATCACATTAAATTATTCAAAATGGCAAAATCAGTTTTTTATCATGCAGGCTGTCCTGTTTGTGTAAGCGCGGAACACGATATTATTAACCTGGTAGGAGCAGACAATGTGGAAGTGGTTCATATCGGCGAAGACCGCAGCCGGATCGGTGAAGCGGAAAATGCCGGTGTCAGATCCGTGCCCGCTTTGGTAACCCCCAACGGAAATGTGCTGCATATCAACTTCGGCGCGTCCATAGCAGACGTGAAAGGCTAAAAAATTTGAATCAAATAGTTAGGATTCCTAAATAAAAGGGATCCTAACTAATCCTACAGCTTAAAACAAAAAAAATGAAACAATTGTTCTTTATCATGGCGATATCCGTTTTGGCAACGGAAACATATGCCTGCGAAAAATGCGGGAATTATAACAACGCCGATTTCGAGATCACAGGTGTCAATGTGAAACACTCGCCGGATATAGCCGCCACCATCTGGGAAATTACTGTAAAGGGAAAAGCGGGAAAAACAACACCCGTTCCGGTAGGACAGCTCAATGGCGCCCCGGTGCTGGGATATGTATTTCCCACTACCTTGCAAGCAACGGATGTGGGCTTTAGTGCAACAGAAGGGATTGTTGCCCTTGCCCTTACTTCGCATCCCGACTTTGACGATACGCCGCTCTGGGACGAGAATAATGACAGGGATTACGGAAATGACGGTATCATCTGGCATCCGCATTGGGTGGTATTAACGGAGGACAAAAGGGTAGAGGGTGGTTTGGCCGTAAAAGAATTTGATCCGGCCGATAAAAGCGTGGTATTGCCACCGACCAACCCCGGAATGCCCATGTACATGGATTCGCCGGGTTACCAGGTGATCACCAAAAACAATACGATCCGGGTGGTGGTTCCCGACTATCGTATCAATAATAAAAAAGATTTCTCTTTTGACGGCGTGGCGGCATATATGCAGGTAAATACAGGTGGCGAAGGGGGACATGGCGGGGGCGAAAAGCCGATGCTGGGCGTATATAAGGTATATTCCGTGGCAAGCGGTAATTTGTCATTGCCTTATAAGGTAAAGCAATAGAACTTGTCCCTCATTGTTAGGATTACTAACTTTGTGGGGCATTTTATCCCTAATACCACAACGAATGGACAGATCCGATTTTGACCTGGAATATCAAAACCAAAGTACGGAAAGTAAGATAGTGGCTTCACTGGAAAGAATAGCACAGGCCTTTCGCGTTTTGTTGTGGCAGGAAAGCAAGGACTTTTCTTTAAGTCCTATCCAGGTGCAGATACTGATCTTCCTGCTCCATCACAGTGAAGAAAAAAGAAAGGTCAGTTACCTGGCGGATGAATTTAACATGACCAAAGCCACTATCAGCGACTCTATTAAGACACTGGAGCAAAAAGGGCTTATCAGTAAAGCATACGAACCGCAGGATACCAGGAGCTTTATCATTCAGCTTACCAAAAAAGGTAAAGAGATCGCGGCTAAAACATCAATGTTCACCAAAGAGCTGCACAAGCCCTTGGACAAGCTGCTTCCAGGTGATAAAGAACGTCTGCTGCTGAGCCTGATGGGTATTATCCGGCACCTGCAGGCAGCGGGTGTCATCACGATACAGCGCATGTGTGCGACCTGCGTATATTACGAGACCTCTGCTAACAAAGAAAAGCATTTTTGCAGGCTGCTCAAGCAGCCGCTGCGGACAACAGACCTGCGGGTGGACTGCCCCGAGCACGAAATGATCACGTGAGTCGCCTGGATATCTCATACAGATAACACAGATGAACACAGAAAAAGTGTATCTGTGCAGATCTGTGCAATCTGTGAGAAACAAACTGGTATTTACTGGTTTTGTAATAAGCCGGAATAAAATGATATTACTTATAATAGGTAAAAATAAACCTGAGACATGCACGAAGAGATCATCAGGAATATCGGTGCTATCCGTGAACGCATCCGCAACGCGTGTAGGCGGAGCGGCAGGGATTCCGGTGAAGTAAGGCTGTTGCTGGCCACCAAAACGGTTCCCCCGGAGCGCATCCGGATCGCCCTGCAGGCGGGGGAGACGCTCATCGCGGAGAACAAGGTACAGGAAGTAAAAGAAAAGTATGAAGCGCTTAAGGAAATACCCCACGCAAGTCATTTTATCGGGCACCTGCAATCCAACAAGATCAGGGACCTGCTGAAATATGGTGTTTCCTGCATTCAATCGGTTGACCGCGCCGACCTGGCGGAAAAGCTGCACAAGCGGTTGGTTTTTGAGCATAAGAAAATGGATGTGCTGGTACAGGTCAATACATCCGGTGAGGAAAGTAAATTCGGTGCGCATCCCGGTGACGCGGTTGAGCTGGTGAAGACGATCGCCTCATTCGATACCATACGGATCAGGGGATTGATGACCATTGGACTCTTCAGTGCGGAAACGGAAAAAGTGCGTCACTGCTTCAGGTTGCTCCGGGAACTGCGCGACCAGGTAGCGGCGCTGCAGCTTCCCGGTGTAACAATGAAGGAATTGTCCATGGGTATGAGCGGCGATCTGGAAACGGCCATTGAAGAAGGTGCTACCATCGTAAGGGTGGGCACTGCTATCTTCGGCCAAAGGGCTACACCGGACAGCTACTACTGGAACGAAAACAGGGGGTAGGGCGCTGCAGGCTATCTTTCCACGATGCCTTTCCGCAAGGCGAGGGCCACGGCTTCGGTGCCGGAGTTGACATGCAGCTTGCCATAGATATTCTTTATATGGCTTTTCACGGTTTCAAAGCTAATGCCCAGTTCGGCTGAGATCATTTTATAGCTTTTGCCGTCCACAAGCAGCTCCAGCACTTTCTTTTCCTGGGTGGTGAGGATGTAGGTGTCCGGGCTTGCCGGCGCCGGTATTGTTTTCCGGAATAGCTCCAGCACACGGCTGGCAATACCGGGCGTAATGGGGGAGTGTCCGGCGGCAACATCCTGTATGGCCTGCACATATCCCTCGGGGGTAGTGGACTTGAGAATATACCCAGAAGCGCCTGCACAGATAGCGTTGAAAATATAATCGTCATCGAAAAAAACGGTCTGGATGAGGATCTTTATATGCGGGTAGTGCTGCTTCACCAGCCGGGTGGCTTCAATACCATTCATGCCTGGCATTTCAATATCCATAAGGATGATATCGGCCGGCTCATATTGCAGCAATTCAATTATACCGTCACTGTCGGGATAGGCGCCCGCGCAAACGATACCTTCCGTTTTATTCAGCAATAATTCGAAGGTTTCCCGCAGGTGTTTATTATCCTCAAAAACCGCAACACGTATCAAGATGGTATTTTCTACAAAGTTGAAGAAAAATATTTCAACCGCCAATCCCCCGTTTTCGGGATTTTCAGCCCTGGGCAACCCGTCGCCTGTTTACCGGGAAAAGGAGATGGCAAACTACAATAAAATAAGCATAGGGGCAATACCGAAACCGGGTGTATTCCAAATTTTCGGTTTATGCAAGTTTTCCGGTCGGTGAGACGCCGACCGGTAGCGCGCTCTACAGGCGGGTGCCCGCCCGGATGGTCGGACGGGTCTCCACCCGCCTGCGAAAAATACGCCCGTGAAACCGGCTAGACCCGGTCCGGGTTTATCTTACTTCGGTTAACCCTATACAAATTATTTGTATATTGTTATATGTTACGCCGGGCAATTCTACTCCTTCCCTTCCTGCTTTGTGCATTGCTGCAAACGCAGGCGCAAAGACTATCAACCGATTCGCTTGTCAATGAATTAGAAAGAGCTACAGACGATACTTCAAAAGTGCATATCTACAGGATGCTGGTCAGTACTGCCCTGGCAGATAACAAGCCCGACGATGCCATACAATTTGCAAAAACCGGCGCTGCTTTGGGAAAAAAAGCCGGTTTTGATAAAGGAGTGGCGGGCTGTTATTTGAACCTGGCATTTGTATACAATTCCCTTTCAAAGTTTGATTCTTTTCTTTACTATACAGACTCTGCCATTTACTGGTCAAAAAAAGCAGGCGACCCTAACCGGTTGGCCCTGGTCTATCTGAACAGAGCGGACGCCCACATGCAGCAGCGCAATTTTAAACACTCTTTAATGGATTGCGATACAGCGCTTAAGTACGCGGAACAAGCCGGCAACAATGACCGGAAAGCCAGGATCAATCAAACCATCGGTTCTATCTATTTTTTCCAGGAAAAATACCCGGAAAGTAAAGTGTATTATGAGCTCGCTTCAAATCTGTACCAGGAGCTGGGCAATAAGAATATGTATGCGATCATCCTCAATAACCTGGGGAATGCTTATAAACGTCTCCATCAGCACGACTCTTCGCTGAGCAATTACAACAAAGCGATAATCGTTGCCCGGGAAGCGGGTGATAATGCTAACATGAGCATGTTTTACAGTAATATCAGCGGCCTATACAGTTTTATTAAAGAGTATAAAAAAGCCGAAGCGAATGCAAAGCTGGCGTTGCAGTATGCATTGGAGCAGGATGATGAAGTAGATCAGGCTAACGCTTACCTGAATTTTGCCGAGAGCTATTTACCCCAAAAAAGAATAAGCGAGGCAATAGAGGTGGCCCTGAAAGCCTATGATATCAATAGCAGGTATGCATTAATTGAAGAACAGAGTGATGCGGCTGCGATATTGGCGGATGCGTACGATGCAGCGGGCAATCACAGGGAAGCGGGTTTTTATTATAAAAAAAGCAGGGATTTGAACGATACCCTGATGAAGAAAAAATTTGATGAGGAAATTGCTTTTATGCAAACATCCCTTAAAGTGGAAGAAAAGAATAATGAAATAGCCTTACTGACCAGGGATAAACAGATACAGGAACAAAATTTATCAAAACAACGGATACTGATTGCAGGCTCCTTATTACTGGCGTTACTTGCTGTTGTTGCGATTTTCCTGTTGATCAACCGACAGCGGCTGAAACAACGCATGAAAGAACTGCAGCTGCGCAATGAGATAGCCAGCGACCTCCACGACGAAGTGGGCAGCTCGCTCAGTAGTATTCACATGTTAAGTGCAATGGCAGCTTCTGAAAAAAGTGATGTATCACATCAAAATGAAATACTTAAAAAAGTAAATGCTTATTCCAAAGAGACTATGGAAAAAATGGGCGATATCGTATGGATGATCAAGCACAGCAGTCCTGAAGACAAAAGCCTGGAAGAAAGAATGAAGCATTTCTTCTATGATATATGTAAAAGCAAAAATATCGAACCGTCTTTCCGGGCGGAAGAAGCCGTTCTGCACAGGCTGGATATGCCGCAGCGCAAGGCCCTGTACCTGGTTTTTAAGGAGGCGGTGAACAATGCGGTGAAATATTCCGCTGCCACGGAAGTAAAGGTGTCTATAGCGCAAACGGACAAACAAATACTGATGCAGATAACCGATAACGGAAACGGCTTTGATGACCGGATGCAGAAAAAGGGCAACGGCTTAAAGAACATGCAAAACAGGGCGGCCGAGCTTAAAGGCAGTACCACCATACGGTCTGTTGCAGAGGAAGGTACTACTGTAACGATGAGTATGCCTTTGTAACGGGCATCGGGTTTTTATTTATACCTCCCCGCTAAAAGATTAGTTCTACGAAGAGTGAAGTTTCTCCGCAGCGTCTACCTGTGATTGGGTTTGTGTGTTGGCAGGCGACTCTGCGGCAGGAGGAGAGAACTCGTATTAGTTTAAAGTAATATTATCCTATCTTAGTGTTAGCCTATGCCGGTACGCCGCCAAATATCAGAACCGTTTGGAATATACTTCATCACATTTACCTGTGCCAGATGGTTGCATCTTTTCTCCATTACGAATACCTATTATATAGTATATAATTGGTTTGATTATCTAAAGTTACAAGGTCATTATATTGTTGGGTATGTAATAATGCCCAACCATGTTCATACAATAATAGGGTTTAAGAATACCGGCAAATCCATCAATACTATCGTGGGTAATGGCAAACGTTTTATGGCATATGAACTGGTATCACAACTGGAGCAACAAAATCATCATAGTATATTAATGCAATTAGAGCAATGGGTAAACAATACAGATAAAGCACGCAATAAAAATCATGAAGTATTTGAGCCCTCATTTGACCATAAAGAATGTATAAGTGTTGAGTTTATTGAACAAAAATTGCATTACATACATATGAATCCATGTCGGTGGAATCCGCTGCTTGTGGCACAACCAGAAGAATATATACACAGTTCTGCTAAATATTATATTACCGGTGAGCAGGGAGTATATGAGATTTGTAACTACATGTTGTTGCAGGATGTAGATTTGACGAAACAAGGGCGATGAGTATGCCTCGCAGAGTCCAGCTCACGCACAAAAAGCCCGGAGTTGAGACTCTGCGGAGAACCAAGATTAGTTCTACGAAGAGTGAAGTTTCTCCGCAGCGTCTGCCTGTGATTGGGTTTGTGTGTTGGCAGGCGACTCTGCGGCAGGAGGAGAAGGCCTCATTTCCATAAAGTCATTTTCCCTGATCCCATATTTTTCCATGAGTGCTTCCATAGTACCCGGACCATCCGAAGCGGCTTTGCGCAAGATGCCGGATTCGGAGGATGGCACCATAAGCACCCGCAACCCGAAAACCTTATAAGCCGGCGACTTGACATTTGTAGGCGGCTGGGGGATCAGGGCTTCCTGTTGCAGCAACACCTTTTTGTCCTGCTGTCGTACCGTGATCCTGTCTCTGTATACATCCATCCGCTCGGTGATATCCGTGGGCGCCAGGAAGGGCAGCGCATACCAGGCGGTATCGCCCGGACTGGAAGAAGCCCGCATGAACGAAACGATCAGGGAGCCATAGGCATGCCCCGAAGTATCATCAAATAATACCCCGTTCTCCGACCATTGCGTTGCGCGCGGGAACTGCACATGCAAGTCAAACTCTTCACCTGACTGTTGGCGCCACCTGAACATGCTGCCTACGGGCGTTTGAAAAGCCAGTACCACTCCTTCGCCGGAGCCGCCGTTGCTGCCATTATTTCCCGGGGGGCCTTCCGGCCCGGGAGGGCCCTCCGCGCCTTCCTTGGCGCAGGAAAAAAGCAAAGCCAGTATTAACACAGCGCTGTTTTTTATGATCCTTACAATTTGCATAGCATTCAATTTATCAGCGTTAAGAAAAATCAGTTATGGATCACTCCGTTTGCAGTGGGTGGAATGACGACCACCTGTATCGCACCCATCGGGTACTGATCCAGAAAGTCGATATTTTTTGCGATGATACTGAGCCGGTAACCATTTCCCGCTTTTTTCAGCGAATAACTATAGGTTACCTGCGAATAAAACTCTACCGCTATATGAGATATCGGAAATATTTCCCGGGAATAGGACGTTTGCAAAACCCCCAATATTAATATACCGTTCTTTTCAACCTGTTCGTTCAGCGAAGCAGGCAGTGATATATAATCAACCGGCACATTATTTTCCTGGTGTCTCAAGACATAAGAAGGAACATAAAGTAAATTGTCATAATAAAGAAGGGTGTCTGTGCCGGTAGTATGCCATTGAAAGCTATTGCTTTTAAATGTATAGCTGAGCATAGCGGTAGCGCCACCTCCCGAACCCGTGCCGTTTTCACCGGGAGGCCCTTGCGGACCCCGCGGGCCCTGCAGCCCTTCTTTGGTACAGGAACTGAATAATACCAGGACGGAAAAAAAACACAGCATAGAAAATTGCAGCCACCTGATGACCCTGCCGTTAAAAATGTTCATATGATCCGTTTTATGTTTTTATTTCAATTCTATTTCCTCATGATGCGACGCAGGAAGCGCTACTATTTTGACCCTTTTTACCACGATCGGCAGCATATCGTTTTTCACACGCGCATACAGGCCCATATAAAAATCGTTTCCAGAATCCTCTCCCGGAAAATAATACGCATAACTATAATGGGCATATCTCGCGTCCTCAATTTCGGGGAGGCGCAGCCACCGGTCGTCTTCCGTAAGAAAATATACCATCACTACCCCACCTGCTTCAATAATGCTTCGCAACGAACCCGGCAGGCTTATCGGATTATCATTTACCCGTAGTTCAGAAAGTGCATCGCCACCCCACCCGTCCGACACCTCCCAGTGTATAGTTGCATTGGCAGGCGTAAGAAAACTAATGGTGGTGCCGCCTGAACCATTTGCGCCGTCCGGGCCCTGTTCGCCCGGGGGACCCATCGGACCCTGCTTGTCGCAGCCGGCCATTACTGCAAAAGCTATTACTACAGCCGCCAGAGAAAAAACCGTTTTCATTTCCTGAAAATTTTAATATTTTAAAACATGGTTCCTTTATTTATACAGCGCCATCGCTTCATTGCTTTTATCGCCTTCCAGCAGGGCAGGGGTTACCGACCGCACAAAATAGAAATACTGTTTGCCTTTTGCGGCGGTTGTGTCTGTAAACCCGGAACTATCGAAAGAAGCCGTTCCCGCTTTTACAGGGGCCTTTCCCCGCTCATACCGGTATATCACGTACTCCACCTGCTGCGCAACCGCCGGCGGTTCCCAATTGAGCTGCACACCCGCTTTGGTAATATTGGCCACCACCGACGAAGGCGGTGGCGGCAGCGCTGCGCGCCCCGAATCTTCGGGAGAGATATCTTTGATCTCGGAGGCGGCGCTGGCTACGCCCAATACAGACAGTGTGCTGACGGAGTAGCGGTATATTTCGCCGGGCTGCATCAATGTATCCACGTATAAATTGACGCTGCAAAAAAAGGTATCCACAGGATGGTAGCTGTCGGTCTTGGCCTTTTTCATGCTGCGCAACAACTGGTAACCTGCCACATGCCCGTCGTAAGCCGATACATCGTCCCATGTTATCCAGGTTTTTCCGTTGGTGGTTTGTGCCGTTAGGTTCAAAGGCGGCTTCGGAACCGGGATATTTTTCAGGGGTCTGGCAACGGCTGTATCGGAAAAAATGCTTTCCACATGGCTGGTGGAGTAAGATCTGATGGCATAGGTATAAAACACGCCGCCGTTGAACAGGCTGTCCGTATCCGTAAAATTGTATTGTGCGATCGTGTCAATTGCCGGGATCAGGCCGCCTGCCAGCACCAACGGTCTGCCCTGTTCGCCGCGATACAGCCAGAAACCGCTTATGTTTTTATCATGATTCTCCCAACTTATCGTAATGCCCTCTTCTGTTCCCGTTGCCGTGATACCGGCCGGCGGCGCAGGGGGCCGCTTATCGGTATACGACCCCGCGAACATGGTGGATCTTTTAGGACGATCCTGCATCTTATAGGTAGCTTCAAAATAGTAAAAGTAGGCGGTGGCGGGTTGCACGTCGTCATCTGTAAATTGTTCCTGATCCGGCGACAGTACGGCTATCGGTTCAAAACCGTCCACCGAGTTGGTGCTCCGGTACAGCGTGAGCATATTGATCAGGGAAGCTTTCTGTATTTTCCATGAAATGCTGATCCCGTCTGCGGTGCTGTCCTGCAATACCATTACCTGCTGCGGCATAGGCATCTGTATAAAATCAAGCGATGCGGTCAGCAGCGTGTCGCTGTTTGGTGACGCATTGCCAAGGGCATCATACCCTTTCAGAAAATAATAATACAGGTTGCCTTCCCGGGCAGTCGTATCTTTTATAACATACCGCATGGTATCGTGACCGGGCGCTACCAGTATCTCCGCCGCGATCATGTCAAACCCTTTTTTTTCGTTGCTGCGGTACACTTCCAGCCAAAAGGGACTGTTTTCACCAACTGCGATCGCGTGTGTATAAAGCGTATGCTGTGGTTCATTAAAAACCTGGTTTTCCACGTTTACACGCGCCACCGGCGCCGGGCGGTACAATACCGGGGTGGATGTCAGCACGGTATTGCCGGCGGTTACCCGGTACTGATAGGTTTTACCTTTCTCCGCCTCTTCATCCAGCCATACGAGGTTGAACCCCGCCATCACCGGCAAACTGTAGCCAACGTTTTTTAATGCTTTCAGGTTACCCGCTGCCATCCCCATTTTCCAGATGCTGTCCAGCCTGTATGATATAAGATCCGTTTTGTAAGGCAGCCAGTTCAGGGAAGCCTCCGCATTTTTTTTGAACGCTTCTGCTGAAGGAACAGGCGTGAGCTCCGCTATTTTTTTAAATTCTTTTTCATTCCCTTTTTTTCTTTCGATAATATAGGGGGCATCTCCTGCCTGAAGGATCATATCACCCGACATTACGAAAATACCCTTTGCGCCGGGGCGTGCCAGGTTCGGATAGTTTTGCTGGGCCGCCATATTATTGTGCAGCAGCGTAACTGAAACCAGCAGGACTGTATATGGAAGGAATTGTTTCATCTTATATGTTTTTATATTAGTCTCTTGGTGGGAAAGTATTGGCATCGAATTCCAGCCGGAAGCTTGAGCTATTGTTTGTAACCGTACCCACTGCTTTGATCCCCACGCTGCCGCTTGCATCGGACCGGCCGCAAGCCAATTCGCACTTGGCGGTACATAGCAGCCCCGCGCCTGCATAAACGCTCCCCGCTATGTTTACATAACCTGTTACCTGCATAGTATAGTTTCCATTGCTGTAATAAGTTCCGTCCATGTCTATCCCCCCGGAACCGCGCAGTTCAACCCCGCCACAAACAATTCCGCTTGTATGCCCCATGGCAAACAGCGCGTTCACAAATACGCCCATCCCCAGGTTGTAGCTGTTCACTTCTCCGAAATTCATTCCCACTCTTATATCGCCGCCCACGGTAACGGAAAGCGTAGCATATACCAGCCCCAGGTCAATATCCACGTTGGGAAGCCCGGGGAATGGTATTTCGCCGCCGGCTTCAAAAAAGAACCCGTTCAGGGCGTTAATTCTGGTGTACCCCTCGGGCAGTTCATCCAGTTGGCGATAGTAATAGCTGTACTCTTTTAATATGGATTCAATATTATCCCTTCGGTTGCTTTGCTTGTGTTTATAATCTCCGAAGAGCAGGAACGTACCTCCCGTAACAGTGGGATTGCTCATTTCCATTGCCCCCGCACCCATAAAATAATACCCCAGCTTGTCAAATACCAGCTCTCCATGACCATTTACGTTCATTGTGCCGATCGTTTTATCAAAGCTCAACTCTCCTATTAAGCGGTGGTTGGCCAGGTCATAGGTCATGTTAATATTGCCGAACGGACTGGATACGCTTTTAAGGTGCATACGTTGGTTAGCCACTTCCAGGCGTCCCTTTACCTCAAACCGCATGCGTTTGCCATCTGCGGTAAAGCCCATTTCTTCCGGCATATCGCCGTTAAAGTACAGGTAGGTCCAGGCATTGTTCTCCACCCACATCTTCCCGTCAATATTACTCAGCACCATGCGGCTGTTACCATCTCCTCCCAAAATGATCTGCTGGCGGTTGGGCAGCGAATCCAGCGTAAGCTGGGTTTGCGCATTTGTTTTGGTGATGGTATAACGTACATTCTTAAACACATCCGGGTTCTCGTCTCTTAAGATGCCTTTTATTTCCAATTTGCCGTTGCTGAACTGAATGCTGTTGCTGTTGCCACCGTTGAAAGACAGCACAATGCCGTTTACCGCCTGGTCGCTCATGCTGAACGGGCGCAGAGTGACATTGCTGATCGTATTATTAGCTTCCTTATCATACATCAACCCGGTGTTATAGGCCGGGATGGCCGGGATACCCATATTCAGCAACCCGTTCAGGGCGATCATATTGTCGGAAAGCTCCACGCTTTGCAGGGAGAAATCAGTTATATTGTGTAACCGGTACGACGAGGTGATATTGCCGAGCTGCAGTTGCCGGTCGCCATTGCTGTAAAACCACAGGGAACTGAAAGGTATAACCGACTGTGCAGGCAGTCCATTCATATATTGCCCGCTGATGGTGGCGGCAGGATTGTTATTACCGTTTGCCGTAATGGACAAATACCAGGCAGGCGTTGCGCGGGTGGCATCGTATCCGAATGTGGCGCCGGTATGCACCTGCACGGGGATGGCATCCAGGAGTTTCAGGTTGTTTACATCCAACGAGCCCTGGCCGATATGAAACCGGTCGGGGTACAGGGTAGCTTCCGTAAACGGCAGGTTGAGGCCAATCGCATTGAGCGTTCCGTCAAAATGAACACCGCTGTTATCGACCTTTACCCTTTTAATATGCATGCTGAACGCATCCAGTGGCACCGTGCTGTTCACAACAGCATTAATATCGTTAAGCTTCCGCTGTTCGTTTACCACCACATGCCCTATCGGGAAGTTCAGATTGGAAGGGCTCACATCAGACAGGTTGGTCTGTAATCTTGAGTCCAGCACAATGGAATCTTTATACAACCGCGAGGTAGCGGAGGACGCGATGACGGTAAATTCCGCCTGGTTAAATTTCAACGCATAACGGAAATTGGTTCCATTGCCGTTTACAACGGGGAAGCCTGCCGTTCCGCTGATTGCCGCCGTGCCTGAGGAAGTAAATACCGGAAATTGCAGCGAATTATCATTCACAGACCTTTTCAGGAACATCTCCTGTTCCGGCAGATAACCGAAATTGTTGTCGTTGACGGAGGAGGCGCTGATCTGTATCTTCCCTAAGGCTGCCCCCTGCGCCTGGTTACCTGCTCCATAGTTGGAAAGCGTTATTCCATTGACATTGTCCCACAAAAGAGCCGTATAAGAATTATACATCAGCACCGGCTGTTCATTAATATCCGTTCTTACGGGCAATGTCTGAGGCCTGCAATAAGGTATCTGCGCTTCATTCCTTTTATTATCGGCCACAACAACTATGTCGGAGAAGTCAATCGTGGATAACGCCTTGCCATCTGCCGCAGTACCGTACATTTTAAACAGGTTGTTCAGGGAGTCTGTCACGGAAACCAGGCCCGATATGCTCACGCTGCCGGATCCGTTATTGGTTTCCACGAGGTTGGATACTTCCAGGGGGAAGCCCAGCAGGCGGCTCAGATCCAGTCCATCGTATATGCGCAGCTTAAAGTTGATGAAGGTGGTATGGTCGGTGGTGGTGATCTGGTTGGCGTAATTTACATTGCCATATACATCCATAAGCACCTGGCCTTCTTTATACTCCATGCCAACATAACCCGAATAGGGCTTTGTTGCCGAAAACGTAAGCAGGGTATCCCGCGGTACGCCTCTCAGCTCGTATTCGCCCTGTGCATTTGTGAGCGTTTCGATCAGCGGGTTAGAGCCTTTTACCCGCACCCTTGCCCCGGCTACCGGCGATGTGCCCAGCTTAACCGTACCTTTTACGGTTCTGGCGCTCTTTAATTCAATATCCACCCGCTGCCAGGTTTTGGAAGCCAGGTTGTGCACATTCTTGTGCATTACCACGTAGCTGGTTCCGGGAGGCCCTGTGATACGGAACTTAAAGTCTTCGCCTGAATTGGTGAATGCAAAATCAGCACCGCCGTTATTATTCGTCAGCCTGTCCATCGGGCCCAATGCCTGGGGCATCGAATTGCCATCTACAATTATATAGTTATTGTTGTTATTGTTCTGCTGATTATTATTATTCTGATCGTTACCGGGCACCTGGAAATACATGGCTTCGGATGAATAAGGGCTGCGAACATCCGGGTACATGGTCACCAGTCCGGCAGGGATATCGATCAAAGATATTTTTACGTTGGCCAGCCGCTGACCGGCGCTGTTTCGCACGTTGAAATAAATGCGGTGTAATTTGTATTGTACGGTTATTTCCTCGGTGATCGTTTCATTTGCCGGAACGTTCAATGTAATGGTATCCTGCTCATACTTTTCCGTATTGGTGGGCAATACCACCAGCTTCCTGTTGTTACCGGAGGGAATATATACCGTCGGATACACGCCGCTGGTACTTACTGTTACTACCGTTCCCGTTTGTCCTGTTGCGGGATCCGTGTAATATACCTGTCCACTGATCCGCTGACCATCCCGGTTGACCAGCTTTACTTTTACTTTTCCTTTTGGCTCCAGGGATAAGTGCCCTGCGTTATATGCCATACCCAACGCAGCGGGATGCATATCGCCCGTCGTATTATTATTGTTGGAAGCATCCCTGTTGACGGCAAAAAAAGCAGACTTAAAACCGTATTTGCTTGCTTGTAGCAGGTAAAAATATCCTTTGGGGTTATACTGGTCGCCCTCAATGGGTAACCCGCGTGCGTCTATTCGGCCATCGGCGCCTGTAGCGCCATACCGCTCTATCTGCGGCGGAGTGCCGTTACGTTGAAGTATACCATATATAAAATCAAAGCCTGTCTGGCTTGTTTCCATCGTAGCGCCCCATTTGCCCTGGTAAGTGCCATTTTTAGCCTTTATAGCGGCTTCCCGGCTGATCTTCCACAATACCCAGTACGCATTTTCTTCATTCTGCGCCACGCCACCATCGTTGCCCGCCGCGGCATTTTTTACCTGGGCATATACCCTGGGGAGCGTACGTGTTGTGGAAAGAATGGTATAGTTGTCGAAAGCAGGATCCTGCCCGGCAATACTGTAGAGCCCCTGGTTTTTAGCGCTTATGGCACCCATCGCCGCTTCATAATGACACTCGTCCCTGAGCCTGTCTCCATTAAAGTAGTAACAATCGTTGAACGAATCGTTGAACCATTGGTAGGCCTTGGCATACCTCAACTGACGCGAACTGTAGTTTAAACTATGCGGAGTGGTAGTTTCATCCTTCGGTCGCATGAACAGGGAGTAAGGTCTGTTGTCGTAGTCCATGTCGCCGGTCAGTATATTCGTGAAAGTGACCTGCCCGGAACTGTTGGTGACGCCCTTTGCAACGATCTCATAACTTGTACCCGTTCCCCCGTTGTAGAACTGCGGATTGGTGAAATTGCCGGGATCGCCCTCATCTTTCGGGGCCAGTTGAGGACGGGCTTTTGTGCGAACCAGCAACACTTCTATATTGTCATACTTTAATGTTCTGTCATACCGGTCGGCGACCAACACGGTGGGATTAAATGTTTTTACCCGGCAGTAAAAAGTACCCATTTCCTTATTACCGGGCACACCGCTGATAAATTGAACAGGATCGGCATAATATTCTGTGCCGGGAGATGTGATTTTCAGCATCAGCACTTTCCTGTATTGGCCGGACACGCTCCAGGCGTGCTCTCCGCCAGTCTGGCCAAATGAACCCTGTTTCCATCCGAAATCAATATTATCCAGGTTCGGCACATTAAATGTCAGCTCCCCGCCGGCGTTGCTGGTAGCAGTGGCCAATATGGATAAGCTGATAGTGGTACCGTTGCTTGTTTGAACAGACGACCCGCCCGGTATCCATACATTGCCCGGCAAAAACCCGGAAACCGGGCTCTGGCCGGTTCCCGATGGGTTTGAGAACTGGAGGGCTTGTACCAGTTGTACCGTTATGCCGGCGAGCGGACTATTCTGTTTTCCTGAAAAACCGTATGTATTATGCCGGAGCGCGCCATCGGCAGCATTCTGTGGAGATGGATTGGAGTTATTGGCAGTTTGAAGACCGGTACCGGAATTACCGTCGCTCCAGCCGCCGCCGCTATTGCCGGATGAACCCACCGAGTTGCCGAAATTATTCTTATTCGACGTGGTTCCATTCTTCATCCAGTAGTAGCGTAATTTCGCTTTAAGCTGAACCGTGGTGAAGAGGGGTGTTTCTGCCACATATTCAGTAACCCTGTCCTGTGCAATGCCGTGCTTTCCTATCTGGAATACCACGATCTCGCTGCGTCCTTCATTTTTTAATAACAGGCTATTATTCCTGTCTCTCGCAACCACCTGCATGGCATACGTAGCGCCATTCTCAAATTCCAGGTCATAAGGTTGCGTGATATAGGTTTGCGTCAGCATATTTCTTTTAACCAGCACAGGGTTCCCCGCATTAAAATCCCTTGCTGCCGCAATGGCGTCGTTCGGGTTTTGCCCCGGCTGTACTTTCACCACCACCTGGTCGTATTCCACTATCCCCCCGGCAAGGTTTCCCAATGGAGGCGTCCAGCTAAAATTCTTTGATACCTGTTCTGCGGGATAGATATAATCGTTCTGTGGAAATGTGATCACAGGCGGATCCAGCCAGGAAAGTTCAAAATGGAAACAATTGGCACCCCTGGCAGAAAGCAGCCGCCCGGTATAATAGTCGTAGGCGTCTACGCAGATGCTGTAGGCGCCTTCCGGCAACCTGCCCGTTCTTACGATGGTAGCCAGCATGTCGCTGTTGGCATTCGTAGTGGCATTGGACTGATCAAAAAACCGCATGGCGTCGGCATTGGCAACCAGGGTAGTGGTGGCAAACGGCGCCAGTGAAATAGGAGTGGGAGGCTGCCACTCCGGGTTGGTGCGTATATACACGCCCCTGGATTCATTAACAATGCTGCCGCCCAGCTTTATGTTCAATGCGGTGGAAGAACTGTTGGTGATAACAATTACCGCTTTATTCTCTAAATGATAATAATCGCTGATGCTGGAAGAATAAGGAGACTTAAGCGTAATGCTCACATTTACCTGGCACCATGCAGTTGCGGAATACATCCCCGTCAGCAACAGCACAAAAATTATTTTACAGAACCGGTACATATAAACTGGTTTGAAGGGTAACATAATTTAGAAAGTCAATCCGTAACCGACACGAAATGTCTTTTCATCAAAGCTTTGAATGGCAGACTGATCTTTTGATTCGTTCTTCAGGTATATAAAAGCCAACTGTATCGAATTGCGTTTCCAGAAACGGGTACTCACAGCCGCATTCCCGTTAATGGTATATCCGTTGCTGCTGCCGTTAAAGCTGTTGCTGTTATAATGTGCATTACCGTTAAAGAGCAGCTTCCGCTTTAACAGCGGTACAGATGCCCCGGCCCCGGCGCCGTAAGAGCCTATGCCACCCGCGGGCAGCCGGGTATTATTGTAATTCAGCGACGCGTTCAATGAAACCTGCTGACTCAACCAGGTATGACTATACACGGCTGAACCAAACAGGGTATGCTGATCAGGCGCAGTATTGATCGTTTTAACGGGACTGTTCAACGACTGGTAGGATGCGATTACCTGTATATTTTTTGCAGTGCGGCCATCCGACAAATTGAAATAAGGTATCAGCGTAAAGCTTTGTGATACCTGCTTAAAAATATCATCATTCGGCGCGGTGCGTAAGGGATTCTGCGTTACGCCAAAATTGGAATAGGAGAAGTTGAAGCCCATTATTGGCGAATGATAGTAGTTCACATTCATATTCCCGATCAGCCGTTCGGAAGTGGCCAGCTTTTGCCTGTATAAGTTGTCGCGCTGGTAACCGGCGCTGCCGTTTACAAGTAATCTACCCTTCAGCAGCCGGAACGAGGGCGCCAGGTTGAATTGTTCTATATCGCTTTGAAAAAAATAAGCGCCCATGGATTCGTATTCGGGGTCGATACGGCGGTATTGCAGGGAAAGCCCGGCAATTTTTCCCTGGTAAGAAAGGCTGGTCTGACCGGCTGTAAGCAGCCCTGAGGATATACGGGTATCGAAAATACCGGTGAGCGTCCGTACCATTTTGGGATACGAGCTATCCAGCTTTAATTTTTCCGCATCCTTATCAGCGCTGAAATGACTGATCCCTATATCGGCATTCCACACCAGCTTTTTGAATAATGTTCTTTTCCATGAAAACCCGATCGCTATATTTTCAGCCGGCGCAATGGAATCCCTGTATTCATTTTTCATAGAACCCTCTTTGTCCCAGCCTTTCAAAAAGCTGATATCGAAAAAATTCCTGTCCCCGCCCCAGCCTATTTTTCCGGCATATGCCATCCGGGTATAGGAAGGGATGGGCCTGTAAGCCAAAGGGTTTGCAAACTGGGCGGAATCAATGGCGGTGGATTTATTGAGTCTTCCATACATAAAACCCAGGCGCAGCTTGCCGGGGTTCAGCTCAACACCTCCGCCCAACATCCGGTAACCTGCCAGGGTGAAGGGCGAAAACTGTACATTGCGGTAGCCGGCATGTACGGTGATCCATTTGTATTTGGGGCTGATACCGTACTGGTTGAAAGGCTGGTAATACCTGTTTTCAAAATTGCTGAGCAGGAAGCTGACCGGCACCGGTATATCCAATATGGTAAGTGTAGGCGAACCGGAGATCATCCAGGAGAAAGGCTTGCGCCTGTTCTCCAGGTTATTGGCGCTATAAGACTCCAGTTGAAGGTGTAAGGAACCGCTGAAGCGGACCGGTTTTTTAAAATTGAGCTGCTCAATGTTCTGGGCAACCGCAGCAGACGGCACTAAAGCATTTAATAAAAGCAGTACACCTATGGTAAGAAGCTTGTTCATCGTATTGCTTTAATGGTTTACGATCTGAAATTATTTTCAGTCGTAAAATTGTGAAACCTGCATGCATGAAACAATGCCGAATTTGGGGGAGAAAGACCAGGCAGCTAACGGTGCAGGGCAGCCGGTATACCGGCGCCGGGTCTGAAGGGCGGGTATCCTGAAACGAGGGTTATATTAATAGCAAAAAAGGCAACCTGGAAAGGAAGCCTGATGCGTTTGTTGAACGTGTATATGAGAAAACCGAATTTGGTCAGCCTGATAATATCACTTCGTCAGTAAAGCCTCACTGTAATAGGCTATTTCAGCAACGATATTCCCTTTTTCATCAAAGCTGTTGCTAAGATGCATCGGCAGGGCAATTGCTTTCTTATCCGACTTTCTTACCAGGTTAAATTTCCACCACGTGAGCACTTCGCGGCCATTATCCATTTCATATTCCAGGTAGTCAGGATAGCCGATCATATCGATGCTCTTAATTTCAAAATTGACCAGGAATTGCTGAATATTTTCTTTTTCCTGCGCTTTGGTGCGGGTTTTCCCCCATTCCCCGTTAATATCATAGAACTCCACATTATCGCTGTAGTAGCCCAGGTATTTTTCAATATCGCCTTTTTCAAAAGCGTACACGGCTTTGCGAATGGTGTTGATATTTTCATGATGATTGTAGATCTTTCCATTGGTCCTGTTGGCGAAGCTGGCATATATTTCATCAATTACCTTACCATTGCTATAGTTGATGATGCGTTTAATTTTGTTGTCTTTGGTAAGGTAATAGATACGCTGCGCTGCCGCGTCTATCTTTACCCCGGTGGTTTTAGTAAACACCGGGCAATACACCGGTAAGGCGGCGCTTACACAAACCAACGCGTTCTATGAAGACCGGCAGGGTATTTTCTGGCTGGGTACCGAACATGGTTTTGCAAGACTGGAATTTACGAACGATACATCCTCACCCGGGGTAAAGTGGTTTAAAAATATTCCCGGCAACCACAATTCCCTCAGTTATAATTATGTTTCCTGGTTTATGGATGACCCCGCTGACAACGATTACCTATGGATATGCACAAAAGGCGGAGGGCTCAACCGCATGCAGAAATCAACCGGGAAATTTATTCATTATACCACCAAACAGGGGCTGCCCAATGATGTGGTATATGGAATATTAGCCGATAATACCGGTAATATATGGGGAAGCACTAACCGTGGCATATTCTGCATGCTGGCAGCGAAAGAGGAAAACGATTTGCCGCTGGTATTCAGGGTATTCAGCACGAGTGATGGCCTGCAGGCCGATGAATTCAATACCAATGCACTGGCGAAATTATCCAATGGCGATCTTGCATTTGGAGGCGTAAATGGTTTAAATATTTTTGACCCGCAAAAAGTATTGTCCGGCAGTTATTCCCCCAACGTATATATCACCGCCATACAGATCGCCAATAAAACAATAACGCCCGGCGATGAAACAGGTTTGCTTGAGGAAACGATTGAACAAACAGCATCCATAACACTCAGTCATGTGCAGGATGTACTCACCCTGGAATTTTCTTCGCTTGATTTTACGGCACCCGCACAAAACAAATACCGTTACCAATTGGCCGGCATTGATAAGGGGTGGGTAGAAAGCGGCACACGGCGCACGGTGACTTATCTCCATCTGCCGCCGGGTAAATATACTTTTAAAGTCCAGGGCAGCATATGCTCCTGCTGTCTCGAAGCCGGACTTCAACGAATTAATACCGGGTAAGGAAGAAAAAGGTATCGGTACTCCATTGATATTATTGGTAGAGGACAATGCTGATGTGGTAGCATATACCGCATCCTGTCTTTCTGATTACAGGCTTGCCGTGGGGAAAGACGGCAGGGAAGGGTTTGATATAGCTATAGATATGATCCCTGACCTTATCGTCACCGATGTAATGATGCCATTTGTGGATGGCTTTGAACTGGTGAACAAATTGCGCTGCAATGAAAACACCAGCCATATTCCTGTAATCATGCTAACCGCCAAAGCTGATGTGGGCAGTAAGATAGAAGGGTTACAGCAGGGCGCCGATGCCTACCTGGAAAAACCGTTCAATAAAGAAGAATTGCTGGTGCGGATAAAGAAATTGCTGGAGATGCGTAAAAACCTGCAACAGTATTATCTTAAAAAGGCAGGTATACAGGGAGATTTACCTGCACAAACTGTTGTGATTCCCAATAAAGCAGGCGACCATACTATTGAAGCTGGTTTTGTAAAAAAGGTAAGAGAAGCGGTAGAAGAAAATTTGACAGATGTGAATTTTACGGTCGAAAAATTATGCAGGCAGGTGTTTATGAGCCATTCGCAACTGCATCGCAAATTAGAAGCGCTTACCGGGTGTTCTCCCAATAAGTTCATTCGCATGATCCGGTTAAAAAAAGCAAAGAAATTATTACAGGATCCATCCAATAGTATTGCATCAGTGGCACTGGATTGCGGCTACAACGATCCCGGCTATTTTGCAAGGGTATTCAAACAGGAGTATGCTGTTACGCCACAGGAATGGAGGACTGCGAATGTGTAGTCTGCCTGGAAACACGTCTGCCAGGTCTTTACGCGGTGGTGAAATTTTTCCTGCTTTCGTTTCTTTTATTCCTTTATGCGAAACCGTTCTATCGCAATGCCGGGTTATTTTTATTGCTATCGTTCATATTGACTATGTTATCAATCTTTAAAGTATTATTATGCCAAGTATACCGAAATGGCTGGGAGATACGATGGATGTTGTGTTCAGGCATATGTATCACCCTGTTGTAATTACAGATATTCATTATCTGAATGAGCAATTAAAGAGAGTGCGTTTTGAAGGCGATCTTTCCAAAACAAAATTCACTGCGGGCAATGTAGTGGAGTTCCGTGTCACCCCCAACGATTACAGGCATTATACCCCTTCCCATTTCAATTCCGGGCAGGGTATTTGTGAAGTCATCTTTTATCTGCACGACAAAGGTGTGGGAAGCGACTGGGCAAAGCGTTTGCAGAAAGGAGATGCCGTAAAATTATTGGGTCCGGGAGGTAAGCTGAGTTATACATCTTCTTTTACAAAGCATTTTGTTTTTGGTGATGAGACTTCATTAGGGCTCATGGCCTGTATGCGGAATGAAGCGCACAAAAACGACCAGTCTTTTTTTGCATTGGCAGAAGCTTCTATTCCCCATGGGGAATGGGCGAATGTATTTTCCATACAGCCTGCTGTTTGTGTAACATCGTCCTTTGAAGATCCTGCCGGGCCTGCGATCCGTTTTTTGAATGAATCGGAAGATGAATGGACACCTGCTGTAAAGAATACCTGCTTTTACCTTACCGGGAGGGCAAAATCCATACTGGCTATGAGAAAATACTTATTATCGAGAGGCGCCGATATGAAGCAGATCCGCACCGAACCCTATTGGGCGGAAGGCAAAAAAGGGCTTTAAATACGATCATCATGCGCTATAGTACTAAGCCGATGTCAGGTAACGCATAATGTGTAAGCTTAATCCTCAATAGTTCCTATACCTTTTTCCTTAAGCTTTTCCAGTCCGTCTTTTATTGCTTTGATCTGTTCCGCGGAATGCCCCTGCCAAACCGTTACTTCCCCGACCACCTTAAACGGTTGTTCCGAACGGTAAGACATAGTAGGGTTACCGGGAAATTTTTTGTCCGTCACGTTCGGATCATCCTCTATAGTGCCGGTTGCTTCTACGAGATAAATTCTTCCCCGTCCCTCACCTGAAGCAAGTTCTGCCCCGAGAACGGCTGCATGTAAGGTTGATGTCACATAAACGTGCTTTAGCTTTCTATCGGCATAGTTGGATGTAAAACCGGCCTGAATAAGATCTCCCACGGCCAGGTCTGCCTTTGTTCCGTGGAAGTATGTCTGCGCGAATGGAGTGGGGGCAGCTTTATTCTCTGTTTCAATTTTGCTCATAATGTTGTTATTTTTTGTTCACGTTTCCAATTTTATCGTTCATTATTGCCAAAGCTTTTAGAAAGTATTTTTCCAGGGTTTTTAATTCTTTGGCGGAGAACGATGTTAAGAGCTTATCGGTATTATCCTGGAAGTCCTTATAAAACGGTGTGATCAGTTTTACGATTTTATCAATGTCGGGTACGATGATGATCTTTCGCCTGTCATGTTTGTCCGGTTGCCTTTTGACAAGTTTTCTGTTCTCAAACCTGTCTATTAATCCTGTGACTGCTCCCGTTGTTAAACCCGTCAGTGCGGCAAGTTCCCCGGCAGTCATTTGAACTTTTTGGATAAAAAATCCCAAATACTTATGGTCGGTGCCTGTCAGTCCCAGTTTTCTCCCTATATTTTCATGCATTTGAATGGAAGTGTAAGCATATTGCTGGCTTAATTTCCTCACCCGGAAAGCATCTTCTTTATTATCCATAAATCTTATTTGATAACTATCTTAGTTACAAAGATAAAATAATTTTTCACATTTCCCCATTTACCTTTGCACAATGGAATATTTCAAAAAGCTGCTGGAGCTTCTGCAGATGGAAAGAGCAGAAGACAGAAGATCATTTGAAGAGCTGCTGGGCTCTACATCCGTACAACACCGGAGGGATAACGGAATGAGCTGGTACCCGGTAGCTATACGGGATACCGAAATGTCGCGGGGCGACTACCTGACGGTTGAGCTGGAACGCACCACCCACCAGGATATCCCGCATCAGTTTCGTTTCGGAGCGGCTGCGGTGTTATTCTCCAATCACAACTCCAAAGAAGACCGGGTGGAGGGTGTAGTGACCTTCCAGGGCGGCAACAGGCTAAAGCTGAATATCCGTACAGATGAATTGCCGGACTGGTCGCGGAACGGGAAGCTGGGGCTGGACCTGCTGTTTGACGAGAATAGCTATAAAGAAATGCAGGGGGCTTTACAACAGGCTATCGCCATTTCCGGCAACAGCAAAGAGAACCACCTGCTCACAATAGTAACAGGAGGGAAAAATCCATCCTTTGATCCCTATATAAAAATACCGGACAACCCGGTTTTGAACAGCTCGCAAAAAGAGGCGGTGGCCAAAATCATCACTGCCAACGAACTGGCGATCGTACACGGACCACCCGGCACCGGTAAGACCACCACCCTGGTGCAGGCGATCAAAACACTGCTGCAATTGCAGGAGCAGCAGATACTGGTAGCCGCGCCCAGCAATGCGGCAGTAGACCTGCTTAGTGAAAAATTATCCGGTGAAGGATTGAACGTCATCCGTATCGGCAACCCGGCAAGAGTGTCCGAACGACTGATGTCGCTGACGCTGGACAGTAAAATAGCGGAGCATAGCAGCACAAAGGAGATAAAGAAAATGAAAAAGCAGGCCAATGAGCTGCGCAATATGGCCCATAAATACAAAAGAAATTTCGGCAAGGCGGAAAGGGAGCAGAGAAAAGCGCTGTTTGATGAAGCACACCGTATTTTAAAGGACGTGGAAAAAACAGAACAATACATCACCAACGACCTGTTATCGAAAGCACAGGTGATAGTGGCCACGCTGGTGGGATGTAATCATTATACCATCAGTCACCTGAAGTTTCATACGGCGGTAATAGATGAGGCCGGGCAGGCCCTGGAGCCCGCCACCTGGATACCGGTGCTGAAAGCACGCAAGCTGGTGCTTGCCGGCGACCACTGCCAGTTGCCTCCCACCGTCAAATCCGAAGAGGCCGCCCGTAACGGACTGGCGGAAACGCTGATGGAAAAATGTGTGCGGCTGCATCCCGAAGCCGTTTCATTGCTGGAAGAACAATACCGTATGCATGAACAGATCATGCGGTTCCCTTCCCGGCAGTTTTACCAGGACCGGTTGCAGGCGAATGCTGCTGTTGCACAGCATCGCATAGCCGTAACAGAAGCACCCCTGCAGTTTATTGACACTGCCGGCTGTGGATTTGAAGAGAAAAAGGAAGGTACGGCTATTTCCAACCCCGAAGAAGCAGACTTTGTACTGAAGCACTTGGCACAGCTGGTGAATGCACTCATCCCTCATCATACAACGGATGATTTTCCGACCATTGGGATCATTTCACCCTATCGCCTGCAATTGCAGGTATTGAAGGAGCAGATAGTGCATCGTCCGGAACTCCGGCCTTACCTGCACAAGATCACCATCAATACCATCGACAGCTTCCAGGGGCAGGAGAGGGATATCATCTATATCAGCATGACCCGGAGCAATACAGATGGCACTATCGGCTTCCTTACCGATACCCGCCGTATGAATGTTGCCATGACGAGGGCCAGGAAAAAGCTCGTTGTGATCGGCGACAGCGCTACCCTCAGTGAATTCCGCTTTTACGCGGATTTCATTGCACATGCGGAAAAAAATGATGCATATGTCAGTGCCTGGGAGTTTGTGGAAACCTGATCAATAATAAAGCTGCAAAAGCTTCACAACAGGAAGCCTTTACAGCCTGCTATTGCTTATGGTTGTGCCGTTATGGTGACGGAAGCACCCGGCTGTGTTTTCAGCACAAGGAAACCATCTTCTTCCGTTACCTGTATATTTCCTTTTTTGGCAGACAACTGCCATTGTCCCGCAAACGGGTTCTTGATGCGGGCAGTGCCGCCTCTTTCGGCCGTGATGGTCAGCTTCCGGATGCTGCCACTGTTTTTTTCTGCTGATACCAGGAAGGCGCCTTCCGCCCTTAATTTGTCGAAAGAAATATCCGTCCAGGAAGCGGGGACGGCCGGCATGATCTCTATAAAGCCGGCATAGCTCTGCAGGAGCATTTCCTGAAGTCCTGCGGCAAAGGCAAAGTTCCCTTCGAGTGTGAATGGCCGGTAGGTGAAGGTAGACAGGCCCGATTTGGTTTGATCACCGTTTGCGTGAAAGCTGTTGGGCAGGCAGAAAGCCTGCGCAAAAATATCAAGCGCTTTTGCCGCGCCTTCGCCGTCCTTGGCCCTGGCTTTCAGGTTTGCCAGCCAGGAATAGGAATAGCCGCACCAGTAATCCGGCCCGATCTTATCCAGCAGTTCAATCGTGTTGGTAATGATGGATTGCGCCTCCGGTCCGTCTTCCCATTTTATCAATCCCAACGGATGGATCGCCATTACATTCGAAAAATGCCGGTGAGAAGCGTTGTACGGCAGGGATGGGTTTACCATCAGCTCCCTGTCGGGCGAAAGGGCATAGTCGCCAAACTCAGAAAGCGTCTGTTGCCATTCCGCTACCTCATCACGGAGCTGTAATGCTTCCGCCATTTCTATAGCAGCTGTAAATACAAATTTCATCAGGGACAGGTCGTAGTTCGTATTTTGCAAAAACCAGGCGTTTATGCTGTTATTGTTGATTTCGGGACTGGAGCTCAGCGGCAGCCGCCTCAGTCCGTCTTCTTTCTTAACGGTGATCTCTTCAATAAAGGTGCATACTTCTTTCATGAAAGGATATGCCTTCTCTTTCAGGAACTGCTTGTCCATGCTGTAGCGCCATTGCAGGTAATAATGCTGCGCCAGCCAGGCCGATATGGTAGGGGAGAGGGAATACTGGATCCATCCGCCCATTTCGGTGCCATCCAGCGTGGTGACCCCGGGAACGGCGATACCGTTTTTACCGAAATACCGTTTGGTATACCGGCGGTAATTCTCTTTGTTTTCTTCCAGGTGATCCATATAGCCCATGGCTTCTTCCAGGTGGTTGCCGCTATAAGCAGGCCAATAGCTCAACTGTGTATTCAGGTCATGGTGATAATCACCTTTCCATGGTGGAATGCGACCGTTATCAGCCGTCCATACCGCCTGCAGCGAAATAGGGGGCGCTCCTTTACGGGCCACCGATCCGAATTTGTATTGCTCCAGGTACCACTGCTTTTCAATCACATCGTCGGGTACCTGCAGCGAAGATTTTGACCAGAACGTTTTCCACCAGTTCTGGTGGCTGGTGCCATCAGCGACATAGCTTCTTTTTAATGCTTCTGCAGTAACAACGGTAGCAGCGGTGCTGATCTTCTTATCCGGGTATTGAGATGATATGCTCCACGCGCCTTCCAGCGTGGTCGCGTTTATTTTTCGCCAGCGTACGGATATTTCATAGCTGAAGCCGCCCCATCCTTTTTGTTTGTACACAATGCTGTTTCCCTGCTTTTCTACCAGGCCCTGCTCATATCCCAATCTGCCCAGGTTGTCGCCTGTCAGGGAATTAACTTCCTCATACGTGGATTTGTCCTGGTAGGCCGGCGCTATCAGTTTCGGTTCAATATTGCCTTTGACATTTTCAAAACGAAACCATCCCACAGGCAGGGTAGCGTGCACATAGGTTTGCAGCTTCAGTCCGTTTTTCCACACTACTTCACACTGTGCATCTTTCAGGGAGAGGTGTACCGACTTCACTTCAGCATCAGGTAGTACAAATTCCAGGGCGCCGGCCGGGATCTTGGAAGGTGCTGGCTCCCGGTCGTATGGTGCATCAAAATATTCCTGCACCGGCTTATAGTCGTTTTTCAACACCTGCTGCTCCACCCATTGGAAGCTGAACTCTTCCCTGTGCAGCCCTTTCATGGGACGCATATCCCATATATCTGCCCGGTCAAGCGAAAAACGAAGGTTGTTGTCTTTTTGCCATACCAATGCTCCAATAGTACCGTTTCCCAACGGCATGGCCTCATCCCATACCGCAGCCAGACTGTCAAAGCGTAAATCGTGTTTGGGAGCGGGTTGTGCGGATAATAATCCCCATGAACAAAGAGCGGTAAAGAAGATAATCAGTTTTTTCATCTGAATTGAAAATAAACTTTAGTGAACGATAATCGGGTGTGCAAATTGCAACTTTTTAGTGATGAAAACTAGCTTCTTTCAGGTCGGTTTTGATATGCTTTTTATTCATGTTTGATAAGTTTATTACCATATCTGGCAGCCCTGTAAAGCGGTTATTGTCCAGTACGATGTTTCTGCTTCCAGAAAGCACGAACACCGGGCTGGCTGTTTCATGTCGGTTAGCGATAGGCTCAAAACCGGTCTTTTCTATCCTGTTGTTACGGAACAGGAGCCCTTTTACACTCCGGGCACCCAATACCGGTTGATTAAATGTTTTAAAATGGTTATCTTCAATGCGGATGTTTTCATGCACATAAAAATCCCTGGTTACAGTATGATTTTCCGGTGCTATGTTGATGACAGCATTCACTTTTCCGCTATTATAACCACACTCCTGGAAAGTGTTGTTGCGAATTTCCACATCATAAACCGGTCCGCTTTCATACCAGCTCGACGCATCGTTTGCTATCAGGATAGCATGCATGCCCGTTCTGTAAAACGTGTTATTTTCAATCAGCACTTTCCGGCGGGTCGTCACCAGTAACCCCCTGGTATTGGTACGCTCAAAGCGGCAGTTACGGACGGTCAGGGAAGGAGTCCAGGTAATATTTTCCAACACATCGCCTGTTTTTATTGCCGCAGGAATGGTGTTTTCCAGTTCCAGCACCATTTCCCTCTCTGCAACCAGCGTAGCTGATTTAAGCTTACCCAAACCCAACGGCTGTAAAGTAGCCGCGCGAACGAAACTCACTGAGTCTCCCATAAAAAATGCATCGAATCCGTATGTTTGGCCATGCATGAATTTTACAGTCAGCCTGGAAGGAAATTCAATATCAGTAATCTGCAGGTGCGTTCCATGCACATTCACCGGATCATCGTGCAGCCCTCTGAAGTGACAGCGTTCAATAAGTATATTTCCCTTACATCCCGAAAAATGCATAGCATCTGCAAACGCAGCTATCTGTCGCCCTTTGGAAGGCACAACCAGCACGCTGTCGTAATGAAGATCTTCAGAATACTGGCTGATAATACCCAGCCCATGCATATAATGCATGGTGACATTCCGGAGGGTGATATTTTTAGATTGATTGATGAAGGCACCCACGTGATCGCGGATAGGATCCCGGACCGTCAGCACCTCTCCGGGGTTGAACCTGTGTTTTGAAAAATCGCCTGAGAAAGCAACACGCCCGGGAGCGATCTCTATTGCCAAACTTTTTGCAAACGGTCTCCACGAACTATATACCATGATGCCGGAAGCTGGGTTTACCAATATGGCATGATCATCTATCATTCGCCAACCGTCTCCGTAAAACACCAGCCGCCCATCCATGATCTGATATCGGGAATCCGGATGAATATCTGCCGTCACAAGTGTATCAGAGAATGATACCACCGTAAGTTCAGACATGCTGGGGCGTTCAAAATCCATGGATACATTCTGAAGTGTTATGTTATTGCAACGGTCAAAAGTAAAGGTGATCATCTTACCGTGAAATATGAACTGCGAGCCATCCCCTTCAATCGTTATATTACTCTTATGCTCAAAAAGCAACCCTGTCCTTTTACGTTTTGAAGGGCTTTCCTTTTCAGTAGAGGTATTGGAAATAAAATACTCCCTTTCTTCTGCCGATTGCCACCAAAAATCGTAACGCCCCCCGGGAAACTTAAGTATGATATTTTCTGCATCCCTGCAGGCTGCAATAGCTTTTTTTACCGCAGGCACGGCATCTTCAAAACTATCCGGCTGAATACCATAGTCAACCACATTGATTACTGTCTGGCCCTTCACTGGCGGTAACCATAAGAAGGCAAGAAATAAGATAAATACCTGTTTCATATTTTTTAATTCAGCGGCGTAATAATATATCCTGCCCCTGCGCGCATAGATAGCTTTATACCTCCGTCTTCCGGGGTTAATGTATACAGGAATCTTTTTCCTGCAGGTGTTACTTCATAAATGCCCAACTTTCCGAAACCGGTAAATGTATCCGGCAACAGCCAGTGTTTATTCTCATATCCCTGCTTACTATATGCAATCAGTGTTGGCCGGGGTAGCCATAGTGCAGGTATTAGCACATTATCATGCTCCACCAGCACCTTTCCATTTTGTAAAAGCATATACCGGTCATTCGTCATCACAGATTCCACTTTATCTGAAAATACAACTTTTCGGCTTTCCTTGTGTTGAACCATGTATAACCGGTTCAGCCGGTTAAGAAAATACCAGGGAACGGTATGCAGGCAAAACTTTTCCAGCATACCTTCCAGGTGCTGTGGATCAAGTTTTATTTCCTGTTCGCCATGCATGCTGCTTCCGAATAAACGTCCCCATTCACCGTTGTCCACACCACCTGTATAATATGCCGCCGGGTAGCGAAGATAATCCGACGCGCTTCTTACAAACCACCAGGCCATTGGCTGTAGCCCCGCAAAATCTGTTTGTCTTAAAAAATCCACCCCTTCACTGGTAACATCTATCCCTTTTGATGCCCAGTACCCGAAAATTTTCCGCTGGGCTTCTGTTTCATCCTCCGATGTAAATTTCAGGTACTGGCTTACGGGCTTTTTATCCAGATCTATATAAGTCTTACCATTGGCATCTGTAACTGGCATAGGTGCCCAGGTATGAAAGGCGTCAATATGGATCGTGCCGGCCTCCTGTACCGGCAGCAGCTCACACAGCCGATCTATCCGTTTTTGCGCAAACCCTGTTGCCCACTCCTGTGCATAACTGATCGGATAGCCCCATTCCGCTTTGATCAAAGTTCCATCGGCATCTTTCGCAATAATATCATTCCGCACGTACTCCTCCCACAGCGGGCTGTCTTCATACGCATCAAACATATTGATATGCAGGCTAACGGTAGTATGATAATGTTTTGCTTCCCTCATCAGCCAGCGGATGCTTTCCAGTGCATTTTTATCCTGCGGTCGCTTCAGCTTTTCATTTCCTTCAAAAAAAGCAGGGTATTTCGAGTCATGACCGTTGTATTGCCATCCTACCAGGTATATGATTTTGGGAATACCTGCAGTAAGGTTGTCTATTTTCTTTATTACCTCGAGTGCATCTGCGATAGTAAGATATATTGTACTGATGCCATTATCCTTCCGTTTATATTTACCATCAAATTCTGCCTGTGAAAGGAAGAGCTTCAATGTAAGGGTCTGATGATATCCATGCTGCCATTCGAACAGGGGTTGGAACCTGTCCGTGGCAGCCCATAGGGTATCTGACTGAGAAACAGCCTGCCCGATTATTAAAAAAGGCACAGTGACTGTCAATACAAATATCTTGTAATATGCGTGCTTCATATTCTTTGGCTATCAAACAAAAAAGATAAGTTATTATATGCCGGGTTCATATATGGAGAACCCATTCAATAGTTTACATCCGGGAACCGGTCTCACCTGAACCATACCCCGGGGTATCAATACCCGTTGCCTCAGCTTATTTTTCCGTAAGCATGCCATAGTGTATTATATGATAAATCCGGTCATGCATACTTTCCGGCTTCCCATTTATTTTACCTGCCTGAAATAATTAACAACAAATCGTCCTTAGGCTCAACTGTGATGATATCTCCCGGGTTAAATTCGACTGCCTTTTGATAGTCTTTGATTTCCGGTGCTGATATTTTCAGCTTTCCGGGATTAAGTCCCCACGCTTTCCAGTCAATATCAAGCAAAACCTTTTCGGTTTTATTACTCCAGTTCCCCAGGGCAACCAGTATTTGTCCTTTTTTCAGATAAGCAGTTGCAACCACATTTTTATTTCCTGTCTTTACAGCAGGCGTCTTATCCCAATACCCAATCATTTTTGCATCCTTGATCCCAAAATCGTCCCATAGCTTCCACATCTGTGCATATCCCCGGTGTGTCATGCCGTAGGTCATTCCTCTTTTGTTGTTGACGCTCATATGCATAAGAATATCGTTTGGCACACCAAAGGGAATACCACTTACCTCCGTAAGCCAGAAATCAGGCGGCATCAGATCAAAGTTGAACCCTTCTCCAAACCATATCTTGTCGATATAGGGAAACATCTCAAGGTTTTGATTGGCAGATCCCAGTGAAAAAGCGGTGTTAGAATGCAGGTCTATCATACAGTCAGGTTTGGTCATTTCCATTACTTTTCGCATTCTTTTCACGATATTTCTGTCGAAAGATACATCATCAAGATACAGACCGTCAATATCCATATTTTTTATCAACCAGTTCAGCCCTTCTATATAATAATTATACCAGCGGGATTCACTACCGTTCAGAATAGCCGCATCTACAACTCCGTCGCCGATATGCGTATACCATTGGGGTGTATACCCCGTAACCAGGTGTTCCTGCAACCATTGATACCCACCACCTCTTCCGCCAGCCAACACCTCATTACCGAGGCTTCTCAGCGCCCATATCTCCGTAAGATGATTGGTAAGTTCCCTTACCGTATAGTAGATTTTCACCTTCCATCCTTTATCGTGCCATTTGTTTACAATATCTTTCATCTCTTTTTGTGCAATGAAAGGATAGTTGATAAAAGGGTTATATTTATTTGCATGATGGATGTTCATCACGTTTCCTCCATTCGCGATAATTTCTTCGGTTGGGTATGGACTATGATAATACCTGTTGGTGAATTGTGCTTTCATATCCAATGGTTTCACCGGCGTTATTAGGAGCGCAAACTGATAATCCACTTTTTGTCCCTTTCTCATATGCCGGGCACCGCTATAAGCCGAAGCAATCACCTGGTGCTGATCTGAATCTATCCTGAAACCGCCATTTACGCCATTGAACCAACTGGCGGGAGGGTCCGGCTGATAGAGGTTGAGCAACGGTCCATGATAGGATCCACCTCTCAGTTCACATTGAATTCCGCCACCGGCTTCTCCAATCCAGAAACTATCCTCAGTTTTTTGCCAGCGGGATATATGGTTAGCAGGTGTATATCCTCCCATTCGCCCCATTCCCATCATATAGGTCGCGTATGCTTTTTTGAAGGGCAGTTCAAGGCGTATATCCTGAATATGGATATCTTCTTTGGCTTCTACCGTATAGGTATAGCTTAACCTGCCATCAAACTCCATTTCTCCCTGACACACCAATCGAAGCTTATTGTTATCCAATGTGCTTTTCCAGGATACCACTCCTGCCTTTTTTTCCTGAAATGAAAAATCCGTATCGGTGAATACCATAATCCTGTTGTTCATTTCTATTGTAAATCTTACCGGGGCATATAGAATATTACCTTCAGTAGTGCCGATGTCAGTTGGTAAGCCTGATTTATTCAGTTGAACCTTTTTGTTGGTTGCATTTATGGTGTTGCCTGACACGGACAAAGCCTGGTAAGCCATGGTTGGCTTATCATCTATTCCTAATGTGGAATTAAGCCATCTCAGTCGTGAATGCCGCCAGGTTTCTCCATCGCCCCTGTCTGCCAGCAGGGAATCACCAACCGTAATTTCCAAAGGAATTACCTGGCTGGCAGCATTAGCAGCCTGCAACGTAACCGAACCTTTGTACACACCTGCCCGGGCATCAGGCGCGATATCTATCCCCACCCAAAGTGGTTGTACCCCTCCTTTAGCAATATTCACTGTTTTGGAAAAAGGGATACCTTTCGTGTCTGTTCCTTCGGTATTGAAGCAGGTAAAAGCTGAGGCGCTGATCACTCTACCGTTGCCATCTCTCAAATCTGAGAACACAGGTTTAACATCAGTGAGCCTTTTCATTCCTGCTACTATCCCCAATTGAAAAGCGTAGTATTCATTTTTTTGAGCCGTTCCTTTAAACAACATACCAGGATTTTGTTGAATCCACCTGAGCGGTATGGCATCCAGCATGCGAATGGGAAAACTCCTGTCTTCAGGAAAAACGAGAAACTCATGATCAGCGTAGTGGTTGAGAAAGTTGCCGGTTTCCTCTTTGGTGGCAGTTACCTCCATCGGAAAAAAGCTATGAAAAGAAGAACGTGCCTGGATTTCATTTATAACGGCTACAGGTAGCTGCCGCAACTGTAGACTATCCCCTTCCCAAACATGATTTTTTACCCAGGTACGATCTGGTGCCGGTTCGGGAGATAAATAAGGTGGGGCGAAATATTGTTTGGTTTCAGGCGTATACGGAAGATAGTAAAAGTAATAGGTGCCGGGGCGCAGCACCGGGCCAAGAACCAACTCGCAACGTTCCTGGCTGATGTGAACACGGTAAATATTTTTTACAAATTCTCCTGTTTCTGCATGTACGATCTGCATCTGACGGCTCTCTGGGTTTAAATCATGTCGCCGCCAAAGAAAATTAATCCTTACAGCTTCAGCCGGATTCTTTATATCAAAAACGGCACGGTGATTGCCAAATTTTTCATCCCATGGTTCATCGGGAACAGTATACCGGATTTCGGGTTCATGGAAAGATTTTGCTGTATGCGACAACAAAATCGAAATAAACAACAGGAATACATATTTCATGACTGTGTTATATTTTTAAAATTTCTTTTTCTTGAAAGCCAGCCAGCCATCATTTAGTACCTTCATTTTGTACATAAACATCGCTCACTATTAGTTGCCTGAAGTTGCCGGTATGGTAGATAAGAGTGCCAGCAATGTACTGATACTCTTATGTAGAAAACATAAAACGTTGATAGCAGGGAATGGATAGATAGTTGAAATAACGACAGGAGGGATCGTCCTCCCTGTCGTTACTTGTTTATATTTATCCTGTGTTATTTCACCAATGTTATTTTAATGGTCCAGATCCTTTCTGTTTCACCGTCAGCACCAATTATTCTGTACTGTACCGACGCTGAAAAATCCCCGGGCACACCCATCTTGGGAGCATTACCTATTGGTTCCACACGGGCTGCTGTTGAAATATTGCTCTTTACCACGAGGTTGGAAGCGGCTACTTTATCCCATTCTGATGCGGGCGTAAACCGCTCTGCCGGGGGTACGGATACAGTAGCTATTACAGAATCTGTTTCAGCGTCCGAATCTTCTTTTAACTTAAAAACCTTGTTTGAAACAGGAAGTTCAATTACGCGTACAATGTCCGCACCATCAGGCGAATGGTTGTCCGGATCAATATAACGATACTCAAAAAAAATATCGGTAATTTTTGCCTCGTTAAAAACGGGTAAATCCTTATCCAACCCGCTCTTAAGACATGAAGCAAACATCACTGTGATAGCGCCGAGCAGCAGCCCATTTATCTTGAAATATTTTTTCATACTTAATTTTTTAAAATATATACAAGGGTTTACCAGTTATCGTTTTGTGTCAACATCTCATTGCGTTCAATCTGTCCTTGCGGTATGGGAAAAAGGTACCGCTTGTTGGCCGTAAACTTATGTTGGTTCTGATTGAGGAATACCATTTCCTGTATACTATACCCGGAGCGATCTTCATTGATTTCCACAAAGGTTGAAGGTTCAGTTAATTCAGGAATGGTGCCTGACGGTGCAATACCATGATTTGCATCGCCGCCATATTTACCCCAACGCAAAAGACTCCAGTAAAAGTCCTGCTCTTTGGCCAACTCTACCCGCCGTTCTCTTTTGTAATCCGTCCAGGCATCTTCGCTATTGGCAGCGGTAGACGGTGGCAATTGTCCATGTATGGTGCGGGTTAAATTAAAAACCTGTACAGCCTCGGCTATTTTACCCTGCTGTAGCAGAGCCTCTGCTTTGTTTAGGTAAACGCGACCTAAACGGAATATTACCCAGTGATAATCGGTTGGTACTCCATAGCCTATACGTGGGTTCGTATTGTAAATACCTTTTCTCCAGATATAGTTAGAAGGACTCATGTGCGGACCCAATGCGCCGTTGGTTAAACGATGTAAATTTCCTTTTACTTTCATGCTGATAGATTCACCGAACCAGGTACAGGAATCATAAATAATGCTGGCATAAAAACGCGCATCCCTGTGTTGATACATAAGCGCACTTACATCGCTGCTGCCCGCAAGCCTGCCGGAATCAATAAAAACCGGATCAGTAGGCGATACACGGGTGATATTATTTATAAACTGAGAGGTTTCATTCCATTTCACTGCCTTTGTAGGATCCGCCTGGTCAATTACCAGGTAATTGTCTACCAGGTTCTGGGAAACACCCCACCACATCCAACCAATAAAAATACCATCTACCTTAAAGAAGGGATACCCACCTCTTGCAGCCACTGCACCATTGTTGGTATTAGGCATCACATTCTGCAAGTCAGCTATGCTCTCGCAGTTTGTATTTTGCCGGTTGCGGTAAACGGCCAATAGTATTTCAGGCGAGTTCTGTTTTGTTTCATTAAACATTCCCTCGTAATCCGTTTCCAGGGAAAATTTACCACTATTAATTACAGAATCAGCAGCAGCAATAGCAACGTTAAAATAGTTCTCATCGCCGGTATAAGCGGCTGCCTGGAGGGCTACTTCGCTTTTTAGTGCGAAAGCTGTATAACGGCTGGCCTTACCCGGTTTAGCTGTTTCGGGCATATCTGTTATGGCCGCATCCAGCAAATTCATAATCCGGGCATAACTTTCACCAATACTTGCGGTGAGCGGTAACTTGAAGTTATCTTCAGGTGTAAGCAGGGTATCTACCCAAATAACCCGTCCAAATTTTCTGACCAGGTTAAAATAGGTCATTGCTTTTAAGAAACGGGCTTCAGCAATCAACTCTGCTTTTTCCGTATCGCTTAAAGGAGAGGTTGGTAGTTTACTTAAAGCAAGATTACAACGCCTGATTTGAGAAAAGCGGTTAAAGCCGAAATCAGAATATCTGTCGAAGGTTTCATTGGCCACATGCAGCCCAAAACCACTGGCGTTCACTACGGAATTGCCCGCATATTCGTCATATTCTGCCAGGCTGGGGTTACTTGTATAATCTTCTAATATGCTGGCATAGGCGCCGTTTATAAATGCATCGGCTGTTGCCTTTGTGCTCCATACTGTATTCTCATCAAACTTATCAAAGGGCCGTGTGTCAAGAATATTTTTTTTGCAAGATACCCAGACTATCGCCAAAGCAGCCAGCAGAACTGTTATTTTATAAGAATTTTTCATTGCGATTCTTTAAGGATGGATAATTAATTAAAACCCTACATTCACAGCTATTGAATACACCCGCTGTGTGGGATAATCGTAGTTGTTAGTGCTGCCGTTTTCTGCATCCAGATAATATTTGTTAAGTGGCGAGAACGTGAGAAGGTTAGTGCCACTGAGCGTAAGACGCAAATCAGTTATAAACTTCAAATTAGGCAACAGCGTCTTTTTAAAATCATACCCAATCTGAAGCGCTTTTAAACGGAGATAACGGCCATCAATCAACCAGTAGTTGCTGGTAGCCACATTATTCCTGGCGTTGGCGTCTATCTGAACTGCCCTGGGAAATTGTGCATTCACATTATCCGGTCTCCAGTAATCAAGCTGAAAGCCGTATACCTGGCCTGTTTGTACCACATCGCCGAGGTACATACTGCGGCTGCCGCTACCCTGCCATAACATATTCAACATCCAGCCGCGATATTTAAGATCTAAAGTGATACCATAATTTATTCTAGGGAAACTATTGGCACCGATTCTACGATGGTCGGCATTGTCTATTTTACCATCGCCATTGGTATCTTCATACCAAAGATCGCCAGGTGCAAGCATTCCGGCTGAAGAATTAATGGTGGGGTTCATAAGAATATCCTGTATGCTCTGGTAATAACCGATGGCATGTAAGCCGGCACCATAATAACCCAACTGATGGGTAGTTCGTGTATAAGGATTTTTGAGCGTGGCACTATCTTCTGTAGGATTCACTTCCCACAACTGATCAAATTTTACAAAATTGGCACCTACAGAGTACTCCAGCTTACCAATCTGATTGTTGTACTTCATGCTAAACTCAAAACCTGCCCGCCTGAAGGCCCCGTTAGAGTTAACCGTAGGCAGCGAAGTACCTAACGGATCCGTATACCCTACTCCGGAAGGCGATGCCAGGTAGTTAACCGTTCTGTTATAAAAATAATCAAAGGTGCCGCTGAGCCGGCTGTTCAGGGTAGCAAAATCGAAACCTATATTGGAAGATTTTTGGGAGAACCAGGTAATATCAGGACTTGCAAAACCGGGGTTGCCAAAACCAGGAACGAGTTGCCCGTCTATTACATAAGCTTGTGGATTTACACTATACCCCGGGATATAGGCAAACTCTCCAGCATTACTGTTTTGTCCGATGGAACCATAAGATGCCCGCAGCTTGAAATAATTGAGAATATTTTGCTGGTTGATGCGGTCAAAGAACTTCTCCTTCGAAATGATCCATGCTACAGATCCTGATGGAAAAAATCCCCACCTTTTATCTTCCGGAAACAGGTTACCGTTGCCATCTCTTCTAAAACTACTTTCTAATATGTATTTACCGTCATATTCGTACCGGGCTCTTCCCAGGTAAGCCGCCCTGGCACTTTCATAGGCAGAGCCATTGTTTTGCATACCTCCACTGGGGCCGGCAAACAACTGGTCAATCATAAACAGATAACTCGTACGTTGGGCACTCATGTTTTCCGAATACCCATAATATTCTTCATAACCACCCAGCAAGGAAATATTATGTTTACCGGCAAAGGTTTTGTCGTAGCCGAGTAATGCCTGTAATGTGTATGAGTACCCGCTACTGGCGCTTGTAGCCAGGTTGGGTGGGTTGGCAGCAATTGGTACATCACTTCCCACACTGTATTGAGGTGCAGTGGCCGACCAGTTTTTGTTCCAGCTATGATCCTGCCTGAAATTACCGTTCACTCTGAGTTCCAACCCCTTTACCTGGGGTACCGACCATGTCAGATTCAACAGTCCGTTAAGATTTCGGTTTTCGGTGCGGTTGTAGCCCGAACGGGGGTCAATTTCCGCCAGGGGATGATCAAAATAGGGTGTATAGCGCGTACGCTCCAAATTAGAATATGCCGGTGCAAAGGAAGAAAAATTTTGAATATGCGACCATGTAGAAAAATAACTTGAGCCAAACATGCTGCTTGGCAACCTAAGTTCTTCCGACACGCCGTAAATACCAAGGGTGGTTTTAAGACCAATTTTTTCAAAATTTCCGGTAATATGCATACGGTAATTATAGCGTTTAAGCCAATTCGTATTGAATTTATACAAGGTACCCTGGTCAAAATACCCCATTGATCCATAAAACTGTAATTGTTTGCTGCCGGCTGTCAATGAAACATTATGCCGCTTTTGCGGCGCAAAAGTTTTAAGGACTTCTTTTTGCCAATCGGTGTTTGAATAATTGAGCGGATCTGATTGATCCCTATACTTTTGAATCATTTCCTCTGTAAAGGGTAACGGTTGACCGGAATTAGCCGCTACTTGATTTTGCCACAGGGCTGCATCTATACTGGATAATTTTTTTCCTAAAATAGTAGGTTGGCTCAGATCATAAGAAAAATCATAGCGAACTGCCATTTTGCCGGCAGCTCCTCTTTTTGTGGTAACCAATACCACACCGCCACCTGCCACCAATCCATAAATACCAGCAGCTCCTGCGTCTTTCAGAAAGCTTATATTTTCTATATCATTGATATTGAGGGTACGAAAATCAAACTCCGTAGAAATAATATCATCAATTACGTAAACAGGTGCTCCGCCGCCCCGTATGGAAACAACCGGCGCTTTCCCGGGGCCCCCGCCACTGCTGGTTACAATTACCCCCGGTATCCTGCCTGCCAGCCCGTCTCCAACTGTCGGAAGCGGTAAATTTGTAAGAGACTCTCCTTTCAGCGTGGAAACCGCTGTTACATTTTTCGCCTGGGTGGTTGTACCATATCCGATCACTACCACTTCATCAAGGCCCGATACGGCTTCCTTAAGCGTGACGGTCACTTCACTGTTATCCGCCACCAGAAATTCAGTACGTTCATATCCTATAAAACTGATTTCCAATATAACGGAATCACGTTCTGCCACATCGAGGCTAAATTCACCATTGTTATCCGTGGTGGTGCCATTTTGAGTACCTTTTTCCAATACGGATGCGCCACCGATCGCTTCACCACCGGCGTTAACGACCCTCCCTTTTATGCGTTTTTGGAGAATTGCCGGCTTACGCGGATCAGCAGTAATTATGATAACCTTGTCATCCACCACCTTAAAGCCAAGAGAAGTATTCGATAGGATCCGGGTTAAAATATTTGTCACCTCTTCATTCCGTGCATCTATTCTCAGGTTTTTATGCGCAGGAATAATATCATCATTGTAAATAAACCGATAGTTGGATGCTTTTTCTATCGCCAGGAATACTTCTGCATAAGAGACATTCTTTAAACGTAATGTAAGTTTCGTCTGCGAATGCAGTTCGGCAGAAGTATGGAGACAAAACAGCACTGTGAATACAAAAGTCAACTTCATACACTGAAGAATTTTTCGGGATATGTTTCGGTCAGGAAAATCATACCCGAGTAATTTTTTTTGCATAACTTGAGTTAGAGTTTGTGTTAGATAAAATACGGCAATCCCTCCTCTGGTCAGGTGGTGCCAGTTTGTTTAAGCATGCTTTTCGGGAAATGTAGTAGCATTTCCCGTTTTGTTTTTTTACGTTTTACTCATCATAATAGCAGTTTGTTTCGTTATTAAATGGTTAATCAGTTCCCTATTGTGACAACTTTTTTCACTGTATCATAAGTATACGGGAAGGAGTAGGATTCCGCAAGGCGGTTCAACGCCTCCATTATACTTTCGTCTTCGAAGGTGGCTGTGAACCTTTTTTTTATGATGGCTGAATCCCGGAACTCAAACTGCACATCATACCATCTGGCCAGATCATGGGCAGCCTCCTCAAACAGCTTGTTCCTGAAAATCATTTTGTTATTTATCCATGAGTTTTCCGGGAACAAACTGTCGCCCGGTTGCCTGGTTATGGTGGAACGCGTTATCTCCGGCTCCGTCGTTTCACCGGTATATGCAGGTTGTTCAGAAGTAACATTATCCTTGAAACCACCCCTGACATTGTCGACGGATATTTTTTCTGAAGGGCTTAGAATCACTTTATCCTTCGACCTGCCTGGAAAGGACACTTCAAGACTGCCTGTTATCAGCGAAGCTTCTGTCTTTTTTTCATCAGGATATGCCCGTACAGTAAACTCAGTGCCCAGCACCTTTACATCCATTGACGGGGTATGAATTATAAAAGGAAGGTGCTCGTTATGAGCAACATCAAAATAAGCTTCGCCGGAAAGTATCACCCTCCTATCTTCCCGGTCAAAATCGCTGTCGTAAGCAATCGTACTGCCGGCGTTCAGCCAGACCGTTGTTCCGTCCGTCAGCGTCACTTTCAACCTGGATCCTTTTTTTGCGGAAATAGTATGCTGTTTAGCCGGTATCCCAGGCTTATTATTCTTCCATACAAACCAGCCGGCAAACCATATCAATGCAATGGAAGCGGCAACGCCTGCATATTTCCATGTCCTTAGTTTCCGGGAAACGGAGCGTTCCGGGAATGAGTCCGCCAAATGATCGCCGGGAGACCTTTCTGTTGTAGTCGCTATAGCAGATGCCCCGGTGCTGAAAACATCTGCAATAATCCGTTCGGAAATGTCTTCCGGCATGGGTTGCACAGGCTCAAATGATTCCCATATACTTTCAAGAGCGTTTTTCAAACTGATATCATCAGTCTGTCTTTTTATCAGCGCCGCCAGCTCCTTCAGTTCCTCTGAAGAACAGCTATCGTTAAAGTATCGTTTTGCCAGATATTCCAGTCTGTTTTTATCCATATAATGACAGGTTAAACCTATGTCTTAAAAACGAAGGTTGGTCTTAAAAGACATTCAAACAGACCAAAAGGCCTAGTAGGGGGAAAATTATTTTTCGAAAGAAGCTGCGATGATGATAAAAAGCAGGATAGCTCCTAAGGTATCCGGGTGGGCATTGAACGCGGTGCGCAGGGTTTTTAATGCAGCTATCATGTGGTTCTTAACTGTAGAGGGTGAGATATTCAGTTGCCTGGCAATTTCCTCATATTTCAGCCCCTGTTCCCTACTGAGGGTATAGACCTGCTTCTGCTGATAAGGTAGTTTTGCCAGCACCTCATTCAGCTTTTGCTGCAGCTCTTTTTCAGCTACATACTGTTCCGGATCAATTGCTGCCGGGTGCGATTTGTTGACCTCCATTACAATTAGTACTTCTTTTGCCATTCTTCTGAATGCACTTATACACTGGTTTTGTGCCATCCGGAAAATGTAACTGCTGAATTGTTCAATATCTGCAAGGGAAGAACGGTTTTGCCAAAGCCTGCAAAAAACATCCTGTACTACGTCCTCCGCCATTTGCCGGGATCCGGTCAGTTTCAAAACAAACCCATATAGCTTATCCTTATGTGCATAAAAAAGAGTTGAGAAAGCACTTTTCTCGCCGAGAGAAGCTAAAGAGAGCAATCTTTTCTCATTATAGCCAGCGTTTGGTTCCATAAGCATATCATACACTCAACTTAAAGTAAATATAGGTATTCTTCATAGCATTCCAAAAGTTAAAGAAAAATGGCGCAATCGGTTGTTGCCCGTGGCAGGTAAGGCAATCACATTAAAGCAGGGTGTCTAAAAGAGGGAACATCTGTTTCTTACTTCAGACCCGGTTATGCTATTTACAAAAATGCTCCGGAATAATAAATACCCCAAATTTTAGCATAGTTTTGGTTAAAATGAGCGGTTCTGTTTCACAATCACTGAAAAACCTGCTAATTTGCAAGGTACAGAGTTTCCGTTAAATATTTTATGGTATGCGTATGAAGATCCATATTGCGGTCGCGCTGCTTTTTTTGCTTCCTGTTTGGGCGGCTGCGCAGCGCATCAGCTATACTGAACCCGAAAAAGATGATTACAGGCAGGTTAATTTTGAGATCATCGGAAAGGTAAGCGGTGATATCGTTGTATATAAGAACCACCGTGCGAAAAACAACCTCTCTATCTACGATGATGACATGAAGCTGAAGAACCGGGTGAACCTGGAGTTTTTACCTGCCCGGGTTATCAATGTAGATTTTGTGACTTACCCGGATTTCTTTTACATGGTATACCAGTACCAGAAAAGGGATGTGGTATACTGTAGCGTGGTGAAGCTGGATGCTACCGGTAAAACGCTTATTGGCCCGGTAGATATTGACACTACGCAGATAGGAGGCGCCAGCGATAATAAGATATACACCACCATTTACAGCGAGGATAAGCAGCAGATCATGATCTTTAAGATCAACAAGCGCAATGAAAGAACCTATTTCTTTACCACCCTGCTGTATAATGGCAATATGGAGTTTAAAAAGAAGGACCGGCTCCAGGTGACCGTACAGCAGCGGGATGCAGTTTTCAGCGATTTTGTAGTGGATAATGACGGCGATTTTGCTTTTGCCCGGTGCGGCAGGAACGGCAGCAGGGATAATATTTCCCATATGGACCTGATCATCAAGCCTGCCGCTGCCGACAGCTTCAGCATTTATAATATACCGCTGACCAATTTCCTGGATGAGGTGAAGCTGAGGGCAGACAATATCAATAAGACCTACATTCTCACTTCTCTTTACTATAAACAGCGAAGAGGTAATATAGAAGGATTGTATACAGGGGTTTTTGATAAAGAGCTGAACCAGATCAAAGCGGAAAGCTTCAATATTTTCAGCGATCAGTTGAAAGAAGATGCCAAGTCGGAAAATACCAATGCCAAAACTGCGTTTAATGATTACTTTCTCAGGCAGATATTGCCGAAGAAAGACGGCGGGTTCCTGGTGGTGAGCGAGCTGTATTTTACTTCGTCAAGAGGGGGTGGCTGGAACCGGTACGATTACCTGTACAGTCCGTACGGATTTTCTCCTTACTCCCCGTATAACTACTGGAGTCCGTATGGCTATGGCAGTCCGTGGAACAGGTGGGGTGGAGGAAGCAGCACCCGGTACTACAGTGAAAACATTACGGTGTTCTCATTTGACGCCGATGCCAGCATCCAGTGGAGTAATGTGATGCACAAAAGCCTGTTTGATGATAACTCCAACAACGCATTGTCGTATATGATATATAACACCGGGTCTGAAATCAATTTCCTGTATAATCAAATGGAACGGCGGGTACGCCTGCTGTCCGAGCAATCCATCAGTGCAGACGGCAGCGTAAAACGTTCCCCCACGCTGAAAAACCTTGACAGGGACTATGAGTTCTTACCGAAGTATGGCAAACAGGTAGGGGCAAGACAGGTGATAGTGCCATGTCTGTACAGGAACTATATTTGCTTTGCAAAAATTGATTTTTAAAATAACTGTTTGTGACAGGACTGTTCAAGAAGAGCTCACCGGTGAATATTGTGTATTTACTGGTGTATGCCCTGGTACTTAAGATTTACACTTTTCTGGATCCCCGGGTTCCGGCGGCCGAGCCAACGGACGGTTTCATGTATCACAAGCTCCTGGAGTTTCTTTCCCCGTTAAATGAAAGCTTTCCGCTGATCTACCCGATCGTTGCACTGGGCTTTATCTTCATACAGGCCCTTACTTTCAATGGGTTTATCAACCACGAAAAGCTGTTACACCGCCCCAGCTACCTGCCGGCCATGTCCTATATCCTCATTACCTCCTTTTTCCCCGAGTGGTGGGAACTGTCGTCGGCGCTGGTGGTGAATACCCTGTTGATATGGGTGCTGGGAGCATTGTGTAAGCTGTATAATAATCCGTCTCCAAAAGGATTGATCTTTAACACCGGGATGGTGCTGGGAATAGCCTCTTTCTTTTATTTCCCTGCCATCGCGTTTTACATATTGCTGTTTTTTGCTCTTGTATCCCTTCGTCCTTTCAGGGTAAGCGACTGGATGGTGGGCACCCTGGGCCTGCTGACCCCCTATTATTTCCTGTTCACCATATTGTTCCTTATCAATAACTGGAATCCTCTAACTTACCTGCCTTCTGTATCAGTGGATTGGCCTGTACTTACACAAAATCCATGGAAAATAGCAGGCATCCTGCTGCTGCTGATCCCGTTCCTGGTGGCGGTAGCGTATATACAGCGGAATATCCTGCGCATGCTGATACAGGTACGAAAGCTGTGGGGGCTGCTGGTGGTGTTCCTTATCCTTACGCTGCTGATCCCGTTTGTCAATATGGTTCCCTCTTTCCGGTATTGGGTGCTGGCGGCCCTCCCGTTTGCAGCTTTTCATTCCTACGCCTATTTTTATGCTACCAAAAAATGGATCGGTCTTACCCTTCATTGGGTTACGGTGGCTTTTGTGGTAGCTCTGAACATCTGGGTGGCTTCCGGACGCTGAGCCCTTTGTAATTTGGGGATACTGTTTGTGCCGAAATCTTGGATTTCCGTTATTACCAACCTAACTTTGTCTTTTCCGAAAAACTATTCAATTCCAACGGATCAACTAAAAATATGGCAATGAAATTCGGCGTAGTGGTATTCCCCGGCTCTAATTGTGATGCAGATATGATACATGCTTTGCAGGATGATCTCGGATACGAGGTCATAAAGCTGTGGCATAAGGATAAGGACCTGAGTATGTTTACTGCTTCGGATTGTATTGTGTTGCCCGGAGGATTCTCTTATGGAGATTATCTCCGCTGCGGCGCCATCGCCAGGTTCAGTCCCATGATGCAGAGCGTGGTGCGCTTTGCCGAAAAAGGAGGCCGGGTGCTGGGCGTTTGTAATGGGTTCCAGATCTTATGCGAAGCAGGGTTGCTGCCGGGCGTATTGCTTCGGAACGAGAATATGAAGTTTATCTGTAAAAACGTTTACATAAAAGGGGACGATGATGTTCCTGTAAAGATCCCAATAGCGCATGGCGAGGGCAGGTTTTATGCCGATAACACCACGCTTGAGCTGATTGAGACCAATGGGCAGGTGATTTACCGCTATTGTGATGAAAAGGGTAACCTCACACCGGCGTCCAACCCGAACGGAAGCCTTAATAATATAGCCGGGATAACCAATACGGAGAGAAACGTGTTTGGAATGATGCCGCACCCGGAACGGGCCTGTAATGAGCGCCTGGGTAATACAGATGGTAAAAAAGTGCTGACAGATCTGCTGTTAGCCGCTGTACCCGCTTAGTTTTTAGCATATATTTAGAGTTTTTACCGTGATATTTGTACTGTTTATTCGTTAAAATAACTGGTATGAAAATATTCTTTACATCTATAGTTTTTTTCTGTGCCATAGGGCTGGTAAATGCGCAGAGCGGGTCTGCCAGGATGGTAAACTGGACATTCGAATCGAAAAAGATCGGCGATAATACCTATGAGTTGCGGATGAAAGCGGCGCTGACCGGAAAGTATCATATGTATGCCCAGGATGTGGGAGTAGAAGGACCGGTGGCTACTACTTTTTCTTTTTCAGCCAACCCGGTTGTGGCCCTGGACGGAAAAGTAAAAGAAGTGGGGAAGCTCGTGCAGAAACATGAAGCCGTGTGGGATGGAAAAGTGAACTACTTTGAAAAAGAGGTGGAATTTGTGCAGGTGGTGAAGTTGAAACGTAATATTAAAACAGCTGTATCCGGAACGGTAGAATTCATGGTATGTGATGACAAAGAATGCCTGCCACCTTCTGAGGTGCCGTTTAAAATAGCATTGGGGAGCTAGTGTTGTCATGCCGAAGTCCCGAACATTCGGGAGAGGCATCTGAAGCGGTTTCCGTTGCGAAGCAGACCCTTTTGCCGAAACTTCGGGATCGGGGTGACAAATGTTTCCGGGTTAATAAAGGGTTTTCTCTATGGGGACTTTGGGATTTAGGGTGAAAAGAAAAATGGCTGGTAAAAACCAGCCTTTTTTCTTTTCAAAACTTAAAATTCAATGAGTCATTATAACGCAATTTGTTGTTCCTGCATCATTTTGCGCAGGTTGATCAATCCATAGCGCATACGACCTAAAGCAGTGTTGATGCTGCAATCCGTCATAGCGGCTATTTCCTTAAAGCTTAATTCCGCGTAATGCCTCAAAATAATTACTTCGCGTTGATCCTCAGGCAGACGATCAAGCATTTCGCGAACACGGTCGTGGCTCTGACGTTGCATCATGCGGCGGTCAACCCCGTCTTCGGAAAAATTAATTACTTCAAAGATGTCGCGGTCGTCTCCCATTTTAATAGCGGGAGTACGTTTCACTTTGCGGAAATGATCTACACACAGGTTATGCGCTATACGCATAGCCCAGGGTAAAAATTTCCCTTCTTCGGTGTACCGTCCACTACGAATAGTGTCGATAACCCTGATGAAAACATCCTGAAAAATGTCTTCTGCCAGGTACTTGTCTTTTACAAGCAGAAAAATGGAAGTGTAAATCTTCTCTTTGTGGCGTACAATTAGGACTTCAAGTGCTGAAGCATCTCCACCCATAAACAGGTGGATTAATTGCTGGTCAGGCAAATTGGTTAGGGGGTTCATAAACTTCTACGGTTTTTAATGGTTGGGATTTTTATTTTCCCAATATCAGACAGGGAAGAAGTAGAAGTATTAAATCAGTTTAGGCTTGTTGACTTAACTCTAGTTTCTTTCGTATGATATTGGGAACACTAAAGTAGAGCTTTTTTTTATTTAACCAAATTTTTATACAATATTTTTCGATTAATCCCCCAAATATGTCGCTTAACCGCATAATATTAAATATTTCCACCTGAAGGCAATAAGGAAAAAGCCGGTTGAAGCATTTTTCTGAATAATATAAAAACAAAATATGGCCCGGGTTGACAAAAGATAAAGAAACTAAACAATTTAGTATTAGCTTTGCTGATCTTCTATGACAGCATCCGTAAAAAGCCCTGCCCGGCAGGGCAATAATATATTAATTAAAGGAGCAAGGGTTCACAACCTCAAAAATGTTACCGTACAGATACCCCGCAACAAACTGGTAGTGGTTACCGGGGTATCGGGTTCGGGAAAATCGTCGCTTACCATCGATACTCTTTTTGCCGAAGGGCAGCGCCGGTACGCGGAAAGCCTGAGCGCTTATGCCCGGCAGTTCCTGAACCGGATGGATAAGCCTGATGTGGATTATATCAGGGGATTGTGCCCGGCTATTGCCATTGAACAAAAGGTAATTACCCGCACACCCAGATCAACGGTGGGCAGCATGACAGAAATATACGATTATCTGCGCCTCCTGTATGCCCGGATGGGGAGAACCATTTCCCCGGTCAGCGGGCAGGAAGTGAAAAAGGATGATATCAATGATGTGATCGATACTATCCGTAAGCTGAAAGCAGGAGATAAGGTGATGATACTGGCCGCTTTTCAGCTTCAGGGCAAAAGAAATATAAAAGAAGAGCTGAATATATTACTGCAGAAAGGTTTTTCCCGGATATACAGTAAAGCAACGACCGGCGACGAGACCATTTATATTGAAGACCTGCTGGAAAAAAAGGATACTGAACTGAAAAAGATATTCTCCGGCGCTGCTTATATATTAATAGACCGTATTGTGGCAAAGCCGCTGGAGGAAGATGATATCCACCGCCTGTCGGATTCTATTGGTACGGCCTTTTTTGAAGGTAACGGGGAAGTGCAGGTGGAAGTGAACGGTGACAGGTTACTGTCTTTTTCCAATAAGTTCGAGCTGGACGGCATCCGCTTTGAAGAGCCGGTTCCCAACCTGTTTTCGTTCAACAACCCTTATGGTGCCTGCCCGGTATGTGAAGGCTTTTCGCAGGTGTTGGGGTTAGACAGGGATCTGGTGATCCCCGACCCCAGGCTGAGCGTATATGAGGGGGCGGTGGCGCCGTGGAAAGGGGAGAAGCTCAGCGCCTGGAAAGACCGGTTTATCAGGGGCGCCAAACATTTTAATTTCCCGGTGCATAAGCCGATTCTGGACCTGACCCCGGAGCAATACGGGCAGTTGTGGAAGGGTAATAAATATGTAAATGGCATTGACGATTTTTTTGCGGAAGTAGAGCAAAACCTCTATAAAGTGCAATACCGCGTGCTGCTGTCCAGGTACAGGGGAAGGACGATCTGTCCCGAGTGTGGCGGTTATCGCTTGCGCCAAGAAGCCCTGTATGTGAAAGTGGGCGGCAAACACATAGGCGAGCTCTGCGAAATGCAGGTGTCAGATCTGAAGGAATGGTTCAACAATCTGGCGTTGAGCGACTATGAGCAGCAGGTAGGGAAGAGAATACTGATAGAAATACACCAGCGCCTGCAGGTACTGCTGGACGTTGGGCTGGGTTACCTGACCCTGAACCGGCTGGCAAACAGCATCAGCGGCGGAGAAAGCCAGCGCATACAACTGACCCGGAGCCTGGGTAGCAACCTCACCAATTCCCTGTATATACTGGACGAACCTTCCATAGGACTGCACTCCAGGGATACCGCCCGCCTGATATCTGTTTTAAAGCAGTTGAGAGACCTGGGCAATACGGTAGTGGTGGTAGAACACGATGAAATGATGATGCGGGAGGCAGATTATATTATCGATATGGGGCCGCTTGCCAGTCATTTGGGCGGGGAAGTGATAGCTGAAGGAGACTATACTTCTATCATAAAAAATAAAAAAAGCCTGACCGGGAAATACCTGACCGGCGAGCTGAGCATCCCCGTGCCGGCTAAAACCAGGAAATGGAAAAGAAGCGTGACTGTTGAGCACGCCCGGCAAAATAACCTGAAAGATATTACCGTACAGTTTCCCCTGGGCGTATTGTGTGTGGTGAGCGGGGTGAGCGGCAGCGGTAAAACCACCCTGGTAAAGCAGATACTGTATCCCGGTCTAAAGAAGCTGAAGGGTGAGTTTACAGATAAGGTAGGACTGCATAAGGCTATTACAGGTGATATTCCATATATAACACAGGTAGAGCTGGTGGACCAAAACCCCATCGGCAAGTCTTCCCGGAGCAACCCGGTTACCTATATAAAGGCCTACGATGAGATCAGGGACCTGTATTCCAAACAAACGGTCAGCAAAATAAACGGTTTTCAGCCCAAACATTTTTCGTTTAACGTGGATGGCGGCAGGTGTGATGCCTGTAAAGGTGAAGGCGAGCAGATAGTGGAGATGCAGTTCCTGGCAGACGTGCACCTTACCTGCGAGGTATGCGGCGGCAAACGCTTTAAGGAAGAAGTGCTGGAGGTGACCTATAAGGAGAAGAATATTTTTGATGTTTTGGAAATGAGCGTGGATGAAGCACTGGAATTTTTTAAAGATGAAAAGGATATTATCCATCGGTTAAAGCCGCTGGCAGATGTGGGACTGGGATATGTAAAGCTGGGGCAATCCAGTGATACCCTCTCCGGTGGGGAAGCCCAGCGGGTGAAGCTGGCTTCTTTCCTGGGTAAAGGAAAAGCACAGGGACATATTCTGTTCATATTCGACGAGCCCACAACCGGGCTGCATTTTCACGATATCAATAAATTGCTGACTTCCTTCAACGCCCTGATAGACCAGGGGCATTCCATCCTGGTGGTGGAGCATAATACGGATGTGATAAAAAGTGCCGACTGGGTAATAGACCTGGGACCGGAAGCCGGCGATATGGGCGGGTCAGTTGTATTTGAAGGGGCGCCTGCCGATCTGAAAAAAGTAAAAGAAAGTCATACCGCGAAATACCTGTAGTGGTGAGTTTGAGATAGCCTTTTGCGTCGGGACTGACCAGAAAGCTCATGGAACGTCTTTGCGAGGTAGGAATCCCGCATGTGGCGGGAAAGCAATCTCTTTGAGTGATAAAGGTTTAAATATTTGAGATTGCTTCACTTCGTTTGCAATGACGACCTTTTTGGTCAGCCCCCTAATGACCGTACACGCCTCTTTCATAAACGAAATGCTGCACACATTCGAAAGGTTTCTCTTCATCCTCCCCCGAACGTTCGGGGGAGGATGAAGAGAAATGACAAAAATTATCTCCTGACAATGACGCTAAAAAAGATCCATCAGCTCTTTTGTCCTCATTTCAGTATCTACAGACTGGATCATATCATGTAGCCGTAAGAGTTCATTCTCACTCAATATAATATGAACTGCTTCCACATGACCGGGCAGAATAACACATTTACAATTGGGGTCCTGCATGGGCTGGCGGTTTTCCAGCTTCTGGCATATGTTTTCCGCCAACCGCCTGTATTGCTTTTCATCCATTGTCAGCATGGTGGTTCCGAAGCTTACCTGGAAATGGCGGCAATCTTCACACTGGATAACATATCCGTGTTCGTCTGCGTGCCAGTTTTTAAATCTGCACATATATTATCTGTTGTAGGTACAAAAAACGACAAATCATAAAAGAGCGACTTTCAGGAAAGGGAAACTTCTTTTCGAAATAGGAAACTTTTCGCCTTATGGAAACTTTTTACCCCGGCATCTTATACGAAACAAATTCTTCCCGGCTATAGGGGTATATTTCGCAGGCGGATGAAACACCCACCTGTAGAATCGCGACCTGGTTATGGGAGGTAAGTATTATAATTTTGTTAACTGAATATCGGCGTATCCCGGTGCCCCGGGTTAAAATTTTCGGGGAATAGGAAATTTACGAAAGGAATTGTTAACTTGCCGATTCCACAATATTTGGCTATGGCTGTACAGCAAAACAGGGATGATCAAAAGCAGGACAAACGGCAATCTTTCATGTCGCTCTACAATTATGTGATGGGAGCGATATGGCTGGCTGTCGGTCTGCTGTTCCTGCTCAATAAACCACTGAATATTGACTGGATCAAAAGTGATCCCCTGATTGACACTATTTTCGGCCTGGTGGGCATTGCATACGGTTTATTCCGGTTATACAGAGCTTATAAACAAAAAGAATTTAACAGATGATTTTTTTGCGTAAGACGCTGGCAGGTGGTGCTACCTGGTGTTGGATGGCGTGCGTATGGGTGGTCCTGGGAGGCTGCGGCGGGGACACCAAAAGAAAGGTGATTGCCGGAAACGACGATATCAAATCCGGTACCATTCATATCAGTGTTGATGAATCATTTAAGCCTGTAATAGATTCCCAGATCAAGGTATTTACTTCCCTGTTTCCGGAAGCCAACATCATTGCGCATTATAAATCGGAAGCGGAATGCCTGAAGGACCTGATGAATGACAGTATCCGGATGGTGATCGTAACGAGGGGACTGAGTGAAGAAGAAGGCAATATGCTGAAGGATTCCCTGGGGTTTGTGCCCTCCTGGAACCGGATGGCGAACGACGCTATTTCCGTGATTGTGCATCCCAGGCAGCCCGACTCCCTGTTTACCATGGGGGATATCCGGTCTATGATGAACGGAACCAGCGGGTATAAACTGAAGCCGGTGATGGATGGTACCAGTGCTACCAGCACGGTACGCTATATGATCGATTCGGTTTTGAAGGGACAGCCGCTCAGCAATGAGATCATGGCTGCCACCTCGAGTGAGGAAGTAATAGATTTTGTTTCCAAAAACCAGAATGCTATTGGTTTCCTGGGAGTTAGCTGGTTAGGGAACCCGGACGATAAGGATCAACTGGCGTTTGTGAGCGGGGTAACCGTTGCATCACTGGAAGCAAGGAATGATAAAGACAAGTTCATTAAGCCCTACCAGGCGAATATAGCCACCAAGCGTTACCCGATGGTACGGGGTTTGTATTATATATTAAAGGAAAACTATAGTGGATTAGGCAGAGGATTTGCCAATTTCCTGATACATGAAAAAGGACAGTTAATTTTTCACCGGGCGTATCTTTTTCCTACAAAAATGAACTTTTCGGTCAGGGAAGCTGCGCTTAAAGAAGAATAAATTTGATATATTTACCAAAACAAAATTCTAAAATTTAAAAATGATGAAGCAAACAATCAGATTTACTGTAGTGGCAGTGATTATGTGCAATATTGCTTTTGCGCAATCCGTAGACGAAGGAAAAAAGTTTTTTTACTACGAAAAATACCAAAGTGCAAAAGAAACCCTGGAGAAAGCTGTGGCCGCTAAGCCGGCGGATGCAGAAGCTGCCTACTGGCTTGGACAGACGTTGATTGAGCAAAATGAAGTGGAGGCTGCCCGGAAAGTGTATGAAACGGCATTGCAGACAGGAAAAGGCAGCGACCCACTGTTGCTGGCTGGAATGGGACACGTGGAGCTGCTGGAAAACAAAACAAATGAAGCACGCCAGCGATTTGAAGTGGCGATCAGTACAACGAAAAGCAGGAATATTGACGTATTGAACGCTATTGGTCGCGCCAATGCCGATGCACCGGCCGGCGATGCCAATTATGCAATAGAAAAACTGAAAACAGCCACCGAAGTAAAGAAGTTCAAAGAGCCTTCTGTATATATAAACATGGGAGACGCTTACCGTAAGCTGGCTGATGGCGGTGGCGCCGTGACCTCTTACAACCAGGCGCTGTCTATAGAGCCTGGTTATGCGGAAGCTAAATATAAAGTGGGAAAGATATATATTACCCAGGGAAATGACCAGGCCGAGATCTTTGTAAAGAATTTTGAGGATGCGATCAGCCTGGATCCCGCCTATGCTCCTGCTTACTATGAGCTTTATAAATACTGGTACTCCCGCGATGTAAACAAAGCAAGAGACTATTTCTCAAAATATAAGGCAAATACCGATTTTACCCCTTCTGTGGAAGCAGAAGAGATCAGCCTGGTATATGCTTCAGGAGACTTCAGCGGGGCGATTGCCAAAGCGGATGAAAAAATACAGTCGGAAGGCGACAAAGCGGATGCCAAGCTGTATCGTGTGAAAGCATATGCTTATGATAAGCTGGGAGATTCCGTAAACGCATTGCAAAACATGGAGATATTCTTTGAAAAAGCCAGCGAGGATGATATTTTACCGGATAACTACGTGAAAATGGCGGATATTTCTTCCAAATTCCCGGATAAGATAGACCAGGCAGAAAGCTATATTCACAAGCTGTTTGAAGTGGATACTGTTACCAGCAATCGTGTAGCTTATGCAAAATCTGCTTCAGATATGTATAAGAAAACCAGGAACTATGCAAAATCCGCAGAATGGCTGACAAAAGTGCTGGAGTTGAAGCCCGGCACCTATACCAAAACCGAGCTGTTCTATGCCGGTTGGGAAAACTTTTATGGCGATAAATATGAAACCGCCGACAGCATTGCTACTTTGTATAAGGAAAAATATCCCGATGAAACACAGGGCTGGTACCTGGCTTTCCGTTCCAAATGGAACCTTGATACAGCAGAAGTAGCACAGGGACTCCCGGTAGAAGATGCCAAAAAGTTCATCGAAGTGGCAGAAGTAGACAAGGAAAAGAATAAGCAACAACTGTTACTGGCTTATAAATACATGGCAGGATACACCAACAACGAATTGAAAGATTCGGAAACCGCCATTGGATACCTGAACAAGGTAATGGAGCTGGATCCTGCAGATGAGGAAACCAAAAAGAACATCGAAATACTGGAGCAGGCACTTAAAAACCCGCCCAAATCGGGGTCGGCAAGCAGGTAGCATATAATTTATTAATAATTAATCACACACCCCCGGAATCTGTGTTATTCCGGGGGTTTTTTAATTCAATAAATAATTGTTTTTCAAGTACGCTGCCTTATTTTTGCTTTGGATTGTTCTACAAATATCAGGTGAACGGAACTCTATGCAAATATTGACTCCCGGTTTTCGTTTACTGTAAAAGTTAATCTTGAGACGAGATGATTAATTACTACATACTTCAGTCCCAACCGTTTACTTCTCTTGCAGACGCCAATACTTCGTTTGATTATCTTCCCATTGCCATACAAGTGGTAGTAGCTATTGGTTTTGTGGTAATTATGATGGCCGTGACCCATCTGCTGGGACCTAAGAGAGCGACTGCTGAAAAGCTTGAAAATTTTGAAAGTGGCATTGACTCCGTGGGAAATGCCCGGCAACCCCTGGCTGTCAAATACTTTTTAGTTGCCATATTATTCGTGTTGTTTGATGTGGAAGTGATCTTTTTCTATCCCTATGCCGTCAATTTCAGGGAACTGGGTTGGGAAGGATTTATGGCGGTATTGGCTTTTGTGGGCTTTTTTGTTACCGGGTTCTTTTATGTGATCAAAAAAGGAGCCCTTGTATGGGAAGACTAGCTGGTTAGAATGTATTAAAAAAATTATGTTATGGCACGTCCGGTAAGATTTAATATAACGCCTAAACCAAGAGATGCGCAAGGGCATATCGGCATGGCTGATGCCCCGGAAGGATACAGCGGAGAAGGCTTTTTTACTACCAAATTGAGTGAAGTGGTAGGATTGGCGCGCAAAAACTCTTTGTGGCCGCTGCCTTTTGCTACCTCCTGTTGCGGTATAGAATTTATGGCTACCATGGGCGCCCACTACGATTTGGGTCGTTTTGGTGCGGAAAGAATGGGTTTTTCACCCCGTCAGTGTGATATGCTACTGGTGATGGGCACCATTGCCAAAAAGATGGGTCCGGTACTGCGCCAGGTATATATCCAGATGTCTGAGCCCCGGTGGGTAATTGCCGTAGGAGCCTGTGCATCCAGCGGGGGCATTTTTGACAGTTACTCTGTGTTACAGGGCATTGACCAGATCATCCCTGTAGATGTATATGTGCCCGGGTGCCCGCCGCGACCTGAAGCCATCCTGGATGGTGTGCTCGCTGTGCAGGACCTGGTGGGAAAAGAAAGTATCAGGAGGCGGAACAGCGAAAGATACCAGCAATTGATGTTGAGCTACGGAATCCAGTAAATACTTACAGATGGGGTTAACGAATGAACGAATAAAAGAACGACTGATAGAAAAATTTGGTGAGTCTGTTACCGGTTTTTCTGAGCCCTTTGGCATGCTTACGTTTGAAGTACCGAAAGAAATGAACCTGAAATTGCTTCAATTCCTCCACGATGATAATGAATTGAAGTTTCGTTTTTTAACGGATCTGCAGGCGGTGCATTACCCCAACGACAAGGGACGGGAGCTGGCAGTGGTGTACCATCTTCACAACTTTGCTGATAATGTCCGCATCCGGTGTAAGATATTCACCGATATCGAGAACCCCGATGTTTTTACTGCAACCCGGTTATACGAGTGCGCCAACTGGATGGAAAGAGAAACATACGACTTTTTTGGTGTGAACTTCGTAGGGCATCCCAACCTGAAACGCATACTCAATGTGGATGAGATGGATTACTTCCCGATGCGTAAGGAGTACCCGATGGAAGATCAGACCCGTATTGACAAGGACGATGAAATGTTTGGCAGGGGCGGCACTTTTTAAAGCTTGAACAATGACAGAAGAAATATTACAACAACATACCAAAAACCATATTCAGCTTCCGGAAGGGTCTATCGGAAAGACTACCACCACGCTGAACCTGGGACCCACGCACCCGGCCACCCATGGTGTGTTTCAAAATATACTGGAGGTGGACGGGGAAAGGATCGTTTCTTCCGAAGCAACGGTGGGTTATATTCACAGGGCTTTTGAAAAGATAGCGGAAAGACGTCCGCTCTACCAGATCACACCGCTGACGGACCGTCTGAATTATTGTTCGGCGCCTATCAACAATATGGGCTGGCATATGACCTGCGAAAAGCTGCTGCATGTGGAAACGCCTAAAAGGGTGGATTACCTGCGGGTGATCATCATGGAACTGGCACGCACCGCAGACCATATTATCTGTAATTCGGTGATAGGAGTGGACTCCGGCGCACTGTCAGTGTTTTTATACGTAATGCAGTACCGCGAGCTGATCTATGAGATATACGAGGAGATATGCGGATCAAGACTCACCACTAATATAGGCAGGATAGGGGGCTTTGAAAGAAATTTCAATGCCACCGCCTGGGAAAAGCTGGAGAAGTTCCTGAATGAGTTTCCCGGTGCATTGAGAGAATTTGAGAACCTGTTGCAGCGCAACCGGATATTCATGGATCGCACCATCGGCGCAGGACCTATCAGCGGGGAAAGGGCATTGAACTATGGATTTACCGGTCCCAACCTGCGGGCTGCCGGAGTAGATTATGATGTAAGGGTGCAGAACCCCTATTGCAGCTACCAGGATTTTGATTTTAACATACCCGTAGGCACTACCGGCGATGTGTATGACCGCTGGCTGGTACGCAACCAGGAAATGTGGGAGTCGCTGAAGATCATCCGGCAGGCTTACGAGAAGATACAGGAATTCAAGGGACAGGAGGCGGAAGTGTATCATGCTAATGTACCGGAGTATTACCTGCCGCCTAAACAGGATGTGTACACGAAAATGGAAGCATTGATCTGGCATTTCAAGATCATCATGGGCGAAACCAATATTCCTTCCGGTGAGGTATGGCATAGTGTGGAAGGGGCGAATGGTGAGCTGGGCTTTTACCTGATCAGCGATGGCGGAAGAGCGCCTTATCGCCTGCATTTCAGAAGACCGTGCTTCGTATATTACCAGGCATTTGAAGAGTTGATAAAAGGGTCGATGCTGGCGGATGCTGTGATCGTATTGAGCAGCCTGAACCTGATAGCGGGAGAGATGGACGCGTAACCAAATTTGAAAATGTCCCGCAGTTGCGGGATGAAAATTTGAAAAATGGTATTTTCGGAAGAAAGATTAAAGAAGGTGAGCGAGATCGTTGCGCGTTATCCCGAAGGGAAACAGAAAAGCGCTTTGATACCGGTGCTGCACCTGGCGCAGGAGCAGTTCGGCTGGCTGAGCGCAGAAACAATGGATTACGTGGCTTCGCTGCTGAGCCTGGAGCCGGTTGAAGTGTACGAGGTGGCTACTTTTTATTCCATGTTCAACCTGAAGCCCGTGGGTAAGTATATGTTCGAGGTATGCCAGACGGGTCCCTGTATGATCAATGGCAGTGATGATATCATTGCTTATATAGGGGAAAAACTTGGAATTAAGCCGGGGGAAACCACCAGTGACGGGATGTTCACCTTGAAGACTGTGGAATGTCTCGGCGCCTGCGGTTATGCGCCGATGATGCAGATGGGTAAGTTCTATAAGGAACACCTGACCAAAGAAAAGGTAGATGCGATCATAGAAGAATGCCGTAATAATGCGGCGGTGAATAATTAGGAAAATTGAAGCTGTTCAAAGTCATATTATTGCTTTTCTTTACTGCGGTTGTCCACGGGCAATCAGACAGTGTGCTGTTAAAGGAGAATGTGTTGAAGCTGGACAAAGCCATGACGGGAAAGGATTACGGTGTTTTGCAGGAACTGCTGCACAGCGACCTTACTTTCGGACATTCCACAGGATGGATACAGCGGAAAGCAGATGTGCTGGACGACATGAGAAGCGGTAAGCTGCATTATGCAAAGATGGATCGTACGGGCGTATATGTTACCGCAATGAATGATAAGTGGGCAATGGTGAGATCGAACGCAAGGGCGGAAGGAGTAGGTGAGGGAAAGCAGTTTGCAGTGAATTTACATGTACTGCATGTTTGGATAAAGGATAATGCGGGAAGATGGCAACTGGTTGCAAGGCAGGCAACCAGGCTGCCCTAAACATGGGAATGAAAAAGAGCGGTTAATAATTAACGAAAGAAAAAGCGGAAAGCTACATAAATATGGGAGTTAAACTATTACTGGACAAAGCGCATATTGAAGGCATTCGCTACTACGATGCATACCGCAGGAACGGCGGATATGCCAGTGTGGAAAAAGCGCTGAAAATGACCCCGGAAGCAATTGTGGAAGAGGTCAAGAAAAGCGGTTTGCGCGGGCGTGGCGGCGCCGGGTTTCCCACAGGGATGAAATGGAGCTTCATTGCCAAACCGGAAGGTGTTCCCCGTCACCTGGTGTGTAATGCAGATGAAAGTGAGCCCGGTACCTTCAAGGATCGTTACCTGATGGAGTTCATCCCGCACCTGCTGATAGAAGGATTGATCGTGAGTTCCTTTGCGCTTGGCAGTCATGCTACCTATATCTATATCCGCGGGGAATATGCCTGGATACCGGATATCCTGGAGCAGGCCATCGCCGAAGCCAAGGCCAATGGCTGGCTGGGTAAGAATATTCTAAACACCGGATTTGATTGCGAAATATACGTACAACGCGGTGCCGGGGCCTATATATGTGGTGAAGAGACCGCATTGATAGAATCGCTGGAAGGCAAGAGGGGAAATCCCCGTATCAAGCCTCCGTTCCCTGCCGTAAAAGGTGTTTGGGAACGCCCGACGGTGGTGAACAATGTAGAGACCCTGGCCGCAGTAGTGCCTGTCATCAACATGGGGGGAGAAGCGTATGCAAAGATCGGTGTGGGCCGTTCTACCGGCACAAAGCTGATATCAGCCTGTGGCAATATCAATAAACCAGGTGTGTACGAAATAGATATGACCATCAGTGTGGAAGAGTTCATATACAGCGACGAATATTGTGGTGGTATCGCCAATGGAAAGCGGCTGAAAGCCTGTATTCCCGGCGGGTCTTCGGTACCCATCCTGCCGGCCAACCTGCTGCTGAAAACAGCTAAAGGCGAGACGCGTTATATGAACTATGAAAGCCTGAGCGACGGTGGCTTTGCCACCGGAACCATGATGGGAAGCGGTGGCTTTATCGTGTACGACGAAGACCAGTGTATTGTAAAAAACACCTATACACTGGCCCGTTTTTACCGGCATGAAAGCTGCGGACAATGCAGTCCCTGTCGGGAAGGAACCGGCTGGATGGAAAAGATACTGAAGAAAATCGATTCCGGAAAAGGAGCGCATGAGGATATAGACCTGTTGTGGGACATTCAACGGAAGATAGAAGGTAATACCATTTGCCCGCTGGGAGATGCTGCGGCCTGGCCCGTAGCGGCAGCGATCCGGCATTTTCGCGATGAGTTTGAATGGCATGTGGACAACCCCGTGGAATGCCTGCAGAGAAACTACGGACTGGCGCATTACGCAGATGAGCGTGAAGTGGTGGCATAGACGCCAGGTCCCGAAATAGCAGATCCGACCCTATCCAAGACCCTGAAAGATAGGCTATGAACAAAATAAAGGTAAACCCTGCGAGAAAGTACAAGTTCTTTGTAAAGACTTTGTTATTGATCTGTATGTCCCGTGGTAATGCAGTAATGGCGCAGGCGCCGGTAGCACCGGCGTTGGAGCCGTACAAAAAAGGAAGAATGTTCGCTTATTGGGGATGGAATCGTGGATTCTATACCAACAGCAATATTACGTTGAGGGGTGATGATTACTACTTAAAGTTATACAATGTGACGGCTCATGACAGGGTCACGAAACCGGTGTTTAACTACAACGATTATTTTAAGTTGTCAAGGATCACCATACCCCAGACCAATGTAAGGGTAGGGTATTTTTTTAAAGACAACTGGAATATCAGTTTGGGTATGGATCACATGAAATATGTGATGGATAATAACAGGACGGTCCATGCAAAAGGCTCAATAGAAAGAGAAGGAAGGTTCAAGGGAACGTATGATAATAATATCCTGCTGGAAGCAGACTTACTGACCTTTGAGCATACGGACGGGTTGAATTATGTTAATACCGAAGTGGAGCGGTACCGGCAGCTGAAAGGTCTTTTCCCCCGTAATGTGGGCATAGGCCTGGTGCTGGGTGGAGGGGCAGGTGTGCTGGTGCCTAAAACCAATGCGAAGTTCCTTGATTATGAACGCAACGACAGGTTTCATCTGTCCGGCTTTGGAATGAATGTAAAGGCAGGTGTTGACATCCTGCTGTTCAGGAACCTGAATGTGAAGTTTGAAATGAAGCAGGGATATATCAACATGCCGGACATCATTCTGCATGAAAAAGGGGTGAATGGGAAGGCAAAACAGGCTTTTTGGTTTACTGAATTCACAGGTGCTATCGGGGTGAATTTCAGTGTGCTGAAGTCTAAATAAAAACGTTTTAAAAAAGTAAATAGTGTTTACATGTCTGAAACACCATTATTTAAAGTAACCATAGATAATATTACCATAGAGGTGCCGGCCGGTACTACCATTCTGAATGCCGCTAGGCAGATAGGAGGGGAGGTAACGCCGCCGGCTATGTGTTATTATTCAAAGCTTAAGAACAGTGGCGGTAAATGCCGTACCTGCCTCGTAGAGGTGGCGGCGGGCTCTACTGCAGACCCCCGTCCTATGCCCAAGCTGGTAGCCTCCTGCCGGACCAATGTGATGGATGGCATGATCGTGAAAAATATTACCAGCGAAAGAGTGCAGGATGCAAGGGCAGGTGTGGTGGAGTTTCTATTGATCAATCACCCGCTGGACTGCCCGGTATGCGATCAGGCAGGCGAATGTCACCTGCAGGATCTGAGCTATGAGCACGGTGCCGAAGGTACCCGTTTCGAGTTTTCAAAGAGAACTTTTAAAAAGCACGACCTGGGTCCCTATATCCAGTTGCATATGACCCGTTGCATACTTTGTTATCGTTGCGTGTTTGTAGCTGATCAGCTTACCGAAAAGAGAGTACATGGCATACTGGACAGGGGCGATCACGCAGAAATAGCCACGTATATAGAGAAGGCACTGGATAATGATTTTATCGGTAATGTGATAGATGTATGTCCTGTAGGAGCGCTTACCGACAAAACATTCCGCTTCAAAAACCGCGTCTGGTTTACCAAGCCGGTAAATGCTTCCTGCAATTGCAGCAAGTGTTGCGGTAAGGTACACCTGTGGATGAGAGGCGATGAAGTATTGCGCGTAACCGGCCGGAAAGATGAATGGGGCGAAGTGGAAGACTGGATCTGTAATGAATGCCGGTTTGAGAAGAAAGATATTAAAGACTGGACGATTGAGGGACCCGTAACAGTAAACCGTCATTCCGTTATTTCACAGGGGCACTACGTGGGATTGAAGAAGCCCGGGGAAACCTTCAGTAAAGTAATGAATGGCAGAAACCCGCGACTGCTGATGGATATTCACAGTGTGAGCGAAGTGAACCGCCCGGGCCACAGCCTGGCGGCAATAAAAGGTCCGGCTCATTCAACGGATTTTGATCCTCCCAAAAAAGAGATTGGTAACGAATAGCGGTGATCGATATGAATAACAGGCAAGCAATACATTTTAAATTTCAAATTATTTAACCTTGGAGTGGGAATTCATACTGGAGAAATTATTGTTGATAACCGTTGTGGTGACTATTTCACTGGTGGTTGCCATGTATGCAACATATGTTGAGCGAAAATTTGCCGGATTTATACAGGACAGGTACGGGCCCGACCGGGCAGGGCCTTTTGGTTTGCTGCAGCCGCTGGCGGATGGTCTGAAGCTTTTTTTCAAAGAGGAAGTCATTCCCAGCAATTCCAATAAAATGCTGTTTGTGCTGGGTCCCTGTCTGGCGATGCTGACGGCGATGCTCACCAGCGCGGTCATCCCCTGGAGCAGTCCCATAGAAATAGACGGAAAAATAGTAAACCTGCAGATAGCAGACATCAATATCGGGATACTCTATGTGTTTGGTGTAGTGAGCGTAGGGGTATATGGTATGATGATCGGCGGCTGGGCCAGTAACAACAAGTTTTCACTGATGGCGGCCTTACGCGGCGCCAGCCAGGCCATCAGCTATGAATTGGCTTTGGGACTTTCCCTGATCGCCGTACTGATGATATCCGGGTCTCTCAGCCTGCGGGTGATCACTGAGCAACAGGTAGCAGGTTTTTGGAACATTGTATACCAGCCGCTGGGCTTTCTGATATTTTTGGTTTGCGCCCTGGCGGAATGTAACCGCGCGCCGTTCGATCTGCCCGAGGCGGAGAGTGAGTTGAACTTCGGGTATCACCAGGAGTATTCTTCCATGAAGCTCGGTTTCTACCTTTTTGCGGAATATATCAACATGTTCATCAGTTGTGCGCTGATCGCCACACTGTACCTGGGCGGATATGATATGCCGTTTGTGGATGAATCTGCATTATCTGCTTCATCGGCAGCGATTGTCGGCGCCGTTGCATTGTTTTCGAAAACATTTTTGCTCATACTGTTATTCATGTGGATCCGCTGGACATTACCGAGGTTCCGTTATGACCAACTGATGAACCTGGGCTGGAAAAGCCTGATCCCGCTGGCATTGGTGAATATGCTGATCACCGGTGCTGTGATTTTGTGGACCATGAAAGGCTGATTTAGTTGGCTGGTATGACTGATAAAAATACTTTTGTACTTACGCCTGCCTGACGGATCAAGCTGATGCTGATGGCAGGAACTAAAATGAAATAATTATGGAGGCATTAACGCAAAGAGCCAGACAGGTAGACCGCCGGCCGATGACGTGGCTGGAAAGGATATACCTGTGGAATATCTTTAAGGGTATGCTGATTACTTTTAGCCACTTTTTTAAGAAACGCGCCACGATCAAATACCCCGAGCAAACCCGGCCGTTCAGCCCGGTATTCAGGGGACTGCATGTATTGAACCGGGATGAAGAAGGACGGGAAAGATGTACTGCCTGCGGGTTATGTGCCGTAGCCTGCCCGGCTGAAGCTATTACCATGGAAGCAGCGGAGCGGTTGCCGGAAGAGGAAAATTTATACCGGGAAGAGAAATATGCAGCCAAATACGAGATCAATATGCTGCGTTGCATCTTCTGCGGTTTGTGCGAAGAAGCCTGCCCGAAAGACGCGATCTATCTAAGTGAAACTTTTGCACCGGCCAATTACAGCCGCAAAAGTTTTATCTATGGCAAAAAAGACATGCTGATCCCGGACCCTGTAAACGACAAAGAAGGTTTTGATATCGCGAAGGGACTGATTGAAAAGAAAAAGAAGAAATCCTGATTATACCAAAACGAACGATCAATAAGAAATGTCCATAACACACCTACTTTTCTGGTTTCTTACAGTGCTGGCACTTGGCAGTGCGCTCATGGTAATTTTCAGTAAGAACCCGGTACACAGCATCCTGTGGCTGATCGGTACTTTCTTTGCTATTTCCGGTCACTATATTTTATTGAATGCGCAGTTCCTGGCTATTGTAAATATTATTGTTTATGCCGGTGCCATCATGGTATTGTTCCTGTTTGTTGTGATGCTGATGAACCTTAACACATCCGCTATCCCGGTGAAAAATAAATGGCTCGGGTTTGCCGGGGTCATATCCGGCGGTTGCCTTCTGCTGGTATTGACAGCAGCTTTGAAAGATACGGCGGTGATGCGCAACGATGTGCAGATGAACACGGGTGATATCGGGTTGATCCATAACCTGGGTATGGTATTGTTCAAAGATTACGTATTACCCTTTGAAGTGAGCAGCGTGCTCTTCCTGAGCGCCATGGTGGGAGCGATGATCATCGGGAAAAAAGATACAAACGAAACCAGCTAAAAAAACACAGCCAAATAACACTTTAACAGCTTAAGATATATCCATGACGATACAGCATTACATATTCCTGGCGGTGGCGTTGTTCAGTATAGGAGTGATCGGCGTGCTGACCCGCCGTAACATCATTATCATATTTATGTGCATTGAACTGATGTTGAATGCTGTGAATCTTTTGCTGGTGGCATTTTCAAAAATGCATAGCCTGGCGGCAACTGCTGCAGACGCCGCCAGCAAAGCAGGAACCGAGGGACAGATCTTTGTATTTTTTATTATGGTGGTAGCTGCGGCCGAGGTGAGCGTGGGGTTGGCGATCATTGTGATGATGTACCGGAATACTCATTCCGTGGATGTTAACTTTTTAAACAGACTAAAACATTAAATGTAGAATGACTGTGCGTACCGCACGGTCTGCATACTGTAACCTGATATGAGCAACTTAGTTTACCTGGTCCCATTGTTTCCGCTGATCGGATTTTTGATCAACGGCCTGGCAAGAAACAGCCTGTCTAAAGGAATGACAAGCGTTATCGGCAGTGGCGTTATCCTGGCATCTTTTGTAGTAAGTATATTGTTATTCCTGCAGGTGAAAGAGGGCAATGCAGTCACCGTCACCCTGTTTGACTTCATCAATACCGGTAAGCTCAGTATCCCGTTCAGCTTCCAGGTAGACCAGCTGTCATCCATATTTCTCCTGGTGATCACAGGAGTCGGCTTTTTGATCCACCTGTATTCCACGGCCTATATGCACGAGGAAAGCAATGCGCATTTTGCACGCTATTTTGCTTACCTGAACCTCTTTGTATTTTCGATGCTGCTGCTGGTAATGGGAGGCAACTATCTTATTATGTTCATCGGTTGGGAGGGTGTCGGACTGTGCTCTTACCTGCTGATCGGTTACTGGTTTAAAAATAACGACTATAGCAACGCTGCCAAAAAAGCCTTCATCATGAACCGTATCGGCGACTTCGGCTTTTTGCTGGCCTTGTTCTGGATGATACAACATTTCGGGTCACTCACTTTTGGAGAAGTGTTTGCCCGGGCAGACGGTATGAATATGAACGATACCGTGTTGGTAGGCATTACCCTGTTGTTGTTCCTGGGTGCTACCGGTAAAAGTGCCCAGATCCCTTTATACACCTGGTTACCGGATGCGATGGCGGGTCCCACCCCGGTGTCTGCACTGATACATGCGGCAACGATGGTTACCGCCGGTATCTACATGATCGCCCGCAGCAATATCTTATATACGCTGGCGCCTGTAACACAGGGAGTGGTTGCCGTGATCGGGTTGGCTACGGCTATATTGGCCGCCACCATAGCCCTGAAGCAAAACGATATTAAAAAAGTGCTGGCTTATTCTACGGTCAGCCAGTTGGGATATATGTTCTTGGGATTGGGCGTAGGCGCTTATACGGGTGCGGTATTCCATGTGATGACACATGCTTTCTTCAAGGCATTGCTGTTCCTGGGCGCCGGTTCGGTTATCCATGCCATGCACCACGAACAGGATATCCGCAATATGGGTGGATTGAAAAAGCATTTACCCGTTACACACTGGACTTTCCTGATAGGATGTATTGCTATTGCGGGTATACCACCGCTGAGCGGTTTCTTTTCCAAAGATGAGATACTGGCAGCCGCCTTTTCCGCAAATGTAGTGTATTGGGTCATCGGGGTATTGGGCGCTGTAATGACGGCTTTCTATATGTTCCGTTTATACGCTACTACTTTCCTGGGTAAATTCAGGGGAACCCATGAACAGGAGCATCATTTACATGAGAGCCCGGCAGCCATGACCTGGCCGCTGATCATACTGGCTGTTCTATCGGTAGTTGCAGGCTTCGTGGGTATTCCGGCAGTACTGGGTGGCAGTCACGAACTGCAACAGTTTCTGGCGCCGGTCTTTGCAGGCTCGGTAAAATTGCAGGAGGCACATCATTTGGATCATGCAACAGAATATATACTGATGGGTGCTTCCGTAGGCGCTGCTGCGTTGGCTATCCTGTATGCCGTCAGCCGGTTCAGCAAAAAGCCGGACCTGGAGGAAGCAAGCGGTTTTGGAAAACTGCTGCAAAACAAATGGTATGTAGATGAGCTGTATGATGCCGTTATTGTAAAGCCTTTGCGCGGTATGTCTGCTTTCCTGAACAACGTAGTGGAAAAACTGGGGATTGACGGGGCCGTGAATGGCGTGGGAAAACTGGTGCATTATGGCGCCCGCCAGCTCAGGTTATTGCAAAGCGGGCAGGTAGGCATATACCTGTTGATGATGGTGATCGCAGCATTTGTATTATTTATTATTCAACTGTTTGTTAAATAGGCTATGGATCCAAAAGATGTACTCATAACTTTTCCTGAATTGCTGCTGTGGTTCCCGTTGATCAGCGGATTGATAGCTTTTACCCTGAAAAACGGTAACAGCGCCAAGAACTGGGCGGTAACATCCTCCTTTATTTCTCTGGCGATCGCTGTCACCAGCCTGTTCTTCATGGACAGCGGGAAATATTTCAACCTTAACAATGTAAGTTATTACTGGATGCCGTCCATCGGTAGCAGCTTTGCCCTGAAATACGATGGTATGGCACGCCTGCTTGTTATGCTGAATGCAGTGGCTTTTCCCCTGGTATTTCTGTCTACCTATAAACAGAATTATAAAAATCCCAACAGCTTTTACGGGTTGATGTTGCTTACCCAGGCCGGGCTCGCAGGGGTATTTTGCGCAATGGATGCCCTGGTATTCTATTTCTTCTGGGAACTGGCGCTTATTCCTGTTTACTTTTTATCGTCTATATGGGGTGGCGAAAGGCGCATCCAGGCAACATTTAAGTTTTTTGTGTACACATTTGCAGGTTCATTGCTGCTGCTGGTCGGCATTATATATGTATACCTGCGTACACCGGAGCAGAGTTTTTCTTTAAATGCATTCATGCAGGCGAGTATCCCGGCTGTGCAGGGTAAATTTATCTTTTGGTTGTTCTTTATCGCCTTTGCGATCAAGATGCCCATATTTCCTTTTCACACCTGGCAGCCGGATGCTTATGAGCAATCCCCGACCGGTGTGACAATGATACTGAGTGGCGTAATGGTGAAAATGGGTATCTACGCCGTCATCCGCTGGCTGATCCCTGTATTCCCTGCGCAAACGGCTGCTTTTGCTGATCTTATTATCTGGCTGTCTGTGATCGGGATGTTGTACGCTTCCTTCCTGGCCTGGCAGCAGAATGACCTGAAACGGCTGATAGCTTATTCTTCTATTGCGCATATCGGCTTGATGTGCGCGGCTATTTTCGCAAGGAATGAAAGTGGATTGGATGGTGTGATGGTACAGATGTTCAACCACGGTGTGAATGTGATAGCGCTGTGGATAGTGGTAGAGCTGATAGAGCGTAACTACGGCACCCGGAAGATCTCCGAGCTTGGCGGACTTGCCGCCACGGCGCCCACATTAACAGTATTCCTGGTAGTAGCGGCATTGGCCAATATCGCCCTGCCGCTGACCAATGCATTTATCGGTGAGTTCCTGATGTTCAACGGATTGTTTGAGTATGGCAAAGCGGTGACGGCAATCGCGCTGGTGAGCATTATACTGGCGGCGGTGTATACGCTGAATATGATCCAGAAGGTGTTTTACGGCGAGGCAAACATGTCACTGGCAGGCGTTGGCGCACCGGTGCTGGGCAAGGGGGCCATAACGGCACTGGCGGTTATTGTAGTGATCATTTTTGCAGCGGGTGTATATCCCAGGCCGATGCTGGAGCTGACGCAGGATTCAGTCAACCTGTTTTTCAACAAGTTAAAAGGATTATAATCACAAGGGTATATTAATATTATGGCGGCAATAATTTTAGCAGCAATCTGGGGGGTAGTAATGATGTTTAGTGGCCTGTACATCAAAAACAAGGCAATGGCAAAGTATATTGCTGTTACCGGTATTCTTGTATTACTGTTGGTAAACGCTCTGGAATATTATAATATCTGGAGAATAGATTTTGATGTAAGGGGACTGCAGAAGTTCACTGCTTTCGGAACCGTATTCAACACGATCGCTTTTGGCGCCACCCTGCTCTATTTCCTGCTGAACGGAAAAGAATTTGAAGAGGTGGGTAAGGATGTCTTTGATTACTATGCCCTGATATTTTTCTCTCTTTGTGGTGTTACCCTCGTATCCTCATTCAACTCACTGCTGATGTTGTTCCTCGGTATAGAGCTGATCTCCATCCCGATGTATATCCTCGCAGGCAGTGATAAACGGAATTTAAAAAGTAACGAAGCATCGCTGAAATACTTTTTGATGGGTGCTTTTTCCACCGGTATCATGCTGATGGGTATTGCATTCCTGTATGGCGCCACCGGTTCGTTTTACGTGGGAGCACCCAATACGCCGGGCATGGAGCCGATGGTGGCGATCGGGATGGTATTCCTGCTGATCGCGATCGCCTTTAAGGTAAGCGCTGCGCCGTTCCATTTCTGGACCCCCGATGTGTACGATGGAACGCCTACGGTGTTCACTTCCTATATGGCAACAGTGGTGAAGGTGGCTTCTTTTATCGGGTTTTTAAAATTATTTGATGGCGCATTCGGCAAGAGTCATGGTGAGTGGCAACTGCTGGTAGCCATCCTTACTGCAGCTACTTTGTTCATCGGGAATATTACCGCGGTATTCCAGCAGAGTGTGAAGCGAATGCTGGCCTACTCCAGCATCGCCCAGGCGGGCTTCATGTTGCTGTCTGTGTTTTCGCTGAATACTTTTGGAAGGGAAGGGCTGATCATTTATGCCGCTGCCTATAGCATTGCCAGTATCGGTAGCTTTGCTGTATTGATCAAACTAAAAGACCATTCAATAGAAGGCTTTAACGGGCTGGCAAAGTCACATCCTTTTCTTGCCCTGATGAATGTGGTTTTCCTGCTATCTCTTACCGGCATCCCGGCAACCGCCGGATTCTTTGCCAAGTATTATGTATTGATGGGCGCTATCAAAAGCGGGCAGCATCTGTGGCTGGTGATATTTGCCGTATTGATGGCTGCTGTCAGCGCTTATTATTATTTCCGGGTTATCCAGGCCATGTATTTTAAAGAAGGCACCCCGGAGGTGAAGCCTGTTTCCGGCGCCTATAAAACAACGTTGTGGGTGGCCGCCGTTTTAATTATTCTCATCGGCTTGTTCCCGTCTGTTTTAACGAAGGCATTGTACGCTTAAAATAAGAAATAAGTCCGTTCACCCGATTGGTGTTTCTGAACAGGTACTTCGTATACCTGTTCCAGCAAGGCAGCATTTATTTCCTGTACCGGACCGGCTGCGAGGGCTGTGCCGTTTTTCAACATCAGGAAATGTGTGCAGTAGCGGGCTGCCAGGTTTACATCGTGTATGGCCATAATGATGGTCTTTCCGTTTTCAGTCAGTAGCCGGAGCAGGCCGAGCGTTTCTGCCTGGTGCCTGGGATCAAGATTAGATGTGGGCTCGTCCAGGATGATGATCGGCGTTTCCTGCGCCAGTGCCCTGGCAAGAAAAACCTTCTGTTGCTGTCCGCCGCTCAGGGTGTTGATCTCACGCATAGCGGCATATTCCAGGTGAAGCTCCGCCAGGATCTCTGCTACCATCTCCCTGTCTCTTCCGGAGGGCAGCCAATCCATATGCGGGTTACGGCCGGCCAGCACCGTATCAAATACGGTGACGGCCAGTGCGGGGGTATGTGACTGCTGGACATAGGCTATTTGCGTGGCCAGGTATTTACCCCGCAACCCGCGGATGTTTTTTCCTTCCAGGAAGAGGTGCCCGTTTTGCGGCTGAAGGATCCTGTTCAGCAATCGTATCAAAGTTGTTTTTCCCGAGCCATTGGTTCCCAGCACCGCGGTAAAGGTATTGGCTTCAAAAGTATGCGTAATGCCGGTGAGCACAGGGCGACCGACATAGGAGAACTGCACATTTTCGAGCTTCAGGACCGCCATTGAAAAACATTGGTTTTGATCATGAGAAAAATGAAAACCGGTGCACCGATCACCGATGTTACAATGCCAACAGGCAGTGTAACCGGGCTGATGACCGTACGGGCTATGATATCACATATCAGTAAGAAGGTGGCGCCGCTAATAGCGGTGGCGGGGATCAGGTAGGTTTCATTTCCCCCGATCAGCCGCCTGACAATATGCGGAATGACCAGGCCTACAAATGCGATCATGCCATATACCGATACAATGGCGGCGGTAGCCAGCGATGCCAGCACCATACTCACCAGCCGGAGCTGTTTTACATTCACACCCAGGCTGTGCGCGGTGTCATCTCCCTGGTTCAGCGCATTATAATGGCGGGCATTGATCATAAAAAAAGCGGTGACCGGCAGTACGATCGAAGCCTGTATGTACAGGTCCTGCCAGGTACCTTTTGACAGGTCGCCGAAAGTCCAGTAAACAATGGAAGCCAGCCGGGTGTCGTCTGCAAAAAACTGTAAGCCGGAGGTGAGCGCTGCAAACAGGGTGCTGGCAATGATGCCGGCTAAGACAATATTGACCGGCGAAGCACCTCTTTGCCTGGCCATGAACAAAATAAAAAAGCAACCCGTCAGCGCCCAGGCAAATGCAGACAAAGAAACTGCCAGTTGCTGTATCCATCCCGATGGTAAGAAGCTGATCAGCCCGGGAAACATGATGGCAAGCGAAGCGCCGAAAGCAGCGGCATTGGAAATACCTAAAGTGAAGGGTGATCCCAGCGGGTTTCGAAGAACACTTTGCATGATAGCACCTGATATGGATAAGGCCAACCCGCTCAGTACGGCTGCCAACAACCTTGGCAAGCGGATCGTAAATAATATGCGGTTTTGCAATTCGTCACCGTTCCCCATGAATACGGTAAGGAAATCCGAAAATGAAAGCGTGCCGGGGCCTGTTCCGAACCCGGCTATAAAAGATACGAACAGTAATGCGGTAGCCACCGCAAAATACAGCATTCTTTTACGTGTATGTATTTCATATTGCCGGCGTACATCGTTTGCTCTCATCTGCTATTTTTCGCCTCTGTAAGATACGAACGGATCGTAAGTTTTTTTCACTTCATCAAATATATCAGTGCCGTAAAAATACCGGATGATTTCTGCCGATCTTTTTTCAGTATCCACATCAGCAAACGTTTCCGGGTAAACGATCTTTCCTATGAACCAGGTATTGCATAGCAGGTGCTCATAATTAATGGTATGCCAGTTAAACGGCAGTACACTGAATACATGGTTCTTCCGGCTGGCCGTCAACGCCTGAAAGGCAGGGCGGATCAATTCGTGTTGCCATATATCTTTCCCTGCGGCATCCAGGAATATGTAAGCAGGATCCCACGCCAGTACCTGTTCGGCATCCAGCAAAGTATTTTTTTGTCCTGCCCCGATAGCATCCTGCAGCGCGGCTACGCTATCCACCGGGCTTTCTATACCGAGGTAATAAAAAGAAGGATAGCGTACGCGGGAGGATGTGATACCCTGGGCGCCGTTGAAAGCAATACCTCCTATATAGGCCGCCGGGTTGTTTTTATTTTGATGCTGTATCCTTCGCTGTATTTCGCTGAGATCATTTTCTATAAAGCTGACCAGGCTGTCTGCACGTTCTGATCTGTCCAGCAGTATACCGAGCGATTGCAGCCCGTTGTAAAAATCCTGCTTCATATCAACCAGGTCTCCGTAGTTAACCACAAAAACCGGTTTGCCGCTTTTGTGCTGCAACGCATCCGCTTCCCGGGCGGACATATAGGTGGCTACCACAATATCCACATCGCTCACGGCTAAATGTTCCGGGTCAACATTGTTTCCCACACCCAGCACAGGAAGGTTCCTGAGCGCAGGGTAGGCCATCAGGTAGGGAACGGTACGTTTTTTTTCGTTCAGCTCAACATGGGAAACTTTATCTGCAGCCTGCAGGTAGCAGATCAGCCGGAGCGCCCCTGCCCGCAACGGGTATATTTTATTGATAGTAACGGGGATGGCTACTGTACGACCCAATGCATCCGTAACCTCTTTTACCGGCTTTTCCTTTTGTTCGGCTATGGCGCTGCAGGCATGAAAGGAACAGGAAGATACCACCAGCATGATGCCATAAAAAAAAGAAGAGAATAGTGTTCCGGTCATACAATTGAATCATTTACTAAAGAAAGTGAGGTCAATGGCAATACGTGATATCGAACCCGGATAGCAAAAATATAGTAAAAGTGTTACCCCGGGGTAAAAAGAAGCTGCCTGGAAGTAATTTATCCCAGGCAGTTTCTTTTTAAGATACTTTGGTCATTGACAGTTGCCCGTGAATAATACCTTTTACCGCTGTGAGGCGATTGGCAAGGTCCTTTAATACAGAAGACTTCCCCTTCACGGCAATGATCTCCAGGCAGTTGTCATGGTCTAAATGAATGTGTTGTGAACACAAAATGACGTGGTGAAAGTCATGCTGGATATCGGTGATCTTGTCAAGCAGGTCCCGGCGATGGTGGTCAAACAGCAGGGTAATGGAACCACCTACCACGGCGTCCGATTTCCATTGCTTTTCTACCTCGATCCGTTGTATCAAATGACGGATCGCCTGTGAGCGATTGGGGAACCGGTTGTCCTCGATATAATTATCCAGCAATTGCAGCACATCTTTTTCTATGGAGACACCAAATCTTACGACTTTCATACACTATTCATTTCATATTAAAACGCATTCACAAAATATAAAACACCCACGGAGAACAGGTTCAGCTTTTGTTGGGCATTGGCAGCCGCAACAACATTGTTGTAATTCACCGTGTTGTTGTAATAGTATGCAAACATTTTCATCTGCTGGCTGGAAATAGGCTGGAATTCCAGTCCCGCAAGAAAGCCTATATTTTCCCGGAAATTATTGCCTACGTTGTTACTGCCGGTCTGGCTGGCGGCTTCATAATATCCCTTGGCGGTAACGAACCATCGAGGAACAAACTCGTAATCCATGCGCAGGATGGCGCTTTTATAGTTGATGTTATCGGCAAATATCCGGGTCGCCCCGGGATCAATATTTCTGCGATACGCATTGATCGCCGGGGATCCGATATTGACATAGTCCATGCCCAGGCCGGAGTACTGCAGGTCCAGGTAAGCTTTGAACCTGTCCAACACCAGCTTGTTACCCAAGGCGAATGAGTGGTTGGTTTTTCCGGAAGCAAACTGTGAAACATTATAGCTCCAGAAGGTATGGTATTTCTGGTCAAACATTTTACCCAGCCAGCTTACATATACACCGAGAGGCGTTTTGGCAGGGTTTTGGCCGGTAAAATCATACCCCGCATTAACATAAGTGGTATAAAACGTTTCGTTGTATGTGTTGTGTAACTGCAGATGAAACGAATGGTTGTTGTTTACCTGGTAACCCAGCTTTACCGCCATCAGGAATATATTGGTCTGGTAGTTGATGAATTCCGAGTACTGGTATTCAAAAGTGGGGTTGTTCTCAAATTCCCAGCTACCTACATAAGCCCCCTGTTTTCCCGCGTTGACGGACCATTTTTTGTCTTTACCGAATTTGTAGTTTACGGAAGCGATGTCCAGCGAACCGGGTGAATTGTCCTGGCTTTTGGGGTTATGAGACTGGTTGATGCGCCAGCGTACCCTGAAGTCCAGGTCAGGTACAATGGTTCCCAATACTTCAAACCGGGCTTCGTTCATTTTTAAGCGGGACTGTGCTTCACCATCCGGTATTTCCAGTGAGCTTCTCAACAGGAAATTCATGTGGATATTCTCAAGAATATCCGGTTTGTTTTTGAATAACGGTGCGCTTTCTTCCCTTGCAGCAGACGTGGTATCATGGTGCAAACGGGGCTTTTCCGAAGTTTGTGCAGTCAGGGAAGACGATGCGATCAATAGTGACAGGGCAAATAATACGTTTTTCTTCATAAAATATTAATTAAAAATATGGTTAGGCGTTGGTCTTTTGTCTTTTTGCTTTTTTATCTTTTAATTTTTCTTCCAGCCAGTTACACCATTCGTCAATTCCATCGCCATTCAGAGAGCTCACCCGGATAACAGAAAGATCGGGGTTTACTTCACGGGCATCCTTTGCAGCCGCTTCCACCGAAAATGGTACGTAAGGCAGCAGATCTGCCTTGGAAACCAGCATCAGCTCACTGGTCAAAAACATGCGGGGATATTTTTTGGGCTTGTCGTCTCCTTCGGTGGAAGCCAGCAGGGTTACCCTGTAGTCTTCGCCCAGGTCGAAGGCGGCCGGGCAAACCAGGTTGCCTACATTTTCAATGATCAGGATATCCGTATCCGAAAGGTCGATATGGTCCAATGCCTGGTAGATCATCTGGGCTTCGATATGACACATGCCGCCTGTAACGATCTGCAATGCGTTAATGCCTGCATCTTTCAACCGCACTGCATCTCTTTCGGTTTCCGGGTCGCCCACCAATACGGCTATGTTGATCTTGTCTTTCAACCGTTTTCCCGTTTCCTGCAACAAGGTGGTCTTCCCGCTTCCCGGTGAGGAACAGATATTAATGATCAGCACATCCGGTACCTTATCCCTGATGGCTTTGGCAACAAAATCATTTGCCTTCAAAAGATTCAATGTGGTGTTCTCACACTGTACAGAACCCGCAGGCATCTGGTTACTCTTAGGTTTTGTATCTATCATAATACTTCATTTTTTTCGGTTAAAAATTCTACTTTACTTATCCTGAGCTCTTCTCCCTGCACGATGGTTCGCGACGGGGTGCCACAGGTACAAACAAACCGGTGCCGTACTACCTCAAAATCCTTTTTGCAGCTTTCACAATGTGCTATGACCGGTAGCAGCACCACTTCCAGGTCTATCTCCGCCAGGTGCGGCTCTTCCAGTATCAGGGCTTCAAATGCATTCTGGATGAGGATGGGCTGCACGTTGCACAGCAGCCCGGCTTCTACCTGCACTTTTATAATGCGATCGAACCTGTCGGCATAATTTTGCTGCAGCGTATTAAATATATCCCGTACGATCGGTACTTCATGCATAAGCTTATCGTTTTACGGGTTTTGTTTTAGCGGGCTTTTTTCCTGTTGCGGACGCGGCACTTTTTTTAGCGGTCTTCCTTTTGACCGGGGCTGCCTTTTTGGCCGGTATCTTTTTTAATGCAGGCTGCTGCGTCTTGCTTGTTTTTGCCCGGGCAGCTTTTTTTGTAACGGTTGCCGCCGGTGGTTCATTTTCCGCCATGTGGTGCTTAATAAAGCTCCAGCACATATTCCCGATATTGCCGAGCCAGTCGTGCATGGCTTCGCCGCTTTCGCCCAGGGTCCTGATGATCAAAGCATTTTCGCCACATTCCGAAAAGCCATAGCTCATATCTACAAACTGCTCCGACAATAGCTCATCCAGTTCCGCTTTGAATAGTCTGGCATAAGGAGACACGATCACCAGTGTGCCCTGGTGCGTATGTCCTTCAAAAAACAGCATCTTTTCAATGGGTTGTTTTTTGGGCGACATCAGCTGGTTGTCGAAGAAAAGAAGCTTCCCGTTCCGGTAAATTTTGGTCCTGCTGTGAATTTTAGTGAAAGCAAAGCGTTCGCCGGAATGAATACGTCCCCCGCTGATGATATCCCCCCAGATCAGGTTGGCATTTTCCGAGAGCTCAATGACGTTTTCAGTATCAAAAACAGCATTTTTGAACGGGATCATCGGGTAGGGCAGGTATTGAAAGATCGCCTGCTCGCCCACTTTCACTTTTGTGAGCTGGCTGGCGCCTTTTTTCATCGGATGCAGCTTATTGAAGGATTGTGTGAACAGCTTCATCTCCGCTCTTTCCGGGCAGCTCACATCAATATCCAGGGAGTCTCCGTCCATCACCCCCGGAGAATAACACATCATCATCACCTCCAGGTGGTCTTGTAACAACCTGGAGCCATAGTGCACAATTTTGTAGGGAATATCGAACAGGCTGTCTACCAGGTGCGTTTTGTTTCCTTCTCTTTTGCAACTGATCACTATGCGGCTCGAAATTGAATTGTCTCTGTTGATCATTATTTTTCAAGTAAAGCGTACTTCTTAATCCATTGTATGACGTTATCCAATCCTTCCAGTTTTTTCAGGTTGGTTTTCAGGAAGGTGCGGTCGCCGCGCATTTTTTTAGCATCTCTTTCCATTACTTCCAGGCTGGCGCCCACATAGGGAGCCAGGTCTATTTTGTTGATCAGCAGCAGGTCGGAGCGGGTAATGCCCGGACCGCCTTTGCGGGGTATTTTTTCACCTTCCGCCACGTCAATTACAAAAATGGTAACATCGGCCAGGTCAGGACTGAAAGTTGCCGCCAGGTTGTCGCCCCCGCTTTCTATGAACACGATCTCGGTATCGGGATGCGTTTTTACCAGCTCTTCCACTGCTTCCAGGTTCATGGAGGCATCCTCACGGATAGCCGTATGCGGACAGCCGCCGGTTTCCACACCCCGTATCCTGTCCGCAGGCAACTTTGAGTTTTTGATCATGAACTGCGCATCTTCCTTTGTGTAAATATCATTGGTCACCACACAAATGCTGTACTCATTGCTCATTACTCTTGTCAGCGCCTCTATCAAAGCCGTTTTCCCGGAACCCACCGGTCCGGCTACTCCAATTTTTACATATTTATCAGCCATTCAATTATTGATTTTTGTTCAGTAAAATCAGGATATATATATCCTGGTATACAGCTTTTCGTGCTGCATACATTTGATCTCCTGCCCGATACAGCAAAGTCCCATTAGGGTCTCGTCCATATCTTTTTGTTTTTTTACCAGCCTGGTGATCAGCGGCTGCAGGTCAAACAGTATTTTCTGCGCTGCCGTCTGGCTGATAGGGACAATTTTGGCACAATTCGTTACGATCCCGTTCAGTGTATTGTAGTAAAAAGCGCCAAGAGCGTCTTCCGTCGTGATGCCTGCCGCTTTTGCATATAAGCCGAATGCTACGGGATAATGCCCGTGCAGCTCACCGTTTTGAATGCTTTCGGCATACCTGATACAGGGAGCATAAGCTTTCAGCTCATTGGAGAGCTTCAGGAATCGGATGGCCAGCTTTTTACTGGCGTCACGGATCTCAAAGGGCGCTTTCAGCGCGGTGATCAATTCATCCAGTTCCGTTAACCGGCTCCACATTTTTTTACCGGGCGCCAGGGTGAGGGCCTTGTATAGAAATGCAGCGTCATTATAGAATATGTTATGCTCCAGCATGGTTTTGGCATATTCCGCGGCGGAAGCATTGTCTTTGACTGTATTGCTGTCCACATACGATTCCAGCCCGTAGGATTGTGTAAAACTTCCTATGGGAAACATGGAGTCGTTTATTTGTAAAAGCGTCAGTAGTTTTTGCATGCACTAAAAGTTTACATTTTCGCTGCCATGGCCATGTACCCGCAGCATATGTGTTCTCAGCAGCTTCTTTGTTTCTATCCGGGGCCGGTAGCCGGCCCTTTCCAGCAATGCAAACAAAGGCGTTTCGTACGCCACGCTTACATTGTTGTCATCGTCTATGTAGATGGGGATGTGCTTATTGCCGATTTCGAAGCAGATAATGCCCATTTCCCTCAACGAACCCGGTGTAAAAACAATACATTCGCAGGGTTTGATAACCAACGCTATGTATCGTTCATTGTCTTCCCAGAGAATATCGCCATCCGCCAGCGGTATGCGGTTGTTTTTACGAATGGCTATCTCAACGCCTGATACTGTAGCTCTGCGTATGATCGTTTTTGTTGTTTCATACCATTCAATTTCCAGTACATCCCTGGTTTTATTCTCAATGGATGGATGAAGCAATACCTCCTCTACAATAATCATTACCCCTCTTTTTTGTAAGAATGATGAATGCTGCAAACGGTGTAAATACACCATTGGCAGTATCCGGGTAGAAACTGCCAATGGTTATTTTTCACTGTGTGGAAATTTTAGAACAACAGATAGCGCTGTGCCATCGGCAGCTCCTTCAATGGTTCACAGGTAGCTACCTTTCCGTCAATTTTTACTTCGTATGTTTCCGGGTCCACTTCCAGCTTGGGGGTTGCGTTATTGTGCACCATGTCTTTTTTCTGAACAGTTCTGCAACCTTTCACTGCCAGTGATTTCCTTTTCAATCCCAGCTTTTCTATATTACCGGAATCAATGGATGCTTTAGAAACAAAGTTGAAGCAGGACTCTGTCAGTGCAGCGCCGTATCCGCCAAACATTTTCCTGTACATAACAGGTTGTGGTGTGGGGATAGAAGCGTTGGGATCTCCCATTTTAGAAGCGATGATCATCCCGGATTTGTAGATGATTTCCGGTTTTACACCAAAGAATTCAGGCTTCCAAAGCACCAGGTCTGCTATTTTGCCGGGCTCTATGGAACCTACATAGCTGTCAATGCCATGCGATTTTGCCGGGTTGATGGTGTATTTGGCAACATATCTCTTCACACGGAAATTATCGTTCCCTTTTTTATCGTCTTCCGGTAAAGCGCCTCTTTGTACTTTCATTTTATGGGCTGTCTGCCAGGTGCGGGTAATTACTTCCCCCACTCTTCCCATTGCCTGGGAGTCTGAGCTCATCATGCTGATAACACCTGCGTCGTGCAGCACGTCTTCTGCGGCAATGGTAGAAGGACGGATCCTGGAGTCTGCAAAAGCCACATCTTCTTTGATCTCAGGGCTCAGGTGGTGACATACCATCAGCATGTCTACGTGCTCCGCTACCGTGTTAATGGTATATGGCTTGGTAGGATTGGTGGAAGAAGGCAGGATGTTGGGATACATCGCAATTTTGATGATATCCGGTGCGTGTCCGCCGCCCGCACCTTCCGTATGGAAAGTATGGATCACCCGCCCGTCGATAGCCTTTACGGTATCTTCCAGGTAGCCGGCTTCGTTAAGGGTATCCGTATGTATGGTAACCTGTGTATCGTATTTATCGGCTACTTTCAGCGCCATATCAATGGTGGAAGGTGTAGAGCCCCAGTCTTCGTGGATCTTTACACCCAGCGCTCCGGCTTTGATCATTTCTACCTGCGCTTCTTCGTTAGACACATTTCCTTTTCCAAAATAACCGAGGTTCACCGGCAGGTCTTCGGATGCCTGCAGCATTTTTTCTATAAAGAACTTACCGGGTGTAACAGTAGTGGCATTGGTACCGTCGTTGGGACCGGTACCGCCACCGATCAGCGTGGTCAGTCCGCTATATAAGGCCGTATCTACAATTTCAGGACATATAAAGTGAATGTGCGTGTCTATACCGCCGGGGGTAACAAGGTATCCCCAACCGCCGTGTACTTCCGTGCCTGGCCCGATGATCATACCCGGGGTAACGCCGTCCTGCACATCCGGGTTACCGGCTTTACCGATGGCGGCAATTTTTCCATCTTTAATTCCGATATCTGCTTTCACAATGCCCCAGTGATCGATGATGGTCGCTCCCAGGATACACATATCCAGCGAGTCTTTGTCCAATGCAGCGGTGGATTGGCCCATACCGTCCCTTACCGTTTTACCGCCACCGAATTTATTCTCTTCACCGTAGGTCTGGTAGTCTTTTTCTATTTCGATGAACAGCTCGGTATCGGCTAAGCGCACTTTATCGCCCGTGGTGGGACCGAACAGGGATGCATATTTTTCGCGCGTAATGTAGAGGTTCCCGTTCTCGAACCGCACCTCGTTATTGTTTTGGGCAAATGCATTGTTCAAACCCATCACTGAAAGTCCTGCGGTGGTAACGCCTACTATTTTGATCCACTCCCTCCTGTTCCAGTTTTTGGGCGCTGCTTTTTGCACCTTTTTATTACTTTTCTCGTTGTTATTTTTCTTGTTGGCAGACATATTGATAATGTTTTAATTAGAAGTAATGTTTCGGCTTGCAGTTACTTGGCTCCTTTGAAGCCGTTTTTCTTCGCTTTTGCGATAGAGGCAGACTTAACCGCATTGCTGCTCACATCCCCGTCAGTAAGATTGTTGAATCCCCTGATCAGCTTTTTACCGCCAAATTCAACCAGGATCACCTGTTTTTTTTCACCGGGCTCAAAGCGTACAGCTGTGCTGGAAGGAATGTTCAACCGCATCCCTACTGCTTTGTTCCGGTCAAAGTCCAGCGCTTTATTTACTTCAAAAAAGTGGAAGTGAGAGCCCACCTGAATGGGACGGTCGCCGGTATTTTTCACTTCTAATTTTACGGTTTTCTTGTTGACGTTGCAGATGACATCTTCTTTTTTGAGGATCAATTCTCCAGGTATCATAATTAGTTCGATTTAAAAGGTTTGTAATAGCTATCTGATCGGATTATGAACGGTTACCAGTTTGTTTCCGTCCGGAAACAATGCTTCGATCTGGATGTCATGAATCATTTCAGGTACACCTTCCATTACCTGGCTCCTTGTCAAAAGCTTTGTACCCCATTCCATCAGTTCCGCCACCGTTTTCTTTCCATCCCGCGCCTGTTCCATTATTTCACTGGATATATAGGCTATACATTCGGGGTAATTGAGTTTTACGCCCCGTTTAAGGCGTTTGGCAGCAAGTTCTCCGGCCTGGTGTAGCAATAGTTTTTCGATTTCCCTGGGGGTAAGATGCATAATGATCGTGTTTTATATGGTGAATATAATTGTACGTGAATCGTAAAATCGGCAGTCCTGTGTAAAGAAGCCATCCACTTCGACCGGGAAGAAAAAATATAGTTCTCACCCGATGTGATCACTTCAAAAACGACTGCTTAACATTCCGGGGGTGGAGACAATAACCTGCCGTTGCAGATATCAAACAGTGAATCTGTGGCAAAAGTGGTATGCTTCAGGTTGTCGGAAGACAGTTGAACCATGCCGGACGGATCGTGCAGGTATTCCGAGAAACCTGTATTTGAACTATCCTCGTTCATACCCGAAACGGGGGTGGAGGTAGTTTCTTCATTAAGCGCGATGGATTGAGCCTGTTCTTCCTGCTGATGTAAAGTAAGCGGTGCACTTATCGTCATGAATACCAACAACAGCATGGCAAATACAGCGGATATTTTTCGAAAAAAAACTAATATTTCTGTTTTGGTAGTCATGGCAATGCGGCGAAAGTACTAAATGTGATATAAAGAACCGTATGAGTCTGCTCAGTAAATTTCAGTTACTATTTATACTTAACAAAATATTTGCTTTCTTTTTTTCCGGAAAAAGAAAACAAATTCCGGAGCCCTTAATTGCATTGGGTTTCAGGCTGTTATTATTGTTGGATCGTAACACTTTTTTAAAATTGTTATGTCAAAAATAACCCGTTAAAAAGGACTTTACCTGCGGATTCATTCATTCCTGGGTTTTGTTAGTCTTATTGATGGCATGATCCTTTATCGTCACCTACATAGAGAATCAGGGAACCCGGTCATTAGCCGTGACATATAATAGAATCCCGTCTGATTGAATATCGTTCGCCTGCCGGGGAGGGTGTCGCTGACAATCTCAATCAACACCAAACGGGAGACATGTGTCCGGGGCAACGGGCCGCCCGGTTGCCAGAATGAAAACATGTGAAAGGCACCACTCCGATTATTCGGAGAATAAGCTTTACGACCATAAAGGAATATTATACGATCGGGGCTTTTTTGATATGCTTGACGGTAAACCGTATGTCAGGTTGCTATTCAGTCTTATTTAAATATTCCTTCGGGTATCACACCGGTCCAGCTTTTCGGCAGATGCTTTATTTTAATATTAAATATTTTAGCAATCACGAGGGAGGTGTTTTTATTGCTGTTGTAAAAAGTTGCCAGTCCCTGTTTTTTTATTTTGGGACCCGCTATGCCCCAGGGTATCTGCATTTCACTCATGCTTATACCCCCGTGTCCGTTACCGATACCCCCATGATCTGTTATGAGCAAAAAGTAAGTATCATCAAAGAGGTTTTCGGTCTTCAGGCGATCTAAAAATTTTCCTATGGCGGAATCCGCTTCTTCTATCGCGCTGATATATTGCGGCGACATCCATTTATGCTCGTGACCTGCGTGATCCGTATGCACACTGTACAAAAAAACCAGTGCAGGCTCCTTTTTGTGCTGAATCAAAAAATCGAGGGCCTTATGATAATTGCTGTCGTATCGGTCATTGTGTTCGAATGACACTTCATCAATATACTTTTTGTTGATAGAATTGATCAGGTCGGCCCAATTGTAGTAATACGCAACTTTTACGCCCGGCACCTGCTCTTTTAATATTTTAAAGATAGAAGGATAGTAACCGTCAGCATCTTTATCAATGGGTTCAAGTGCGTGTTTGGAGATAGTCCAGTCGTTGCCGGTTACACCATGCTCCTCCGGCCCGGAGCCGGTGAGATGGCTTGTCCAGTTGGGAAGTGTAACTGAAGGCATAACAGGTCTTGTGGTAAGCGAATAGGTACCTTGCGCCAGCAGCCGATCCAGGTTGGGATGTTTGGCAGCTTTAAAGCCTTCCGTGCCGAAGCCGTCGAGCCCTATGATCACTACCCGTTGTTGGGAAAATGTTGCTGCAGAGAAAAATAATGCCAATAAAAAAAGGACATGACGAACCGGTTTCATATTCTGTTATGTTTTTTGGTTGAAGGGCATTGAAACTACTAAAATTAATACCCGCCGGGTAATATTCAGCATGTAAAAATCCATTACCTGATAATATCTGGTAATTATATTGAATGTCTACGGATTACTTTGTGTAAGGCTAAGGCTTATAAACGGAAGTAACCCATATTAAGTACGGACGCATAAAAGTGTACACCGGTAGGGTAACTGTTTTGTATGTCTGCTTCAGGGCGGTTGTCACCTCTTGGGTAATATGCTATTCCGGTCCAAATTTTTGAACATTATGAAAGCACAAGGTCTTTGACATGAAGCAACAGCAAAAAACTGCCGGAGACAGGAGGGGTAGCAAGGGTACTAAATCAATATTATCTTATGTTTGAAAACATTTTAGTTTTAACACATGGATATTCATTTACTTTTTGCAGGTAAGCTCCTTTCTTCCGTATTAGGCTGGGTAGGCACGGTATGTTATTTACTTGCTTATTTTCTGCTAAGCATTAATAAGCTAAGGTCTGACCAAAAGTTGTATCACCTGCTTAATATTATTGGCGCCGTGGGTCTTACCTGTCATGCGCTTTTTTTGAATGATTACCCTAATGTGATCGTCAACGTTGTCTGGGCTACCATCGGACTGAGCACTATTTTTTTGCTTGTGCGGAAGAAACAAGGTTGAGTTGAGCCAGTGCCTGTTTTTTGTATTGTAATAATTTTTTGCTGTACTCTTTTTTGTCGGTTACAAGGCTCAGGTAATAGTAAGCGCCATCTACTAAAACAAAAATAATATCAGCAGCCAGCGCAGGATCTTTAACGGTAAGCGTACCTTCTTCTTTACAGGCCACGATCAGCTCCCTGAGATTTGATCTCAAAGTATCCAGGAGATTTTTATATTTTTCCTTGATGGTTTCGTTGCGAAATGTAAGCGAATAGCAGCTGTAGGAGACGCTGTCATCAAACAGGGTATTCCATTTGTTGGAAAAGATATTATCCAGTACAGTCAACAAATTCTTTTGGGCATTTCCCTTGTTCCGCGAGGGTATTTTATAGATCAACAGGTATTTGTCCAGGATATATTCCGTGAGGGCATACACCAGGTGCTCTTTAGTTTGAAAATAATGAATGACAAGGCTGGGATTGATATTGATAAGCGCAGCCGTTTTGGCGAGCGATGCATTCTCCAATCCTTCTTTTTTAGCTAACCTATAAAAGGCTTTGATGATTTCTTTTTGACGAGAGTCTTTTAAGCTTTTTCTTCCCATGGTAAAAGATATAAGGTGTTTTTCTGCGTGGCAAATATATGACGTAACACTGATTGCCGGGAATGCAGTTCAATTTTTTCACAGGTAACTTTTATCACCGGACGTAAATACACCGCGTTGCCGGCTACACTTTCAGGATAATTTGAAAGATACAACCCGGGTAAGCCTGTTGTTTTTGAACCTGCAGGACTTGTTTCTGAAGCCTGACTAAGGTTTGTGAAGGCAATATTAAGCCTGTGTAAAGCTTCTGTCAAATAATTATAAATAAATTGAATAATCGTTCAATTTATTTTTGTGAAATACTGAATAATCTTCATATTTGTTAAAGCTATTAGACCGACGAAACCATCATAATATTCATCACCCAAAACATTTCTTGACATGAAAAAAACTAAGCTGCTTTTTTACCTGCTCTTTTTCAATTTTTTACTGGCACAGGCCCAGGAAAAAGTGGTTAGCGGTGTAGTACTGGATGCTACAGGAACGCCGGTGGCTGCTGCATCTGTTCGCGAGAAAAACACGAACAACGGTACCCTTACCGACGATGACGGAAAATACCAGATCACAGTAAGATCATCGCGGAGTGTGCTTGAATTTTCTATGGTAGGCTATGCACCGCAGGAGGTAACTGTTGGCGACCAGGCTTCCGTGGATATCGTATTCGAAACGGAAGGCGCCACCCTGGATGATATTGTGGTAGTTGGATACGGTACACAAAAGAAGGTGAACCTTTCCGGCGCCGTAGACCAGGTAAAGGCAAAAGACCTGCAGAACCGCCCGATAGCGAATGTATCGCAGGGCTTACAGGGCATGGTGCCCAACCTGAACATCCGGTTTGCCTCCGGGGCGCCCGGGGCTGAACCGGATATCAATATCCGGGGTATCACCTCCATCAATGGCGGCGGACCGCTTATCCTGGTGGATGGGGTTCAGACAACAGCCATGGAGCTGAACCTGTTGTCTCCGCAGGATGTTGAGTCAATGTCTGTCATTAAAGATGCTTCGGCTGCTGCTATTTACGGGGCAAGGGCTGCTTTCGGCGTTATACTGATCACTACCCGCAAAGGTGGCGCATCAGGTGCGAAAGTGAATTATTCCAATAACTTCAGTATGAACCGTCCGACGGTAATGCCGAAAATGGTGACGGATCCCTATATTTTTTCCCGTTTACACCAATTGTCTACAGACAATACGCCGTGGAACAATGTAAACTACAGTGACCAGCATTACGCATATGCCAAAGAACGCTCTGATAATCCTTCCATTCCGGGTGTAAGGGAAAACCCTACGCGGCCGGGAGAATGGGAGTATATGGGAGATCGCGACTGGAGCCGGTATTTTATGAACACCTATAATTTCAACCAGAATCATGATCTTTCGATCAACGGGGTGAGTGAAAACAATAAGGTAAGGTATTACCTGTCTGGCGGGTACAACCGGCAAAACAGCCCTTTAGCGCTGGCAAAGGATGTATTTGATCGCTATAGCCTCCGGGCCAAGGTAGATTACAGTCTGAACAAATGGCTGACCTTCGGGAACAACACATTTTACAGCCATTCCAAACGGGAAGTACCGGTTTATTTCAGTCCATGGGATACCTACAATCATTTTCCCACGGCATTTGATAAGAACCCTGATGGCACCTGGGCCAACACCAGTGTGGGCAGGGCTGCCGCGCAGATCGAAGACGGCGGTGTTTCCAATTCTGCCAAAGGCATGTTTCAGTCAACCTTTACCACGGAGTTGAATTTCTGGGACCGTTTGCTTACGATCAACGCGGACTATACTTACCGGAACACAATTGAGCTTGGTGACTGGCACCGGAAAAAATACCAGATAGGATTTGGCCCCGGGGATGTAAGGGAGGAAGGCGTAAGCCGTGCAGACCGGTCTACTACACTGGAAAACTTCAATGTGTTCAATGTGTACGGAACGCTTAACAAAACCTTTTCCAAACATGCTTTTACAGCCATATTGGGTTTTAACCAGGAAGAATACGAGTTTAAGGACATGTGGCATGGCATAGGGGAACTGATCTCTTCTTCTTACCCGACACCGCAACTGGCAACAGGCGAAATGACCGTAGGAGAAACAAAATATGCATATGCCATAAGAGGGGTTTTCGGGCGACTGAACTATATTTTTAACGACCGCTATATTGTAGAGTTCAACGGGCGCTACGATGGGTCTTCCCGGTTCCCGAGAGATAAACGTTTCGGCTTTTTCCCGTCCGCCTCCGCTGCCTGGAGGATTGACCAGGAGAATTTTATGAGCCCGATCAACCATGTGATCAATAACTTTAAGATCCGCGCATCGTATGGTTCTTTAGGCAACCAGTCTCTACCGCATAATTATGGTGGCTATTATGGTTATATTCCGGGTATGTCGAGAGGGCGGGCCCCCTACCTGATAGGAGACGGCATTCCGCTTCAGCTCAACCCGCCGGGCCTGGTATCAGACAATTATACCTGGGAGAAAGTGAATACTATGAACTATGGTATAGACCTGGGCTTTTTGCAGGATAAGTTTACCGTAGTGTTTGATTATTATACCAGGAATACGCTGAATATGCTAACCCTGGGCAAGCAGTTACCTTCGGTACTGGGAGCAAGCGAGCCCCGTGAAAATGCAGCCGACCTGAGAACGAAAGGATGGGAGCTGACGCTGGGGTACAATGAAAGATGGAACCTGGCCGGAAGCCCATTGTCTTTTAACGCACGGTTCGTATTGTCAGACTCCAGGAGCTTTATTTCCCGGTTCGACAACCCGAACGGCAGCATACTGCAATACTACAAAGGAATGCAGCTTGGAGAGATATGGGGGCTGGAAAGCGACGGATTGTTCCAAAGTACGGACGAGATCGCCAGGCTGGACCAAACATCCATTATTCCCTGGGGCGCATTGGAGATCGTACCGGGTTGGCCGAAATTTGTTGACCAGGACGGTAACGGCGCCATAGAAAAAGGATACACGCTGGACGATACCAAAGACCTGAAAATAATAGGAAACAGGGAACCCCGTTACCAATACGGACTGGATCTGAACGGAAACTGGAAAGGCCTGGATGTAAGGGTATTCCTGCAGGGGATCGGCAAACGTGACTATTACCCGATAGACTACCTGTATTTCGGCTTTTACCAGCAGCCTTACGGTAATACCTACCAGCATTTGCTGGATTTTTACCGTCCGGAAGACGACAATGCCACTTTAATGGCAAGGCACTCCCAATCCTTTATTGATGCAGGGCTGGCCCATGCCAATACCGATGCCTATTTTCCCATACTGCAAAACTGGCTGGCGGATGCCAACCTGGGTACCCGGATAGACGATGCCATGGGAATGGTTATTCCGCAAACACGGTATATGCTCAACGCGGCCTACCTGCGTATCAAAAATGTGACCATCGGTTATACCTTACCGTCATCCCTGACCAGGAGAATAGGGATTGACAGGCTGCGGGTGTATGTAGCCGGGGAAAATATACATGAGTGGTCGGGTGTGAGAGACTATTTTGACCCGGAAAGCACGAATGGTAATATCAACTTCAACCCCACTGAGGGGCTTGGCCGCAGCGGACATGGAATGACCTATCCCTTCCAGCGCAGCTATTCGGCAGGTATCAACGTAATATTTTAAACCCATTAGCTATGACAACAATGCACACTATATATAAGAAAATGCAGTTTGTAAAACCGGGGGTACTGCTGGTGGCAATATCCGCGTTCATCTTTTCCTGTAACGATAAATTTATGGACCGGTTCCCGGAAACAGAGATCGGGGTTGAAAGCTTTTTTAATTCGGAAGAAGATCTCCGGCTGTATACCCAGGGCATGTACGATTTCCCAAGCACCGGTATTTATTCCAACGACTCGTATACGCTGACGGATAACGGGGGGAGCACGGGCAACGTGGAGTTGAAGACCATGATGATGGGTAATCCCAATTCGGCAACCATTACCGGTGGCTGGGACTGGGGTGGATTGAGAAGGGCAAACCTGTTTCTCGCTAACTTCGAAAAAGCGGCTATTGCACAGGAACGCCTGGATCATTTTGAGGGGGCGGCCCGTTTTTTCCGTGCCCGCTTCTATGTTATCAAAGTAAAAAGGTATTCCGATGTACCCTGGATCGATCAACTGGTGGGAACCAGTAGCGAAGACATACTGTATGGACCCAGGGATTCCCGCGAGCTTGTGGTGAACAAGATCATTGAGGACTTTGAGTTTGCGGCATCCAAAGTGGATCTGACTGCTCCTGCGGGCGCGGTGACCAGGTGGCTGGTCAAAGCGGATTTTGCCCGTTTCCTATTGTACGAGGGCACTTTCAGGAAATACCACCCGGAACTGGGACTGGAAAGTTCCGCAGCAGCGCTGTTACAGAAAGCAGCGGATGTGGCAAAAGATATCATGGACAATGGTGGTTATAATTTACATGCTAACTATGCCCAGTTGTTTTACAGCGCAGACCTTACCTCCAACAGGGAAATTATTTTTGCAAGGAGATATGAGTCCAATCTGTTGAATGGTGACGCCGGAGACGGTTTTTTCGGGAATTATGAAGCGTATCCTTCCAAAGACCTGGTGCAGGCATACCTGATGAAAGACGGCAGCTTTTACAGCAGTCAGCCGAATTTCCGGCAGAATGAATTTGTGGAAGAGTTCACGGACAGGGACCCCCGTTTGTATAGCACCTATGCTTACCCCGGATGGGAACTGGTACGGACCGGAACCTATTCCAGGGGAGCCGGTATCTACGTGCAGCAGTTACAGAAAAACTTTTCCGGGTACCACCAGATCAAGGGATTCTACAATACAACGATCCAGGATGAACGTAATGCTATTGACGTACCCCTGTACCGGTATGCAGAGATCCTGCTGATCTACGCGGAAGCAAAGGCTGAACTCGGACAATTAACGCAGGGTGACCTTGATGCTACCGTTAATTTACTGAGAGACAGGGCCGGTATGCCACATCTGATGATGGGGGTGGCTGTAGACCCGGTAGAAGAGGCGAGATTTCCTAATGTGACAGGGGCATTGAAGGGAGAAATACTGGAAATACGCAGGGAAAGAAGGGTAGAGCTGGCCCTTGAAGGATTTAGACATGATGACCTCATGCGTTGGGAAACCGGCAAAACACTGGAGACAGAGCCGCTGGGTATTCATTTCCGTTCCCTGGGCTATCACGATCTGACAGGCGATGGCATCCCGGATATAAAACTGCTTCCGTACTCGGAAGCCATACCCAATGACAGGGAAAACAACTCGCTGGGCGTACCGCTGGAATACTACCGCATAGGAACTTTCGGTCAACCGGATGCTTCCATATTCCTGAGCGCTCCCACTTCGGGTAGCATGCTGATCATAGAAGATATCGGTACTTTTGTGGCGCCAAAATATTATTACCGCCCGGTACCTCAAATGCAGATGTCGCTTAATTCCAGCCTGCAGCAGATATTCGGCTGGGAGTAGTAAGTAATAAGTGGTTAGTAGTAAGTAGTAAGTGGCAAAAAACTTACCACTTACTACTTATCACTTGCCACTTAAACATTAAATTTAAATCTTGTATTCATGAAACAATATTTTCTGTTCCTGGTATTGGCTGTATGCGTGGTAAGCGGGTATGCACAAAACCCGGGGAAGACCAGGAAGGCGGTATTCATTATTGTAGACGGCATACCGCCGGACCTGATAGAGCGGCCGGGCACAGCTGCCAATATCAAACGGATCGGGGCCGCCGGGGGGTATACGCGCTCCTATCTTGGGGGAGAACGGAATGGGTATTCCGAAACACCCACTATTTCCGCTGTCGGCTATAACAGCCTGCTTACAGCCACATGGGCCAATAAGCATAATGTCTGGGGTAATGGTATCGAAGCGCCGAATTATAACTATCCCACTATTTTCAGAATGGTGCGGGATGCGGCCCCGGAAAAAAAGCTGGCCATTTATTCTACCTGGCTGGATAACAGGACGAAGCTGGTAGGAGAGGGCAGGGACGAAACACGAAAAATAGTGGTGGACTATAAACTGGACGGACTGGAACTGGATACCGTCAGGTATCCCCATGATAAAGAAAGTATGTATATACATAAAATTGATGAAGCGATAACGGACGCGGCTGTGGCTTCCATCCGGCAGAATGGCCCCGACCTCACCTGGGTGTACCTGCAGTACACCGATGATGTTTCGCACCGGCATGGCAACAGTCCGCAATTTGATAAAGCTATCGAAATAGCGGATAAGCAGATCGGCCGGATCTATGATGCCATACTGGAGAGGGAAAAGAAACACAATGAAGAGTGGCTGATCTTTGCTACTACGGATCATGGGCGGGATGGCATAGAAGGGAAGCACCACGGCGGACAAACTGCCCGGGAGAAAACAACATGGATCGTTACCAACAGCCGTGACCTCAACCGGTATTTCAACGCTGCTGTGCCGGCAGTAGTAGATATCACTCCTTCGATCATGCAGTTTTTGGGACTGCCTGTCCGGCAGGAGGCGGCCCGGGAAATCGATGGCGTATCGCTGATCGGTAAAATATCTTTAGCCAATCCCTTTGCTTTTTTATCTGGCAATAAGCTGAAAGTAGGGTGGGATCCTTATGACCGGGAGGGTAACGTAAAAGTGTACCTGGCCAAAACAAATGAATACAAGGCTTCCGGCAAACCCGATGCGTTGGAATTACTGGGAGAAGTGGAACTGGCGAAAGCCAAGGCGGAGTTTGATCTTACACCGGTCAAAGGCACTACCTATAAGATCGTGATGGAGGGTAAGTACAATACTGTCAATCGCTGGATCGTGGTGGAGTAGCTGGGTCGCAGGTTGCAGGATGTAAGTCGCAGGACACGTCACTGCCCACCGCTCCGAACGTTCGGATATGATCAACTGACAACGTATGATACTTGCGGCAAAGTAGTCCCTCTTCGTTCGTCACTGCGATCCCGCTTGTTATTCGATCGGGTATTAATGAGATATTCCGGCTGGAGAAGCAGTCCCTGATAATGACCAGGCTTCGTAATTACTCCCGCAGCTACCTTACTCAAGGTGAGTATCCGTAAGGATTGCTTCACCCGCCACCGGATTGCCGGTGCTCAGCTCTGCTGTCCGGGTTGTCAATGACGGACACCTGATCAGAACGGCAATACTGTTTTTACATTGTCATGCTCAATGTTCAGGAAGTTCGTGTTGTACACTGATTTGAGAATTGCCAGGTCAGGCTGACCGGAGTGACGGGAGGAGACGACTTTTTTTTGATGCATAAAATGGAAATCGTCTGCAAACTGGTAGGCCAGTGTAGGGTTGTGCATGATGGCAATTACGGTATGCCCGTTCGCTGTAAGCGCCTTAAGCCTGTCCATCAGGAAATGCTGGTAATACACATCCAGGTGATTGATGGGCTCATCCAGTATCATGATCTCCGGGTCCTGCATCAATAACCGTCCCATCATCACCATTTGCTGTTCGCCGCCGGAGAGATGGGTGAAAAGCTTTTTCCGCAGTCGCTCTATATCAAGCTCATGCAATACTCTCCCTACCATTTGCCGGTCTTCTTTGGTGGGGGAAAAGCCCGAAAACGCAGCGCGGCCGGTCAGTAATATATCCTCTACGGTAAAAGGAAAAACAGTTTGATAGAACTGGGGCAGGAAGCCTACCAGCGCTGCCTTTTGTTTGTGAGAGAGAATGTCTGTTTGTTTCCCGTTTATCAGAACAGTTCCTTCATAACCCGGCAATAATCCGGTGATGGACTTGAACAGGGTAGATTTTCCGCTGCCATTGGTGCCCAGCAATACGGAAAATTTATGCTTATAAAAGCTGGCATTTACATCGTCTAAAACGGCATGTCTGCCGTAAGAGAAGCGCATGTTCTTTATTTCGATAGCTGCCTCCATTAATGCCAGTTTAATTTGTTTTTCCGCATCAGGTAAATAAAAAAGGGACCTCCCAGCAACATGGTAAATATACCTACGGGAATCTCAAATACAAACATCGCCCTCGAAAAATTGTCAATCAGCAAAAGAAAGCTACCTCCCAAAAAGATACTGGCAGGAATAGCCCGCCTGTTATCCGCCCCCAGCAGCATTCTTACGATGTGTGGCAGGAACAGTCCGTAAAAGCTGATAATGCCCACCGCCGCAACCGTGGATGCGGTTAGCAGGGTGGCGCAGCCGATGAGGATCCACTTATCAAATGCAGGGTTGACCCCCGCTGCTCGTGCTGCATCATCACCCAGCGACAGGATGTTTACCCGCCACCTGTAAATAAATACGATCAGCAGTCCGGTCAGTACGGGAATATAGGTTTGCTTCAGCTCCTGCCAGGATGCTGAATGAAGATTACCCATGGTCCATTGAACGATCGCCTGTAATTTATATGGGTTGCTCAGGTATTGCACAATGGTGATGCCGGCTGTAAACATACCGGAGATCACCATGCCGGACAACACAATGCTGATGATAGAGGCGTTAGACCTGACGCCTGCCACCAGGTAGGTGAGTATGACGGCAAGTGTTCCTCCTGCAAAAGCCGCGATGTTAACAGGCAGGACTGCATACGTAATGGCTAATGCAGCCCCCAGTGCGGCTCCCGATGAAATTCCCAGCACATAAGAGTCTACCAGCGGGTTCCGGAAAATTCCCTGGAGCACCGAGCCGGATACAGATAAGGCAGCTCCTACCAGGAAGGTTAGCAATACCCGGGGCAGCCGGATATTATAGATGATATTTTTTACCACCTGCCACGTGGTCTCCTCTTCGCTGCTGAACGGGTATAAAAAGATCTTTTTGTACAGCAGGGTGACGGTAGTACTCAGACCGGCCTGTCCCGTAGACCCTATGAATAAAGAGAGTACCAGTACGGGTAACGGCAATGCATAGCAGATGATATAGGCAAGTTTTCTTTTCAAGCAGCTATAAATTATGATGCCGGTTTAACGGCCTGAACGAGGAACAGGTCCGAGCTGTCCTGGTCCAGAATGCCCGCCTGTGTGGTCAGATCAGCCTGTACATTCACAAAGCCGCATTGCTGTAATATGGTTATATCCCGTTCCGGTCGTTTATGCCTGGAAATATCCAGCCTGCTTTTAATGATGTTTGCCTGCTCCATAATGTCAGCAGGATATTTTTCATGCCCTTCCTGCGTGAATGTGTAGTTACCAAAATCGCCGTCAAAATTCAACAACAGACCGCCGGGCCTGAGCACTTTATATACTTTCCGGTAGAAGGCTTCCACGTCGGGAGTGGTCCAGGTCATAAGCCGGGTAAAAACCAGGTCAAAGCTGTTGGCTGCAAAGTCCAGTTGCTGTGCGTCCATCACGCGGTAGTCAATGGCCAGGTTCAGATCAGCAGATACCGCCCGCGCCTCATCGATCATAGCCGGTGAGATGTCTACTGCTGCCACTTCGTAACCGGCCATGGCCAGGATATTGGCAAAATACCCCGATGCCGTTCCTACTTCCAGCACCTTATTGCCTTTGAGCTTCGGCAGCAGGTCTTTAAAATATGCCAGCCAGTGTTGTGTTACGGGCTGCGACCAGGCTTCTTTTTTTTCTTCGCTCCAGATAGCGCTTTGTTTGTCCCAATACCGGGAGATCTCCTGCATCATAATAGTGTATTTAGTTTGTTGCCGGTCTCTGGACCGTACAATTGAATAATGATCTCTTTTACTTTTTCAAGCACTTCACTTTCCGGTTGTGTATAGCCCCATCCTTTCATCCGTACAGCCGCACAGAGTGATTTGAGCGTATGCGGGTTATAATAAAACATAGGCATCAGGTTAAAGATCTGCCTGTGCTTAACCGCGTTGATTTCCCCCAGCTCTTTTTTGCTGTAAAATAATGTCGCCGGATCATTCCACATGACTATGATATCCGGGTTCCAGCTCAATAATGTTTCGGCGTTGATATTCGGTTGATCAATGGATGAAGTACATACATTTTCCAGCCCTGCAAATACCAGGCAATCATTCATCATGCTGTTTTGGCCGGTGGTTGAAAATATGCGGCCATTGGCCCACGTAAAATATACGGTCTTTTTATGTGCTTGCGGAACCGCTGTTGCCGTTTCTTTCATTTCTGTGAACAGTTCCACGGCAAAGTCGCGGATAGTCTTTGCGCGCCCTTCAGCACCGGTCATTAGTCCGATATCTTCTATTTCCTTTAATACATGCTCATACTTTTCGGAAGAGGCCTGGTAAACGGCTATGCCCATTTGCTGCAGCGATCTGATGCTGCCGGCATTCATATGCTGAACAATTACCAGATCCGGCTTCAGGGCTATAATGCTTTCCAGGTTGGCCGTTTCATTGCTGCCGGGTGTTGCGATCGCCCGGTTCTTTACCCGGTCATCGATGTGGCTGTAAGGCGTGAACAGTTCCCTGTCTGCATACGTTTCCGCAGGGATCCCCACCAGCTTGTGCTGCATCTGCAGCATGTATATAGCGTCTACCATCGGGTCGAACAGGCACACTATTTTTTCGGCAGGTTTATCCAGCGTTACCTTATTTCCCTGCACATCCGTCACCTGCAGGGCTTCCTTTCCGTTTGCAGGTATTTTATCGGAAACACAACCGGCAAAGCAACACGTTATAAATATGAATAAATACCTCGTCACGGGTTACAGGTTTAATGTTAAGGCACACCGGAAATTTCTCGGCGCCATTTGCACCCAGTAATACATTTCGTTCCTGTTCCACGCCGTGGAATACAAATGGCTATCAAGGATATTATTCACAATAAGATTAATGCTGTATTTTTTTCTTGTAAAGGCAAGACCGGCATCCAGCCTGAAAATATCCTTCAGCGCCTCGGGGTTGGTGCTGGTGAATCGCTCCGCTCTTCCGGCCAGGTATTGGTAACCGGCAGAGACTGCAATACCTTTTACTTTAGGAACCGGCAATGTATAATTCACCCAGGTGTTCTGGATATGACGGATACGGTTAGGCGTAGGGCGGCCAACCATTTCAGGATTTTTCTCATCCTTTGTGATCCTGGACCCGGTATACGCATAGTTGACTATTATATTGAGTCCCTCTGCGATTCGGCCGCGAACATCCAGTTCCACTCCTTCTGAACGGTTCTCGCCGGTTTGGTAAATATCGTTGGAGGCAGGATCGCGTACGATGCTCCTGTTGCGATAGATCTGAAACACCGATAGGGTGGTGTTCCACGCACCGTCATCCCAGTCTTTTTTCATCCCTGCTTCGTAGCTTTTACCGGTGAGTGGCTTTAAAGCCGCGCCGTTATGCGCAATGCCCGCCTGCGGCAAAAAAGAATTATCGTACAGCGCGTAAATGCTCATCGAAGGTGTGATCATGTAATTGGCTCCCAGGCGGGGTGTGAAAACAAGGTCGTCCGCTTTCGATTTATTACCGTATTGATTGAAATCGGCATTGGACTGCGTTACGCGGAAGCCTGCATTCAGCTTCAGCTTTCCCGTCACCGAAATTTCATCCATCAGGTGTGCGGAAGTGTAATACAGCACCGCTCCTGTTAAATTATTTTCGCCGGTAATAATATTTTCTGACTCAAAGTTGCCTCCCATACCGTTATTGTTGACTACATGGCCATACTGCGGATCGGATATGCTGAGGGGGTATATAGTGGAAGCGGTCTCCCAGGTATCAACGGTATTATTCCGTTTGTGGTTGAAATCTATGCCTCCCAGGACAGCATGTTGTATTGTACCTGTTTTAAATCGTCCCTGTACATAAGCCTGGGCGGAAAAAACGTTGTATTCCATACCATCGTATACATAATAGCGATTGAGTATATCCGGGTCTGCCTCATTTTTGCCATATACCCAGAAAATATTGCCGCTACTTGCATTGTTGATATTACTGATCCGGCCCGTGAGGTTCCAGTTGTTGTTGAACGCGTGTTCTACCGTAAGATAGGCATTATGGTCATTTGCCTTATAGGGCCTGATATTCGGATCGGTCAAAGTAAAATCCCGCGGCAGGGTGCCATAGCCGTAAGGTGATATCTGTGCTTCGCTCAGCATCATATAATTAAGCCGCTGATAAATGTATTCGAATGTGACGGATGTTTTTTCGCTGACGAGGTATTTGAATGACGGGGCTATCAATACACGTTCATTGTTGTCAAATTTCATAAACCCGTTGGTGTGCATTCCCATCAGGTTGAGCCGGTACTGGAATGTGCCTTTATCATTCAGCGTTCCGTCCATATCTGCTTCCGCTCTTATAAAGTTGAAGCTGCCGTACATCATCTTAAACGTGTTGCGTTTCACACCCGTAGGCTTCTTGGTAATGATATTATAGGAGCCGGCGGGATCGCTGATGGCATTCATAAACCCTGACGGTCCTTTTATAAACTCAATATTTTCAATAATGGCGGCATCATCTCCCAGCGGCCCTTTTACCAGTGGCCGCAGGTCCACACCATTTCTCTGTGCGTTGATATACCCGCCGCGGGAATAGATATCCGGTGAAACGCCGTTATGTAACTCTTCCCGCATGGTGCCGCTCACATTGCGGGTAACACTTTCATTGATGTTGTACACCACCTGGTCTTTCAACACTTCCGCACTGATGATCTGGATATTCTGCGGAGTTTCGATCAGGGCGGATTGTAATCTCAGATCGGAGGAGATTTTACTGATATTATATTTTTTATAGTATTTGTTGCGTATGGTCAGCTCATCCAGGGTGATCACTTTGGAGGAATCCGTATGTCGTTCTTCCTGCGCCGATACAGTTACTTGAAAAACCAGGGATGTAAAAAAGCAGAGTAATTGTTTGTTCATGCGCAGTTGATTTAGCCGGTAAAGAATGAGCGGCAAAGATAATTTTCTGAGGATAATAGCGTAGCAAAAAGAGAAAAAACGTGTTACTGGTGGTGTTAAAATAATAGCAGTTTATGTTAACAAGGTGACACGATTACGATGCCCTCTGCATACCGGATTTTATCTGCATTGTGTATTCGCTGTTTTTCTTTTATGCATCGTCAATGCATGGGGTTGCAGGTATCTGGTAAGTATATACATGAGCAGTGGCAGAAGTATACCGGTTGCTGCTTACTGCAATATGACTTTGATCACATGTTGATGTGGTGTCGGGTATCCTAAATGAAAATGCCACCAATAGCCGGGGACATTTGGGTTGCAGGACGCAGGTAGTTTCATAAACCTATAGGGTATGCAGCACTGCTTTGCCGGGCGGCAAACCCTATAGATTTATATACTTAATTCAATCCCCTGAAGTCCACGGGCACCAGCTTGCTGACACCGGGCTCCTGCATGGTCACGCCATATATGATGTCTACCGTGGACATGGTCATTTTATTGTGTGTAACAATGATGAACTGTGAGTTCTCGCTGAACTGGCGGATCATTTTAGTGAACTTACCTACGTTGGCATCGTCCAGCGGCGCGTCCACCTCATCCAGTATACAGAACGGCGCCGGCTTTATCAGGTAGATGGCAAACAACAGGGCGGTAGCCGTGAGCGTTTTTTCACCACCGCTTAACTGTGTGATGGACGAAGGACGTTTGCCTTTGGGTTTTGCGATGATATCAATGCCGGTTTCTGCCAGGTTTTCCGGGTTTTCTAATAATACATCTGCTGTATCCTCTTCGGTAAACAGGGCTTTAAATACTTTCTGGAAATTTTCCCTTACCGCGTTAAATGTTTCCAGGAATTTCTGGTTGGCAGTGGTTTCTACTTCCTGTATGGTTTGTAAAAGGCTATCCTTCGCCGTTACCAGGTCGTTCTTCTGCTCCAGGATGAACTCATACCGTTTCTTCATTTCCTGGAAGGCTTCGATGGCAGTCGGGTTCACTTCCCCCATATTCTCCAGCCGCTTTTTCATGCGGTCGCAGGACGCCTGCAGGTCTTCCAACGGGGTATCGCCGGTGCGTGGTTCGTCTATGATGGCGTCCAGGTCTACTTTAAACTCTACACGCAGCCTTTCTTTCATACCGGTCAGTTGCAGCTTCAGCTCACTGAGCTTGTCCTTGATCTCATTCAATACCTGGTCGAGCTGCTCTTTCGATTTCTGTTGCAGCCTCAAAGCCGATTCTTTTTCCTGTAGCGCATTCCTGCGGTTATAATAGGATTGATCTGCTTCATTCAGCTTGCGTTCTTCTTCATCTTTGCTGCGCAGCAGCTCAATCAGATCGGCGCCTGCTTTTTCAAGATCTCCTTTTGTCTGCTGAATATTGCCGGCGGCTTCGTCCAGTTGCTGGGTACTGTTTTCAATCTGTACCTGCAGTTCCCGCAACTGGCTGCTTTTAAATTCATGCTCCTGCTTCAGCGCGTTGATCTTGCTTTGCAGCCGGGTGAACTGGAGGTTACTGTCGTTGAAGGCAGCATTGGCAAAATTATATTCCTGTTCTGCGAGGCTGTATTCCTGTTCGGATACCTGCAGCTTATCCAGCAGGTCCTGCACCTGGGTATTCAGCTTTTCCAGCTCCTCCCGCACATCAGAAATACTGTCCTGGTTATCCTGCAACTGGCCACGCAGCTCTTCCAGCTTTTTAGCGCCGGACTCTTCCTGGAACAGGAAGTTTTCTATTTTGTTTTGCAGGGCAAATACCTGGTTGGTCATCTGGTTGATCTCATCCTGTGTTTTACGGATCGCCTGCTCTTTCAATTGCTCATTGTAACCTATAACCTCATTGTGCTTGGCCTGGATGGCAGCTTTCAACTCGTTCACTTTACTTTCCTGCTGCAGTATCTCATCGTGCAGCTTTTCCAGGTTTTTGGCACGACCGATCTTCTTTCCTTCAAATAACCCTACGGAGCCACCGGTCAGCGCGTATTTGCCTTTTACGTATTTACCATGCTTTTCGAGGATGATGGCCCCGTTGCTGTTGCGGAGCGCTTCTTCATTTTCGGCGATATACACATTGCTTAATAAATATTCCGCCAGCTTCCGGTAGGCATTGTCCACTTCAATCACACTCAGGGCGGCTACGGTGCCGGCCGGCTGGTGATGCTGTATATCTGCAAAATTGTTCACCCGGTCCAGCAGGAAAAAGTTGGCCTTCCCCTTTTGGTTGGCATCGAGCAGGTGTACTGCTTTCAGTCCTTCCTCGAGATCATTTACCACATAATAGTTCAGGTAGGGTTCCAGCACATTCTCTACTGCGGCCCTGTATTCTTCTTTTACATAAATAATATCAGACAGTATGGGGGCGGAGTGGTTCCAGTTTGGATTATTGTGCAGGAACTTTACGCTTTCCGGGTAGCCTTCCATGGAATCGATAAGGCTTTTCAGTAAAGCGTGTTCATTTTTACGGGCATCCAGCTTGCGGTTTTCGTCTGCCAGCCCGGTCCGGAGCTTTTCTACCACCGCCTGTGTATCCAGTATCTGCTGTTTGGTATATTCGTGTTGTTCCTGCAATTGCTGCAGTTCCGTTCTTTTGTTTTCGAGTTCCGCTTCTCTTTCTTCCTTCTCTTTTTCCAGCAAAGCCATCTGTTGCCTGCGGTGTGCCTGCTCGTCTTCTCCTTGCAGGATCGCCCTTTGTATATTCTGAATGGACGTATCGGCTACGGCCACTTTTTTCTCGGCATCAAACTGCTGGCGTTGCAGGGCCTGGTTGTCGCGACGCAGGATATCGATAAAGGAACGCTTTTCGTCGAAGGTGCTGCGTTTTTGCTCCACGCCTTCTTTCAGGTCCTCCAGCTTTTCCTTAAATTCTTCCAGCTTCAGCTCTTCGTCTTTGATCTGCTCACCGGTGAAGCGGATGCTTTCTTCCAGTCCTTTCAGTTGTCCTTCCGATTTTTGCAAAAAATCTTTCAGGCTCTGCTCTCTTTCATGCAGGTACTGCAGGCGTTGTTCACCAAGACTCTTTTCGCTTTCTTTGGTGCGCACCGTTCCCAACAGGTCGTTGAAGGCATGCTGCATTTGCTGCAGCCTTTTTTCTTCTTCTATAAACCCTACTTTTTCCTGTTCGATCGCTGCTTCGGCGGTAGCGATGGTGGCTTCCAGTTCCAGCCGTTTATCCACTTCCAGTTGCTGCTGTTCGTTCAGGTCTTTATATGTGATATTGAAGCCCTCAAGCGCTGCTTTTGCCAGCTCCACGCTCAGCTCGCGGTATTCCTTTTTGATCTCGTAGTATTTCTCCGCCTTTTTTGCCTGGCTTTCCAGGCTTTTCAGCTGGTTGTTGATCTCGAAAAGAAGGTCCTCAATACGGGCCAGGTCCTGTTCGGTAGCATCCAGCTTCAGTTTGGCTTCTCTTTTACGGGTTTTGTATATGGTGATGCCGGCAGCCTGCTCCAGCATGCGGCGGCGGCTGTTGTCTTTGTCCTTGATAATGTCGTCCACCATACCGAGTTCAATGATGGCATAGCTGTCTGTGCTCACACCTGTGTCCATGAACAGGTTATGGATATCCTTCAGGCGGCAGCTTACGTCGTTGAGCCGGTATTCACTTTCGCCGCTTTTATAAAATTTGCGGGTGATGGTAACGGTGCTGAATTCGGTGGGCAGCAGGTTGCGGGTATTCTCAAATGTCAGGCTCACTTCTGCCAGACCACTGGAGCTGCGTGTTTTAGAGCCATTGAACACCAGGCTCTCCAGGTTCTCACTTCGGAGGTTACTGATCTTGTGCTCGCCTATCACCCAGCGGATAGAATCGATGATATTACTCTTTCCACAGCCATTGGGACCAATGATGCCGGTAATGCCTTCATCGAAGTTGATAACGGTTTTATCGGCAAAACTCTTGAATCCTTTGATTTCTAAACTCTTTAATCGCACTTTCTAAAATTTATTAAGACGGAAATAACTCAAACAACGGGCAATTTAGGATAAGGATATTTCCCGAAGCCTGTTATTGTTAACGAGTTATGCACAGCAGTCCGCGAAGCCTGCAAATATGAATAACCTGTGGATAATACGACATTAAAACCACCCGGTTATTGAAAAATTGTATAGGAATTGTTATAATGCCTGAAAAATGGTCGGGCGTATTCCAAAATTAAGAGATCCCTACTGGCGGGGGTGTCCGCACCCGCCAGATTGGTAATGTATCGGTTGGTGCGGACACCAGACCGATAGGGTCTTCCTTTCCGACAGTGTTTCTCTTACCGGCCGGGTGTCCACTTGTCCTCACCCAGCCAGCATATGTACCGGTTGGTGCGGGTACCGATAGGTTTTTCCTGCCGGTAAGTGTTCTCATCCGCCAAAGGTGTCTTACCGTGTTTACACTTTGCGAAAAAATGATCTTATGGCTTTTCCAGCGTAAATTTGCTATATGTATAAAAACGCTGTTTGTTTGCTGCTTATTTTGTTAACCGGCGCATGTGATTTCGGATCCAGGATCGATTTTAAGAAAGAGCGGGAACGGATAGCAGCTTATAACAGTATGTTGCAGACCGATACAGATTTTTCCCGCCGTTCGGAGGAAGCAGGTCTGCGGCGGGCTTTCCTGGAATACATAGAGAACAGTGCTGTAGTGCTCCGGCCCGGCAGCCTGCCCTGGGTAGGGGCGGATGCAGTGGATAAGCTCAGCTCCCTGAACGATTCGCTGGTAGTACTGCGCTGGGAGCCGCAGGGTGGTGATGTCTCCAAAAGCGGGGATATGGGTTTTACCTTTGGTACCTATAACATGGAAATCGAAGATTCCATATACACCGGCAGCTATGTCACCATCTGGAAGCGACAGGAAGACGGCACCTGGCGGTTTGCATTAGATAGCAGGAATGAAGGGAGGGTGAGTGGGGAGTAGTAAGTAGGTAGTGGTGAGTAGTTGCAGGTCGCAAGACGCAGGTTGCAGGATGGTAAGACCGTAAAATGTAAAATGGTAAGACCGTAAAATAGTAAGATAGCTTCAGCCCGTTTCCACATTTTCAAATTTGCATTTTACCATTTTATACGCAACCACCAGTCACAACCACCACCCATTTTCATCCCGAAGCTTCGGGACCCACATTTTCAAATTTTCAAATTCCCACATTTATCTCAGTTCAACGCGCTTTTTTCCTTTTCGGTTTCTATGCCGCGGGTATGGCTGATGGCATCCCAGCCCCCGGTTACATTCCGGATATTGTTAAAGCCATGTTGTTTCAGGATGGATGCGGCAATCACACTTCTGTAACCGCTGGCGCAGTGTATATAGATGTTTTGGTTTTCTTCCAGCGACGCGATATTCAGAGTGTCTTTCATATCCGATAAAGGCAGGTTATGGGCATTTTTTACATGACCTTCGGCGTATTCTATGGGTTTCCTTACGTCCAGCACCAGCAGGTTTTCGTCAAACGGGATATCCATTGCCAGTTCGTCGGCATTCACATTAATGATCATATCCACCGCTTCACCTTCACTTCTCCAATGTTCAAACCCGCCGTCCAGCACACCCAGGATATGGGTGAAGCCTTTATCACGCAAAATGCCTGCTATTTCTTCTTCTTTCCCGTTATCGGTAACGAGTACCAGCGGCTTGTCCGGATCCAGCATTTCTGCCGCCCAGTCGGCCATTTTACCATCCTGTCCTAAAAATACTGCTCCCGGAATAAAGCCCTCGGTAAACAGATCCCGGGACCGGGTGTCTGCCAATGCTACTTTATCCTTTTGTATCAGGTCCTTCAATTGTTTTGTTGTATAGTATTGCATAGCAGTAAAATTAAATAAGCTGCAGGTATACCGGTTGGATTAATTTTTTTAATCGCAGGTATAGCTACAGCTTTAATAAGATGTAGTTCATAAGAAGCAGCATGACGTTAAGCCAAAATCTGCTCTACGAAATTGTAAATTTCGCCCAGGCGCTTGTGATTCACTGAGTAATAAATGAACTTTCCTTCTCTTGTCGTTGTAACAATTCCAGCTCTCCTCAGGATCGCCAGGTGTTGGGAAGCAACGGATTGTTCGAGCCTTAACTGCACATACAATTCTGTAACAGTCATTTTTCTTTTTTCATCAAGCAACTGCAACATTTGCTGACGCAGCTTGTGATTAAGCGCTCTTAAGATCAGTGCCGCCTTTTTGACATTCAGAAAATCAATCTTCAGTTCCGCCCCATTCTCCTGGGGAGCACCATTTAATACCATCGTGTAAGGACTTGCTAGGCCAGTCATAGGAGTAATTCTTTATGTGATTAAAAATTGCAACTACAAATATATAACCGAAAATTCAAATAACATGGGCACTACCCGTTAAAGGGTATCTGTGGTGTTATTCGCCATTTTTGTAAGATCATATTTTCCGGGTGTCGAAAAAATCTTTGAGATATAGTGGAGTGGCATAAGCTATATCCTGAAAATCATTGTTAATAAAGCACTTATAGACAAATTGAGCAATATCACTCCCGTTGTATTGTGCCTTTTCAAAGCTGGCATTTGCGGAAAACTGCATTATTTTTTGAAATTTACCGGCGCCGTCTCCGCAGAACAAAACCCGCTTTTTTTGCAAATATTTTGCAAATGAATTTTCTTTCAGCACAAGCGCCCGGGGTTCCTCTATGGGTACTATTGTGCTATCGTAAATCGCCGTGTATACTTCATTTCTCCTGGCGTCGATCATCGGGCAGTAAAGATCCATGCCCGGAACCTGCTCTGCGGCTGCCTTTGCGAAGAGCGACAGCGTTGAGATGCAAATCAGGGGCTTACCCAGGGCATAGCACAATCCTTTTGCTGTAGCCATCCCGATCCTGAGGCCGGTATAGGATCCGGGGCCATACACAACCCCTACCGCGTCGATCGCAGCCGGAGAAATGTTAATTATAGTTAAAATTTCATTGATGGACCTGTGAACGAACCCCGCATGGCTGTTTTGCACGGTATTTTCCCTTCCGGCAAGGAGCTTTCCGTCTGCCGCTATGCCCACAGATGCCTGTGCAAGCGCCGTATCAATATGCAGGAGTAATGCCATCCGCTGTATAATTACACGCAGGTATTTTGCCGGGATACCTCATGGAAAGCGCTGAAAAATGCTGAATGTTTTATCTAATGTTTAAAATGCCTGAGCCCGGTGATCACCATGGCGAGGTTATTGGCTACACAGTATTCAATAGAATCTTTATCCCGGATGGATCCGCCCGGTTGAATAAAGGCGGTTATACCGGCGGCATGGCCCAGTTTCACGCAGTCGTCGAAGGGAAAAAAAGCATCTGATGCCATAACAGCCCCTTCCAGGCTGAAGTTGAATTGCCTGGCTTTTTCCACCGATTGACGCAGCGAGTCGATCCGGCTGGTTTGTCCGCAACCCTTACCCACCAGTTGTTTATTTTTCACCAATGCTATGGCATTTGATTTCAGGTGTTTGCAAACCAGGTTCGCGAATACCAGGTCCTCTTTTTCCGCCTCTGTGGCCGGTCTGCCTCCGGCTTCTTTCCATTCTGCAAAATTGCCCTGGTCGTTTTGCTGGCTCAATACACCGTTCAATACCGTTTTAGATTGATGGGTGGCGCCGGGCGCCTTCTTCAGCGTCAGCAGTATCCTGTTTTTCTTAGCCTGCAGTATACCAAGCGCATCCGTATCATATCCATCGGCTATCAGTACCTCAAAAAATATCTCGCTGATGGCTTCCGCGGTTGCTTTGTCTACCACGCCGTTGCATACCAGCACACCACCGAATGCGCTTTCAGGATCGCCTGCCAGGGCATCATCCCAGGCCGCCCGTAAGGTGCTGCGCGAAGCGATGCCGCATACATTGGTGTGTTTGATGATGGCAAATGTTTTTTCCGAACGATCGAATTCCGTGATCAGCTGAACGGCTGCGTCCACGTCTACCAGGTTGTTGTAGGAGAGCTCCTTGCCATGCAGCTTGTCGAAAACTTCTTCCAGGTTGCCGGTAAATACGCCTTCCTGGTGCGGGTTCTCCCCGTAGCGCAACACCTGCTTATGACCGCCGGCAAACAGGGTATTGTCCGGGTTGAAATAATTGCTGATGGCAATATCATATTGCATTACGATGTCGAATGCCCTGGCGGCAAATGCACGGCGCTGCCCCAGACCGGTTTCTCCGTTTTGAGATTGCAGGAGGTTTACCAGATCCGCGTAGTCGTCTTTGGCGGCTATTACCAGCAGGTCGCTGTGGTTTTTGGCGGCAGCCCGTATCATGGAAGGTCCGCCGATGTCAATCTTTTCGATGATCATCTTTTCCGCCTCTTCCGGCGTACCGGTAAAGGCGGCAGACTGCGTTTGCGCCACTGTTTCTTCAAAGGGGTAGAGGTCAACGATCACGAGGTCGATCACCGGGATCTTAAATTCTTTCATTTCCTCCACGTCCTGCTGTACGCCTCTTCTGCCCAGTATACCGCCGAAAACAGCCGGGTGTAATGTTTTTACCCTGCCACCCAGGATAGAAGGATAGGAGGTCAGGCTTTCTACGGGAACACAGGGAATGTTCAGATCCTCTATGAATTTCTGGGTGCCGCCGGTAGAATAGATGGTGACGCCCAGGCGATGTAATTCCTTTACAACCGGCTCAAGCCCGTCTTTATAAAATACTGAAATTAAGGCTGAATTGATCTTCTTTTGCATATCTATAATTTGAATACAAATGCTCCGTCTTCCGAAACGGAATGGGGCCGCAAATGTAAACTATCACATTCATTTTTCCACTGACGGATTTTCCAGGAGGGGCAGGAACTGTCGAAAACCAATCCGGGGCTGCCAAAGAGGTGTTGCAGCTGTGCGATATGTATATCCGGCTTGCCGGAAAGGATGATAAGGTCTGCCCGGATGGCGCCGGGTGGCGGGAGGGGAACACCCGGACGCAGAAAAAGGATGTTTTTTCCCTTCCAACGGATGAAACCAGGGAGGGTATATAGTGCAGGGAGGTTGGCCCGGTACAGGAGCCTGGCGGGCTCCAGGTGAAAGCTCCGGAGAAAATGGTTTTGTTCAACGGCGGTATCGCCTGCAAAATAATAGCTGCCCCGGTGTATAAGATCTATGGCGCTGTATTGGGGTACATTGTACACAATGAGTTTGGGCTGCCGGTACTGCCTGAAAATATCTATGCCACGGATGACCGTAAATGCCAACAGTGTCGCCAGGCCATATACAGCCATGCGTCTCTTTTTTTTCAACAGCCAGATAGCCGTCGCCGTTATGAGGGTGTATAACAGCAGGGTTTGCAGGTGATCCACACGGATATTGCCGGTTACCGAAAAAGGCAGGTCGTTCATATATATGATAAAGCCGTTCATGAAACGGAGGAGGTACTCCAGACCGGCGCCCAGCCACTGCGCCATAACGGGTATCCCCGACAGGAAGCATAGCAGGATCTCCCCGTAAAGGATCAACCCTGACAGCGGTACTACCAGCAGGTTGGTAAAAAGGAAGAGATTGGGCAACTGGTGAAAATGGCAGAGGCTTAAGGGGGTGGTGAGTATCTGGGCGGAAATGGTGATCGCAGCCATCTGCCAGGTAGCGTAAAGCAATTTGCTTTTGCAGTAAAACCAGTTGGTGACGGGGCGGAGAAAAATGACAATGCTCAGCACCGCCATATAGGACAACTGGAACCCCACATCCCAGGCAAAAAAAGGATTGCCGCACAGCAGGAAAAAAGCCGATGCCGCCAGGGTATGGTATACCGATACCTGCCGGGTAAAGCTCTCGCCGGCAACGATAAAGGAAAACATGACCGCGCTGCGTAAAATGGAAGGCCCGGCGCCGGATAACAAGGTGAATGACCATAGTACCGCCAGTATGATGATACCCCGGATCCATTTGGAGAGCGGGGTTCTTTGCAAAGGTTTCAGCAGGATGATGAGCAGCCCGTAGATCATGGCCAAATGCATGCCTGAAATCGCGATCACATGTATCACGCCGGTATTGGAATATTGCTGCACCATATCCCTGTCCAGGTCTTCCCGGTAGCCGATCAGCAGGGCCTCAGCTACGGCTACCTCGTCTTTACCCTTTATATATTTTTTGAGGGCGCCCAGCGCCATATGCTGACTGTAGTGCAGCCACTTCCGGAAGCGGGATTGTAGCTGCCGGTCGGAAACGGTGAAGTCATTTTCCGACAAAAGCACCTGGTGGGTAATGCCCTGGAAAAGGCTGTACCGTTTATAATCAAATGCGCCCGGGTTGCCGGCATTTTGGATGGGTTGCAGGGTTTTATTAAAAAGTATGGTATTGCCAAACCGTATCCGTTGCAGCAGGCTGCTGTCTTTCTGAAAGTAGATGATGATATCGCCTTTGGTTTTTACTGTTTTGTTGCTACCGGATATCGCATATACATCTGCGAGCACTTTAAAAGACCGGTTCTTTTGCACGGGCGTTTCCTTAATGGATGCAATGACAACAGCCCCGTTTTGATAGTGATGACCGAACCAGTTGGATCGATGCATGATGTTTTTGTAGTGGGTAAGCAGCATACCCGATAGCGTGGTCAGCAACATGATGCAAACTGCCCGCATCCAGTTATGCCGGTAGGCGGCATATGCTGTAAGAAAACGCAAGGCTGCCAGCCCAATAATGCATATGCTCATCAGGCAGTAAATAACAACCAACGGCAGGGGATGATACCATTGCAGCAGGATACCCGGTATCAAAGCCACCAGTAAACGGATAAAAGGGGCTTCTTTCCATATAGGCGCATAGGTAAGGTGCATGGTAGTAAGGTAAGGAAAATATTCCGTATGATAATTATGACCGTTCTTAGGTGATGGATTCGAACCCGCAATCTTCTCGGCAAAGAATTGAGTTTGGTTCACAATATGGCAAAAAGATACAAATTAACCCTATCTTATCTTCTTTTTTTATAACCGCGACTTTTCCAATCACCATGAGTCATTTTTAGAGGGATTCCCGTGCTTATGAAAAATCCAACTCCGTTTGCTGCGTAGTACATTACTGTTGAAACCCAAATAAAAGAGTATATTCCCTTTGCCTTTGCTACAAGGGATATGAACCACTGTTGTCCGGTAAAAGTTGGTATTGCTCAAAAAGTTGTTGCCTGGTGTGAATATCCAGGTCTTTAACGGGCGTTTTTGGATAGCAGGGGGGTATTTTTAAGTTTTAAACAATTGAAGATTAAAGTTGTTTTCTGGTCTAAAAGCTTTCAGGAGTGCTTTTTCGGATGCATTTAAAAATGCTTTTAAGTCTATATAGGTAAAAAGATGTATCCTTATCAAGGCGCGTATATTTGAAAATGCCCACCTGGGAGCAACGGTCTTTTTTATAAGATTAACTATAAAATCAGCGATCATAGCACACCATATCTGTATTTTAATAGCATTTTCCGTATCCCCCAGAAAATAACGCAATGGATAGTTTTGCTTCATTCTTTTAAACAGTAGCTCAATCTGCCAACGTTTTCTATACAGATCTGCAATAGTTTGAGGCGCCCTTTTAAGGTCATTGGTGAGGAACTCGTAATATTCATCAGATGCGCTATTATAATAGGTGATGAGCCGGGCAATGATCTGATGCCGGGCTTTTGATCCCACCCATACAATCTGGTCGCTGATAATATACTTTTGAGATGCGCTTACTGCATTATCCTGAAAGACTTCTACTGTAAAGGATTTACGAAGCCTTGTGATCCAGGTTATCTTTTTATCTGTAAGCTGCTGGAAGCTGGACAGATCATGGTATCCCCTGTCAAAAAGTATGATAGAGCCACCGGGGAGGCTTACTTCTTTGAGAAAGGGCGAGTCACTGGCTGCAGCCTAGCTAAAGCGGATAAAGCAAGGGATATCCTGATCACTCCTCAGCAGGGTATGTACCTTAATACCCCCTTTGCGCCTGCCGTTAGCCGGCGGCATCCCCCTGTTCTTAACACCTCCTGGAACAGACTGATGGTAGTAGAATCAAAGATATAGAGTCTTCGATGGCGGCTGTCCGGTAAAAAACAGGCATACCGCTTAAAGAGATTGTAATAAATATCCTCAAATACACTGGCTGACCTACGGTTATTGGCATCTGATAAGGTGCTTCTTCGGGGAGGATACTTTACGCCAAGATGTAATAACCGCTGTTCTGAAGCCAACATGCCGCTAATGACCTCCCGTAAGGAATGGCAATCATTAAATATGGCATATAAAAGGCTGATCAGGTGATCATAGGTGTTAAACCGCTTGCAATAATGATCTGCTTTATGTTCCAGCGCTATTTTGGCAATTATATCTTTAGGGATCAACTTTAACAACTGGCTGAAGATCGGCTGTCCGGTAAAAAAGTTACTTTTGTTCATTGGTCTTTTTTTGTGTCGTAACTCAAAAATACCAATCCCGGAGGTCGAAAGACCTCCTTTTTTATGCACACAAAAATATTTTAACCGGACAACAGTGGATATGAACCCAACAGCAGTTAAAACTCCTAGAGTTAGGGATGTTACTATATAATCCTTAGGCTCCTTCATTTCAAAGGTCTTCCTATAATACCCTCCTAATACTCCTGTTTCGATAATAGAAACTACGTAAACTGCATTCAACAAGATAAATCCAATCCATTCGAAGGTTTCGTTATTCTGCAAATAACCTGTCAAAATGAAAGTACCTAAAGCAACACTTAATAAAAGATTTACTGCTTTTTTTATATTTAGGAACTATCAACCATGGGCACTCCAAATATATAATTTAAAAAAATGGGACAATTAAGCTCTTATCCTAAGTGTCATTTCAAATTTTTGCTTCATGAAGGTTTCCGGTTGGTGGAGACACCATAGCCGTCAACTTAAGCCCGAAGGGCTGACATGTGAATAGCCCCCAACGAAGTTGGGGGTTAATAGGAGGGGGAATCCAACCCGCTGGCGGGTTGAACTATTTGATCTACAGCAGGTATTTTTCATTAAATTCAGTATCGTTCTCCATAAGCAGCCTCCTGAATTCATCCCGGAATGTTTCTTTTTTATGGTGCTCCTTTTGATTTTTAATATAGTTGATTATTGTGTCTTTTTCTTTGATAGAACATGTGAAAGCGCCATAGCTGTCCTGCCACGCCTCAAAACCCGGAAATAAACCGCTTTCTTTCATTCCCCAACGGAGTTGGGGACTACTTTTATATCCTTGATATAATTGGAGAGTGAGATAGATGGGTGAAGATCTGAAAAAATATGAATGTGATCTTCTGCTCCGTTAATACGATAAAGTTTACAACTTTTTTCTCTTATAATGCCCCAAATGTATTTGTACAATTGTTCGCAGTTTTCATCTACAATAGTCGATTTGCGGTGTTTTGTTCCAAAAACAATGTGGTAAAAGATCTGACGGTAGCTCATAGTGTTTATTCTTGGGTTAGAAAATGTGATAATATGCATTTGTAAGATACACTATTTCTTAGTGAGTTCAACCCGCCAGCGGGTTGTGCCCTATTCTCCTGTGACCTCCCGCGAAGCGGGAGGCTATTCACATTTCAGCCCTTCGGGCTGAGATTCCTACAGCCGTATTAATATTGGCTTCCAGCCTGACTTGCATAGATGTTGTCATTCGGTAGTTACGCCAGGGCTGTGAAAAATGCTCTGAAATCTATCAGGTTTTGGAACGCCGTTGCCACTGAAGGAGGGATATTTCGAGAACCTTATAGGTTTTTGATCAGCCTGATCTCCATGATATCATCTGAAAACTGAACCTGCTTATGTGTCGAAAGCACTTCGTATGCAACTTTTGACTCAATAATACGGTATGGTCATCCTGCCTGCAGGCTTTTAGGGATAGGTTCAAATAAGAGTGACAGTCGTCGTCCCCGTTTCGCCGTTTGTTTCACTTTCAGATATTGTCAGCATAAATTTTTTGCCGGGCGACTGGCAATGATATATTTCTTTTAGAATACCGGTGTTTTCGATGTTGGCGGCTGTACTGCTCTTTTCTTCGAAATCATGGGGTAACTCTTCCAATATGGGCGTTTGCCGGTTGTCTTTTTCCTGTTACGCGAGCAGTTGAAAACATCACCTGTACGTCCCAATATTCCGTTTAGTTCCTGATCCTGTTTTGTTTGATAATGGCATCTACACGTTCCCCGATGCCTTCAAAAATATCGATGTCAAACCCCGTTCTTTGTTTTATATAATTGCCGAACCCGCGGCCGGCCCTGAGGCGCGGGATCTCCAAAAGGTCATTCAGTCTTCTTTCAAGCTTTTGCAGTTTCCCATTTTGAAAATCCTTCTCCACGGCTTTTCGTAGTTTTTCATAATGGAGTGATACATCATCCTGACCATCCACTAATATAATTTCGTTTCGGATGCCTAAAATATACTCAATGGCGGCAAAAATGACGTTTTTGTGACGCGCTAAAACTGTATCGCCGGTAGGTTTCATTTTTTGAATTTAAATATTTCACGTAATACAGCCAACCGGTAATTCAACCAACCTTCACAATGTACATTACGTATTCCTTACAGGAATATTCTCAATGTAAAATATGAACCGGCTGTTGCATACTTCCAATATCTGTTACCTTTGTACGAATATCCACTTCTCTGCCAGGACGTTGATCCGGAAACATCTGCGCTTGATCAAAATTTTTTTTAAACAAAGCCGTTACTATAGAAACCAACACTTATGAAAAAGCTCATATACACTTTTTATATAATTTGTATCCTGCTTTTACTATCCTTCAGGATACATCCGACTGTCCCTGCTTATACTTTAATTGTATTTGAAGGTTCGGACTGGTGTGTGTATTGCGATAAATTCAACAAAGACGTACTCTCTGATAAAATATTCACTGATTACCTGCAAAAGAAAGGTATTACGATGGTGAAGGTTGACTTTCCGCAACGCGTTAAACAAAGCAGGGAAGTAAAGGAGCGCAACCGGCAGTTTGCCGAGAAATACGATTTTGAAGGTGTATTTCCCACCATTGTCATCAGCGCTAACCAGGAATATAAAAAGTTGTATTATAAAACCGGTATGCGCGCCGAAGAAGTGATATCATTAATAGAAGGTGAATTAAAGTAATGCAGGAATACAGCCTGACACAAAAGCTGATGGGAACCGTTTTTACACTGGGTGTGGTAGCGGTGAACGAAACCGAAGCCAATGCTTTCCTTGAAGCAGGTGTGGCGGAGATACAAAGACTGGAGGACCTGTTGTCTGAATTCAAACCCGGTTCCGTTACTTCAAAGATCAATACCCATGCACAGGAAGATTGGGTGCGTATCGATACTGAAAGCTACGGGCTTATCAAGCGCAGCCTGGCCATTTCCAGGCTTTGCAAAGGTGATTTTGATATTACCGTCGCTCCCTTGAAAAAGCTGTTCAGGTTTAAGAATACCGATTTTGAAATGCCCGGTGATGATGATATTGCGTCCGCCCTGGAAAAAACAGGATATGACAAATTATTGCTTGACGATGCTTCACAGGCGGTAAGGTTTGCCGTGAAGGGGATGAAGATCAGTTTTGCCGCTATTGGTAAGGGCTTTGCTGCCGATATGGTCATTTCAAAGTGGAAGTATGCGGGATTGCGATCGGGCTTTGTAAGCGCCAGCGGTGATATCAGGGTATTAGGCGTTAACAGCACAGGCGCGCCATGGAAAGCCGGTATTGCCAATCCCGATGCCATTGATAAAACACTTTTTCAGCTATCACTTCAGAATAACGCCATCGCTACTTCCGGTAACAGCCAGCAATATTTTGTCTGGAACAACCGGAAATGGTCGCATAATATCAATCCGCATACAGGCATGCCTTTGCAGGGCATTAAAAGTGTTACGATCGTGGCGCCGGGGGCGGAATTATCGGATGCCCTGGCAACTGCCGTATATGTGAAAGGTGTAAAAAAAGGACTCGAATTTGTAAACCAGTTGCCCCAGACACATGCCGTTATTATAGACGAAAGAGATAAGATACATTTTTCAAAAAACCTGGCTTATGAGACTATTACTGCTGATACTGTCACTTCTCTGCTTAACCAGCTGCGCAAGTCTGAAACCATATGAAAGGCAGTATATCAACGATCCGGATATGCAGATGGGATCGGATGCCGGTAAGGGTTTCAGGAACTATATTTATTCCATCCGGGAGGGCGCAGTACCGGCTGATAACCAAAAAGCAAGCGGAGGCTGCGGGTGTAACTAATCACGGCATATGAAAAGAAAATTTTTGATTGTCGGAAGTTTTGCTTTTATGCAGATCGTGGCATCTGCGCAGCGAAAGGACAGCGTGGCGGAAAAGATCAGTAAAAACGAAATTGAGCTGGTGTATAATCACTATATCCAGGACGGTAACCATTCTGCTGTAACCGGTGGAACCGGTACCGAAAAGCTAACCGTTTACGGACCATCGCTCCGTTACAAACGGGTATTCGGAAAAAATGCGTTAGGCTTTACGGCCGGTACAGACGTCATATCATCGGCTTCTGTTGACAAAATTGACTTTGTCAGTTCCGCTTCGCGTGTGGATAACCGTTCTTACCTGGATGCTACTTATCAGCGGACCACGCACGACTGGACCCTGGTATTAGGCGGTGGCACTTCCATAGAAAGCGATTATTTTTCCCTGAATGGCAAGCTGGGGATACTGAAGGAAGATAAGGAGAAGCTGGTTGACTATTCACTGATGCTGCAGGTGTATAGGGATGACCTTCGGTGGGGACGGCTCAATGCGGATGAAGGCTACCGGCCCGTTAAGCTGATCTACCCCGAGGAGCTGCGATATAAGGAATGGTATGACGGTTACAAACGAAACTCCTATAACCTGAAAGCCGCCATCAATTTTGCGCTTGACAGTCGCAACCGGCTGGGGTTTTCCGGAGAGCTGACCCGGCAGGAAGGATTGCTGGCTACCCCGTTTCACCGAGTGTATTTTTCGGATGATGAGCTGGGAGTGGAACAATTGCCAGCCGGGCGCTGGAAGGGCGGACTGGCTTTTAAATGGAATACATTCGCGACCGGCCGGCTTATTTTAAAAAACAACATCAACCTGTATAAGGACAGTTGGAACATAGAAGCGCTTTCCATAGAAAACGAAACCGTTGTTAAACTGAACAGAACGCTCAGCCTGATGCCCGGCATTCGTTTTTATGTGCAGAGCGGTACACCGTATTTTGCAAAATACGCAGAACATTCGCCGGGCGCAACATACTATACTTCCGATTTCGACCTCAGCAGTCTTCATTCCTTCAATACCGGTATCGGCTTCCGGTACGCTCCCTATGCTCATATATGGCGGCAATGGATGTTCAGCAGTATATTGTTCAGGTATAGCTATTATAACAGGAACGATGGGCTGAATGCGCATATTTTTACCGTTGCCTTCCGGTTTGAATAGTATGTTTGTATCCTATAATTGAATGCATGGATTACCGGGTATACCAACCACATCCTGACCTGGCGGCACTGGTAAAATGTTACTGGACGCTGGAAGTGCCTTATGACCCGGCAGTATCCAGGCAGCGGATTCTGCCGGACGGTTGTATTGAGCTGTTTTTTATACTGGGAGACGATGTGAAAAGATATACCGCCGACGGGTTTATTATCCAGCCGAGGGCGATGGTGCTGGGCCAGATCACAGAACCTTTTTTTATTGAACCCACAGGTATGGTACATTCTTTCGCCGTTCGGTTCTATCCGTATGGCTTTGCTAATTTTACCACGGTGCCGTTAGCAGATCTGGCAAACCGCGAAACCCCGATCGCCCTGCTGTTGGGTGAAGAAAAAGCGGATGTGTTGACGCGGCAAATGATACATGCAATGGACACAGAGGAACGTATCAGGATCATGGAAGCTTTTTTATTCCAACAGCTTGCGGAGCAGGAAACAGCAGACCAGATCGTAAGATCAACCATTGATATTATCCTGCTGTCAAAAGGCAGTATACCGGTAAACGAAATGCTGAAAGATGACCCCTCTAAAAGAAGGCAACTGGAACGGAAGTTTGCAAAGCAGGTGGGGATCAGTCCCAAGCAACTGGGCAAAGTCATCCGGCTGCAGGCAGCTTTGAAAATGCTGCTGCGGAAAAAGGAAGAAACCCTGACTGCGGTTGCGTATGAAAATAACTATTTCGACCAGGCGCATTTCAATAAAGACTTCAAAGAGTTCACCGGTACCAGTCCCCGGGAGTTTTTCGGTGACAGGACGTTCGAGCTTTCTTCCCTGATCTACGGAAATGATAATGATTAGGTGTCGCATTTTTACAAGGCTTCATTTGTTACAGCCCCTATTTTTGTTTTCTTAACCAAAAAGGAAAATCATGAAGCAGTTCATTTCTATTTTCGAGATCCCTGTTACCGATATGGCAAGGGCGATCCGGTTTTACGAAGCCATACTTGACATCAAAATTGAAGAAATTGATATGGACGGTACGCAGATGGGTATATTTCCCGGTGATGACCAGATGGTATCGGGCGTTCTGGTAAGTAGTCCCGATTATAAGCCTTCTGCTGACGGAGTGGTGGTGTACCTGAACGGAGGTGATGATCTGCAGCAGATACTGGATAAAGTAATTGCAAACAACGGCTCAGTGATAGTGCCCAAAACATTGATCAGTCCCGAAATGGGCTACTTTGCCATGTTCATCGACAGCGAGGGTAATAAGCTGGGTCTTCATTCCCTGAATTGATAATTGATCCACATCAATTACAGCAGCATGATGCGGTTAACAGTTGTTATAAAGAGACAGCTGTAATAATTTTCAGCAGGGAGACAGCGTTTGCCAGTACTCACCAATTTTTAAAAATGTATGGTTATGAAAAACTTGGCGCTGCCTGCACTCATGATGATTGTATTTGCATCGTGCAGCGAAAATCAGAAAACTGCTATCGGACCTGTAGAAGTAAGTCCCATAGAAGCGACACAGCAAAATGAGGCTGAAGCAACAGCTACGGAACCGGAAGCAACGGAAGAAGAAGTAACAGAAGAGAAAGCAACAACAAAACCGGCAACAGGTAAAGCACCTGCGGCATCCAAAGCAAGTGTAACGGCAAAACCGGCTACGGCAACACCTGTTCAGTCTACAGCGGAGATCGGGGATGGCGGTGCTGTTACCGGTAATACGGCAGAGCCGAATCCTCCGGTTGCTGAAGAAGAAAAGAAGAAAGGATTGAGCCATACAGCGAAAGGCGCTATCGTAGGTGCGGTAGCAGGCGGAGTGACCGGTGCGGTAGTGAATAAGAAAAGCCCCTTAAAAGGAGCGGCGATCGGAACGGCTGTTGGTGCGGGCGTTGGCGCCGGTACCGGTTTGATCGTTGACAAGTCTGTAGCAAAAAAGAAGGAAAAAGAAAAGGAGGCGGCTAACCAGTAGTCGTTGTTCTATTGCATAGAATTTGCTTGTTGTCTGTGGCATTGCCGCAGGCAGCAGGCAAATTTTGTTTATGCTAATGTTTTCTTTCTATTTGATATTGTCACTCTTTTTTTAGATTTCGTTTTCTTAAATGACATTTTTTTTCCAGTAGTTCTGTAATAAGCTATTATTTCGCTGATTCGCTTTCTTTCTTCATCTGTCAATGGAGTTGGGTCAACCACAAAATCAACTCCCAAAGGTTCTTTAACATGTCCCATTGTTTGAATGTTTTAGAAGGGGAAATATTTTTAGTTCTTTTATGGACGCAGCTTATTGTGCTATTTTCCTATCGAACGAAGAATCACGTCTGCTCCTTTTATATTATTAAAAAACATCTTATCTTGAGGCTGGTTTAAACCCTCTATTGATAACCACACCAGAACCACAACAATATATTAAGCGGTTTTATAAATATCTTTAATAACTAAGTCTATTAGGATGTCCAATCAGTATTTAACCATAAGGCTTGACAATACAAAGATATACTTAACTGGAAGTATATCTTTCACTTACGATCAAACTAATTTACCAAAGGAGGCCTTTAGTTTCAACCCCGAACGAACATTGTTTTGGAAAATAGAGCAAAAAAAATATGATCCGATATCAGGAGAATTAACAGTTGGTGTGGTTGACTACAACTTATCTGATAATGCCATATTAACCGAAAACAAACCAAAACATCCGATCAGAAAATTGAATTTTGAAAAACTGGATTGGACGAAATTCTTCCCTTTAATTTACTCTTATACTTTGAGCAAGTTAAAAAAGATGATTTTTAATTATAAAGAGGAGTATTTTAGTTTTATCAATGAAAATAAAAATATCGAATCCTCAAAACCCATAGCTCCAAAATCATTTGCTGAGCATAACCCTCCAACGAAATGGGCGGAAGAGTTTAACTTACGAATAAAATATGAAGATGCAAAATTTGATGCTTCGAAAATCAGCTTTCCTATTCATCTGAAGCAGTATAAACTTGTAAAGCAATTAGAAATAAATAATAATAATCTTCGACCAGAATTTGAACTCATAAAGTCATATTTCATCAGACGATTAGGCAGGTTCTTCCGGGTTAAAATAATATTGAGATTATTGAATAATAAAGTTGAAGAAATCACTGCTGAATCAAGTGATATAAATAGAATTGATGAAAACTTAATTAAATCAATTAGAGTGTCTTCTGTTTTGGATTTAAGGCACTTAAAGACGGATCGGGAAGATAAGGTTCTTTATAATACCAAAGAGCTTTTTGCTGAAGGTAAAGTACAACCTTTACTTGAAGTATCTCCAAAGGATCTTCTGGAAATATTCATTGCAAATGCTAATGTAAAAAATACCAGACAGCTAGATTATTTAGCCAAAGATAAGCAGGTTTTGAATGAACAGCTTCAATTTACTATCAAACCATTATTTGGCTTTGTATTTTATGTATTTGCCGATAAGCAGTACTTTATTTGGGAGCTATTGAACAGCCATGCAACTTATGTTTGGAAGAACAATGACACAGAAAGTAAACTAGATTTAGGAAAAGTAGTTGAGGAAGCCATCGGCATTATAAAAAAAGATGGGAGAGAAGTGTATAAGAAGTATTATAAAGGCATAGATAATCCCGGTTTTGATTTTGGCGTAATAATGCATTCTTCAAGTAATCTTACAGAAGAGGAACGCTTTAATGAATGGAAGAGGAGGCTAGAGGAGTATTGTTCATAGCTGTATTGCTTAGAATTGCACAATACCGGTTGTCTTGACCGGCTGCTAATGTATTACACTATTCTGCTGATGATCTTTTCACCGATCTCCTTCACTTTATTCTTCAGGCTTTCCGGCTCCAGTATGCGGGCGTTGTCTCCAAACATAAGGTACCACCGGGAAAAAAATTCCATGTCCTCGTAGTATTTGAACAACATGATCACTTCATCTCCTTTTACTTCCTCTGATACAAAGCCGTAATATTTCCGGCTGTTCCTGATATACCGGGCTGTGGATCTGTGCACGGCTATCCTGATATCTTTTTTCATGCAATTGTCCTCCTCCTTCAGGTAATAGGGCAGTTCCTGATGTTCCAGCTCAAAAGGAGTATCCGAGGCGGATATGGAAAAGATACGATCGGTGCGGAACCTGCGATACTCCTTTCGCAGGTGGCAGTAGGCCATCATGTACCAGTATTCATTCTCATGGTAAATTCCTACCGGCTCAATATACCGTTCGCTCGGGGCATCGGCTTCCACAGACTGGTAAGCGATGAATACCTGCTGCTTTTTTACGATACCGTTCATCAGCAGCTCCAGCGCGTTGGATACATCATCCCTGAACAATTTGTGCGTCATGGGTTTCACCATCACCTGGGTGTCCAGCGTGTCTATCCACTCTTTTTCCGACCATCGCAACACTGATTTCACCTTGAACATAGCCGATTGAAAAGAGCCGCCCAGCGACTTGTCCGTTAAGTGCTGCATCAGCTTTTCCGCTGCCACAAAGCTGGTTGCCTCTTCTCTTGAGAACATTACCGGCGGCAGCCGGTATCCTTCCATAATGCTGTATCCCACGCCGGCTTCACCGCCCACCGGAACACCGGAGGCCTCCAGGGTTTTTATATCGCGGTAAATGGTGCGTAAGCTCACACCGAACCGGTCTGCCAGCTCCTGGGCCTTGATTACTCTCTTGGATTGCAGTTGTATCAAAATAGAAACGATCCTGTCAAACCGTTTGGGACTTTCTTCGTCTGTCATCTGTTAAATGTAATAAGTTTACAATTGCTTCCCTGAAAATATTTCAGTATGCGGAAGATATTGTCCGGGAAAGAGGTCTGTTCTTAATAATAGCTTAAATTATATATCATATATTAGAAATCTCAAATCAGAAATCAGCAATAACAGATCGTAGGTTTCACGACCGGTTATTGTAAATCCAATTTATCTCCACTCAGCTCCAGGATATATGGCAATGCGATGCGTTCGCAGCATATAAGGAATATCCGTTCCGTACGGGCTTTTAAAATCAAGACTTTTAGAACCGCGCAGCGGCATATGACAGGTAATGCAATCCTGCTTATCCGTCGTAATATTGGACGGGTGCTTCGGCTGCTGGTGGCAGGAAATACATTGCCCGATCTGCAGTTGCCTGTTCGATCGCTTATGCGGATCGTGGCATGTGACACAGGTAAGTGTGCTTTGCTGAAAGCATTGGCTCATCTGCAGCAGTTGCATCTGCTTTCCATGCACATCCGGTTCACCGGTGCTGCCCGTGAAATACATGTAGTACTTACTGAGGGTATCGCCGGGCTTAAACGAAAAGATCGATTGCAAAGACAACGGATCGCCTGAGTGGCAGGTAGCGCACATATCCAGTTGCTGTTGCCGGGTAAGTGACTTCACCGGCCGGATATATTTTGCAACGTTTTCCTCCGGGTTGGATTGGTGGAATTTTACATGTTCCATCGCCGGGCCATGGCATCGCTCGCAATCAAGCCCAAACACAATTGCCCCGGGCCTGAATTTTTCACTTAGCTCCAGCGGCCCTGTTTGCACTTTTTCGGCATACGCATAGGAGGTATGACACTCGAGGCAGCGGGTGGGGATCACCCGCGTGTAGTAAGGCCTGTCTACCGGGAAGCCTGGACTATTGGTCCAGATAGCTGTATCCGCTAAATAGGTAAGGGGCAACTGGTAGAGCTGATCATCCTTCCGGTAGGCATAGGTCTGCGCTCTTTCTCCGGATCCGAAAGTGATGTCCAGCCTTTCCGCCCGTTGCCGTTCACTACCACTATACATAGCCTGGACAAATTCGTTGCCGGCATCTTCTACGCTTACCATTTCTCCGTTGGCGTAGGAGACACTGTGGATCTCTGATTTTACCAGTTGCTTAAAATTGTTATAGGAAAATGCTTCGGAGGTTTTATAATGATTGGTATGCAGATAATGATCGCTGATATCCCGGTGGCAGGACAGGCAGGCTTCCGCCCCCGCAAATGCCGGTCCTCTGGGATCGGTTTGGGAAGAATGACCATCCATACACTGCATGAAGAGAATGGATAACAGCACCATTCCCCCGGTCACTAAAAGAATATTTTGGTGTATTTTAATATTTAGTGGAATTTTCACCATTGAAAAGATAAACAAATTGTCTGCAACAATAATACCGCAGTTATGAATATTGAGGAAATAAGGGAATACTGCATCAAAAAGGCGGGAACCGAAGAATCCTTTCCTTTTGGGCCGGAGGCGCTTGTCTTTAAGGTGGATGGCAAAATATACCTATTGCTTTCAATTGATGCAAAACCTGCCAGGTTCAATGTAAAATGTGATCCGGAAAAAGCGGAAGCGCTCCGGGAATCCTATAGTTGCGTCATCCCCGGTTATCATATGAATAAAAAACACTGGAATACGGTTATAGTGGACGGAACGGTGCCCGGCAGGCTCCTGAAAGAATGGATTGACGACTCCTATAACCTGGTGCGGAAGAAGAAAAGGTGACAAATCCGGATATAGGGTTCGGAACCCTATGTTTTTGTAACTTTGCAGCAATTCTTTGCTCATTTAAAAAGACGCATACATTGAAGATCGCACTACTTTTAGGCCAATACCTGCTGCAGCATAAAACCATGCAATTGCAGGGACTTGGCATTTTTACCATAGAATCCCTGCCCGGTGATGAAAAAGGAAAAAACAAATACAAGGACAACGATATCATATTCATTGCCAATAAAACGGTGTCTACCACCCCGGAGCTGGTGGAATACATTTCTCAGCAAACCGGCAAAATAATGCCGCTCGCCAGCTCAGACCTTGAAGACTTTCTGAATATCGGTAAACAGTTGCTGAATGTGAGCAAGCAGTTCTATATAGAAGGAATGGGAACCGTTATCCTGGACGGAAATGATAACTTAAGCTTCAGCCAGGGAGAAGAGCTGTTACCTGCCGCCATTGCAGACGAACCTATCGCCAAAAGACACATTGATATCATTAAAGATTCTTCTATTAATACGCCCGATGCCATTTCTTTTGAGAATGAGCCGGTAGCGCAGAAAGGAAGAACAGCCCGGAATCTGCTGGTGACCCTGGCCATTGTGATCGGTGTAGGCTTTGCCGGCTGGCTGGCTTATTATTTCTACAACGAGTGGCAGCTTAAAAAGAAGCAAAATCAGGAAACCATCCAGCCTGTGATCCCTGTTGCACCGGATACCAGCGCGACTACGCAGCAGCCGGATAGCTTGGTAACGCCTGCCGTAACCGAAAACAGCTTTAAGGTAATACTCGAAACAGCGGGAAAAAACAGGGCGTTGAGACGGTTCCAGGATCTGCAGACATGGGGTTATAATGTGGAGCTTGCAACCACTGACTCGGTAGAATTCCGGATCATCAGCACTATTCAACAGCCGATCGCGGATTCCACTAAAGTGCTGGATTCGCTGACACGCTTTTTTGGAAGAAGGGCAGTATTGATGCGGTAAGCTTCTATTGCAGCATTTTCTTCGCTTTCTCAATACCCTTTACCAGCAGATCCACCTCTTCTCTGGTATTATAAAAAGCAAAAGAGGCCCTTACGGTGCCCGGAATACCGAACAGGTCCATTAAGGGTTGTGTGCAATGGTGCCCGGTCCGCACTGCGATAGACTGCTTATCCAGCAGCTCGCCCATATCAAAGGGATGAATATCATTTACCAGGAAGGAAATAGCGCCTGCCCGTTGAGAGGCGTCGCCTATAAAACGCAGTCCTTCTATCGCAGATAACCGGTCGTATGCATACCCGATCAGCTCTTCTTCTGCCTGTTGTATATTTTCCAGTCCTATGTTCCTTATATAGTCGGCCGCTGTTCCTAACGCAATGGCGCCTGAAATATCGGGCGTACCTGCTTCAAATTTGAAAGGCAATTCGTTATAGGTGGTTTTGGCAAACGTAACCTGTTTGATCATATCGCCGCCGCCCTCGTAGGGAGGCATCGCGTTCAGCCATTTTTCTTTTCCGTATAAAATACCGGTGCCGGTAGGACCGTACATTTTGTGACCGGAAAAAGCCAGGAAATCCACATCCAGCGCCTGTACATCCACCGGCATATGCTGCACCGCCTGCGCAGCATCCAGCAGCACCGGGATATCCAGCGCATGCGCTTTGGCAATGATATCAGCAACAGGATTCACCGTGCCCAGGCTGTTGGATACCCAGGTAACCGCAACGATCTTCACGCGGGGACCCAGCAGCTTATCAAATTCCTCCATAATAAGTTCCCCCTTATCATTGATCGGGATCACCTTCAGTAGGGCTTTTTTTTGTTCGCATATCAATTGCCAGGGAACAATATTGGAATGATGTTCCAGCGATGAGATCAGCACTTCATCTCCTTCTCCAATGAATGCCTGGCCAAAGCTGGAAGCCACCAGGTTGATGCCATTGGTGGTACCTTTTGTAAAGATCACTTCATGCTCGTGCCGGGCATGAAGCAGGGCAGCTATTTTCCTGCGGGCCTCCTCATATGCCTCTGTAGCCTGCTGGCTCAACAGGTGTACACCCCTGTGCACATTGCTGTTATATTCCCTGTAATACCGGTCAAGGGTTTCCAGCACCTGTAACGGTTTTTGTGTGGTAGCAGCGTTATCAAAATATACCAACGGCTTGCCGTACACTTTTGTTTGGAGGATCGGGAAGTCGAGCCGTAGCTTTTCTATATCAATGGGCGATGTGGCAGTCACACTAGTCATACGCCTCAGCCATTTTTTGCGTGATCAGTTTATCAATATAATTTTTAACTGCCGGTATGGCTGCTTTCTCGGTCACATCAAAAGCAAATGCGTTTACCAGCAGGTTCCGTGCAGCTATCTCACCGATACCTCTTGTTTTCAGGTAAAACAGGGCGTCCCTGTTAAAGCTGCCGATAGTGCTGCCGTGGCTGCATTTTACGTCATCGGCAAATATCTCCAGTTGCGGCTTGGTATCGATGATCGCTTTATCGCTTAACAGCATATTATTGTTTTGCTGGAAAGCATTTGTCTTCTGGGCCTCCTGCTGCACGAAGATCTTACCGTTGAAGACACCCCGGGAATTATCCATCAGCACCCCTTTGTATAGCTCATTGCTCATACAATGCGGCATCCGGTGGTTCACCAGTGAATGGTTGTCCACCAGTTGATTACCTCCTGTCAGGTACAGTCCGTATAAATGACTTTCGGTGTTGTTGCCGTTCAGGTTCAGGTGCAGGTTGTTTCTTACCAGCGAAAAGCCCGGCAGCGTATAGGTATGATTGTTATACAGGCTGTCGCCGGCCTGCTCTACCTGGGTGAAGTTGACCATATGCGCATTAACAGGTCCTACCTGCAGGTCGTAGTGATCCAGCCTTGCATTTGCGGCTATATATAGCTCAATAACGGTATTGATAAATAACCGTTCACTGCCTTTTACAAAATAAGATTCAACCAGTTCCAACCTGCTGCCGCCGTTCATGATTACCAGCATGCGGGGTTGTGCAAAAAAAGGTTCCGCGGCATTGTACACATGGGTAATATGCACCGGCTTATCTATGATGGCATTCTTCTCTGCTTCTATTATGATGCCGGTTTCAAACAGCGCCGTATTCAGGGCCGCAAACCCGTTATTGGCCAGGGGTACTGTTTTCCCCAGGTAATTTTCCAGTTCCGGTTGCTGAAGGGCTGTTCTAACGGGAATTACTTTTAATCCCGGTATGGTTACATCTTCATTCAGCAAGCCGTTCTTCAGTACGATCTCGTACGCATCAAGGTCAGGGATATGACCGTAATTCTTATGCTCGTGCAAAGGGATATTGGCAGGTTTCAGGCTATAGGCTTCCTTCAGGAAGGGAGCCGTATTGGTAAACCGCCAGTCCTCGTTTTTCACAGACGGAAAACCGTCTGTTTCAAAATGCCCAAAGGCTTTTTTGCGCAAAGCTTTCATCCAGTCCTGCTGCTGCTCCGGCTCTTTATCCAGGAAGCTGGTCGTAAACTGATCGTATAGTGATGTAGTGGTCGTCATTTCAAAATATTAATTAACCGTTTCGGTAGAAACCGGTTCTTTAATCCAGTCGTATCCTCTTTCTTCCAGCTCAAGAGCAAGCTCTTTGGTGCCTGATTTTACGATCCTTCCGTCGTACAGCACGTGTACAAAATCAGGAACGATATACTCCAGCAAACGCTGGTAGTGTGTAATGACGATAAAAGCATTTTTTTCGGAGCGCAGCTTGTTCACACCATTGGAAACGATCCGCAGCGCATCAATGTCAAGCCCCGAATCGGTTTCATCCAGGATAGCAAGCTTAGGCTCCAGCATCGCCAGTTGAAACACTTCGTTTCTCTTTTTTTCTCCCCCTGAGAATCCTTCATTCAGGGAGCGGTTGGTCAGTTTGGCATCAAACTCCACCAGCTTTTGTTTTTCGCGGGTCATTTTCAGGAACTCCTTGGCTTCCAGCAGTGGTTCATTGCGGTAAGCCCGTATCTCATTCAGTGCGGTACGCAGGAAATTGATATTGGATACACCCGGGATCTCCACGGGGTATTGAAATGCCAGGAACAATCCTTCCCGGGCCCTGTCTTCCGGTGACAGATCCAGTAAATCTTTTCCGTCAAAACTCACTTCTCCGCCCGTCACCTCAAAATGCTCGCGTCCGGCCAGTACCGATGCCAGAGAGCTTTTGCCGGACCCGTTAGGTCCCATGATCGCATGTACTTCGCCGGCGTTCACCTGCAGGTTGATCCCCTTTAATATCTGCTTGTCCTCAACTTTCGCCTGTAGATCTTTTATTTGTAACATGATGAATTGTCGTATTTCTGTTTTTATATTTTAAAGTTATTCTTCCATTTTCACATTTTCAGCCTCATCTTCTTATCCTTCTACTACAGGAGAAGGACGGTGCTTCAGCACAAAGCCAAACTATATACCTACCACATCAGCTATAGAATTGTTCCGACTTTGCACTTCCACATTCTTCACATTTCCCATTCTCCCCATTTTCAAATTATCACATTTTCAAATTCCCTTACCCCACACTACCCTCCAGTGAGATAGAGAGCAGCTTCTGTGCTTCTACTGCAAATTCCATCGGAAGTTGGTTCAGTACTTCTTTTGCGTAACCGTTCACGATCAGCGCCACCGCTTTTTCCGTATCAATTCCTCTTTGGTTCAGGTAAAATATCTGGTCTTCTCCTATCTTGGAAGTGGTGGCTTCGTGCTCCACGGTAGCCGTTTTATTTTTGGATTCTATATAGGGAAACGTATGGGCGCCGCAACGGTCTCCTATCAGGAGGGAATCACACTGGGTAAAATTCCGGGCATTGTCGGCTTTACTGCCCACCTGCACCAGTCCGCGGTAGCTGTTCTGCCCTTCGCCGGCAGATATTCCCTTGGAGATGATACGGCTTTTGGTACCCTTCCCGATATGGAACATTTTGGTACCGGTATCGGCTATCTGCTTGTTTTTGGTAACCGCCACGGAATAAAATTCACCGCTGGAATAATCGCCCTGCAGGATAACGCTGGGATATTTCCAGGTGATCGCCGAGCCGGTTTCCACCTGCGTCCAGGATATCTTGGAGTGTGCGCCCCGGCAAACACCTCTTTTGGTAACAAAATTATAGATGCCGCCCTTTCCTTCTTTATCGCCCGGGTACCAGTTTTGCACTGTGCTGTACTTGATCTCCGCATTTTCCATAGCGATCAGCTCTACCACCGCCGCATGGAGCTGGTTTTCGTCGCGTTTGGGCGCCGTACAACCTTCCAGGTAACTTACATAGCTGCCTTCGTCGGCAATGATCAGCGTACGTTCAAACTGTCCGGTATTCTGGGTGTTGATCCTGAAGTACGTGGACAATTCCATGGGGCAGCGAACGCCTTTGGGAATGTACACGAAAGATCCGTCTGAAAATGCGGCCGCATTGAGCGCTGCATAGATGTTATCGGAATAAGGCACCACCGATCCCAGGTATTTTTGTACCAGTTCAGGGTGCTCTCTTACCGCTTCGCTGATAGAGCAGAAAATAACGCCGTGCTCTTTCAATGTTGCTTTAAAGGTAGTAGCAACCGATACGCTGTCAAAAACCGCATCTACGGCTACGCCGGCCAGCAATTTTTGCTCAGACAGGGGTATGCCCAGCTTTTCGAAAGTTGCGATCAATTCAGGATCCACTTCGTCCAGGCTGTTGTATTTGGGCTTTGATTTGGGCGCCGCATAATAGGAAATATCCTGGAAGTCCACTTTCGGCAGCTCAAAGTTTTGCCAGTGGGGTTCAGGCTGTTTCAGAAAAGAATGGTATGCTTTTAACCGCCATTCTTTCAGCCACTCCGGTTCTTCTTTTTTTGCAGAGATATAATGTATGGTGTCTTCGCTTAATCCCCTGGGAGCCACCTCCATTTCGATATCTGTTACGAAACCAAACTCATATTCCTTGTCACTGTATTCCTCCAGTATGTCTGTACTGTTCGCCATAATAAAAATAAGTTGAAACGGCCATCTGCCGGGCTACACCGAGAAGCTTTCTCCACAGCTACAGGTGCGGGTAGCATTGGGGTTATTGAAAGTCAATCCTTTGCCATTCAGACCTCCCGAATAATCCAGTTCTGTTCCGTAGAGGTACAACAGGCTTTTCATATCCACCACAATTTTTATTCCCTTGTCCTCAAACTCCTCATCACCGGCTTTTTTTTCGTTGTCAAAGGTCAGCTTATACTCCAGTCCGGAGCACCCACCTCCTTTTACTCCCACTCTTACAAATGTGTTTTCCCCCTTTCCATCGCGGGTCAACAAATCTGTAATATAATCCCTGGCTGATGCCGAAACGGTTATCATATTAATAATCTTTTGTAACTATTTGCAAAATTACGATTTTAGATGATAGGAAACTTGCACAAAACGGAAAACCGGGAAATAAACCCTATTATCTTCTAAAAAAACTGGCCCCGGCATAAGTTGTTAATTTACAGTTAGATATAAAAAAATATCCTTTGGGTAAACAGGAGGCCCCCTTTTCTTTTATCCCTGACCACCTCTGTCCGGTGATGAACCTGGATGAAAATATGACCGGGGGCATTCCGGATATTGATTTTTTGCAGACGGGTGATGACTTGCCTGCCTGATCTGAAGATCATTCAGGCAGGATCAGGGGAATATGATCAATAACATACGCTGAGTGGGCTTGAATTTGATGTATTGTCCCATAGTCTCAACAGGCTTGTAGAAAAAAATAAGAAGCATAAAGTGAGACACCGGATAGGGTATAAAATTTGAGTATGGCCTGAAAATGTATTATTATTGCCCCTTTAAATCATACATATTAGTATCCCATTGAATGCGTCTTTTCAAATACAGCCGGCTCCGGATCAGTCCCTGGATACATCTCAATGCAATCTTTTACTGGAAGTGTCTCCGGATTACGTGCTGTCCGGTATCATTGATCCGGCAGAGAGCAGGTTTTCGGTACTGGAGTATTTCAGGCTGGAGCCGCACGACGCATTGAACAGCTTTAAGACCGTTGTTTTTAACAATGAATGGTTCTCGAGACCTTTTAATTCGGTAAAGATCATATATAATTTCCCGGACAGCCTGGTGATCCCCGCGGCGCTCCACCGGCAGGAGACCCTTAAAGAGTCGCTCGATCTTGTTTTCGGCGATGCCCACCCGGGGGAGATATTTTCAGAATATCTTTCTTCATGGGACAGCTTTAATGTGTACCGGGTACCGGCGCTCTATACCTCGGTCATCAGGGCACATTTTGTTCAGCCGCAGCCTCTGCACCTGCACAGTATTGTTTTAAAAAAGCTGGCCGCGGAAAGCAATGATCTCCGGGATAACCATGTATTTGTGATATTCTATGAGCGGAAACTGGTGGTTGCCTGTACAAAGGATAACCGGCTGGTGCTTATTCAGACATATGCGTACGAAACGGCGGAAGACGTCAACTACCTGCTGTTGAATATATGCAACCGGCTTCACCTGGATTGTGAACAGGTGCGCATAAGGATATCGGGGCTGCTTGACGATCACTCATCTGTATATAATGAAATGAGAAAGTATTTCCTGGATGTAGCGCTGGACAATCGCCCGGAAGCCCTTAGCTATTCAGAGGGGTTTGATGAATATCCACCGCATTTTTTCAATTCTGTTTACTGGGCTGCCTTATGCGGATAATCGGCGGCACGGCGGGTGGCAGAAGGTTTACCCCCCCGGGTAATATGCCCCATACCCGCCCGACAACAGATGTTGCCAAAGAAGGACTTTTTAATGTTATTGAAAATAACCTGGAGATTGATACACTCAGGGTGTTGGACTTATTCGGCGGCACAGGCAGCATCAGCTACGAACTGGCTTCGAGGGGTTGTACAGATATTACCACCGTGGAAAAAGACCCTAAAATGCATGCATTTATCACCGGCAATGCACGCAGCCTGGGATTTGGCCAGATAAAAGTGGTGAAAATGGATGTGTTCTCTTTTATTCAGCAATGCAGGGAGCAATTCAGCTTTATTTTTGCCGGACCGCCGTATGCTTTAACCAATATAGATGACTTGCCCGTAGAGATCTTTAAACACCAACTGTTAACGGAGAAGGGTTGGTTTGTACTGGAGCACACGCCCAGGAACGATTACAGCGGGTTTCCTTTTTACCGCACTTCCCGGAAATACGGCACTACCCTGTTTTCCATTTTTGTGAACAGTAACCCTGAACCGTAATATGCAACATGACGAAAGCAGCGCTTAGAAAATTATACCGCCAGAAAAGGAAGGACCTGGACAACCATACGATGGAGAAGCTGCAGGACCTGGTGCTGATACGCTTTCAAACACTGGCATTACCGTTTTTGGATTACATCAGCACTTACCTGCCTATGCACCGGCAACACGAAGTGGATACTCATCCTGTTGTGGAATACTTACAATTCCTGCATCCGGGACTGACGGTAGCTGTTCCCAAAACAGACATGGCAGACGGCAGTATGCTGCATTATGTTTACAACAGTGAAACACTCCTCCGCGAAAACGAATTCCATATTATGGAACCGGTTGGCGGACTGTTGGTGGATCCTTCCTTAATAGACATGGTGCTGGTGCCTTTGCTGGCATTTGACGAAAAAGGCAACCGGGTGGGATACGGAAAGGGCGTTTACGACAGATTCCTGGCAACCTGCAGAAAAGATACCATTAAAATAGGACTGTCTTTTTTTGGCGCAGAACATGAAATAACAGATACTGACGATTTTGATATACCTTTAGACTATTGTGTAACACCGCATCAGGTTTATGAATTCTAGTTCAGTGTGGATCCGTATATTGAGGCTATTGCTTTTTCCCTTTGCAGTGCTGTATGGAACAATTGTAAAGATCAGGAACTATCTCTATGATAAGGATATCATCAAGTCCGCCACTTTTAACTTCCCGGTTATCTGCATAGGGAACCTTACGGTAGGGGGTACCGGCAAATCTCCGATGGTGGAATACCTGTTGCGGACCCTGGGCGCCAAATACAGGGTAGCCACACTCAGCCGGGGGTATAAACGTAAAACGCAGGGATATGCATTAGCGAATGAAAAAACAACGGCTATCGACATCGGGGATGAGCCGATGCAGTTCCATACAAAATTTCCTGACGCCTATGTAGCGGTAGGCGAGGAGCGGGCCACGGCTATTCCCCTGCTGCTGTTTGAGAAACCGGATACGGATGTGATCATACTGGATGACGCCATGCAGCACAGACAGGTAAATGCAGGGCTGACCATTATGCTGACAGACCGCCGTCATCTTTTTACGCGGGATTATTTTTTACCTACCGGCGACCTGCGTGATGCACGCAAAAGCGCCCGGCGGGCAAACATCATGGTGGTAACCAAATGTGATCCGGGTATGACGGAAGAGGAAAAAGCAGAAATGCATATTGAGTTGCGCCCGCTGAACAGCCAGCATCTCTTTTTTTCATACATCCGGTATGGAACGCCGTACCATATCCTCGACAGGTCTCAGCGGCAACTGACAACCGACATGTCCGTGTTGCTGGTATGCGGCATAGCAAAGCCGGTACAGTTGACCGAATATGTACAAAAGCAGACAGGGCGGGCAGAAGTGATGTACTACCGCGATCACTATATCTTCTGGATAGACGACCTGAAAAAAATAATACAAAAGTTTGAGAAGATAGAAGAAAAAAACAAAATAATATTGGTGACCGAAAAAGACGCGGTCAGGCTGCTTAAGTTTCATGAGCATCTTACAGACCTGCCTGTGTACGTATTGCCTATTGAAACAGACTTTTTATTCAACCAGGCGCAGGAGTTTAACAGCCTGGTGGAAAATTTTATAAATGAATTTAAAAATTGATCTTACAATAAATTATGAAGAAGAAAAACCGGAAAACACAACATAAATCTAAAACCAATACTGTGGAAGGAACCCTGGATGTGACCAGGGCCGGTATCGGGTACGTAATGGTGGAAAACCAGGAAAATGATGTTTTTGTCCGCCCCCAGCATTTTCATCATGCATTGCATGGTGACAGGGTGCGTGTAAAAATAACCAAACACAATCCCCGCACAGATAAAATGGAAGGGGAGATAACCGATGTTATTGAAAGAAAACAAACGGAATTTATCGGACGGCTGGAGCTGAATGATGCTTTCGGTTTTTTTATCCCGGACAAAATAAAAGGCACTCCCGATATGTATGTCCCGGCCGACAAAGTGAACGGCGCCAAAAACGGAGACCGGGTGGTGGTCAGACTCACCGGGTGGGATAAAAAAGACAAAAGCCCTAAAGGAGAAGTTGTCAGCATCTTAAACCCTTCGGACGAAAATGATATGGCGATGAAGGAGATCCTGCTCGATGCAGGATTCACCCTGGAATTTGAGGATGATGCACTGGAGCAGGCAGCCCGCATGCCGGATATGATAAGCGCAGGGGAGATCAGCCGCCGCAAAGACATGCGGGATGTCCTCACTTTTACCATTGATCCGGTAGATGCAAAAGATTTTGATGACGCCATCAGTATCCGCACCATCAAAAACGGACTGTTTGAAATAGGTGTACATATAGCGGATGTAAGTCATTACGTGGAACCGGATACGGTGCTGGACACCAATGCCTACGAAAGAGCCACTTCGGTTTACCTGCCGGACAGGGTGCTGCCTATGTTGCCGGAGCAGATATCCAACGTATTGTGCTCCCTGCGGCCCAATGAAGACAAGCTGACTTTTTCCGCCGTATTCGAGATCAGCGCCAAAGGCGAGATCAGGCATACCTGGCTGGGACGTACCGTTATTCATTCCGATCACCGGTTTACCTATGAGGATGCCCAGGAAATCATTGAGAGCGGTCAGGGCACTTATGCAAACGAGGTATTATTGCTGAATGACCTGGCGCAGCGGTTCCGTAAAAAAAGATTTGAAAAAGGCGCTATCAATTTTTCTTCGCAGGAGGTACGGTTCAGGCTGGATGAAAACGGTAAGCCCACCGGCATCGTAGTGAAGGAAAGTAAAGCTTCCCACCAACTGATCGAAGAGTTCATGCTGCTGGCTAATAAGGCCGTTGCAGAGCATGTAAGCAAAATAAAGATAGACAAGCATCCGCTGCCCTTTCCCTACCGCGTACACGATAAGCCGGACGAGGAAAAGCTGTTGCCGTTTGTGGCCTTCGCAAAAAAGTTTGGTCATAAATTTGATATCAAAACCCCCGAAGGCATTGCCAGCTCCTTCAACGATATGCTGGCGGCCGTACAGGGAAAGCCGGAGCAGCATGTGCTGGAGCAACTGGGTATCCGTACCATGGCTAAAGCGTTGTATACCGAGGATAATATCGGGCACTATGGATTGGGCTTTGCCAACTATTGCCATTTTACTTCTCCCATCCGCCGCTACCCCGATATAATGGTGCACCGCATTTTGCAGCAGGTGCTGGATGGCAACCCCAGACCGGATAAGAAGATGAATGAAAAATGCTTTCATTGCAGCGAACGGGAGCGGGCAGCCATGGAAGCGGAAAGAGCAGCCAACAAATACAAGCAGGTGGAGTATATGCAGGATTTCCTGGGAGAAGAATTTGAAGGCATCATCAGTGGCGTGGCCAGCTTCGGGTTCTGGGTAGAAACCATCGCCCACAAATGCGAAGGACTGGTAAGTGTTAACAGTCTTATGGATTATGACGATTTTCGCCTGGTGGAGGAAGACTATTGCCTGGTGGGCCGCCGGAGCGGTAAAAAATTCAGGATGGGCGACAAGATATGGATCAGGGTGGTTGCCGCCAACCTGGGTAAGCGGCAACTTGATTATGAGTGGGTGGTACAGGAGGAGGAATTATCCAAAAAGCCGGGAAAAAAGCAACATAGCAAAAAGAAAAAATAGATCTGTCAATAAATATTTCAGTTTCCATTCATGCATTCATTTGAAGCCTTAGCCGGCGCTTTTATCAAAAGATTCAACAGGGCTCATTTCCCGGGCTCATTGCCATCGCTCTATGATCCTGCCGAATATTTTTTATCTATAGGCGGCAAACGTATCCGGCCGGTGATATGCCTGATGGGCAACGAACTGTTTGGTGATATACAGGAAGACGCATGGTATGCTGCCGAAGCAGTAGAGCTTTTTCACAACTTCACGCTGGTGCATGATGATATCATGGACAATGCACCGCTGCGAAGGGGTATGGAGACCGTTCATACAAAATACGGCACACCCACGGCGCTGTTGGCCGGTGATGTGATGCTGGTTGCTGCATATGATGCGCTGAACGCTGTCACGTCTCCAAACCTGCACAAAGTGATCAGGATATTTAATACCACCGCCAGGGAAGTATGTGAAGGACAGCAGCTGGATATGGATTTCGAAAAGCTGCCTACGGTGCCCCTGGAAGAATATATACACATGATCACCCTCAAAACATCCGTGTTGCTGGCCGGCAGTCTGCAAATAGGAGCCGTGCTCAACAATGCCCCGGAGGAAGACCAGCAGCACCTGTATGCATTCGGGAAAAACCTGGGCATTGCCTTCCAGGTACAGGATGACTATCTCGATGCTTTTGGCAACCCGGAAAAATTCGGCAAACAACCGGGTGGGGATATACTGGCTAACAAAAAAACCTTTCTGCTCATACAGGCGCTGGAAACCGCCGGCGCCACACAAAAGCGGGCATTGCAGCAGTTGCTGGACAACAATGCACCGGACAAAGTGGAAAAAGTGCTGGAAATATTCCGGGAGAGCAGGGTAGACGAATGGGCGAGATCCCTGAAGGATCAATTCTTCAGCCGGGCGCTGGAACACCTGGACAAGGTAACAGTTCCGGATAACCGAAAAAAGCCTTTGTTGGCGCTGGCGCAATTTTTAATTCAGCGGGAGTATTAACGTATTGACGCTATACGAAGTCCCTGACTTCGTATAATCTATGTTCCCGGGACTCCTGTCCCGGAAATACCCCACAAAGATTTATCTCAATCGGGGCACAAGCGGGACGCCTGGATTGAGATTTTCATTTCGATCGTAGGGGAATACCCTCGCTAAAATACTATTTTCCCAATCTCACCCTTTTCGTCATAAAATACTACATTTGGGTTGTTATAAATATAACGGTTATGGAACACAAAATTCATGAGGGGCGCAACATAAAACGTTTCCGGGAGATGCTGAACATTAAGCAGGAAGCATTAGCTTTTGAGCTGGGCGATGGCTGGAACCAGAGAAAGATATCCCTGTTAGAGCAGAAGGAAACGATTGAACCGGCTATACTGGAACAAGTTGCCAAAGTATTAAAAGTTCCGGCTGAAGCAATTCAAAATTTTGATGAGGAACAAGCCATAAGTATCATTTCAAATAATACTTTTGAGAACTGTGCTCAGCCAGCTTCTATTTTCTATAACTCTACGATCAATCCCATTGAAAAATGGCTGGAAGCGTTGGAGGAAAATAAAAAGCTGTATGAGCGGATGCTGAAAGAAAAAAATGAAATGATTGAACGATTGGAGCGTTTGCTGGAGAAGAAGTAAGTGCAACTAATTCTTCATACGCCGGGTCCTGCAGGTCCATCCCCAATAGTTATAGCAAAGACTACAGACATCCAGCTGAGAAGAAGATTTTAAAAAATGCTCCACCGCCTGGAGCTGCTCGAAAAAATTGATGAGGACGACAGGGAAACGATCTTAAAAGTAGTGGATAACTATCTTACCACCGCTCAACTGCAAACAACTACTAAAAAGCTGAAGCAAAAAGCGTGAGAGATTATAAAATACGGAACTATTTCTATTCTATAACTTTATAAATATCAAATTTTTGGGCAAAAAATAAGGGATAATAAAAATATAGCTTCTTTTTTCGATTAACAGAGAATGACACATCAAAAAAACCTTCTTCGATAGAGCTAGTTTCTCCAATTATTTCGCGGCGTGTAAGTTTACCTTTTTTTTCCTTTGCTAAAAAAATTGCAACTCCTGTTAATCCCATACAATCGGGATATTTATCGTGAAAACATATTTTACCAGTTAAATTGATCACTTTTTTTTCTTTATCAAAAGTGACTTTTGAGAATTCAACATTAAAATACTCAACTTCCAAAGGAGCTAGGCTTTGTATGTGATAGTTTGTATCTAAATAAATTCGCTCATTCAGTCGCTGTTTATTTAACAACTCAAGCTGCTGTTCCATTGATGATTGAGCATGAGCAACATTTATAAAAAAAACAACTGCAATACCCAGAATGTAATATCTCATGTTTGCTGTTTTATCGATAACCGGCCATGCCAGGTTTAAGACTTCTTCTTGGGTCTCCTTTTGGCAAAGACTTTTCTACTTCAATTGCTCTTGAATGCGCACCTTGATAACTTTGCTTGTTGGTTGTTCGTTCATAACTCTCTTGCAATTCATGCAAAACAACTGAAGCTCTTGGCTTTACTACCTCTTGCTTCTTGTCGTTGGTTTCCATAAATGTAACATTAGGGCTAATTGTAACTTCTGCATCATTGCTAGGATTCCCTGGAACTATTGTAAATCTTGATAACTCACCTCGTGTATTTTTTAGGCCCAAAGGTGTTTGTGATGTATTACTTACCCCATTGTCTAAAGGGGGATCTATTGACTCGGTTTTTGTGCCAAATGGCTTTCCGGTAAGCTCATTAGTAGCTAAGTCAACAGTCTGATAAGATGACGTTGCTTGATCAGAAACGGAATAATTATATGTCTCACTTGATGATACAAGAGCAGATAATAATTGTACCCCTTTATCATTTAATTGTGCCTGTGAAAGATTGCTAGCATCAAAACTTACTGTTCCACTTTTAGAATCATAACTTACATTATTTTGAATTTCTTTAGGAAGAATACCTTTAATATCAGCTAAAGCTTTGTTCCTGTCTCCACCCAAAATCAAGTCATAAGGTGCCATTCCATCCGGGTCTATAAATCTTATCGGATTATCAAAAGCATATGCATAAGGAGAAAAACGTCGCATCTGATCTGCGAGAGGATCAATGACATGCCACCTTCCTATCTGGTTATCATACATCCTGGCACCATAGTCTAACCATTCAAGTCCTGAACCATCACTGAACTCTTTTCTTTGTTCCTCTTTTCCGTTGTATTTAAACTTATTTTCAGCACCTCCGAACGCCAACGCCTTAGAACTTATCCCTGCCATAGTGAGTCCGAACGGATAATAATGCGTCTCTTCAAGTAAGCAATAGTATCATTTCAGAAAGAAGTCTTTGAAGTAAAATTCATTTGAATAAAACATTGAAGTATATATTTCTTTTACTCCAACATGGATAAGTTTTTCATCACCGATAAAACTTATTGAAAAAAACAATCTATATATTTTATTTCTCTTTCCATTCTTTATATTGTAATTTAAAAATTTATTATAAACAAATTCAAGAGCTATGCTATCAAATTCGTTTCTCATAGCTTCGTGTTTAAGTGATAGCCCATCTTCGTAAAGAAGTATATTAAAACTACATACAAAGGAATACAAACTATCTTCATTTTTATTAATAAATTCAATGAGTTTGCTATCACTCAAAATATCTTTTTGCAAAGCCAAAGAATCAGCGAGCAATAAACCAGATGCTCTTGGTAACATTTTCTTTGATATGACGATACTATCATATACATTAGTTCTTGTTTTTTGTGCCAAACATGAATGTACTCCAATGATCAATATAAAGATTAATGAGATTCTTATAAGCATAAATCTATTCTTTAGGTTTAGTCGCAACAGTTCTTATCGCATTTCCACCACTTGCATTTAGCACAACATCGTGTAATTTTATTATCGTTCCCTGGGGATTTATTGATATCCAACCGTCTTTTGACCCGTTTTTAGGACTAAGTGAACCATTAATTCTTATAAACTGTCCTATTGAAGATTGTATGTATCCAACACGGGTATATCCATTTGGAAGATAAATATTTAACCTTCCACCTGTTAATTTACCTAATGCTTGAACGGTATTTCTTCCTGCCTCTCCTTTTCCTGTAAAACAGGCAGATAAAACGAAATTTCCGCCATCGGTAACTTTTCTTCCCATTCTAGCTAAATATTGTACATCCGCTTCGCCGTCAGTTAATTCTTTTCCCTTTTTATCGTTATAGGATTGAATCTCGGCGGTTGAAATAGCCCTCTTCTCTGTTAAGTTAACTTCGTCATAAATAGCAAAGTAAGACTGACCGTTATGACTTACTCCGTGCGTTGCAACAACAAGATTCTCTATTGATTTATTATCAAAAGCATTTAATGCAGCAGCGCCTGTTCCTAAATTAGAAACTGAAAATACAGCCCATGTGCCATAATAGGGCTTTTTATCATCTGCATTAATTTCATCCCTGGACTTCTTACTTTTATTTACATCTATAAGGACATTTTTTGCTTGTCCCGTTAATATCATAAATGCACTTCTAGCATCATCTTCTGTAAACCGAACTCCCCCGTTTATTTCAATAACTTCTAGTCCATTTGGGTCATAAAAACGTATCGGATTATTAAGGCTAAATGTATAAGGGGAGATATTTAAATACTCATCCGCCAGCGGATCAATCACATGCCACCGCCCAATCTGGTTATCATACATCCTTGCTCCGTAATCCAACCATTCCAACCCACTTCCATCAGAGAACTCCTTTCTCTGCTCTTCCTTACCATTGTACTTAAACTTATTCTCTGCTATTCCATTAAGCGCCTTGGAGCTTATCCCTGCCATCGTAAGTCCGAATGGATAATAATGCGTTTCTTCCAAAATAGGGCTTCGGGTATGCACCACCTGTAAATTATCAAAGAACACGTCAACCTGGCTTTACTTCGTTCGCATTTATTTTTAGTTAGCCTCAGTGAGGGCTTCGCCGTTGGTTGCTTACATAAATATACACATAACCGCTTTTAGGTGCAACCTTATTCTGTAAAAAGTGCGATTTGATAACACTGTTATCACCTACCGGGTCAAAGCCACTTTCCACACTTTTGAATTGCTCGTCGAAAAAGATGTAATTGATAAAGGCTCTGGGCTTGAGAGAACTGTTAGGCACTTCATCCAACTGGTCATCAAAAAGACCAAGGATGCCTGCCGTACTACCGGTAAGGCCATCCAACTGGCTGCCGGTCACCCCGCCATGGGTTGCCGCGGCGATGCCGCCGGTGGGACCTGCCAGCAGCCCTTCCAGGATACTGAGGGTGGCTATAGCCCTGTTATTAGTGGCGCCGTTGCTTACATTAGTAAAATAATAGCTCTTGCCCCAGATATCGATCCGGTCACCAGCCATTACTTTTAAGGTGATGCCCAGCCCTGTCACCCCTTCTGTCGGACTGCCTTTTAATTTATATAGCTTTTCGCTGTCGGCGGTGACCACACTGTTGGGGTTAGGGTTCACAGGAGGTTCACCATTGTGATTGGGATAATCCGTTATGCCGGTGGCATCTTCTTTAGGAACTATTTTAGACGGATCAATGGTATAATAGTCCTTTTCAATAAAAGCTGCATTGGGACTGCCATCTGTATTGATATCGCCTTCCAGGGTGGCCGCGGGATAAATATCCTGTTTCTGCTCATCGGTGAGCACCATACGCACATTGCCGAGGTGGTCTTTGAGTGAAGTTACTGCAAAGATCGCCGATGCCCTCGATGTATCGCTGGATTACCTGGTAGGCGCTTCTTCTTTTGTAGTGAAGGATAAAAAATGCTCCACCGACTAGAGCTGTTGGAGAAAATTGACAACGATGACAGGGAAACAATTTTAAAAGTAGTGGATAACTACCTTACCACCGCTCAATTGCAAACAACGACTAAAAAGCTGAAGCAAAAGCGTGAGTGCGTAAATGTAAAAATCCGGCAGTACCAGGCTTACTTATTTTATGCATTTTTATTCTTTCACTCCCTTGGGTATTAAATTTAAATCATCATGTGTACCTGAGCTATCGAGTATAACTTTGTAGTCAAAGACATCTCTTTCAACTCGCTTAGTAAATATTAGCCCATTTGAAGGGTTAACAAGTTTCAAAATAATACTGTCGCCTCGTAATTCAACATCTGCAATAACAAAAGTTGCTTTATATATTTCTTTTTCCTTGCCATTTTTTTCGATAAGAACTATGTCTGGACTCATATTAGTTATATAGCTGTAGTAATACCATTTGATTGAGCCGCCGCCATTTAGTTTTATCTCCTTTCTTATTAATCTTGAATCACCTGTTCCACAACCTAAAAAAATAAAAACAAACAATAAATACTTTTTCATGAGACTGTTTATTATTTTAATTTCCCAAATATCCTTTTAAGATTCCCGTCCCAGAATAAGTGTGCTCTCCATAAAATGGCCATCCCATATTATATCCATTACCATTATTTTGATATTGGTTGTAAGCTCCTACAGCAGGCATAACAAGCTTGTAAAATTGCATAATGGGTATGACTTGTGTTTCCGGCCTAACAGAATGTATCATTCGCATATTCAACCCAAATAGGATATTTCCCAAAGTTCTGACACTAGTTATCTTCCCATTGTAAGAAACAGCAGTATAAAAACTAGGGGTATGTGATTTGACATCCAATGGTCCGTTATTTCTAGATAGAGTAGCCAACGCAGCAAGTGAGAAATCTAAGGAAGGCATTAAAGCTGCTCTTATTGCCCACCAAGTTGAAAGTTTAGATATTACCCTGTTTCCGTTAGGTAAATTATTAAGGTTGAAAGTTATTGGGGCGTGCCCGAAATATGTCCCGTTTTGATCATTAGTTAACATAAAATCCCATGGATTTTCAGTTTGCCCAATTATTTCGCCAGTCCGTTTTCCGTCGTCACCCTGTAAATAAACATTATTATCTCCATCATTACTTGCACCGACAACGGTATAGGAACCGTCTTTATTTCTACGAACATCGGTACTTGCAATATAATTGGGCAACTCATTTGCAAACTTAGATTTAGGTTTCTCACTCTCCTTATCAATTCCAAATTGCCAGGGATTTCTGTTTTCCCTTCCCTCGTCTTTATCCAACCTGTTTTTGTCTATAGCATCGATGTTTACCATCCCATCCGGATCAATAAATCTAATTGGATTATCATAAGCATAGTTATAGGGGCTCCAGCGTCTACTAATATCTGCTAGTGGATCTATCACATGCCACCTTCCTATTTGTGGATCATACATCCTCGCGCCATAGTCTAACCACTCCAGCCCACTACCATCACTGAACTCTTTCCTTTGCTCTTCCTTGCCGTTGTATTTAAACTTATTCTCCGCTATTCCATTGAGCGCTTTCGATGATATCCCCGCCATAGTAAGTCCGAATGGATAGTAATGCGTCTCCTCCAGGATCGGACTTCGGGTATGCACCACCTGCAAATTGTCAAAGAACACATCAACCTGGCTTTACTTCGTTCGCATTTATTTTTAGTTAGCCTCAGTGAGGGCTTCGCCGTTGGTTGCTCACATAAATATACACATATCCGCTCTTTGGTGCAAGCTTTTGCTGGAGATGGTGAGATTTGATAACACTGTTATCTCCTACCGGGTCGCAGCCTGATCCCACTCTCTTAAAATGTTCGTCGAAAAAGATGTAGTTGATAAATACCCTGGGTTTAGTGGAACTGTTAGTCTGGCTAATTCAATTTAATTTTCTTTTGTTGTAAAAGTTCTTTAAACCGACTATCTTCGATCTCATAATAATCAGACTTTTTTTCTCTCCAATATTCCTGATCTGTTATCTTTCTTTCATTTAAAGTAGGTAAGTAAAACCTAAGAAACTCGTATTTCTCCCCCTTTTCAAGAACTTTAGTGACAGTTCCTGAATATTTCATATCTCTGCTTATATCTTCATTCTCTTGATATATCTTTATAATATTGCTTTTTGTTAGATCAAGTAAAGCAGCAGAAATATAAACAACTCCATCATTATTCATTTCATAGTAACCTCTATTGTTACTTATCGGCAGCATACTCTCATCCTGAACCGGAACAACATAACACCACCCTTCATAATCCGTAGGAATTTTAACCTTAAATGTTGGATATATCAGGGAACAACTAATAAATATTAGTATAAAACTTATTCTAACCATCATCTTATTTACCATGAAATACTTGAATATTTTTTCACACTTTTGGGCTCTGAGTTAAATCCCCCAAAATTTATATATGGGGCTTGCTTTGATCGATTTATCAAATTCGCTTTATCTGACTCTCCTTGAAATGCGCGACCGCCTACAGCATTTTTTATGCTATACCGAATATCTGCCGGATTTGTCGTCTCACTATGAGACATCATAAAAGAATGTTGTCTAAACTGATAGGCAATCTTTTTATTAACTTTAACATCAACTGAGGGAAATGTACCATGCATAATATAAGTAGACAACTTTCCATTTTTATCTATTGTCACCCTTAAATCGCTTGTAACATCTACAGCTCGTCCGTGCAAAGCCTTCATGCCTGAGCCGATAAATGAATTAAGCTGAGTATGTTGTTCAAAACCTCCAACATAACTTCCATCTGACAGTCGTTTTACATAGCCGTCCTGATTAGGAACACCATCAACATTATCCTGACCTTTGAATATTCCAAAGGTGCTCGCTATATCCTTATCAAACTTTGTTTCAAACCCTGTAAAATTCCCATCATCATCATATTCACCGGTAATTGTAAACGTCACGGTAAGCTTGTCGCCAGATGTACCAGGTACACCTGTATCATGATCTTCATGAATAAAGCTGTTCACTTCAAAAGTAAGCGAATTCCCAATATTAGAATATTCTACACCATTCTGTTTATAAGTTTTAGCCCTTGAATTATTCCATATAATATTTCCATCCTTATCTTCAAACCAGTCTCTGCCGTCTAAATCAATCAGATTAACCGGGTTATTTCCTACATAGTTATAAGGCGTGTGAGAATAATAATTAAACGAATGAGGATCCACCACATGCCATCTTCCTATCTGGTTATCATACATCCTCGCCCCATAATCCAGCCATTCTAATCCGCTACCATCACTGAACTCTTTCCTTTGCTCTTCCTTGCCGTTGTATTTAAACTTATTCTCCGCTATTCCATTGAGCGCTTTCGATGATATCCCTGCCATGGTGAGTCCGAACGGATAATAATGCGTTTCCTCCAGGATCGGACTTCGCGTATGCACAACCTGTAAATTATCAAAGAACACGTCAACCTGGCTCTGGTTGCTTACATAAATATACACATATCCGTTCTTTGGTGCAAACTTTTGCTGGAGATGATGCGATTTGATAACACTGTTATCGCCTACAGGGTCAAAGCCGCTTTCTATGCTCTTGAACTGCTCGTCAAAGAAGATATAGTTAATAAAAGCCCTGGGTTTAGTGGAATTGTTGGGCACTTCATCTAACTGATCGTCAAAAAGGTCGAGTATGCCTGCTGTACTGCCTGTAAAGCCGTTGAGCTGCATGCCTGTAACACCGCCATGTGTTGCTGCGGCTATGCCGCCGGTAGGACCTGCCAGCAGCCCTTCCAGGATGCTGAGGGTGGCTATATTCCTGTTATGGGTAGCGCCGTTGGTTACATTGGTAAAATAATAACTCTTGCCCCAGATATCGATCCTGTCGCCGGTCATTACTTTAAGCGTAATACCTAAGCCGGTTACACCTTCTGTAGTGGTAGCCTTTAATTTATACAGCTTTTCGCTGTCGGCAGCTACTACACTGTTAGGATTGGGGTTCACCGGTGGATTGCCATTGTGGTTGGGATAGTCTGTTATACCTATAGCATCGGTTTTATCTGCTATCATAGCCGGATCAACAGTATAATAATCCTTTTCAATAAAGGCGGCGTTCGGACTGCCGCCGGTGGTAAGACTGCCTTCCAGGGTAGCGGCGGGGTAAATGTCCTGCTTTGCTTCCTGTGTGAGCACCATACGGATATTACCCAGGTGATCTTTGAGACAGTAATCGTATGCTAGCCGGGTAGGCGTATGGGGGAAGGATTGTTGAATAAATATATACTAATCTTACAGCGGCACAAGCGGGATGCCAGCACCTGTGTTGGAGTATCTATATAGAATGAGACTGGTTACCAACAATAGGAGAAATTTTTTATATAATAAATAAAAACACAAATATCGAGCAAACAAATAACAGAAGTTGTTATTACCAAAAAACGATTCTTTTTTCCAAAAATCAGCAATAAGACTTGTATTACGAATGTTAAGAAAAATAAATATAACAGATTTAGTCCTAGAAATTCATTACAGTAAGGAGTTTTAAAAAAAACAAAGATCAATAGCAACAAATTTATAACTAGAGATATCAAAGGAATATTCAAAATGTTTTTCATAAATAAATCGTATGTGAGTTACTCTATTGAATCCCTAAAATTTGAAGTGCATATGCTATGAGTCGCCGTTCTTCTGGATCGTCAGAAAACTTTAGATGTGGGTGATTTCTTGTAGTGCTCACGTTTATCCCAACACTGACCTTTTCCGTTGTACTTTTGCTCGCAACTCCAGCAACATTATCTCCATTCACATTTATTAGAATAACCCGACCAATATTACTATTTGAAGTCAATTCCTTGTATAGATCTGAATCCGTTGATATCGGACTTCCAATAAGAATCAAATTATCTACTTTCTGACCTTGATTTGCAAGACCCAACGCTGCTTGAGCCATTAGGACACTTCCCGCGCTGACTCCAGATAAATTTAATTGCTCTCCTTTTTCTAAAGGGTTATTCTTTAAATCCTTTTTTATATTTCTAACCGCTGAAGTAATTCGATAGTCTGTGTTATCAATAGATTGTTTGCCGATAGGATAGGACAAGCCAGTTTCACTTCTCATATAGCGATCCAACTTGTAATAAGGTTGACTTGCATATGACCCAACCGAAAAATTAACATCAAAAGGATATTGCAATTTGCCCTTAAATGAATTTCTCGTGTATTCACCTCTCGCACTCATTATTTGTGGATCCCTTATTCCTACTTTAGAAAGTTGTCTTACAAAATCCTCACCATATTCTTTGTCAGAACAATCGCTACATGCCCCCAGTGCAAAAATAAATCTCTTGCCGTCAGGGTCTATAAATACTATTGGATTATTATTAGCGTAAGTATATGGAGATAACTCATAGTATTTATCAGCTAAAGGATCAGAAACCATCCACCTCCCAATCTGATTATCATACATCCTCGCGCCATAGTCTAACCACTCCAGCCCACTACCATCACTGAACTCTTTCCTTTGCTCTTCCTTGCCGTTGTATTTAAACTTATTCTCCGCTATTCCATTGAGCGCTTTCGATGATATCCCTGCCATGGTGAGTCCGAATGGATAATAATGCGTTTCTTCCAAAATAGGGCTTCGGGTATGCACCACCTGTAAATTATCAAAGAACACGTCAACCTGGCTCTGGTTGCTTACATAAATATACACATAACCGCTTTTAGGTGCAACCTTATTCTGTAAAAAGTGCGATTTGATAACACTGTTATCACCTACCGGGTCAAAGCCACTTTCCACA
>JBBCJQ010000010.1:0-48468 GCA_037190885.1 Chitinophagaceae bacterium
TACCGAGAGCGACCCCACGGTCCCCAAATCCTATATCAATTATATCTTTTTTGATGAGCAGTTCAGGGTATCAGGCGGCGGCTTTAGCCGTGTAGGCGGAACAACTGTTAAATCGCATACAGATTTAATGGATAAAGTAGCCCCCAAAAGCGGATATGTGTATATTTACATCAGCAATGAACGGCGAAGCCTTCACTGAGGCAATCATAAAAAATAAAAGCGAACGAAGTAAAGTCCGGTAGACAGCCTGTCCCGCGGCGAAGCGATGCGGGATGTTCTTTGACAATCCCGCAAGTATGCGGGACAAGTTCTGCAGAGCCTGCCCCGCATACCTGCGGGGCGATACATACCCGGGGACCGATCCTGGAGGAAATGGAGCGAAGTGGAATTCGCTCATACCAAAAAACAATAAATATGCTGTAAGCAAACACATTATTATCCGCTCGGACTCACTATGGCGGGGATATCATCCAAGGCGCTGAACGGAATAGCGGAGAATAAATACAAATACAACGGTAAGGAAGAGCAGCGAAAAGAGTTCAGTGATGGAAGTGGACTGGAATGGTTAGACTATGGAGCCAGGATGTATGATGCGCAAATAGGACGGTGGCATGTCATTGACCCGTTGGCGGATCAGATGGGAAGATGGTCGCCGTATAATTATGCGTTTAATAATCCGATCAGGTTTATTAATCCAGATGGAATGGCCCCAGAAGATGATTATAAACTTAACAGAGACGGTCAGATTGAGTTAGTAAGGAGAACGGACGATGAAACGGACAGATTGTATGCGACAAACGAAGACGGGAGTGTCAACGAAGAAAAAAGTATTGAAGTGGAAAAGGGTATACTGGATAATGCCGAAAGAAGTGCTTCTAGTGGCTATTATGAACGTTTCACAAAATTACCTGCTATCAATGACAGGAACAAAACGCGAAACCTATTCGAGTTTTTAGCAAGTAACTCCAATGTAGAATGGGGGTTATATCACAATCGGTCACAAAGGCAGTCAAGAATCTCAAACAACGATAGTAACCAGTCATTTGAATGACCGGGTTCCTCAACTGAAAATCTATGCTGAGGCCTACGTAGAACGAGCACAAACAACAAATATTATCATTTCGGAAATTAGCCATGGTCATCCAGAGAATCTAAGGCCATCAGGATATTACCCGGATGGATCTCCAGAGGCGAGATCTCGAGGTGATAGACAAATGGCTGAATATATTGAAAGTAATTACCGAAAGAGTCTAATTAAGTTTGGCGTATTTATTGCACCGACCCGTGAGTGGATTTATTACAATTCAAGGAGAATTCATCAATGAATAAAACTATGAAATTCTATAGCTTAATGCTGATACCCTTCCTTACCTTGTCATGCAATACGGCTAAAAATGAACACAGTTACAGCATCCCTGACTTAAAAGAGAACATAAAAGAATTTATTGATGCTAGAAAGTGTTTTCAAAAAGACATAAACCTTGTGCTTGTTAGTCTTGAACCTAAAGATGATACTATGGTTGTTTCGATAGCTGATATGTATCCAAAAATAAAAGTAATGACATTTAATTATGATACGATTCTTTATGGGCATCGTATCATTTTTACCGGAGAAAAGATTAAAGGTTATAGCAAAAAGCCTTCAACTGAACAATTTCCACCAGATATTATTGAAAAAAGTATCAGTAATGAATGGCCTTATGATGAAGAATTTACTACTTGGTTTTATTTTTATAAGGACGGTAAATTGATATATAAAGATACTCCTTGTTCTGAGAGGAAGTAACTACCAAGGCCCGGTTTTGCCGGGTTTTTGTATTTTAATCTCTCACGCTTTTTACTTTCAGCTTTTTAGTCGTTGTTTGCAGTTGGGCAGTGGTAAGATAGTTATCCACCACTTTAAAAGTTGTTTCCCTGTCGTCCTCATCAATTTTCTCCAGGAGCTCCGGGCGGTGGAGGTTTCAAGTTGCAGGGTAGCCGCTGCATGGCAGGCTTCGCCCTTATGCTATAAGTTGACAAACTATTCCTTCTTTGCATCCAGTATTTCAAACTGCCGGGTAAGCCGCTCCCCGTTTTCATCTACGATGGTGATAAAATGTCTACCCGGTGAGGGTGCTATGGCCACCTGGTGAAACTGCGTGGTAGTGGCTATGAACTCGTCGTCAATATGCCAGTGCACTTTAATGCCGGGACGCTGGTGTGCTGCAATGAACACTACCTTGCTCCTGTCGCCTGTGATGTCGAGCGGGATATAGATCTTTGCATTGGGTTCAGGATATACCAGGTCTATCACTTTTCCTGCCCCGGTTATCACGCAATCGTTTTTATAAGGGGGCGCCGGCTGGTAATCAAAATGACGGCGACGATAATACCACTCCATGACCGGCGGTAATATAAACCAGCTTTTGGCCACCATCCGGGAGGGAGACATACAATTTTCAGTTACCCTGTACTGTTGTGTTTCATCCAGGTGGATAAGCGTGTGATATTTGCATTGCGGGGAATGAATGCCTGCCGGTGTGGCCGCCAGTAAGTCGATGGTGGTACAGTCCAGCCCGGCCCGCATACCGCTATGTCGGCATACTGCTACCGGGTCGCCCTGCGCCGGCGGCTGTTCAAACCAGCCGGCCGCAGGCAGCGCTTTGATGATATCAAACATAACAGGTGCGGCGGCCTGCACGCCGATCAGCCCGGGTCTGCCCTCACCACTGCCATTCCCCGTCCATACCACTATCACATGCCGGGGCGTAACGCCCACGGCCCAGGCATCGCGGAAACCAAAGCTGGTACCTGTTTTCCAGGCCACCCGCTGCGAGCTGCTGAATTGTTTCCATAAACCCTCTTCCCCGGGACGCATCACTTCCTCCATAGACTGGAACATATACCATATGGCTACCGGGTCGAGAAAATTGATGGAGGATGCGGTGGCAGGGGGTATTTCTTCCCGGTTGTACCGGGCCCTATGGAAATCGGCGGGATTGATGGTACCCTTGCCCGAACGGGCATTAAGCAGGCTCCGGGCCATGCCGGCATATACGCTACCCAGTTCCCAGGGCGTCACTTCGCAGCCCCCCAGCACTAACGATAATCCATAGGTGCCGGCAGGGCGGTTAAGCGTGGTGATGCCCAGCTTCTTCAGGTTGTCATAAAAGCGCTGGTATTTATAATCCCGCAGCATACGAACGGCTGGTACGTTCAGCGAACGGGATAATGCCCGGGACGCCGGAACAGCACCATCGTAGCCGTAGTCAAAATTCTGTGGGGTATAACCTCCGATCTGGGTGGGGATATCCGGCACCAGGGAATAGGGAAGCAACATCCCGTCGTTCAGCATCGCCGCGTATAATATCGGCTTCAGCGTGCTGCCGGGGCTGCGTACGGAGTTGATGATGTCCACATGGCTTTGCAGCGCTGGGTTCTCCGGATGATAAGCATTACCAACATAGGCCAGTGTATTGCCGGTCTCCACCTCCAGCACCAGGGCACAGATATTGTTGATCCCATTCCCTTTCAGCACCTGGTGATGTTGTTCGGTGATCTGCAGCACGGTTTCCTGTATGGACCTGGAAAGGGTGCTGCGCAGTAATGTTGTGGCGTCTTTTTTCCGTTCTTTCCTGAACCGCTGCAGCAGGTGGGGCGCCAGTTGGGGCAGGGTCTTCGGTGCGTCCGGCAAGGGCTCCATTTTGGAGAGCTCGCAGGTGCTGCTGTCGATCAGCTCGGCCTTCAGCAGCTTGTCGAGTAGAAAGTTCCTCTTTTCCAGCAACCGGTCGCGATTCCTTCCCGGGTGAACCAACCCGGGCGCGTTAGGCAATACCGCCAGTGCTGCCATTTCACCCCAGCTCAGGTTTTCGGCGCTGCGCCCGAAATAACGCCAGGCAGCAGCATCCAGTCCTACCACATTACTGCCAAAGGGCGCATGGGAGGCATATAAGGCCAGGATATCGTTTTTGGAATACCGGGTTTCCAGCCTGATGGCCATCAGGCTTTCCACCAGCTTATGCCAGATATTGCGGGGCTGATTCCGCGCCAGCCGTATCACCTGCATGCTGAGCGTGCTGCCGCCACTCACCCTGCTGCCGGAGCTGATATTTTGCCGGATCGCGCGGGTAATGGCTACCGGGTCTATCCCCGGATGATAGTAAAAACGTTTATCCTCAAATGTTATAATGCAGTCCCTGAACTTGTCAGGGACTATATTGTTCTGCGGGAAACGCCATTGACCGTCGGTGGCTATGGTGGCGCCCATCAGGTCGCCGTTAGCGGCTTCCACAACGTACGATGCAGGTGTATTGAACAAAGGTTGGGGAAGGCAAAACCAGAACCAGATCAGGAATACAAGTAATATCAACAAAAATATTTTGGTTCTTCCCCTTAACTTTCTTATCCGGTTATATATGAAAGAAAATCCTTTTTTCATTGAAATATTTTGTCGGCCGGTAAAGTTTACAGCTAACAAATATTCAAAAGAATCCAATATACCTGTACAAAAGCTCCGAAAAGTTTTGCCAAATCGTGAAAATTCAAACGTTCAGCGCTTCTGCTACTTCGTAGTTAAGTACACAAGATCGGTGTAAAACAACAGGGAATATCCTGCAAAAGAAATTTCTATTTCGGGTACATTTGATCTGACTTGCTTATCTCATCAAAAATTACATTAGTGTTAATCTGCCAGTTGTTGAATGTTCCTTGTGAAATGCCGAATCCGTACGGCGTTACGTATGTTTTACCGCCTTCATCATAAAAGAAATATACAACGGTTAAGGTGTTATCTGTTATAACGATCTCGCCTGTAGAACCGCCCGCCGTTAAGTTTCCTACAGACTTTATTAGCTTCCCGTTTCCTCCCGTCCAGGAGCCTATTACCACGTTCCCGAATGACCTGGACAAAGTATTGTTAAAGGTGACAGTGGTTTTATCGTCATCCTCGTCATTGTTCCCTTTTGAACACGATAGAAAGACAACCGGGATGGATAATAGCAGCAATAACTGTTTCATGATCTTGTATTTTATATTTCTATATCAGCCAAATTGTATCGATGTGAACAGGAAATGGCTTTTTTCCTGAAACAATCCGGTTCAGGAGAAATGGAAACAGGGATATTTAACAAAAAGCCGGAGGCTTTCGCCCCCGGCTGGTAAAGGACTGACCTTTCAGGTTAAAAACTATTTCACTAAAACGATTTTCTTTTTCAGGTTGAGGCCCTTGCTGCCCCTCGCATGCACAAAATATAACCCGCTGCTGAGCTGGTACAGTGTTCTTGAAATTTTCAATTGTCCGCTGGTGGTACCATTGTAGAGCTCTGCCACCCTCTGTCCGGAAGCGGAGTATACGCTGATCAATACCTGCTGGGTTTCGGGTATGTCCATTTCCAGGTTGATGGTGCCGTTGGAAGGAACGGGGTAGAGGATCAACTGTCTGTCATTATTTACCGGTTCTTCAGGCTTCATGCTTACCGTTGCTTCGGCAGCACCTGTTTTAGCTTCCAGGTTACCTACTTTGTCTTCCGAAATGCTGTAGAAGCTATATGTACTTACGGAATTGACTTTCACCAGGGACGAGTCTTTTATTTTTCCGCCGTACCTGTAGGGCTCATCATTTTCTGAATAATACAGGTGATAAATCCTGATACCACTCTCCGCATCATTGCCATTCACTTTTACTACTATTGTGCTGTCGGTAACCTTTCTGGCTTCTGTTACCAAAGATGACGGGAGATTACGGTCAATAGTGTTGCTCCACACATCGGTTATAATAGGTTCATTCGTATCAAAAATAATAGACGCCCTGTTTGCAATTACGGCTCCATTCGGAAGGTTGTCCTTCATGTTAACAGAGAAGCTTATGTATCCTTCTCCTTCCGGAGCCGTTATATTGGGAGGTAAAAACCCGGCCAGGGGATCGGCGGTTATGGTTCCTGTTGCCTTATCGATGGTTTTAAAAGTTGCCCTTATGATACCCGTTCCCTCATCCAGATGAATATAAAACCTTACCGATAAGTCCTGGGTATAGCTGACATCTTCCACGTATTCCCTTGCACCCGCAGGAATATGATATGACTGTGATCCAAATCCGAACTGCTTGGGGCTGAAGGTAGACAGATCATATACATTCTTATCGAGTGTATCCAGGATGATCACCTCCTGAGCCGGCAGCGTAGCAGTATTCATATTTTCAAACAATACCGTATAGCTCATACGTTTGTCTTTTCCATTTATAAATCTTGCCTCTCCAAAGCCGGAAGGTCCCGATTTGGTATTAGGATCGAGAGAAGCCCTGGAGTCTATCTCTTTCTCTTTCTCATCTTCAGGATCTTCCTTGCATTTCTCCTTGATATTTATAATATTATCTCCAAGATTTAATCCGAGAAGTACAGCATCTGAATAAAAATCAAGCAGTTCTACATATGGAGCTGCGGGAGCACCTACTGCGGATATTAATGCGGCCTCGCCTGCACAATTTTTGACCGCACTCGCCAAAGCTTTAGCAACCGAAGCCGAGGTTTTTATGCCACCGCCGCTACCCCCTGTGAACTTGTTCCACAGATAGCTTCCTGCTGAATACAGAGATGTAACGCCCAGTTTAATGCCATTTGCAACACAGTCTAACCCGGGTATAACACTGACTACATCCATAGAAAGATCAAGGCCTGTCTTTAAGATTGATTTGATGCAGTCGTCAAAAATGGAACTGTATTCCGAACCTGAATACGGTCCTTTTACCCAAAGATGTATTTTTTCTTTTCCAACAGCAGTAGCATTCAGGTTAAAGCTTAGATCCTGGTATTCTCCGGCAGGAATACCGGCAACATAATATGCCCATAACTTTCCATCATACGGATATCCCCTGTCTCTGGTAACCAGCATGTATTCCTTTATAGTATCTATTGCGATGTCGTTATATGAACCCAGCAGCAGGCTATCCAGCCTCGTCACTTCCATATCCATAGGCGTAAGAAGATAGACCTCAGTATGTCCTGCCATCGTATTGCCTTCATTATGCACCCTGATAGTGTACACATTATCTGTATTAAACCGTATGATATCCCTGCCTGCTATTTCTCCTGTTACCTTTCTTACCAAACCTTCTGTAACATATCCTCCGGGTATATTGTAAGTGGTATCATTGGTTGAAATAACTACATCATATACACCCAGCGGCGCGTCGTGCATATCAATAACAGCCGTAAAAACACTGCCCCGGTCATTTGTCCAACTGGCGGTATCAACCGAAGTTTTGACAACTCCTCCCTGCTTCAACTGAACAGTCATCCCTTCATGAAAACCTCCGCCATGCGCAGTAAACAGTATATTACCCGGTCCACCCGACTCAGGTGTGTACCTGTCCAGTCCGTTCACCACCAGCTCCACTACGGTGGTATCCCTCAGGCGACACAGTTCATTTTCCACGATCAGCCGCACATCATAGCCCCCCGGCTTATAGGTGATCAATGGCGGCGCCACAGTCGTGTACTGCTCTCCGTTACCCATGCTCCAGGTGTATTTTGTAGCCAGGGTTGATTCGCTGGTAAACTCGTAGGTACCGCCCGCTCTCAGGTACGCGATCTTTGCTTCGGGCTGCTGGGCTTCGAATGCGAACCGCAGGCTGTAATTGAATGACCGGGCAGAGGATGGCTGATAAACCAGCACATATACCGAATCGGAGCTGATACAGTTAACCGTGAGGGTATCTTTAAAAACATCCCCGGAGCCAGCAGTCCTCAAAGATCTGAACCCGACCTGCCGTCGGTCTTTTGTATAAACATACAGGGAGAACCCTGCGCTGCTTACCCCGGTATTGAGTCCCTCTGCCAGTATAGTAAGGTTTCCGTTTGCAGGAATAGCGGTGACATAATAGTCGTTGGCATCGTTCACGCCGTTGGCTACATACCCGATCAGTCCCCGTAAGGTGTCAGCGAGGTTAAATTCAACCGCCTCATTAAATGTATTATTCGGTTCGGGATCACCTTCCAGTGCGTCGGGCATGGTATAACGTATTTTATAGCTGTAAGACCGGTTGCTACCCTGGTACACCAGGAAGTACAGGCTGTCTGCCGCACGGGAAGGTATCTCAATGGTGTCCCGCACGATGTTGCCCTGTACTGCTCCGCCATTGCCGATAACACCCTGGTAAGCGATCTGGCGGCGGCTTTTATCGTAGGCGTAAAACTGGAAGGAGCCGGCGCTGCCGCCCGTATGGGTGCCTTCAAGATATACGGTAACCGTACCATCGGCCGGCAACAGGGTTTTGTAATAATCATAACTATCGGTTACACCATCCGCCACATAGCCCAGGTGACCGGCAGCAGTAATATTATGCGCTATATCAACAGCTTCTCCGAAGCTGCCGTTGGGTTCCGGGTCATTGTCACTTTGATCGATTACTTCATAACGCATCTTGTAGCTGTACGACCGGCTGCTGCCCTGGTATAAGACCAAATAAATACTATCTGCCCCGCGGGACGTGATATAAACGGTATCATATACTGTATTGCCGTGCACGGCTGAACTATTGCCTATAGTTCCTTTGAACGCTATCTGGCGCCGGCTTTTATCATAAGCGTAGAAGGAGAAAGAACCGGCATTGCCACCCGTATGGATACCTTCAACGTATACCTTCACCGTGCCGTCCGCGGGAAGCAGGGTTTTGTAGTAATCATAACGGTCTGTTACACCATCCGCCTCATAACCCAGGTGACCGGCAACCATCACATTATACTCAATATCCACTGCTTCGCCATAGCTGCCGTTGGGTTCCGGATCGTCAGGGCTCTGGTCAATTACTTCGTAACGCAGTGTATAACTGTATGAACGGTTGCTGCCCTGGTACAACATCAGGTAAATGCTGTCTGCTCCGCGGGACGTAATATAGATCGTGTCATATACCTTATCACCTTGCGTTGCAGAACCATTGCCTATAGTTCCTTTGAATGCTATCTGGCGCCGGCTTTTGTCGTAGGCGTAAAAGGAGAAGGAGCCGCTACTGCCACCTGTATGTGTGCCTTCCAGGTATACTTTCACTGTACCGTCAGCAGGCAGCAACGTTTTATAATAATCATATTGATCCGTTACACCGTCGGCTACATAACCCAGGTGACCGGCGGCAGTAATGTTGTGGGCTATATCGACCGCTTCTCCGTAGCTGCCGTTGGGTTCCGGATCACCCGGACTCTGATCAATCACTTCATAACGCAGCTTATACGTATATGACCGGTTGCTACCCTGGTACAGGACCAGGTAAATACTGTCTGCTGCGCGGGACGTAATATAGATCGTATCGCGCACCGTATTGCCCTGCACGGCCGAGCCATTGCCGACAACACCCTGGTAAGCGATCTGGCGGCGACTTTTGTCGTAGGCGTAAAACTGGAAGGAGCCGGCGCTGCCACCTGTATGTGTGCCTTCCAGGTACACTTTTACCGTACCGTCGGCAGGTAGCAGCGTTTTATAATGATCATACTGATCCATTATACCATCGGCTACATAGCCCAATTGCCCTTCCATTATTTCATCCATGTTCAAAGGGGCTGCTGTAGCATAGTTGTTATTCGGCTCCGGGTCATTAGGATTCCTGTCCGTGACAATATATCTTACCCGGTAACTGTAAGAACGGTTGCTACCCTGGTAAAGTAATATGTATATGCTGTCTGCAGCACGGGAATGAACGGTAAGCGAATCGCTGACTGTTTCGCCCTGCCGTGCCTGTCCGTTACCTATCACACCTTTGTATGCGATCTGCCTTCTTGATTTGTCATAGACATATACAGAAAATGACCCGGCGCTACCACCGGTATGTATACCTTCCAGGTATATTTTTACCGCTCCATCAACGGGCAGCAACGTTTTATAATAATCATACTGATCCGTTACACCATCGGTTATATAGCCCAGGTGACCGGCAGCAGCAGCATTGTGCGCTACATCAATGGCTTCTCCAAAGCTGCCGTTGGGTTCTGCATCATTAGTGCTTTGATCCGTTACTTCATAACTGATCCTGAAATTGTATGACCGGTTGCTGCCCTGGTATACCAGGAAGTACAGGCTATCCGCTGCGCGGGAGGTAATGTAGAGGGTATCACGCACTGTATTGCCCTGTACAGCCAAACCATTACCTATAACACCTTTATATGCGATCTGGCGGCGGCTTTTGTCGTAGGCATAAAACTGGAAGGAACCGGTGCTGCCGCCTGTGTGCGTACCCTCCAGGTACACTTTTACCGTACCGTCGGCCGGCAGCAGCGTTTTGTAATAATGATACTGTTTATCGCCGCTGATCGTGGACGTTTTGGAATTTCCGGCATCAATCGCTTCCGCTGTTGAAAAAGAAGATTGCGCTGTCAAAATATTCCAGGAAAATAAAACAAGCAGGAGGAGTAAAAATGATCTCATACTATATAAAGTTTTAAGGGAAGGATTTGTTTACCTGCGGATGCCGGCTTACCGGCTATCAGCCCAGTTAAATAATAAGGAAAACCGGAGCGTATTGGAAAGCGGGTGCTGGCTGACACCACCACCCGAAGGCAGCAGGTAAGAAAAATCAAAGCCCAGTATATTATAACGGATACCAATACCTGCCGTCAGGTATTGCCGCCCACCCCTTTCCCTTGATTCATAATAATAGCCGGTGCGTAAAGCCAGTACCTCGTCGTACCGGTATTCCAGTCCGGCAGCTATACCTGCCTGCCCCGGGAAATCGCTGAAAGAGCTGCCCCAGCTTTGGGCCACGCTCTTTTGCCGGTATTGCCTGATGGCATCCGGCGAATCGCCCTGTAAAACCGGCACCAGGAGTTTATTGGCGTCAAGAGCTATGGAAACGGTATGCACTTCGTTCAGCACTTTGTTCCACGAAGCGCCGATACCCCAATTAGCAGGTATAAAATCTTTTTCTGCCGCATTTTGAATATAGGAAATTTTGCTGCCCAGGTTGGAAAAGGCCGTTCCGAAAATAAAACCGTCCCCGTCTGTGCGGTTGTCGTAGTACAGGCCAATATCCGCAGCAACAGCAGATGCATTCTGGTAGTTAAACCCTGAGCCCGATACGTTATTGACAAGCGCGGAATGGATATAGCGGGCAGAGATACCCAGTCCCAGCCTATCCGTCAGTCTCCGGGAATAGCTCAGGTCAAGGCTCATTTCCCTGGGGCGGTGGGTGCCCAGGTTGTCGTGTCCATCGGAAGTAAACCGGGTATCTCCCAGGCTGAAATACCGCACACCGATACCAATTGCCTGATTTTCATCCGGCTTATAAAAGCCTGAAGCGGCAGCAAAATACACGTCATCGCTGATCTTTCTCAGCCAGGGTACATATGACACCGCAGCGCCTCCTATATCTTCATTAAACACCAGCTTACCGGCATTCCAGTAAGCGGCGCCTGCATCAGGCAGGGTGGCAATACCGGCGTCCCCCATACCTCCTGCCCTCGCATCAGGCGATATCCGCAGGAAGGGAGCGGGTGTAGTGGCAATATTCAGGGTTTGTTGGGCAGACAGCGCTGTCGCGGAAAGTACGGTCCATAATAAGAGAAATCTTCTCAAAAGTTGCCGGGGTTTCATGTTGAAGTTTTGATATACTCATATATCGTCCGGCTTTGACTATGGTAAACAGCAAAAAGAAACCCTTCGATGGAATTTTATTTTGTTGGTGTCTTTTTATAAACGGACACAGTCCGGGAGAACTGAATGGCAGCCCCATCCCCTAAAGGGGGCATCTGTTGCGCGAGCTTTTTTAGGCAGGGTTCCGAATCCCGGCAGCAGGTGACGGAAAATCAAAAGGTTACCAGGGTTCGGAAACCTATACAGCCTGGTTGATATTCAATTGAGTACGCGCCTTTCCAGCGACCCGGATCCGCCACCATATACCGGAAAACAAAACCACGATCAATGCCACCAGCCATAATGTTAGGGAAGAAGCGGTATACACCGGTTCCTCGTTTCCCACCAATGTCATACCCGCCCAGAAATAAGGATGCGCATGGGCGCCTGTTTGTTCCATGTGTTCTATTTTGGCCAGGCGCAGCGACTCGCTTTTTGATTTTCCGCCGGAGAGATGTTTGTAAAATGCTGCTATAATATCAGCGCTGGCTTTTTCGTCTATTTTCCAGAGGCTCATAACTACGGAGGGACAGCCTGCATACATAAAGCTATGCGCCAGCGACATGATGCCCTCTCCCCGGTTCAGCCTGCCGGTGCCGGTTTCACAAGCCGTCAGTACGGCCAGTTCCGCCTGCAGCTGCATGGCATATATTTCATAAGCATGCAGGTAACCGTCGTCAGTTGTAACGGAATCGGGTGTCAGCGGCTTTGCCAGGAAAAACCGTGACTGGAGCGGCGAGGCATTGTTTACTTCTGCATGAGTGCCCAGGTGAATAATATTGTAATTTTCCGCGGTTTGCTTAAAAACGCTTTCTTCCGCGGCCTGCTCGGTATACAGGTCGTTTTTGATATACCCTCCTATCTGCCTGGCTGCCCGGGCAGCAAACGGCTGGCGGAGCAAACTAAAGTATTGTTTGTCTGCCATCGAGGAGTCGCCTATGAACCGGAGATAAGCCTGTTTCATTTCATCGGTGAATACCGGCGTCAGCAGCATGGCCTTTTTATCCTTTATACGATTGCCGGGGTTCAGCACCAGCCCGGTAGCCGACAACTGGTAGAAGATCTCGTACCGGTAAATAAGGTATTTCATGGCACGGAAATTTTTGCTGTGGCTGTCAGATACGAGCAGCTCAAAATTCAGGTAGAACAGCTCTCCGTCGGGGATGATAACCAGGTTCCCGGAAGTGAATTGTTGCTCTACCGGCTTGATCAGGCCTTCATACAGGCGATAAGCCGACGTGCTGAACTTTTCAGGCGCTATATTATACAATTGTTTTAACGCTGCGGCTTCCTGTAAAACACCGGCGGGCAACCGATGCATGGAAAACTGCTTCCCGTTCAGTACAAATGCGTAAATATGCTCCGGGGTAACGGCATACTGCAGCAGTGTTTGCTTATGCTTACGCAGCTTCGCCTGGATCTCATCAATGGCTGCCGGGTCAAGCCGGTACCTTTGCCTTACAGGGCTGTGGCCGGATAACAAAAGACTGTCCTGGAACAGCCGGTACGATTCCATGGAAGTGGTCAGCAATGTAAGCAGCGAATCGTTCTTTTTTTCCTCGTCGAGGTACCGGGCGTTCAGGGAACTGATCCTTTTGCGCCAGTAAAGGTCCTGCCCATCCGCAGCATTGCCCCCGGCGCGGCTGGCATCTATCATGACGTTATTGGCAGCAAGCCGTAATAAAAGCGCCCGGCTCCTTTCTGCAAATTCAAATGCTTTTTCGGCATATGCCGCATCATTGCTTTTTTGGTATAACGCCCAACAGGCATCGATAGCCGCATTGTAAATGTCACGGTGCTGTCCGGCAAGCTGCATGAGAGTAGCCTGTGTTCTGAGCGCCGGAAGAGACCGCTCAAGGTAACCACCGTATTGTGTTGCCAGGCTGATCAAACGATCCAATGGGGCAGCACTACCATTTTCCCGGTGCAGCGCCGCTTCTATTAAAGAGCGGTCCTTCAGGTAACGGATAATGTGATGGTTATATGGAAGATCCTTCATCCAGTTGCCGTCCGGCAAAACCGGTACCTGCAGCAATTCCAGAAAAACACTGTCTGAATACAACAGGGCTTTTTCCGGTTGCCGGCCTAACAGCCAGGCAACACCGATCTTATTATACATTCCGGCAACCACGATATTACCTTTGGGATATACCTTCTTATACCTGCCCAGCACCTCCTGCAGCAACCGCACGGCATCGCCTGTCCGGCCGGACCGTGCATAGGTCTCTGCCAGCGTGGTGCGGGTCACTTCCACTATGCTTGTATTGCCGATACCTGCTTTTGCATGGTTCGCCAGCGCCTGCTTATAGTAAGCTTCTGCTTCGTCATATTGTTCTTTTACAAAGAAAAGGTCCCCATATTGCGCCTCCACATAAGCCATATTCCGCCAGTCGTTACTTCCCACTTCTTTTTGCAGGGCATAGGCCCGTGCATACAGCTCTTCTGCCCCCGTATAATTTCCCAGGTCTTTCTTCACATTCGCCAGGTGTACCAACGGCCGTACAAAACCGGCGCCGGATGGTCCGAAATTGATCTCGTGCAGTTCTCTGGCTTTTTCAAAATACGCTTCCGCCAGCTGAGCCTCACCCATAGTGATGTAGAGATTGCCCATATTATTATAAGCTATAGCAAGTAATTGCGGATTCTTATGCTTTGCATAGTCCTGCTGTATGATACGCACCATTTGCTGCCGGTGAAAGAGCGCCTCATCCAACTGGTGCATACTTTCGTATAAGGTGCCCAGGTCGTTGTGCACCAGTCCTTTATTGGGATGATCGGGGCGCAGATGAAGATCTGCAAGACGGCGGAGCTCCATACCATATTGCTCCGACTCGCTGTACCAGCCCGCATCGTGCGCAATCAGCATCAGCGCCTGGTATACCCCCATCAACTGGCGGGCATCCTTACCATACAAACCTTCATTGATCTTCCTGGCTTCTTCCGCATAGCGCAGGGCAGGTGTAAAATCCTGCAGCTCCAGGTACAGCCAGGCAATATTCGTATACAGGTTTCCGTAAACAATATTGGGTGGTGCGTTGGCTGGTATATGGCTCAGCGCCTGCAAAAAATATTTTTTTGCCGTTTCCGCTTCGGCATTGTGTACATGTACCTGCCCTTTTTTACCGAGCGCCGCTACCCTGGCCACACTATTGGGCGGCAGGTTACGGGCAATCTTTAATGTTTCATCCAGGATGCCGAGCGCAGGCCGCGTGCCCTGCTGCTCCCAAACGATCTCGGCTTTTTGCACATAACAAAACACCAGGCTGTCATTGGGCCGTTCTCCTGAAAAGAAACGGATCGCTGCATTAATGTAAATAAGAGCACTGTCGTATTCCTGGTTGCGCAGCGCGTTTACCGCCTTTGTATACCCGCTTTCCTGTGCAGTAAGATCACCACCCAGCAAAAGCGTATATATTACAATAAGCCAACGCATCAGATTTATTTGGAGCTATAAATTTTCAATATCCTCTTTTAACCGTTTTGCCTGTTCATTATCCTGTAACCTGTTCAGCCATTCTATGGCGGCTGGTGTATTGCTCTCCTTCAGGTGGGCCAATGCCAGGTACCATATCGCTTTTTGCTGCCAGGCGCTGCTATCATTCCCGGCTATGGGTTCCAGGTATTCGATGGTAGCTCTCGTGTTACCGCTGTTCAGGTTGGCCATTCCCATATAGTAGGTGAGCGTATCCGATGGGGTGACGACGTCCTTCCATATGCTCAATGCTTTGGTATAGTCCTGTTCTTTATAGCTTACCATCCCGTCATAAAAATCATAGTGATTGTCCCCGCTGCTCATTACCACCGGTAATCCCGGATCGGCTTCAAAAAAACCGGCAAACAGGCTGTCTGCGGAAGGTGACGGAGAACTGAAAAAGCGAAGCAACAACACCAGCAGCACCGTTGCCGCGGCAGCAGCGCCATATAGCCAGACGCGGCTTATTTTTTTCACCGGAGCAATTTTCGTATTACCGGAGGTTTTACCGGCGAAAGACAGCGCTTCCACCGCTCCCACCAGGTTTCGCTGCAATGCCACTTCATTCCGCAGGCTCTCATCGTTTTCCATTTCCGCTTCAAAGGCAGCACGGGTAGCCGGCTCCATCCTGTTCAGGATATAGGACTCTATTCGTTCGAACAGTTCCCTGTCGATATGATCATTATATTCCGCCATTTTTCCTCATTTCTTCCAGAAAATATTTTCTTAATTGCATCATGCATCTGTATTTGATCGTTTTGATGCTGTCCTCCGTGTGCTGCATGCTGCCGGCTATCTCTGCCATGGATTTTCTTTTATAATAAAAAAGTCCCAAAACAGACCGGCATTTTTCTCCCAGCCTGGCAAAGCACTTTTTCAGCATGCCGGTTTGTTCCAGGCTGAGATCCGGCTCATCATGGGCTGCCTCCTCAGGGATATCGCCGGTATAAGAAACTTTTATCCGGTTGCCCGACCGGAGTATGTCAATCCATTTGTATTTACAGATCTGCCGGACGTAGGCATTAAAACGGTCCCGGGAACCGCTGAACTTACCTGCCCGCAGGTTCAGCCAGGCAGCAGCTACCCCCTCCTGGAAAACGTCCTGCGCATCGCTTATGCTGCCGGAGTTCTGCAGAATATAACTTTCCAGCCAGGAATAATTGTCGGAGTAAATATGTTTCAGAGACTCTTCAGGGTTGTCTTGAAGCCAATCATTCTGATGTTCCAATACTGATACTATTCTTTTGCTTGAAAGATACAGCATCGGAGACAATACTCCCAGCTTTTTGACGGATTTCATCAAAGTTTGCACCAAATCTTACCAATGGTTTACAGGTCAATGCACAAACCGGCATATTCACCGGCTGTTATGATGATATCGTAGCAGGGCGGGAAAGGTGAACAGAAAAAGTTGCGCCCTCATCCCCTAAAGGGGAGAAGTGATTAGTAGTAAGTGGTTAGTTGTACTGACAACTTACTACTTCCCACTAACCACTCATTTCACTTCCACCCATTTACCGCTTACGCCGGCGCTGATGGTATTGTCGTACATGCCTTCGCAATATACACCCGGCAGAAAATAGCGTCCCAGGTAGGCAGCATTCAGCATTACATAGAAGGTTTTGGTTTCGCCTTCCCGCAGTCCGAAATGCGTATATACCCTGTCATCCCTGATGTCCTGGTGGTCGTATGGCGATGATTTAAAGCTGCTTTCGGTGTCCAGCATCCGCATATTTACAATTTCCCAGCCGCTGGGGAATATCTGGGACAATGTCATATTGCTGTAGCGCCCGCGGATACCCGGGTTACGCACAGATACCTTCGCCACAAAATCCGTTCCCTGCTGTAATGTTTCTATGTTAGAAACGGGCTTGCCGTCCAGGGTAAGATAGCTTACGTCCATGGTCATCACATCCGGGTTGCTGACAGGCTGCACCTGTTCGCCGGTTACCGGCTGCCCCTGCACCACCAGGCGGGCATACAATACATTACTGCCTTTGTTTACCACCGAAACAGTTTTGTTGGCGGTATTTACTTCCACATCTGTTAATGTAACATAGGCTTTTGAATCGATTGTTACCTTTTTGCCATTCACGGTTGCTTCTGCCATCACTTTTTCGCCTGAAGGGTTTGACCCGCAATAACCGGCAATTGCCAGCAGGCTGTAGGCGGTGGTTTGCGTACTGTACCAACGCTCGCTTGCCAATTGCTTCGAAACGGCCCGCAAAACGGTCTCCGCCTCGCTTCGCTTATTCATCAGCGTTAATGTTTCCAGCACCATTGCCTGGTCGCGGAGGGAAGACCCATAGGTATAGCCCGCCAGCTTTCTTTCCCCGAACTCTGTTGGCAGTCCTTCGATCAGCGATGCCGCTGTCTGGGGATGCCCCGCCAGTTGGTAAGCCGCCGCCAGCCGCCATTTCGCTTCGGTTGACAGGTATTTGAATTCCCTTAAACGGTTCATAGCCCCCATTTCGGGGGATTTGGCCAAAGCCAGCAAATACAGCCGGAATGCCTGCGCCAGGTCGCCGCCGTAAAAATTAGTAGTGGAAGGCGCCCAGGATGCCGCCCGGTTACGCTGAAAGCTGATCCATTGCTGCAGCATATCATCCGGCACAATATAGCCCTGTTCCTTTGCTTTCAGCATCAGATAACCGGCATAGCTGGTAGCCCAGTCTTCACTTTGTGTACCACCCACCCAGTAAGACAGTCCGCCATCGGGTTGCTGGTAGTTTTTGTATCTTTCTATAACCGCCCGCACATTTCTTTCTATCTCCGCTTTCCTGCGATCACTCAGCTCTACCAGTTGTTTTAAAAACAACTGCGGGAAAACTGCCGATGTAATTTGTTCCAGGCAGCCATGCGGATAACGGATCAGGTAATCCAGCCGTTTTTCAAGGTTGACCGGAGGTATGGCGGAAATCTCCAGGGTAGCTTTCCCGTTGGCCGGTATCCCGACAGGCACCACCGTTTCATTCCATGTTTGCCCGGGTGACAGCGTATGTTCAACCACGTTGGTCACGAAGGGATTGGGATTGCGTACGTCCAGCTCCACTTCATAGTCTGCCTTTTCATTACCCGATGAAGCCAGCAGCTTTACCTTACCGATACCGGTATGCTCTTTTACCCTTACATCGAAGTAAACCATTTTTTCGCCCGGCTCGTTAAACTGCACCTGTTGCGATGTGGCGCCAACCGGTTCCAGGAAATCATTGTTTTGCAGGGAAACCGTTACATTTTTAATATTATTTTCCATGGCAAAAACAGTCACCGGCAGCTTGATCACTTCTGTGGGTCCCAATACCCTGGGCAGGGTACCCAGCAGCATCAACGGCTTTTTTACCGCTACCGCTTTTTCTGCAAAGCCATAAGCGCCATCGTTCGCCGCTATTACCATGACCCGCACCGAACCGATATACGGTGGCAGGGTGAACTCGTGTTTTTGCTTTTCTCCTTTTTTTATATAAAAAGGTCCCATGTATTTCACCACCGGCTTAAACCGGTTGGCAGATTTTTCCTTGGTAGCACCACTGGCTTCCGCATCACCGCCAATGGTCAGTATACGTTCCAATCCGCTGCCCCAGGCGCCGATCACATTGTCGAAGATATCCCAGCTTTTGACACCCAGTGCCTCGCGTGCATAGAATGCACCATGCGGATCGGGTGTTTTAAACCGGGTGAGATCCAGCAGGCCTTCGTCCACAATGGCAATATTGTAGGCCATGGCCTTCCCGGAGGTTTCGGAAACCGTGACAGCCGATGGCTGCTCCGGGCGCAACACGTCCGCCATCTGGATGACGGGTTTCAGCAGGGTGTTCTTATCCTCCACCAGCACCGGTATCACCCCATACATACGGATGGGAAGATCATTCACCGTTTGCGAATGGGGCTGCAGCAGGCTGATATTGACATAAATATTAGGCGCCATGCCCGGCTCAGCCTTAAACTTATAGAGAGTGTGCCCTTGTTGGGTTTCCACCCAGTCTGTTTTCAACACCCGGCTGCCGGATTCAATACTGATGAGGGCGCGTCCCCCCTGGCTGCTCGGGATGTTCAGGGATATTTCTTCCCCTACTTCAAATTTTTCTTTATTGGCGGTAAACGAAAGCATAGCCGCAGCAGACTGATCGGTATTATCCCCGCGGGTTTGCCACCACGGATCATCAAAATATACTACCTGCCCGGTGGTGTGGCCGCTTTGCAGGTCTCTTGCCAATACGAGGAAACGCCCCCATTCCCCGCCGGGCGCTTTCAGGTTCCATTTGCCGGTACCGTTGTCCAGGCTGACCGTATCTTTCCGCATCAGCCGGTTATACCGGTTCTGCGAAAAATTGCTCAGCCCTTCTCCCGAATTATCCCACCACCAGCTCCAGCTGATCCGGTACATTTCGATGGCGACGGATTGCCTGCCACGTAAAGGTTCGCCCGCGGTGTTCACGTTTACCAGCGGAAGCTCATAGTTCTGATCCGTCATGAGGAATTTCCAGGGCCTGGGACCCTCCGGCATCTGCATGCCAACATAGGTTTTGTAAGGACTATAGGGTATCACCATGTTGTCTATGCTGAAGGCACCACCCGGTTCAAATACTTTTACCAGCATGCTGGCGCTCAGCATACCCGGCGCGCCGAATACTTCAAATTTCGCATTCACCGGCGACACCCCTTCCTCGTTCAGGATACCGTCAAAAAGCATTTTGCTTTCGGCTGCATACTGGCTGGTGGGGTTATCGAAATGGAACTGCGGATATTTTTTGAATACGGTCTTTCGGGGCAGTAAGGTAGCGTCCACCCTTGCTTTCAGGTTTTTGGCCGGTGCTCCAAACAGCCATTGCGAACTAAGGGTTCCCGATCCGGTGGCCCCGGTTCCCAGTATCGCGTCTTTTCCGAAGTCGAGGTTTATTTTCAGGCGGTTAGGCATCACCGTTTCTACCTTTACCCTTTTTTCAAACACGGCGCCACCTACTTTCACTCTTGCCAGCCAGTTTCCGGTTACGGAACTAACATCGGTTGCAGTTGTAAACAGGTAGAATCCGTGTTCATTACCGGTTTGTACCGCTTTTTTATACAATTGGCCCTGCGGCGTCAGCAGGTTAAATTCCACTGGATGGTCTTTGGGCAGTTTCCCGGCTTTGTCTTCCACTATAAAATTCAGGTACATGGTATCCCCGGGCCGCCATACGCCGCGTTCGCCATAAATAAAGCCTTTCAGCCCGTTCTTTACTTCGGCGCCGGATACATCAAAACGGCTCAACAACAGCGATCCCCCGTCATCCAGCTTCAGGTATCCCTTCTCGTTACCCTTTGTTGCCACCAGCAGGTAGGGTTTCTTTTTCAGGTCAAATGTGGCCCATCCCTTACTGTCGCTTTTGCCTTTATACAGTACCTGCTGCTGGTAATCCAGCACCTCCAGGTCCACATCCCCCATGGGGGCAGTGGTTAAAATATCCGTTACCGCTACCATCATGCTATTGTCGGTGCCGCGTTTGGCCGTCAGCCCGATATTGGAAGCCATGATATTACGACCGGCCCATCTGTCCTTACTGTAGAAAGAGGGTGAGCAGGGGTTATTCCGTTGCCGCCAGTTATACCCATACGGATAGTAGTTGTCATATGCTTTCCAGAATTCATCATCCGAATCCGGCGCATTCCTGTCATCATCATAATACCAGGTATTGTAGTAATAATAGTCGTCATCTTCCTCTGCATTCGTTTTATCGGAAGTCACGCATTTGTATAACGAGTATTCCGGCCGGAAGCCGATAACAACATGATAGATAGCGCCCGGTTCTGCTTTCAGGTATTTGTCTATATCAAGAGAGAACTTTTGTTTCCGGTGCAGGTCAAGTGTTTTATCATTGTCCAGGCGCACGGTTTGCTGCACGACCGGGGTAGCTACGCGTCGCAGATCACCAGTACCACTGAGGTTGTTATATTGCAGGAACTGGGGAATATTGTTTTCATATATTTTCAGGATGCTGACATCCACTGCGCTCAGGTTAACCGCTTCAAAAGGCAGCACCAGCTTGCCGGCATCGGGCAGAATGACACCTTTTCCCTGCATTTTTACCGAGGGCAGCCTGTTCTCAAAAAACACGTTGCCTGTAAATGCCTTATCCAGCTTCTGCGTCCATACATCCATGATGCCCTCGTTCACCGATACGGTATAGTCGCCATCCATTTGATCGGCTGCATATATTTTTACTTCGCTGCCGTCTATGCTGTAGCTGATGTCCGGGCGGTTGGCTATGGAGATCAGTCCGTTCAGTTGCTGACCGGCAGCAATGGCTTCTGAAAATTGTATCAGCACGTAGCTTTCCGCTTCCTGCACTGCACGGACAGCCAGTACCTTAAAATCACCGACAGCGGGTACTTCCACCGACTTTTCCTCCTTTTCCTTTGCTCCCAGCGAACTACCATCCCAGTGTAGCTGTAACGTTGTGGCAGTAGCACCCCGTTTTATATCGGCTATGGTAAATTTGTGGCGGCGTGCCATCTCGTCGTGCTCCCATTTCACCGGCAGTGTTTTTCCACCATGGTCAACGGTCAGCATTTTTTCTACAATGGCGCCCTCTTCTATGTCGGCGGTCTCCACTAGTCCGGTATACACCATATTGTCCTTTGAATTACCTGCCACCTTTAAACTATGATCCTGCAGTTGAAATGCCGGCTTTACGGCCTGTACGTTGAAGGTAAATGTTTTGAGACCGGAAGGCACATCGGCTACTTTGCCCAATTTGAAGGTAACGGTATAAAGCTGTGCCGGCTTCATATTTTCATCCGGCTTGAATTCAATGGTGCGGGCATCTACCCAGTACGCTTTTCCTTTCAGGGAAGGCGAAAATGAAAACAATTCCTCTTTTACCGGTTCATTCAGGGTGGCGGTTGTAGACAGGTCTGCCGAAAGGCGCACCCTTACAGACGCTGTTTTGGATACCACGCCCGAGGTGTACGATTCCACGTATTTACTGTATACAGGATCTACCGGTTTTATTTTGGCACCTGTTTTACAGGCAGCAAAAAACAAAACCGAAGCAAGTACGAATGCAGCCAACCTTGCAGGAAGGGTAAAAAGTGCAGGTGAAATTGATTTCATGTATATGGTGTTTAAAACGCTTTTGACTTGAACGAATATAGAACAATGTACTATTTCCGGTCATACTACTTAAGCAGGGGATGCTGTTAAAAATATTTTAATACTGCCGCTGCTTTCAGCATTGGGTTTTTGCAACCGGTCATGACCGCAGCCATACCAGCGTGATCTCCGGAAAATTGACATATGTTAAAACGAATGAAACCGGTACGTTCTTGTAAAAGCTGCCATTTATTTCTCCGTTTTCCAGGTAAAGGCGATCGCTGATCCCAAGCCGGATATGCTCGCTAAAATCCACCTTGCCTTTTCCATACCATTTGAACACCGCCTCTTTGGCGCTCCACAGCGTTGTAAGTGAACGGTGCCAGGGCGACCGGTCTGCAGGCTTGTCATCAGCAGTATACAACTGTTCCAGCAAGGCCAGCTCTTCCGGGTGCAGGAATTTTTGCCGGATCTTTTCCACGGTAGGAACAGGTATTTCTATGTCGATTCCCACCTGGTCGGTGCTGCTTACGATAGCCGCCGCATAGTCGCCGCAATGGGAAATGGAAAAATGATAGGCCTCGTTGGGAAGATAAGGCTTTTTGGTATCGGCAATAGCGATCAGCCCGTAGGGGAAATCCGGGAAAAGGGTTTTCAGCAGGTAACGCCCGGCCAGGTGCTGCAGGCGTTTGTGAGGATGGGTAATGCTGCGCTGCAGGGGCACCTCTGCTGTAAAAAAGTGCTCCGGCTCTGTAATATGCCAGATGCCTAACCGGGTGGTTTCGCTGATATTATGTTGGTAAAATAAAGCCATTCGCAAAAGAAATACGATATTCGCAGCCCATCCGAAGGATGCTGCAAATAAACAAATTATATCCGGAATGATATTGTCTGACACAAGAATACTGGAGGAAATAGAAAAGGGTAGCATTGTTTTGCGCCCCTATGACCGGGAGTGTCTTGGCAGCAACTCTTATGACGTGCACCTGGGAAAGTGGTTGGCCACCTACCGCGATCATATCCTGGATGCGCGCCGGCACAACCAGATCGAATATTTTGAAATCCCGGATGACGGTTTTGTATTGTACCCGCATGTGTTTTACCTCGGTGTGACCCTGGAATATACCGAAACACATGCCCATGTTCCTTTCCTCGAAGGAAAATCTTCCACCGGGCGGCTGGGGATCGATATTCATGCCACCGCCGGCAAAGGCGATGTCGGCTTCTGTGGGCACTGGACCCTGGAGATATCGGTGAAGCAGCCGGTACGTATTTACAAAGGAATGCCGGTGGGACAATTGATCTATTTCCCCGTAGAAGGAGAGATAGCCGTGCCCTATGGCCAAAAGCAAAACGCTAAATACAGCGGTCAGCCCGACAAGCCCATCGAAAGTATGATGTGGAAGAATGAGTTTTAAACCATTAAGGAGTTAAGAGGCATTAAGGGGTTGTTTGAACCATTAAGGAGTTGAGGGCAATTAAGGGGTTGTTTAATTAGTAGAAGACTGCCGGTAGTAACCCATTAAGAGTCAAGGGGCATTAAGGCTTTGCTTAATTTTCTTACCTCCTTAATGGTTATTTATAGCCCTACCCTTCGTCAATTTTTTCGTCTTCCGCATTTTTCAGCATAGAGCCCGACACCCGTTTCAGCGGGTTGGAGCGATTGAAGGCATACTCCGCTCTTTGCTCAAGCACTTCAACGGAAAAAAATACAGATTGCCGGAAGGAAGATTCGTCGGCCCGGTTTTTACCGGCTATATCAAAAGCGGTGCCGTGGTCGGGAGAGGTTCTTACCAATGGCAGTCCCGCAGTGTAATTCACCCCCTCTCCTTTCGCCAGCGACTTGAAGGGGATCAGCCCCTGGTCGTGGTACATAGCCAGCACGGCGTCAAATTTTTCGTGGCTGCCCCGCGCAAAAAAGGCGTCTGCACTATAGGGACCAAACGCCATGATATTGTTTTGTTTGGCTTCTTTGATCCCCGGCTTTATCTGTTCTTCTTCCTCTCTGCCCACCAATCCGTCATCACCGGCATGAGGGTTCAGCCCCAGCACGGCAATACGGGGTTTGTCAATCCCGAAATCCGCCTGCAGGCTTTCTTTCATGATCTGCAGCTTTTGGAGAATGGCCTGCCTGGTAACATAAGATGCCACGTCTTTGACCGGCACATGCTCCGTCAGCAATCCTACCCGCATATTATCCGCACACATCATCATCGTCACTTCCTTCACCCCGAAAAAATCTTTCAGGTAGGGCGTATGCCCGGAATATTTGAAATCTTCTGACTGTACATTATTCTTGTGAAAGGGAGCCGTTACCAATCCCTGGATATGTCCTGCTTTAAAGGCTTCAACGGCTGCCGACAGGGAGCGGATGGCATACCTGCCGCCTGTTTCCGTCTGCTGGCCCGGGGTTACATTCACCTCTTCCTCCCAACAGTTATAAATATTCACCTGTTTTGGAAAAGGCCGGGTAATATCCTTCAGCACCTGGAAGCTCAGGTTCACTTCCGGAAGTGTCTTTTTATAAAAATTGATGACCTTATTGGAAGCAAACACAACCGGCGTGCAAAACTCAAGCATCCTGTTGTCTGAAAATGTTTTGATGATCAGCTCAATTCCTATACCGTTCAGATCGCCGCAGGAAATTCCAATCACTGGTTTATTTTGCCGGTTCAGCATGATATTTTATTGTTAGTGTGCGAATTTACGGGTTTGCATTTGGTTTTTGTAATTTTGCGCCCTCAATGTACACTTTAAAGAAATCCTTAGGTCAGCATTTTTTGCGGGATGAAAACATGGTATTACGGATAATTGATACCATCCGTAAACATTCTTTTGAACGACTGCTGGAAGTAGGACCCGGCGGCGGCGCTCTTACCAAACACCTGCTGCAGATACCAGGCATAGACTTCAGGGCCGTGGAGCTGGATGCAGAAAAAGTGACCTACCTGGAACATACCTACCCCTCTATCCGCGGAAAGATCATCCACGAAAGCATACTGGATATGGATGTTCCTTTCGATGACAAATTCCTGCTGGCGGGTAATTTTCCCTATAACATTTCCTCCCAGATACTTTTTAAGGTGCTGGACTGGCGGGATAAGGTAGATACCATGGTGGGCATGTTCCAGAAAGAGGTGGCGCAAAGAGTGACAGCACAGCATGGAAACAAAACCTATGGCATACTCAGCGTGCTGGTGCAGGCTTTTTACGATGTGGAATATCTTTTTGAAGTGAATGAGCAGTGCTTTACACCGCCTCCGAAGGTGAAAAGCGCAGTGATACAGCTTACCGCCAAACAAATACCACCGGATATAAGTAATGAAAGAAAGTTTTTTACTCTCGTAAAAACTGCGTTTAACCAGCGGCGTAAGACGCTGCGCAATGCCGTCCGGGGGCTTTTTGACGAGACAACACTAAAAGACGATATTTTTCAGAAAAGAGCGGAGCAATTGAGCGTGGCAGACTTTATCACCTTACATACCCGCATGAAATAGCATAACCGCCTGTGGGCAACAGGCAAAAACAAATACACATGAAAAAGGCAATAGTAACTGCAAAAGTGCATCCTTATCTTATAGAACGGCTGGAGTCTAAAGGATACACCGTTTCCTATCTTCCGGAGATCACCTATGCCGAACTGGAAGAAAAGATAGGGGAAATGGAAGGACTGATCATCACCACCCGGCTGAAAATTGACCGGAACATGATTGACAAAGCGCCTAAGCTGAAATGGATAGGCAGGTTGGGCAGCGGGCTGGAGCTGATCGATATTGCCTACGCCCGCAGCAGGGGTATACAGTGCGAAAGCAGTCCCGAAGGTAATTGCAATGCGGTGGGCGAACAGGTACTGGGCATGGTGCTCAACCTGATGCACCGGATCACTCTCTCCGGCAGGCAGATGGCCAACTGGGAATGGATCCGGGACGGAAACCGTGGTATAGAGCTTACCGGTAAAACGGTGGGTATCATAGGCTTTGGCAATACCGGCAATGCGGTGGCAAAAGCCATGTCCGGCTTTGATGTGCAGGTGCTGGCATATGATAAATACCGGTTTGGGTTTTCACGAGGCAACATTCATGAGGCCAGTCCTGAAGAAATAGCGAAATATGCCGATGTGGTAACCCTGCATCTCCCGCTGACGGATGAAACTTTTCACTATGCGAACGATGCCTTTTTTAATGCGCTGCATAAAAAGCCCTTCTTTATCAACGCCTCCCGCGGAAAGGTACACGATACGGCAGCGGTGATAAACGCCCTGAAAAACGGGACCATAGCAGGGGCGGGACTGGATGTGTTTGAAAATGAGAAGCCTGCGGCCTATACACAACAGGAAAAAGACCAGCTAAACTGGTTGATGGCGCAGCCGAATGTGGTGGTAACCCCCCATATTGCCGGCTATACCCACGAATCTTATATAAAAATGCCCAAAGTAACCCTGGATAAGCTGGGTTTATAGTTAAAAATCACCGGTTTTTTTTGATTTTGGAATAAGTTTTGTATTTTCGGTATCAATAAATATGCAACGCTTCGGTGTAAAACCGGGGCGTTGTTATTTTTTTATTTTTTATAACCAAAAAGAAGTCAGCCATGAGTGAAGTAATGTACGTTACCCAGGAAACAATGGTACAATTGAAAGCCGAACTACAGAAGATGAGAGCGGTGGACAGACCCGCTGCTTCAAGGGCGATCGCGGAAGCGCGGGAAAAGGGTGATCTGAAGGAAAATGCTGAATATGATGCCGCCAAAGAAGCGCAGGGAATGCTGGAAGCCCGGATCGCCAAGCTGGAAGCGGATTTGGCTAACGCCCGCATTATTGAAATTGATAATATCGACACCAGCAAGGTGAGCATCCTAACCAAAGTGACCCTTACCAATATGAAGACGAAGAAACAGGTAACTTACCAGATCGTATCCGAGAAGGAAGCAGACCTGAAATCCGGCAAAATATCGGTAACATCTCCCATTGGGCAGGGTGTACTGGGCAAGCAGGTAGGCGAAGTTGCCGAAGTGAAGGCCCCGGCAGGTGTACTGACGTTTAAAATAGAAGAGATAGCGATATAAAAAAACACCGGAAGCTTTTGTGGGGCTGGTCCCAAAAGAATAAGTCTCCCGGCAATAGAAAAATATACAGTCCTTCCTGAGGGCTGTATATTTTCAACAACGAGCTCTATGTTTGCCCATTATCAGTAGCTATAGCGTGCCGCTTTTTTAACGATATTTTCCCCGGATTGTGCCCTATAGCCACCGGTGTAAACCCGGCTTTACTTTCTTCAGACCCGCAGATGAGATCGACGAAAGCCCATAGTATGTTTAATATCCCCAAAACAACTTTCGATCTCTGCTCCCTGTCGCTTTTTTAAGGAATACCACTTCGTTCACGGCCCGTACCCAAGTGCGGACTCTGTCAGCTCTCCAAACCCGGCGGAAGTAAAAAAGATTGATTGTATTGCCTGAATAGAACAGAAGCTTTATCTTAACTGACCAAAATAGGTCAGCCTCTATTATGTTCTTGCCTGCTTACAACGGGGTCCGTAACACTTTGTCGGAGACAAAGGAGAACATAAAGCTTACGAAGTCAGAGACTTCGAACAGCGTTTTTGCTATCCGAAGTTTTCGACTGCGGATTCCCTATGTTCTTACCTGTTTACAACGGCCTCACAACGCTTTGCCGGGGACAAAAACAGCACATAGGGCATACGAAGTTTGGAAGCTCCTAAGAGTAAAAGATATCGGTTTGCTGAACTCCGGATATTCAGACGATCCAAAATCAACAATCAGAAACCGTAATTCAGCAATCCCCAAAATCAGCAATCAGCCATTACCTGCCTATGCGTTACGGTTGATGCAGTTCAGATCTTCAAAAGCGGTTTCCAGCCTTTTGATAAACGCCTCCTGTCCTTTACGCAGCCAAACCCTGGGGTCGTAGTATTTTTTGTTGGGCTTGTCTTCGCCTTCCGGGTTGCCCAATTGCCCCTGCAGGTATGCTTCGTTCTTTTTGTAATACTGCAGCACTCCTTCCCAGAACGCCCACTGCATATCGGTGTCGATATTCATTTTGATGGCGCCGTACCCGATGGCTTCCCGTATCTGGTGCTGCGGCGATCCGCTGCCGCCATGAAATACAAAGTACACCGGCTTGGGGGCGGCTTTCAGTTCCTTTTCAATATATACCTGGCTGTTGTGCAGTATCTCGGGGCGAAGCGCCACATTCCCTGGCTTGTATACCCCGTGCACGTTCCCGAAAGCAGCGGCAACGGTAAAGAGCTTTCCTACCTTGCCCAGCTCCGTATAAGCATAAGCAACATGCTCGGGCTGCGTGTACAGCTTATCGTTATCTACATCGCTGTTATCCACTCCGTCTTCCTCGCCGCCGGTAACACCCAACTCTATTTCAATGCCCATACCGAGGGGCTTCATGCGTTTAAAATATTCAACGGACGTGGCGATATTTTCTTCAATAGGCTCTTCGCTCAGATCCAGCATATGAGAGCTGAACAGGGGCTGTCCTTTTTCTTTGTAAAATTGCTCACCTGCGTCCAGCAACCCGCTCACCCACGGCAGCCATTTCTTAGCAGCATGATCGGTATGTAACACAACCGGTACACCGTAATATTTTGCCACATTGTGCACATGCAGCGCACCGGATACGCCACCGGAAATATTGGCCTGCAGGTTGTCGTTGGGCATACCTTTACCGGCAATGAACTGTGCGCCGCCATTGGAGAACTGGATGATAACAGGCGAGTTCACTTTAGCCGCCGTTTCCAGCACCGCGTTGATAGAATCGGTACCAATGGTATTCACTGCAGGAAGGGCGAACTGGTTGTTAATGGCATCGTTGTACAATGCTTCCAGTTCATCGCCAAACAGGACACCTGCTTTATATTTCTTCATATTCCGTTTTTAAGATTAAACAAATAAATAATAAATAAAAGTGGTGCAAAGATAATCAGGGATAACTTTATATAAAATTTCAATTTGCCGGTGTATATAGTACAACCATGCCGGCCCGGTAATCCGCCACGACAGCAGGCTTGCGGGGAAATAATCAGCAAAATAGGAAAGATGTCCTTACCTTCGGAATAATTTGTTTACCCGGCAACATTTGACTGATTTCAATTGTCCTAGATAGTACATCTGCTTAAAATTTAACTGACTATGCATCCTGCCAAGAGGAACCATGCTGCTAAAGATATTCTAATACTCATTATGCTGTTTGCTTTTGCATCAGCGCCTGCCTTATCAAAGGCAACTCCTCCTGATACAGGAACCGGCTTTTTGCAGGACTCGGTGATACTGAAGGGAAAAGTAATGAACGTGGAAGAAAATGCCCCGCTGGCAGGTGTATCCGTAGAAAACCTGCGGACAGGCAGGGGAAGCATCACAGATGCAGACGGCTCCTTTACGATTAGCGTTCGCAGGGGAGATGAGCTGCAGTTCTCTTTCATAGGAAAAACCACCCAAACCATCCGGTATAACGGCGAGGCCACGCTGACCGTGGAGCTCACCAATGCGGAAGGCTCTCTCTCCGAAGTGGTAGTGACCGGGTTTCAGAACCTGGACCGGAATAAGTTTACCGGAGCCGCCGCTTCGCTGAAAGCGGATGATATCAAAATGAACGGGGTGGCAGATGTGAGCCGCATGCTGGAAGGCAGGGCTGCGGGTGTTTCTGTACAAAACGTATCCGGCACATTTGGCTCGGCACCCAAGATAAGGGTAAGGGGCGCCACTTCCATCAACGGCGACAACAAGCCGTTGTGGGTGGTGGACGGTGTGGTGCTGGAAGATATTGTAAACATATCCAACGACCAGTTGTCAAGCGGTGACCCCACTACCATGCTGGGTTCTTCCGTGGCAGGCATCAACATAAATGACATTGAAACATTCGACATTTTGAAGGATGCGGCCGCTACCGCGCTGTATGGTGCCCGTGCTATGAACGGCGTGGTGGTGATCACCACCAAAAAGGGGAGATCCGGTAAGCCCACCGTATCGTATACGGGCAATTTCAGCAGCCAGTTGAAACCTACCTATGCCGATTACAATATCATGAACTCTGCACAGCAAATGTCTGTGCTCGGCGAACTGGAAAGGAAAGGATACCTTACTTCAGACGTGTTGAGCAGATCCGGGTATGGTGTGTACGGACAGATGTACAGCCGGTTCAACGGGGATGATAACGGAGATTTTCCACTCCTGAATGATCCGGAAGCCAAGAAAGCATTCCTGCTGCGGTATGCCAATGCCAATACCGACTGGTTCGATCTGCTGTTCCGGAACTCCTTTACGCAGGAACATTCCCTTAGTGTATCGGCAGGCACCGACCGCTCCCAATCATTTTTTTCTACCAGCTTTTATAACGATAACGGATGGACAATAGCGGATAACGTAAAAAGATACACGCTCAACTTCAGGAACAACTATAAGTTTTCTGAAAAGCTGTCGGCAGGCTTTTTGACGACAGGCTCGGTGCGGCAGCAACAGGCGCCCGGCACCCTCGAACGAACGAGTAATCCCGTGTTCGGACAGTTTGACCGGGATTTCGATATCAACCCCTTTAACTATGCATTGAATACCAACAGAGCCCTCACCGCCTATGACGAAAACGGTAACCTTGAGTATTTCCGGAGAAATTTTGCCCCCTTCAACATAATAGATGAGCTTAAACACAACTATATAGATCTGAATGTGGTAGACCTGAAACTCCAGGGAGAGCTTAGCTACAATTTCACCCCGCATTTGAAATACGAATTCATAGGTGCGCTGCGGTATGTACGGTCTACAAGGGAACACCAGATCACGGAAAACGCCAATATGGCAAACGCTTACAGGGCTAATGAAAACGCCACCGTCAATGAGCGCAACAAATTTCTTTACCAGGACCCTGACCACCCCGATGCCCCCAGGCAGGTGGTGTTACCCTATGGAGGGTTTTACAACAGGGCGGAAGATCAAATGCTCCATTTTGATGTGCGCAACAGCCTTAGCTATACAAGAACATTCCGGGACAAGCATGACCTGAGCCTCCTGCTGGGACAACAGGTTAAATACACCGACCGCCAGCACTTCAATAATACCGGGTATGGATACCAGTATGAAAACGGCGGGATACCCTTCGTAGATTACCGCATTCTCAAACAAACCATTGAAGCGAATTTTCCTTATTATGAAATGACAAAGCTGTATGACCGGTTTGCCGCTTTTTATTTTAATGCGCAGTATACATATGATAACAAATACAACCTGTACGGTACCGTTCGGTATGACGGGTCCAACATGCTGGGGGCGTCGCCTACCGCACGCTGGCTGCCCACCTGGAGCTTTGGCGGAGCCTGGAATATAGACCAGGAAAAATTCATGGATAACCTGCATTTTATTAACTACCTGAAGGTGAGAGCCAGCTACGGCATTACGGCCTCCATGGGGCCTGCCACCAACTCCAGGTATATACTCAGAAGCAAAACCACCAACCGTCCCTATGCGGACGAACGGGAATCTATCCTGGATCTCGAGAATATTCAAAACGATGACCTCACCTGGGAAAAAAATTACCAGGCGAATGTCGGAACAGACTTCGGGTTGTTTTCCAACCGGCTTACCGCCAGCGTTGACTTCTATTCGCGCCGGAGCTTTGACCTGATCAGCCGGATAAAAACATCCGGTATCGGCGGAGAAAAACTCAAATCGGCAAACTATGCCGATATGGAATCCCAGGGGTTTGAATTTTTGTTATCCGGCAGGATCTTCCGGGCTAAAAACTATGGCTGGACAAGTACGCTCACTTTCGGGTTTAATGAAACCCGTATTACCAACGCCCAGAATATACCCCTGATATTTGACCTGGTAAAAGCAGAGGGCGGTAACCGCCAGGGATACCCTGTTAACAGTCTTTTTTCCATCAACTTCCAGGGACTGAACCCGGAAAACGGCATTCCCCGGTTCATAGATGAAACCGGGAAAATAAGCTCTGCGGTGTACCTGCAGGACGATAAAATTGAACATCTCGTGTATGAAGGACCGGTAGACCCAACCATCACGGGTGGCTTTTCCAATACGTTTAACTATAAAAACCTGTCGCTGAATGTATTCATCACCTACCAGGCCGGTAATCAAATGCGGCTCTATCCTGCTTTCAGGGCAGGCTATGTGGACCTCGACGCCATGCCCCGGGATTTTTACGACAGGTGGGTGATGCCGGGTGACGAACAACTTACCAATATACCTGCCATCAACGACACCTATTACAGCTACCTCACCGCGGCCGAAGGCGCCTATCCTTTTAATAATTACAACTACTCCACCGCCAGGGTAGCAAGCGGCGCATTTGCCCGCCTGAAAACAGTTTCCCTGACCTATGCAGCAGATCAGCCATTGCTGGATAAGCTGCAGGCATTTAAATCATTGTCGCTGACAGCAGCCATTCAAAACTTCTGGCTGCTGTATTCAGATAAGAAATTAAGAGGACAGGATCCTGAATTTTATAATGCAGGCGGGGTTGCCCAACCATTGCAAAAGCAGGTAACCCTTTCCCTGAAAGTTGGATTCTAAATAACAGTAATGATGAAACTGATAAAAATACATATCTCATTTACAGTTGGCTTATTGCTTTTTTCGTCGTGCGGCAAATTCCTGGAGATAGAACCGGACAACAGGGCGCAATTGAATACACCGCAAAAGGTGCAACAATTGCTGGGTACCGCCTACCCACAGGCAAACTATATTCCCTTTACAGAAACCTATTCCGACAACGTAGGAGACAACGGAACGTTCAGCGACTTTATGGGCGCTGATCAGTTGACTGCCAACGCAGATGGTTTTTTCTTTCGCGATACCCGGTCCATAAACGAGGATACACCGGAGTATTACTGGTTTGCCTGCTATAAGGCCATTGCGGCTGCCAACCAGGCGCTCAAGGCAATCGCTGATGCCCCGGACCAGGACGCCTACCGCGCACAGCGGGGCGAAGCCCTCGTGGCAAGAGCATATGCCCACTTCATGCTGGTAAATATTTTTTCCAGATTTTATGACCCCGCCACTTCCGCTACCGATCCCGGCATTCCCTATGTGACCGAGCCTGAAACCCAATTCATCCAGGAATATTCCAGGGAAAATGTAGCCTATGTATACGAAATGGTGGAAAAAGACCTGCTGGACGGGATCGGGTATATTGACGATAACAACTACACGATACCGAAGTTCCATTTCACAAGAGTAGCTGCCTATGCTTTTGCCACCCGTTTTTATTTGTACAAAAAGGACTACGAAAAGGTCATACATTATGCCACGCTGGCTGTTCCGAATAACAACTACCTGCCCAACCTGCGCCCCTGGAATACCGAATACCGCGTTATCGGGCTCAACGACATTGCCCCCCGCTATGCCAAAGCAACCGAAAATGCCAACATATTACTGGTGGAAACACAATCGGTTTGGTGGCGTACCAACAGCTACGGACGGTATACTATGACGCCGGCTATCCGGGGTCAGATATTCGGACCGGTGGCAGTAGCAGGAGGCAGTTGGGCCATGCCTATCGGCTCTTACATGACAGGACATTTTGTGGTTCCGAAAATAAACGAGCATTTTGTCCGTATTTCCGTAAATGCTGAGATCGGCGATGCGTACGTTGTTGTACCCCTGTTCACAATGGAAGAAGTATTGTTCAACCTGGCGGAAGCATATGCCTATACCCAGCAACCGGCAGCAGCCATTGCATTGCTGAATACCTACCTGAGCACACGGATCACTTCTTACAGCGCGACCAACAACCTGACGGAAGCAAAGATCACATCGTTCTGGGGCAGCAATATCAGGGATGGCTTAATTCTGACCATCTTATCCTACAGAAGAGCCGAATTTATTCATGAGGGACTCCGCTGGTTTGATATCTTACGATACAAATTACCCGTTGTGCATATTTCCCTTGAGGGAGAAATGCAGGCACTGGAACAGGACGATCTGCGAAGAGTGTTTCAGATACCTCCCACTACTTCTCAATCCGGCATTGAACAAAACCCCAGATAACCTGTAATGAAAATGATTATGAAACATATTATCACCATCATAGCCATCACAACCCTCCTTACGGCATGCAGAAGAGAAGACCCGCTGGTAGTGGATGACATACCCGGTTTGGGAGGAGACACCTGGGCAAAAACCCCGCTTGATGAATGGCTTTTTGATTCTATAGCGACACCGTTCAATATTTCAGTGAAATATAAATGGGACCAGTTTGAGCTGGAAGTAAACAAGATGATCGTACCGCCTAAAGAAGAAAAGGTGGTACCGGTAATGCGGTCGATAAAAAAAGTATGGATAGATCCCTATATCGAGGAAGGGGGCAGGATATTTTTCAACAAATACAGTCCCAAGTTTTTTGTTCTGGCAGGCAGTGGCAGTTGGAACCTGGATGGCACTGTTACCCTTGGCACGGCGGAAGGGGGGCGTAAAGTGGTGCTGTACGAACTGAACGAATATGTGAATAAGTCGATGCCCGGGTACACCAGCGCAGACAGTGCGATAGCCAAACAAATGTTTCACACCATAGAACATGAATTTGCGCACATCCTGGATCAGAATATAAGAAGACCGCTGGAGTTTGATGCCATCAGCGCCGGCTATTATACCGGCGACTGGATCAACACCAGCCCCGCGGAAGCAAGGAGAGACGGTATCATCACCGCATATGCCGTATCGAAAAATTCGGAGGATTTTGCCGAAATGGTATCCATTATGCTGATAGAGGGTAAAAGCGGGTTTGACCACATTGTAAACAGTATCACGGGCACCAGCATCAGGGGTACTACCCCCGAAGTGGCCAGGCAGCGGCTGAGAGAGAAGGAAACCCAGGTAGTGAACTATTTCAAAAGAGCCTGGAACATTGATTTTTACAGTTTGCAGACCAGAAAACGCCAGGCAATCGTAAATGAGCTTTACTAAATTATTCACTGCCGGACATGTGAATAAAATAACTTTTAACGGACGAAAAAATGTTTATGAAATATAAACTGACACTGGTGGCGCTATTGGCAATTGCAGCCGTTTCCTGCAAAAAAGAAGAGTATATCTTCGATCAGTCGCCTGATGAGCGGCTGAATGAAGCACTGTCAAATTACCAGGCGGCGCTGACGGCTTCCCCCGCGGGATGGAAAGCCACCCTGCAGCCTGCATTAGGCAGTGCATATAATTTCTTTTTTCAGTTCAATAACGAGAACCGCGTCTTTATGTATGCCGATGTAGATACTGTAACAGCCGGCACCCGGGGCGAGAGCAGCTACCGGCTAAAAGCGATGCAACAACCCACGCTTGTCTTTGACACTTACTCTTACCTGCATATACTGGCAGACCCGGATGCTTCTAAAAACGGCGGAGTTTACGGGCAGGGACTGCTCTCGGACTTTGAATTCATTTTTCAAAGTGCAGGTGAAGACAGCATCGTGCTGACCGGAAAAGCAAACAGTACCAAATTAAAGCTGGAAAGAGCCACACAGGAGGAATTAGATGCCTGGCAAAACGGTACCTGGGCCAATATTCTCAACTTTTTGAAATTCCAGGATATTGAAACCTATTTCAAACGCCTCACCCTTGGTGGCAACACCTATGAAATAGCCGTTGATCCTATCGGCCGGTTCATAGGGTTTCAATGGCTTTCCGGCGCCAGCCTGCAATCTTTTGTAACCGGTTATTCTTTCGGCAGCCAGGGAATGACGCTGGATGATCCCCTGATAAATGGCAATCAAACCATCGACCGGTTCTATGATTTCTCGTGGAATCCGTCTACCCAGACGCTGCAATTATCCGGCGGCGGCGCTACGGGTAGTATACAGGGTGCTACCGCTCCTTTAAGAACTAATTTACAGGCCCCGCAACGATGGTGGCAGGAAGCTGTTGCAGAAGACCTGTACTGGTTTTCACCCGAAGGATTTCGCTCGGCAAGCCTGCAGGATCGCTTTGATATCAACAGCCTGGATAGATATTATTACCTGATATACTGGCCAGGGTACAGCACCGGCGAAAATGATCTCTTCAGTCCTGTATTTGTAAACAGCGCCGGCGACGGACTTGAGCTGCTGTATGGCGCAGCGCCTGGTATACCAACCTTTACCGCCGACGGCAGGATCGTATTTGATAACCTGGGTTTCTACGGAGCATACCCTTCCTCCGGTCCGGCATACCAGAGCCTCCAGCAACTGCTTATTCCGGAAGGATACTATATGATACCAACCGGCGCGGGTTATGATATGGTAAGCGCCGCCGACGCCAAAACCTGGATAAGCTGGCAACCTACCTGGTAGGTAAACCAACTATCGAAAAAAATAACTTTCGCCGACTTAAATCAGTAACTTTAGAATCATTCAACTTAACCAAACAATAATTTATGAAAAGATTGACTTTTTCGCTTCTGACGACAGCGTTGCTGTCGTCACTTATATTCTTGTCCTGCTCTAAAGAGGGACCCGCCGGACCTGCTGGGCCTGCCGGACCCGCCGGACCAACAGGACCAACCGGTGCTGCCGGACCTGCCGGCTCCGCCAATGTGATATATTCACAGTGGTTAACTAATGAGTTTGAGGAGCTGTTAGATGATGATGATAATCCTGCCGGATATGGCTTATTATTGGAAGTCCCGGCACTGACAGCGGACATAATTAATTCAGGAGAGATAAAAGTTTACATAAACCTGAACACTGTTGCTGATCCAACAGTTTTTCCTTTACCCTATTTTGACGGCTCCGTATATATTGATGTTATATTTAGGATTAATACAATAATAATTACCTCCAACTACGATTTAACTGATGTTCCCATTCGTTACATCCTCATTCCCGGAGGCACTGCCGGCCGCAAAGCAGGCCCGGTGGCGGATATAGACTGGAATGACTATAACGCCGTAAAGCAATACCTGAATCTGAATGACTGATAATTGTTAAAAGTTCTCATAAAAAAGCCTGCGACCAACCTGCAGGCTTTTTTGTTCGTATTAATTGACGGATTATTACAATAAGTTTACGACTTTTGCATTATAAATCTATATAAATCAGGTATGAAGGTTTTAGTCCCGGTTTTTGTACTCCTATTGTCAGTTGGTTTTTACTCCTGCAGCAAGGAAAAATCATATGAAATACCCGGTGAGCCTGATCCGATCCCGGGAACTACCCTGCTTGGGAAATGGAACTTTATACATCTTGGTGTAGAAATGGAAGCCTACACATCCATGTCAGAAGCCGGCAATCGTATTGAAACGGTTACCCGGTACACCGATACCACTACCCAAAACGCCGGGGGTATTACCATTGAAGCATCTTCTATTACCGGGGAACATGCATATACTATTGACACTTATGCATATAGTAAATTTATTATAAACGGTGTGGAAACCGACGGGATCCCGCCGATGCCCTTAAAGGCAGAAATAAAAACGGAGGCTTTTACAGCGCCGTATGCCAAAATAAGTGACGACTCATTATATTTTCCGCAGGGCGCTATTTTCGCAGCGCCTTCCGACCCCGCAGCCCCGGCCTTACCTCCTTCAGAGCCAACCGGCGTGAAATACCTGATCAGGTCCGATACGCTTTTCATGTATGCAAGCCAGGTACAGGAGATCCAACGGGATGCTAATACAGAGGTAAAAGCCAAAGGAAATATTGTTACTGTTTATAAGAAGCAGCAGTAAGGTTGGCCCCGCACGCTTACAAGTCATTTAAAAAATAGCAACTTCTATATACGCACCGGTATATTCTTCCCGGCCAGATAGGCTTTCAGTTCCGGTATTCCAATTTCCTTAAAATGAAAAATACTGGCTGCCAGGGCAGCATCAGCCTTCCCCTCTTCAAATACCGTAACAAAATGCTCCATCGTACCACCGCCACCGCTGGCTATTACCGGTACCGGCAACATTTCGGATAATGTCCTGGTAATATCCAGGGCAAATCCCTGCTTGGTACCGTCATGGTTCATAGACGTCAGTAAAATTTCCCCGGCGCCCAGGTCTGTTGCCTGCCTGGCCCAATCAATACAGCGGGTATCGGTTGGGGTTCTGCCGCCATTCAGGTACACATACCATTCCCCGTCTGCTTCCTTTTTTGTATCAATTGCCAGCACTACACACTGGCTGCCAAACTCTTTTGCCAGCTCATTGATCAAAGCCGGATTTTTATAAGCCGCAGTATTCACGGATATCTTATCAGCGCCATTCTGCAGCAGCACGTTAACATCTTCCACACTGCTGATACCACCGCCTACGGTAAAGGGAATATTGATATGGTGGGATATGCGGTTCGCCAGCGCACTCAGCGTTTTTCTTTTTTCAACCGTAGCGGTAATGTCCAGAAAAACCAGCTCATCCGCTCCCTGCTGCGCATATAAAGCGCCTAATTCCACCGGGTCGCCGGCATCCCTGAGATCCACAAAATTGGTACCTTTTACCGTCCTTCCATCTTTGATATCCAGGCAGGGAATGATCCTTTTCGTAAGCATGCTAAGAAAAATATTTTTACAGAATGCCGCCAAAGGTAAGCAACATTTCCGGGAGGGATCTTTCCCTTTACTGTCATTTCCGCCCTGAACGTTCGGGGGAGGATGAAGAGCCCCCCACCCGGGTACTTCATTTCAACAAACCCAACGAAGGAGGAAGGAGAAATCTGCCTACGGTGTAGAGTATCTGGTTTATGAAAGGCTTTTTATGGTGATGGGACCTCTCCCTGCGGTCGAGGGGACGATCGGAAGGGTCTATAGATCTCTCTCCCGCTGCGCAGGAGAGAAGTAGGACCGGAATACGACGAGGTCGAAAAGGATGAAAACCCTACTCCCCCCTATCGATACAATCAATTAATTTTGCCATAAAATAATCCGCTTCTATTATGACCTTTACGCAACTGGAATATATCATCGCACTGGATGCTTACCGCCACTTTACCCTGGCTGCCGAGCACAGTCATGTTACACAACCAACACTCAGCATGCAGATCCAAAAGCTCGAAGAAGAGCTGGGGCTTCCGATATTCGACCGGAGCAGGCAGCCGGTAGTGCCCACCGAAGCCGGCACTGCGATCATTGCACAGGCAAAACATATTATACAACACCGGGATATGCTGCAGGATATGGTGCAGCAGAAAAAAGGACTGTTGACGGGAGAGCTGCGGATCGGCATTATTCCCACACTGGCGCCCTACCTCCTGCCCTTGTTCATACAGTCCTTTACCGGAAAATATCCGCAGGTAAAGATGACCGTAAGCGAGCTTACCACGGACCTCATCATCAGGCAACTGCAGGAAGGCAGCATCGATGCCGGTATATTGGTCACTCCCCTGAACCACAAAGGGATCAAAGAGCATGTGCTGTTTTATGAAGAGCTGCAGGTGTATGTTTCTAAGAAAAATGCACTATACAAAAAAAATTACGTGCTGGCAAAGGATATTGACCCCGATAAGCTTTGGCTGCTGGAGGAGGGACACTGCTTTCGCTCACAGATCGAAAGCCTTTGTGAGCTAAGGAAAAAAAGCATCAAGGGCAGCTATTTTGATTATGAGACCGGCAGCATAGAAACCCTGAGGAGAATGGTGGACCTGAACGATGGCATTACCATTCTGCCCGAGCTGGCCACACTGGACATGCCGGATACGCAGTTACAGTTGATACGGCATTTTAAAAACCCGGTGCCGGTACGGGAAGTAAGTGTAGTGGTACAAAGGGACTTTGTGAAAAAAAGACTGATCGATGCGCTCAGCCAGGAAATTGTTGCCTGTATCCCGGCAAAGATCAAAAAGAACAGGCCCGCGAACGTGGTGCCGGTATATGATTGAGGAAAGGTTGCTGCTTTTTGGGGAGTGGTCCGGATGTGTGTCCGCAATTTTTGCAGACGGAGAAGGGATGCCTGTCTGTAGCATACAGCCTTTATTCTTCACTTTTAACGTAGCGGTACTGCCCCTTCAGCAAAGGATGCGGCCCTGTCATCACCCTGTCGGTGTACGACAATGTGAACTCCTCAAAAAAAACTTCAAAAACAGATTTTTCGAATGCGAACTCAAAGCTGTTTTGCAATTTATTACCCGGCACAAGCGTAAAGGGGTGATCTGGAAATAAAAGAGAACGGATCTGTATGGAGTCGATCGTTTGTTTGGTGAACCTGACTATACCGTCATTCTTTGTAAACAGCCGCTGCCTGCCCCGTTCCGTAAACAAAACGCATTCAATATTCTTTACCAGCTCCGGGTTATCATCCGTGAAAGTGATCGTCACAAAGTTATCGTTTACACGCCTGGAAGACAGGAGGCTATATACCTTTGCCGGCTTCCGGCGGCTGCCGAACACAATGGTGTTCTTTTCCAGAAACCACCTGCCGGAACCATACCGGTCGATCCCGTTCTTTGTATAAAAAAAGCTGAACGTGGAATTGCTGCTCAGGTTAAAACCGCTTTTTGCATCGTTTACACCTTCCATGTAATAGCTGCCGGACATCTCTTTGGTATCCTGGGCCTGCAGCAAAAAAAAGCCCAAAGCACCCACCAGTAAAAGGGAAACTTTACGCATGATGTTCGTATACATACTCAAAGATTACAAAAACCTTTTGAAAAAGCAAAACCATACTGTTAATACACAGTATGGTTTTGGATTGTATGCTTATACCAATGGTTATTCTACGCGGGTAATTTTCAGCAGGTTGGTGGCCAGGTGCAAATGCACCGGTGTGCTGCCTGTATTTACGACTGTATCACCGGATTTCAGGAATCCTCTTGCTTTCAGGATCGCTATCTGGTCAAAAATGATCTGATCCAGGCTCTCCTCTTCAGCATAATAAAAGGCCCTGACACCCCAGCTCAGGCTGAGTTGGTTCACCAGTGTTTTTTCTTTTGTAAATATGTACAACGGGGATTTAGGACGGTAGCTGCTTACTACCCAGGCCGTATACCCGCTCTGCGTCATGGCGATCACTCCCTCCGCGTTGATGTCACGTGCAATTTTACAGGCATTGTAACAAATAGCATCACTATGGAATGAGGGAGAATGCGGCTGCGGCTTCAGATCATCTTCGCGGTTGTAGCCATATTCTTTTTTCTCTACTTCCAGAATGATCTTGCGCATCGTCTCCACCACCAGCACAGGGTGCTTACCCATAGCGGTTTCTCCGCTCAGCATTACGGCATCTGCCCCATCCAGCACAGCATTGGCAACATCCGTGATCTCACTCCTGTTCGGCTTTATGCGGTCCATCATACTTTCCATCATCTGTGTTGCCACGATCACCGGCTTACCGCGATGGATGCATTTGCGTACAATATCTTTTTGGATCAGGGGCACCTGCTCTACCGGCAGCTCTACACCCAGGTCGCCACGGGCCACCATCACGCCGTCGGACTCCAGGATGATCTCGCGGAGGTTGGTAAGCGCTTCCGGCATTTCTATTTTAGCCATCACTTTACTCTTCGAGTTCCGCTCTTTCAGAATACCCTTTAATATTTTCAGGTCGTCTACTTTCCGCACAAATGAGAGCGCTATCCAATCCAGTTCCTGCGCTATCATAAAATCAAGGTCTGCCAGATCTTTCTCCGTCAGAGCGGGCAGCGAGATTTTGGTGTCCGGGAGGTTCACCCCTTTTTTAGGCAACAGTTCCCCGGGCATGGTTACCCGCACTTTTACATCCTTGTCTTTCGTGATCTCTATTACCTCTACCTCCAGCTTTCCATCATCGATCAATATCTTATTTCCCAGCTCAACGTCGCCCGCCAGGTCGGGATAAGAAACATAGATCTTTCCTTCTTTGGTGCCCACACATTTGGTGTTGGTAAATGTCAGCACATCACCGGCGGCAAGGGCAATCCTGCCGTTCTCTATTTCACCTACACGAAGCTTCGGTCCCTGCAGATCGCCGAGGATAGAAATATTATAAGGTTCTTTAACGTTAATGGTACGAATGTGTTTAATGATCTCCAGCTTGTCCTCATGAGATCCGTGTGAGAAGTTAAGGCGAAACACATTCACCCCGGCTTTGGTCAGCGCCAGCAACTGGTCGTAAGTGTTACTGGAAGGCCCTACCGTGGCAACTATTTTGGTACGATGAAAAGCATGCTCAATACCGGCCTGCTTGTCCATTTCTTCATGAAGATATTCAGATATATTTTTAGCCATACGTCTTATTTCAGGTTTTACGATTTAACTAACTATTTATCACTTACTACTAACTACTTACCACTGATCAGGAAGCAAGGATTTTTACGATCTTAAGCCATTCGGGATCTATAGCATGTTCTGCTTTCACCGCAAGGTCCAGCGGCGTATAATGCAAATGATTGTTCACAATACCGATCATAGTATTGATATGATCTCCTTTGATGAGGGTATCCACTGCCGCATAGCCCAGGCGGCTGGCGATCAGCCTGTCGAGCGCAGAGGGCGCGCCGCCGCGCTGAATATGTCCCAGTATGCAAACCTTAATGTCGGCGTTCGGCATTTCCGCCCTCACCATTTTCGCTACTTCATTGGCGCCGCCATATTCTCCACCTTCTGCTACTACCAGCAGGTTCACAAGCTTTTTTCTTTTTTCCTTTTCCTGCAGCCTGGCGATCACTTCCTTTATGTCTGTTTTGTACTCGGGGATCAGGATATTTTCCGCACCGGTTCCGACGCCGCTGTGCAATGCAATATAACCCGAATCGCGTCCCATTACCTCTATGATAAACAGGCGGTCATGCGCGTCGGCTGTATCCCGGATCTTATCAATAGCTTCAATGGCAGTATTAACCGCTGTATCAAAACCAATGGTGAAATCCGTACCGGCCATATCCTTATCTATAGTGCCGGGCAGTCCTACGCAGGGAATGTCAAATTCTGTTGCAAATTTTTGCGCTCCCCTGAAAGAACCGTCCCCACCGATCACCACCAGTCCGTCGATGCCGATCTTCTTCAACGTCTCATACGCTTTTTTCCTTCCCTCCAGGTCAAAAAACTCTTTGCACCTGGCTGTTTTAAGAATGGTGCCCCCACGTTGTATAATATTCGCCACGCTCTTGGACTCCATTTTAAAAATATCATTTTCGATCATACCGGTATACCCCCGCATTATTCCGTACACTTCCAGTCCATAATAGTTGCCGGTACGTACCACCGCTCTGATGGCCGCATTCATACCGGGCGCATCGCCACCGGAAGTAAGTACCCCGATTTTTGAAACCTTCTTATTCATTTAGTTAAAAGTTGTCTTATTGAATGAAACATTCAGGGACAGCGCAATTGTTATGGTATATTCACCTTTTGAGGCGCCAAAAGTACGTAATTACGGTTATATGACAATTTTAGATTAAAGTTTCGCGGTTTTGCCGTCCGGCGTTTCAAGCCACTGGTAAACAGGTCTTTAATACCGCTGCCCGGGATTGAAATCCAAACGGGACGCGCTGCCCGAATTAATGATTTTATAACAACAGTCACGCGGTTTGTTCAAAGCTGTGCGCTTGGCACCGGATGCATTACCTGCAGTGAGAAAAGTTACCTGCGGTAAGCAAGTTCAAATCTTGACAGGCTGGTGTCTCCCCTGACCGGAAAATTGAATACCCTCCGGGCATTTACCTTTACCCGATCCTGTAGTATCTTTAAAATATGGCCGTTTTTGCATTAAGACATGAGCTGGTATTTCCTCCGGTGGATATGGCGGAACCTGACGGGCTGCTGGCAATCGGGGGCGACCTCTCAGAGGAAAGACTTTTGCTGGCGTACCGTAAAGGCATATTTCCCTGGTACGAAGGCGATACCCCCCTGTGGTGGTGTCCCGACCCCCGGTTTGTCCTTTTTCCCGAAAAGCTGAAAATAAGCAGGAGCATGAAGCAGGTATTACGGAAAAAAAGCTTCCGGTTCACTATTAACCAAAACTTTGCAGCAGTGGTCAGCAACTGTAAAACAACGCCCCGGCCAGGGCAGCACGGAACATGGATAACCGATGCCGTAGAAAGAGCCTATAATAACCTGCACCTTTCCGGCCATGCACACAGCGCCGAAGCCTGGCTGGACGGTCAACTGGCAGGGGGTCTGTACGGTATAAAAATAGGCAGGGTATTTTTCGGGGAGAGCATGTTCAGTAAAGCGGACAATGCCAGCAAGTATGCCTTTATACTATACGCACAGCAACTGATGCAGGAAGGCATAGCGCTGATAGACTGCCAGGTGTATACACCGCACCTTGAAAGCCTGGGCGCCGAAATGATACCGCGGGAAGATTTTGTGCAACGGCTCCGCCACCTGCTGCCATAAAGCTATGCAAGCGGCAGCTCTATCAATAAAACGATAGCATCGTTGCTAAGGGACTCCATTTCTACCGATGCCGCCTGCCACAATGCCAACCCGTCACGAGGTTGCAACAGGCGGTTCTGCACTTCAAAAGCGCCCTGGATAATAAAAACGAAAACACCGTTTTCTTTTTTACGGAGCTTATATTCCACTTCATTTCTGCCCGCCAGCTTTCCGATATGCAGGCAAAAAGGAAGATCAATATACAAGCTATCACCATATAATACCCGCAGCTCAGCAAAACGGCTGTTATGCAGGTCAATATCAAAACATAGCATAGCATCTGCAACCGCCCGGATAGTACCGCCTGCCCGGATGCGCAGTTGAAGGTAATTGACCAATCCGTCATCCAGGGGATTCCTGATAGTGACCAGGGTGCCCGCCGGAAGCAGTACCATATAGAGTTGTCCTGCCTCAACAATAACCGGGTTACCCCCTGCATCTGCATATTCCACTCTTCCGACCACCGGAAGAATGAGCAGGTAAGACGATTCGGCGATATGGAGCTTTCCATAACGGCCCGGTGCAATCGTATCGTCGTTCAACGTATACAGTGCGCCAAAAGCCGTTTTATGCTCATCGTAGTAAGTGCCGAAATTGAAAGTACTCCGGGTACGAACAAACGAAGTTTCATTATGCCCCCTGTTTTCATTCAGGAAGATCTTGCCGGGCGACTGCTCCATCATACGTTATCATTTAATATGGAATGAATACTTAAAAAAGGTTGCAGGCGAAACGTGTGTACCGCCGTTTCTTTTTCGCTATCGCTTTCTCCTGCAGACACCAGCAGGTGATCACCAATGGAAGCATACCAGGTAACCGGGTCTGTAAAAAAATTGACTGCGACCACGTGTTCCCTGATATTCCTGATATCCGATTCAATGATCTCGAAGCGATAATGCCGGAAAGAAAGGAATGACCTCCCCAGGTTGTCTTTCATATCCGGCACCCTGCAGTTCAACTGCTTTATATACCCTGCCGCCGCAGCGCTCACCAGAAAATGCATTTTTTCTGCCCGCGGCTCAGCTCCTGACAACTCCGAAAAACGATGGTATTTTCTTTCCGGGTCAAAAAGCTGGAACTGCATTTTCAATTCTGTCCAGGTATCTTCATGCAACAGCTTTTCCCATGCGCCCGCGGCAGGGAATGCAATGATCTTCCTGTAGCAAAGCGTTATTTTCTTTTGTGTCATCATACTATCACCTGTAATAACCGGCATTCCCTTATGCCACGTTCAGTTGTATACTCAGCTCAAACCCATCGGTAGTATTACCGGTAACCTTTGCTACCTGCACACCATTTCTGTCGTCATTAAAAATATTGTCATTCGCATTGTAGGTATAGCCGTTCATGCCTTTATTATATCCCCCTACAGCCAGTAAGGCGCTTCCACTGCCTTCCGGAAAAGCAATTTGTGTCACTTTCAGGGAATTTCCGGAAGCGCTGAAAATATGAACATGTATATGGGTAGCCCTGCCCTGGTACCAACCCGGGAAAATAGTGGTGAATTGCACCTGTCCGTTTGCATCCGTTACCTGTCTTCCTCTTAAAAAATGTGCATTGGCATAATTGACAGATTGCATTTGGGAACCTCCGTACTCTGAGTAATTTCCTTCGGCATCGCAGTGCCAGATATCAACGATCGCACCTTCCAGCGGGGCACAGCTCCTGCTTACCTGCCCAATGGTAATGGTCGCCGTCATCGTATGCCCGGTTCGTCCGTCTGTAATATCGTTCCTTACAAATGCGGAAGGATTTTTGGTTGGGAACGGTCCTTCGGTTTCTGTCGGGGCAACGGTACAGCTACCGGTTCCGGTATCATCACCGGTCATATCCTCTTTTTTACAGGCGGAGACCAGCGGGGTTATAAAAGGAATACCCAAAGCCGCAATACTGTTTTTCAAAAAGCTCTTTCTTTCCATACCTATGATATTTACGTGAAAAAATCTTCACTAAAATAGCATGGTGCGACAGGCGATAAAAATAAATGCGGTTAAGTACAGGATTTATGCGGCAGGTGCGGTTATTTGTTAAACCGTTTTAAGAATTCTTCTTCATAACTGTTACCAACAGGCAACTGATGGTTCTCTATAAAAACAGTTTTATTTTTTATCATATCGATCCTCGCCAACGGCACTACATATGATCGGTGGATACGGCAAAACTGGTTTGCGGGTAGCTTATCTGCCATATTTTTTAAAGTCATGCGGGTGATGACGGGTCGCAGACCATCGCCAAGGTGGATCTTCAGGTAATCGTCGTAAGCCTCTATGTAAACAATATCGGGGATATTGATCTTCACCAGGCTGTAATCGGCCCTTATAAAAATGAAGTTTTCTTTACCGCTGTCTTTCTGTTTAATATAGACGAAGTAGTCCCTGGCTTTTTCCGCCGCCTGTAAAAAACGCTGGTAGGTAAACGGCTTCAACAGGTAATCAACCGCATTCAGGTTAAACCCTTCCACGGCATACTCGCCGTACGCCGTTGTAAATATCACCATGGCATGCTGCGGGATAGCCTTATACAGTTCTATCCCGTTGAGGGACGGCATGTTGATATCCAGGAAAACAAGATCTACGGGAAATTTTTTCAGGTACTTTAATGCCTCCGTAGGCTGGTTAAACACCTTCTGCATCTCAATAAAGCCGGTTCTCACGGAAAAATTTTCCACGATATTTAATGCCGGCAATTCATCATCTATGGCAACCGCCTTTATCATTTCAACTTCAATGTTAGTAATACCGTAAAATCGCGTGGCGTTTCTTCTATGGCAAGCTGGTATGCCTGGGGGTACATCAGTTCCAGCCGGTTCCTGGCATTTTCTATACCGAGACCGCTCTGAGCGGAAGCCTGTACCTTTACTTTTTTGTTATATACCCTCAGGTGCAGCACATCATTCTTTATTTCCACCATAATTTCTATCCGCATCTCCTCTTCTGCATTCACCCCGTATTTAAAAGCGTTCTCTACAAATGTAATTAAAATAAGAGGGGCTATGCTCAACCCCGCCGGACTACCACTGACCGTAAAAACAACCGGTACCTGTTTACCAAACCGCAGGGCCTGCAACTCAACAAAATCGTCCAGGTAAGTCAGCTCCTTTTCCAGGCTCACATAGTGATTGCCCGCCTCGTACAGCACATAACGCATCATCTCCGACAATTTTACGATGGCAGGCGCTGTTTCGTCGGACTTGCTTATCGCCAGGGAATAGATGCCATTGAGTGTATTGAACAGGAAATGCGGATTGATCTGTGCCCTGAGATAGGCCAGTTCCGCCTGCAATTTTTGCTTTTCTGCCCGGCGCAGCCTTTCCCTGATCCGCAGGAGCAGCGAAAAGAAAAATGCTGCGAGGAAGAGAAAAATATGTTGCCTGAAGTTATGGAACAGGCTGTTTCCCGGCGGTAAAAATTTTCCGGGTGGACCCGGCATCCCCGGTGGAGGAGACGGAAAGCCGCCCGCCGGCATGGGAGGTAGCGACCGCAGGGAAGGTGCATTTGTAAACAACAAACCCGGCAACAGCATGGTTATCAAAAAACAAACAGCAATGATAAGTGCGTATACCCCATACTGCTTTCTGAAGTAAAGCCGGGGAATAAGAAAATAAAAATTGAAATAGAAAAAACCGATCAGCAGCGCATAGCGGGTCAGTTCCCGGTGAGAGTTACTATTGCGAAAAAAAGCCACCGGGTCATTGGGACCATCCGGCGAAAAAAAGAATGGCAGGCTCAGGAAGATAATACAGCACAGTATATGTACCCACAACTGTATTCCTCTCTTTTTCATAAGTGCAATTAACCAAATTAACGGCTAATACAAAAAGAAAAGCGGTAAACGAACCGATGGAAGCGGTGAGCGATCCCTTTTCTGAAACCTATAAGGTTTAGGTCCCCGTTATTCGTCTTTGAGCAATCATTCTCTAAAACCTTATAGGTAGGCTGTTCAAACGGCAGGGGATTTTTTCGTACACTTTTTGTTGAAAAAATCTCTTCTTTTTTTCAGTAGTGATGGGGCTGTATTGTTGTTTTTCCAGTCATGGATTTGTTGTATGGATACTTGTGAC
>JBBCJQ010000011.1:0-89076 GCA_037190885.1 Chitinophagaceae bacterium
GGAAACAATACAAACCAATAAAAGAAAAAAAATGACTATTTACACCGTAAAGCTGGACAACGAAAACAAGCTTAACGCACAGCTTAATCTTTTTGAGTAAATTGTTATAAAATATGTCAACCTATATCAGGCAGACACACAACAAATGCTGCTGATACAATAATTACCGCCTCGTAGAGGCGCCGGTTTGGTAGATAATGATCCTGTATGTTATGATCAGGCCCATCGGGGCGACAAACGCAAGATCGCAGGATGCAAGTTGGCCTCCTGCAACCCAGGACTTGCGACCCGCTCAGTCTCCCACAGGGAGCCCGGCGTCTTTTACACACATAACGCCGACTATTTATCTATCTTTGCGGACGCCCGGAAGGGCCGCTTTTTCATATTAAAAGGATTTACTAGTTTATGACTATCAGCTATAACTGGCTTAGTGAATATTTACCGGCAAAGATCAGCCCGGAGGAACTCTCGCTTATATTGACCTCTCTCGGTCTGGAGGTGGAAAGCATGGAACATTTTGAATCGGTGAAAGGAGGATTGAAAGGACTGGTGATCGGGGAAGTGGTGGAGTGCATCCCGCATCCCAATGCGGATAAGCTCCGCCTGACAAAAGTAAATACCGGCGGAGAACAACCGTTGAAGATCGTTTGTGGCGCGCCCAATGTTGCAGCAGGACAAAAAGTGATCGTAGCGCCGGTGGGCGTTACTATTTATCCCGTAAAAGGAGAGCCTCTTACCATGAAGGTCGCGAAGATCCGGGGGGAAGAAAGCTTCGGGATGATCTGTGCGGAAGATGAGCTGGGGCTGGGCGAGAGTCACGACGGTATACTGGTACTTCCGGGTGATGCCGTTGTTGGCGCGCCAGCAGCAGATTATTGTAAGCTGCAGGAAGACTGGATATACGAAATAGGACTTACCCCTAACCGTATGGACGCTATGAGCCACCTTGGAGTAGCCAGGGATGTGGCGGCTTACCTTTCTGTTCACCATAACGCGGACATTCAGGTACAATATCCCTATACCGATACTTTTACGAAGGATACGGATGGGAGATCATTTACGGTGGATATTGAAAATACAACCGCCTGTGCACGGTATGCGGGGGTAAGTATCGAAAACGTAACGATAAAAGAAAGCCCCGACTGGCTGAAGCAGCGTCTGCAGTCCATAGGCGTACGGTCTATTAATAATATTGTGGACATTACCAATTTTATCCTGCATGAGACCGGGCAGCCTTTACACGCTTTTGACGCGGATAAGATAGCCGGCGCTGCGATACAGGTAAAGAACCTGCCGGAAGGAACAATCTTTGTAACGCTGGATGAAAAGGAAAGGAAGCTGCATGCAGAAGACCTGATGATATGCGACGGAAACGGAACCCCGTTGTGCTTTGGGGGTGTGTTCGGAGGACTGACCAGTGGCGTGACCGGCAGCACCCGGAATATATTCCTGGAAAGCGCCTGGTTCAACCCCGTGACTACCCGTAAAACCTCATTCCGTCACCAGTTGAGAACAGATGCTGCCACCCGTTTTGAAAAGGGGGTGGATATCAGCAACACCGTAAATGTGCTGAAAAGAGCCGCACTGCTGATAAAAGAGCTGGGCGGCGGCGTCATTGCATCGGATGTAATTGACGTGTATCCTGCTCCCGGAGAGAAGAAACAGGTGCATCTCACATTTGCATACCTGCAAAGGCTGAGCGGAAAAGCATACAGCCCGGCTACGGTGAAGAAAGTATTACAAAGCCTGGGTTTCGACATTTTGCAGGAAACGGAAACAGGCGTGAGGGTAGCTGCGCCGTTCAGTAAACCGGATATAGCGCTGCCGGCGGATGTGGTGGAGGAAATTATGCGGGTGGATGGCTATGATAATGTTGCGATCCCCCAACATATCAGCATCAGTCCCTCGGTAGAAGCCCTGGGCTACGAAATAGCCCTGAAAGACCGGTTGGCTACTGTACTGGCAGGTAACGGGTTTCATGAGATCGTGACCAATTCCATTACCAACAGCGCCTATTTTGATGAAGCTACCTTGCAGCATTCGGTAAAGATGCTGAACAGCCTCAGCGCCGAGCTGAATATTATGCGTCCTTCCATGCTGGAATCAGGACTGGAATGCATTGTGCATAACCTGAACCGGAAAAACAACCGGCTGCGGCTGTTTGAATTCGGCAAAACCTATCACAGCTCCGGTGAGCCGGGTAAGTACGGGGAAGAAGAACAGCTTTGCCTGTATATCACGGGTGCGCTGCAGGAAACCTCCTGGAAACAGAAAGAGGCCAAAAGCGATTTCTATTATATAAAAGGACTGGTGGTCAGCCTGCTGCAAAGTGCTAACACCGGATCGCTGCAGGCGGAAGCCGCTGCACAAAACGACCTGGAATATGCCCTGCACATCAGACAGGGAGAAAATACCCTGGCCACCATAGGACTGGTGGGCAGTAAAAAGCTGGAGCAATTTGATATCAAACAGCCGGTCTGGTATGCAACACTCCACTGGAAAAACATTGTGGCGATCGCTTCCCATAACAGAGACGGATACACGGAGGTCCCGAAATTTCCTTCGGTGCAGCGCGACCTGGCGATCGTGGTTGACAGGCAGCTTGCTTACGAAAAAGTGGAAACGGCGATCCGCAATCTTCGCATGCAACGGTTGCAGGGGGTAAAGCTGTTCGATGTTTTTGAAAGTGACAAGCTGGGCGTCAACAAAAAATCGTTTGCCGTCAACTTTACCTTCCTGGACAGGGAAAAGACGCTGAAAGATGAGGAAGTGGAGTCCATGATGAGTAAGATCATGCGGGTAATGGAAAAAGAGCTGGATGCGGAGATCAGGAAATAAATCATTTATTGCACAGGATCATGAGTAAGCTGGAAGCAAATATCAGTCAGGTTGTTGGCAAAATGCAGCTCCTGATCAGGAAATACCAGGCGCTTCAGAAGGACAACGAGAAGCTCCGGTCTGAACTGAAGGAGAAGTCAGATAACGAGGCCGCCCTGCTGCTGAAGGTAAAGCTCCTGCAGCAGCAGTTGGATATTGTGCAGATCGCATCCACCAATAATGCGGATGAGCAGACCCGGAATCAACTGGAAAAACGGATAAACGCCTATATAAAGGAACTGGATCAGTGTATTGCATTGCTGTCCAGCCACGACCGCTAGTATTATGTCACTGAAAATGTGACGAATAAATCCCCCGCAGATTTCGCAGGTTTTCGCAGAAGTAGCTTAATAAAATCCGCGCTTATCTGAGTAATCTGCGGAAAAAAGGACAGACATTCATTGACTTAACACTAGATCCTTTTTACCAGTCTCATTTTCTGTTCTTCCGATTCATCGGATAGTTCCAGCAGGTAAATACCATAGGGTAATTCGCTCAGTCCTTCCCAATGTACCAGTTTTTGTGTGGGAGTGATCTCGGCATCAAGTATGCTGCACACTTTGCCTACTTCGTCTTTTAATACGGCTTTCAGCTTGTTTTGCCCGGCATTGGCCAATTCCAGCGTAAAGGAATCGATGAAGTTTTGCGTTTTTACTTTTGCAAGCATGGTTTCAAGGGATTACGTGATTAAATAATGCAGGATTGTTTAAACATCAGCTATTTTTGCCGGTATAAACCATCCGCTGTTTATAACATGTGAATAAATTTAACCATAATAAATAAAATATGCAAGACCTCATAGCCGTGAACGTTGCCATCGGCGACCGTACCTACCGCATCCGGATCAATAGAGAAGATGAAGAGCAGGTGCGGAAAACCCTGAAAATAATCAATGACAAGATCATTGAATTTAAAACAGAGTTTGCCGGAAAGGATATGCAGGACTATGTATCGATGGTATTGCTCTGGTACGCAACGCAGGCCCAGAGCGGAAAAGAGACCGTTCTGGAAAAAGACCTGGAAGAAGTTTTCAGCAGGATGGAGGAGCAGCTTGACAAAACGCTCAACGGTTAGCCGTAGTTGTGATGCCTGCGTCGGGGCTGCGTCCAAACCCTCCCGTAATGCGCAGATGGATACCGCGGGGTATTCTTGTTTTTACCAAAGGATAACAAAATAAATTTGGATGATGGTCGATTCCGTCAGGGTTTCCTCCTAGCTCTTGAGGGCTTCAAAAGCCCTGGAGAGTTAGGGAGATATATTATTTTCCGTATATTCCTGTTTAATTCAATCCGGTTGCCGGGTGCTGCTTTATATGCCTGGTTAGCTCACTTTTCCTGATAAACCTGTATATCCTGCAATTGTAGTGAGAGGTATTGGTAGTCGTTTAATAAGTTGCGGGTACTTATTAAAAACTGGAGATTGTTGTCATGGTATTTAAGATCATATTAAACCTTATCGGGAAAACACCGGGTATCATCCCGGTCAACTATGCTTATCCCCTGTCATCAGCCCTGTACAGGATCATTTCTAAAGGTGATGCCGGCTATGCGCAGTTCCTGCACGAAAGCGGGTATGGTAAAGGATTTAAGTTTTTCACGTTTTCCCAGATAAGTTGTCCTTTTAAAATAGAAGGAGACAGAATGCATCTGCTCCATAACGAGCTGCACTTCCATGTGGCCTTTCATTTACCCCAGGCAGCCGAAAGCTTTGTAAGAGGGTTGTTCCAAAGCGAGCATATTGATATCGCGGATAAAAGATCGCGTGCAAGCTTTACCGTACGATCGGTAGAAAGCCTCCCCAACCCATTACAGCAGCACACAGAAATGGAGGTTGTAAGTGTACGGTTGAAGCCACTCTCTCCGATAGTAGCCGGCCCGCAAAATGAAAAGGGGCAATACGAATTTGTATCGCCTGAAGATCCCCGTTTTACGGAGAGCATGCTATACAACTGGCGGAGCAAAATAGCCACCTGTTATGATACGGATACCGCCACAGGCGTATTGCTGATGGCGGAGATCATACCTATGAAAGAGCCGCCCAGATCACGCCTACTGACCATTAAATCTGACACTCCGCAGCAAACCAGGATCCGAGGCTGGATGAACTTTGGGTTGAAAGTGACAGCGGAGAAGCGGTTTGTGGAGCTGTTGCTGAATGCGGGCGTAGGGGTATATAATAGCATGGGCTGCGGGTGTGTGGAAGTGGTTGCATAATCGAATTTGCAAAACATGCTATAACATGCACTTTAGAACATATAAATAACGATCCGCCATGTCAGATCAACCCAAAATACAACGATTGCTGCGCCTGCTCCTCCTGTTGTCGGGCAACAGAACTTACAGTCTGAAGGAAATTGCTGAACGGCTGGAGATAGAAGAACGCAGCATTTATCGCTATTTAAACAGCCTCGAAACCGCCGGACTGGTGCTACTACGCAAAAACGGTTACCGTCTTGCTACCGGCAACCCGCACGCCAGGGCCATCAATAAGCTCTTTCATTTTTCGGAGGAAGAAGCTTATATATTATACCAGTTGCTTGCCGAAGCAAAAGGCGGCAATGCGGTACGGGAAAAGCTGGTGCGCAAGCTGCACAGCCTCTACGATTTTAAAGTGCTGGCTTCCCTGGCCGGCAAAACCGAACTCGAACATGTAAACACCCTGAAAACCGCTATGGAGGACCAGCAACAGGTGACGTTGAAAGGTTACCGCTCCTCCAGTAGTCAAACCATACAGGACAGGCGGGTAGAAGCTTTCGAATTTTTACCCGAATACCAGGGCGTGTGGTGCTTCGATCTTGCGGACAAAAGCAATAAGCAGTTCCTGGTCAGCCGTATTACGGAAGTAATAGTAGAGAGAACCGGCTGGCAATATGCCCAACGCCACAGCATACCTTTTACAGACGCTTTTGGCATGAGCGCGGAAGCGCCTGCCGCCACCGTACAACTGCGGTTGAATCTCAAAGCCTGCAACCTGTTGCTGGAAGAACATCCACACGCAAAACCACACCTGCAGCCGGCAGGGAATGACTATAAACTTGATATTCCGGTAGCCGATTACCATGGCATTGGTCGCTTTGTACTCGGTCTCCCGGGTGATGTGCAGGTAATAGCACCGGCAGCGTTTAAAAGATTTTTGCGGAAGCAGGTGGAAAATGTAAGATGGGGATTGTGAGATGGCAAGATGGTAAGACTGTAAAATGGTAAGAGGTTGCGTCTTACCCTCTTACGTGTCTTACTATTTTCATCCCTCTGCTGACACAAGTTGACAGTGAATGCCAATAATTTTGGCTTCTTTCCTCATTTTAAACGATTGGCCTTTACGATGAAAATAATAGCATTGGGCGATACCCACGGCAGAAACAAGTGGAAGCAGGTCGCATCCCGCGAGTCATTCGATAAGTTCATTTTTATCGGGGATTATTTTGATTCGTATACAGGAATAAGCGCCGCGAAACAAAAGGAAAATTTTAAGGAGATACTGGAATATAAGGAGCGTTACCCGGAAAAGGTGGTATTACTCATAGGCAACCACGACTTTCATTACCTGGACGGCGTGTACGAAACTTATAGCGGCTACCAGCAGCGACAGCGATCCGCTATACAGGCATTGCTGCAGCCGGCTGTTGATAAGGGACTGCTGCAGGTCTGTTTTGTGTGGAAGCACCTGTTGTTCAGTCATGCCGGTGTAACCAAAACCTGGTGCAGGAACCATTTGCCACAAAGCGGCCCTATTGAGCACAACATCAATTCACTGTTCAAACAGGATTTGTCTGCCTTTGAATTTGCTTTGGGACGAACCAATAACCCCACCGGTGACGACCCGGAACAATCGCCGTTATGGGTGCGGCCGCCAAGTCTGCTCGAAGATGGGTTGGATACCTACATACAGGTGGTGGGACATACGGTTCAGAGGCGCCTGCAGCTTTCGGATGAGGTGATCTTCATAGATACGCTCGGTGTATCCGGCGAATACCTGGTGTATGAGGATAGGAAGTTTTCGGTGGGGAAAGTGGATGGGAGGAAGAGAGAATAAATCATGAACAATCCCGGTCTAAAGGCTTATATTCATTGAATAGTATATGCAAGCGTACAATGATATCATAGTATCTGAGCCGGGCAAAAGAAGCGGCAAACCCTGTATCCGTAATACCCGGATCGCGGTTTTGGATGTGCTCAGCTACCTGGCTGCCGGGATGACCACTGAAGAGATACTGACCGATTTTCCGCAGCTTACCCGCCGGGATATCCTGGCTTGTCTGGAATATGCTGCTGATATGGGAATGAGGGTGGGTGATGGAGGTTGACAGTGGGTGGGATGAGAAGAAAAATGTAAATATCAGTATTTCAATAACTTAGACATATTATTTTTCAATTCCAAAATGGTGCGAAAAGTGTAAGCTGTGAAATACTGATATGTGCAAATATAGAAAAGAAAATTACTCTAAATGATATTTAACTGAGACATATTATTGGATAATACCTGTGTATCTTTATGCCAAAAATTGATAGGCATGATACAAAGAGACGCTCTAATAAGCAAGCCCAAGCTATGTTGTCTGCATTGCCTAAAGGATATAATTGAGGATTGCTCGTTTTGTGAAATATGCAATGAGTGTAGATTTTATATAATTGACTCTTTTTAATGAAAAGAAAATGAGTGAGAAAATAAATACTGAATGGTTAACCCGTCCAACCGGTGATCCTTTTGCCGATACCGGGGGCTTTGTCATCAAATATTTATGGACATTGCCGTACTTAAAAGACAAAGACATTTTAGGGTTGATAGAGTATGTTGCTAATATTTACGTGAATAAATGGGGTGGAAAATTGCATGCCTTTTTTCTGAATTCTACAATTACACAGCCTGCTTTTAAAGGACAAAGAAAAATTGATGAAACATTGAAGTTTTATAAGGGATTAATCGAAGAAACGGTCCCGTTTCAAGAAGGTTATTGCAGGATTTCAGGGAGAAAAACGAGACTGTTTGCGGCCGGGAGAGACAATCATCTTTTATCAGGATCGGGTACGTTTGTCAACTTTCACCACAATTTTGAATCGGGGTTATTTCTTTCAAAAGAAATGATGATAAGGATGTTTGTTGTTCCCTTAGGGGTAACGTTGATTGGTAAAAATATTGGGTTGATACAGAGTAATCAAATTAGGGTTCAGGAGTATTTCGTAAAAAAAATATTATTGGGTATTGATGGACATCTTTCTAAAATTACAAATTCGGTTCAAAGAAAAGGAACACTAAAGAGTCAGTATTCAAATCCTGCAATTGCAATATTTTCATTTGCCGATGAGTGCATTTCCAATATGGAAATTGCAGCATTTAATCAGGAAACAGAAGAAGTGGAAAGCGAAGGTATTATCCTTAATTTGTATTACTTCTCAAATTATGGTACAGACCCCAATATTCAATTTTTTACAATGCCTGCATCGTTATTCAAATTTTATAGTAGGTGCACAAATAATCCAAATTATCAATCAGATTGGAACTTGTTCATCAAACACAATTACATAAAATACCAAGGGTATAAATCAAACTATAATCAAAATAAAGAAAGCTACATTGAAAATGCAAATGAAATAATTCAAATGAGTAATAATATCTATGAATTAATGTCTCAAAATAATGATTTAAACTTCAATATAGCCAAGGTAGGGGAAGAAAACGGGTATGCTCAATTTAATAAAGGGGATTATGACAATTGGAAACAGAAAAGCAAAGGTTATTCAGAATGGCAGAAAGAGCTCAATGTAGCCCCCCTTTTTAAGAAAACGCCTATTAAGACAACTAAAGGTGATTTTGTTCTTAATTATAAAATTGAAGATTGTTCTAAAAGATGGACAAACATAATTTACGAAAAACTTTTAAAACGTGAGTCTATTTTGGGTAACATCTCAAACTACCTAAGAAAATGGTATAAAACAAATTCATTTAATTTCACAATCGTAAAATTATACACTTTAAATATTTTGAAAATGAAAAGCTCAACATTGATACTTATCGAAAAAGTTGCAGATGAAATACTCAAAGATGAAAGTAATTTAAAAAAGAATATTAATAAAAATATTTCTACCCCACGATATGAGGTGTTGCGTTCATTTATAATTAAACTCATTCGGAAAAATCATCAAGCGCATGTAGAAAAACCAATTATAACCTTAGAGGAATATACACAAGATTTATTTTATGAGGGAGGTAATTGGAGAGAAACCCGTGATTTGCTACTGATATGCCTTTTCCAGAAGATGCACGAAAGGAAAATATTTTTTGATGAGGAAGAAGACGAAGAATTGGAGGAAGATGTTAATGAATTCGAAATTGAAACTCTTAATAACTAAATCTATATAACATGAATGTCCAAGGATTAATCTTAATTGATGTAAATGGGGTTGCATTAAACAATTCAGGAACTATTCAACAAGCTGGTATCGAGAATAAAACAGTAACAAAAAAAATCTTGAAAAACGGACTAACTTATACTTATGTATCCGGCCAGGCCTGGAGATATTGGTGGCGAGAAGCGTTGCAGAAGGAGTTTGACTGGAATATGTCGCCAATTATCAAAGTCGACGGGAAAAGTCAAGTTTATACTGCTGCTGACCCGATTCAATATGATGACGATGATATATTTGGGTATATGAGAGCATTAAAGGAGATTGAGAAAGACGAAAATGGAAACCCTAAAAAGGATAAAAAGGGAAAGGAGAAGGAGAAAGATGTTACAGTTACAAGAATATCACCATTAAAAAATTCTGTAATCATATCAGTTGCTGCGACAAAACCAGTTTCTCATTTTTCAAGTGCATCGAGACAAAACGATGTGCCTGTTCCTTACGGTAAAGAAGAATACAGCGCAATAATGAAAGGGATGTTTTCTCTGGATTTGGAACAAGTAGGTACGTTTGCCTCTTATAACAAAACCGGATTTAAAAATATTAATGAAAAACTATTTAATGAAGCAAAAAAAATAGAAGGAGCATCCGTATTTCCAGACAAATATGTTAAGAATAAGCAAGGGGAATTTGAAGAATTAATCCGACTGCCTATTAAAATACGAAGGAAAAGGATTATTGAAACTCTTTCGGCCTTAAAGTTTATCAATGGAGGGGCAATGCAAACTAATAATATGGAGGATGTTACGCCTAAATTTATTGTGTTAGCAACTTTTAAAACGGGAAATCATCCTTTTTCTCACATCGCCAAATCTGATAGTGTTAACGAGAATAATGTTCAGCTTAATATTAACGGAATAAAAGAAGTCTTGAAAGACTATAAGGACCAATTTATAGGAGATGTTTTCATTGGAAGAAGAAGCGGCTTTTTGGATGATCTCAGTGGAGAATTAGAAGGATTGAAATCGTTAGGAGATGAATACCCTAAAGTTCATCTTGCCTCTATAAATGAAACAATAGATAAGTATTGTGAACAATTGGAAACGCAGATACCATAATGGAATTATACGCTATTGATATAAGAAGTTGGACTGCCAGTTTTCGGTATCCAAATTTAATTAGCGGGAACCAGCCTACGTTGGAAGTTCCGCCACTTAGCACCGTTTTGGGTTTGATAAATGCTGCTGCCGGGTATTATATAAATCATAAGAAAATTTCTATTGGTTATTATTTTGAATACCAGGGAAAAGAAATAGATCTGGAAACTATTTACATGATGGATACCAATAAAGGAAAGGTTAATAATTCAGCAAAATCAAATGTCATCAGACGGGAGTTTTTGTTTGATAACTTTTTACGGATTTTTACCGCCGACGAGGCGATAGTAAATTATTTAAAACATCCGGCATACCCTTTGGTGTTAGGCAGAATGAATGATTTAGCCTCTGTAGATGTAGCCGGAATAAACAGAAGGGAATTGCAGGAAATAGAAAATGCGAACAACATAAGAGGTCAAATTGTTCCTTTTACTAACAATTATCTTCCCGGTGTTATTCAGGCATTGCCAAAGTATTTTTCAGATACTATCCCCCGCCAGAATATTGGTACAGAATCTTACTCCATACTGAACCATCATTCTAAAGTGAGAAGTAATTTAAAAGCATATCGTGATGTCATTGGTAAAAATGAAGTGGATATTTATATGCATCATTTAGATTTTACAAATATGTAGAATCCCATCCTTTTACCTTAATCCAAGATGGAACTCATAGCAAAATCAGAACCAAGGATAAGTCTTAAAGAGCACATTGAAGATTGCCTGAGAATATTGGACTATCTGAAAATTTGTTTTCCTAAAGCAAAAAAAATTATTTATGAGATTGATTTTTGGAAAGTCGTTAGGGTTTCGATTATTATGCATGATTTAGGGAAAGCCCACTCCGAATTTACTAAGGTTTTACTTGATTTAGAAAATAGCTGGAATAGGCAAAGGCATGAACTTTTTTCTCTACCATTTATTGAAGGGTTAAATGTTGATGAGTCTACAAAGCAATTGATAAGGTTGGCTGTAGCCGGCCATCACAGAGACTATGAGCGATTAAACAAGTATTATATTTCCAATATCTATTTCAATAATAATATTGATGATGAGTTTGGCGATGAACGTTTGCTGTCCTATGAAGACGAATTCAAAAAAGTGGATGTCGCGAGTGTAATTTCTTTACTGGAAGATGATTTTCAAATTAGCTTAGGTAAATACAGTGTTAAATCACCTCGAAATCTCATTCTTTCTTATTTGCATAAATCTGCCAATGGTGAGTGTAATATTAGAAATCAGGATTACTTTAAACTACTACTTTTATTTGGTGCATTAAAACATTGTGATCATTTAGGTTCAGCCCAAATCAAGGAGATTAGAGGGTTAAAAAAATCTTGCTTTCAGTTCCTGGAAAATCAAAAGGAGGATTTACTCAACAAGAAAAAAGATTTTTATTCGCATCAATTGGAATGTGCAAATACATTCGGTAGTGCAATTTTAACTGCCCCTACTGGCTCTGGTAAAACAGAGAGTGCTATGCTTTGGTTAAGAAATCAGTTGGAAGTAAATGGACAAGGGAGGGTTTTTTATGTATTGCCTTTTACCGCCTCAATCAATGCGATGTATGAACGACTATCCTCTGATGAAAAAGGTTTAGGGAAAGCGGAAGTTGGGATGCTTCATGGTAAATTGCAGGATTACCTATATGAGTATTTAGATGATGCTCAATACCAGAATAGCTCAAAAAAGGAGGCTATAAACCGGATAAGAGATAAATTTAAGACGCTCGTAACACCTCTAAAGGTAATCACGCCTTTTCAACTAATAAAAAATTTATTTGGTTTAAAAGGTTTTGAGCAAGGGATATTTGAATGGGTGGGAGGGTATTTTATATTTGATGAAATTCATGCATACAGTTCTGAAGTGTTTGCGCAAATTAAAGTACTCCTTGAATATATTACCCATCATCTTAAAGCTAAAGTTTTCATCATGACAGCTACAATGCCTTCATTTCTAAAAATTGAATTGGAGAATGCCATTGGTGATTTTACAGCCATAACAGCCAGTGAAGAACTGTATAAGTCTTTTAATCGACATCAGGTCATTTTAAAAGATGGGTTATTATTCGACAATCTTCATTTAATTGAAAATGATTTAGAAGTCGGAAAAAAAGTATTAGTGGTTTGCAATACCGTGCTTCAGGCACAAAAAGTCTTCAAAAAATTAAAGGGTTGCGTTGCTAATGCAGTTCTACTTCATAGTGCATTTACAGGAGAAGATAGAACATTGCATGAAAAGGATTTGAAAGAAGGCGAAAATAATATTGAGAACCCGATTCAACTTTTAGTAGGAACTCAGGCGATTGAAGTAAGTCTGGACATTGATTATGACGTTATTTATACAGAACCAGCACCAATAGATGCTTTGATACAACGTTTTGGTCGTGTGAACAGAAAAAGAGAAAAGGGGATCTGCCCTGTAATTGTTTTTAGAGAAGCTAACAAAAATGACAAATACATTTATAACACAGAGATAGTTGAAAGGACTATTAAAGCTTTTGAAAATATTTTATCAGAAGGGAATGGCATCATTGAAGAAAATAAGTTGCAAGAATATATTGATTTCGTTTATCCAAATTGGAATGAAAAAGAAAAAAAATCTTTTGACGAAATATATCATCTCTTGAAATATTCAACAGAAAACCAGCTCATTCCTTTAATACATTCAAAGAATACAGAAGATGATTTTTATAAACAGTTTGATGGAATTAAAGTGTTGCCAATTAGATTAAAGGAACGATTCGAAAATTATTTATCTAAATATGATTTCATAGGCGCAGAGCGTTTAAAAGTACAAATCAGAAAAAACAAGTTTGCTCAACTGATTTCAGAAAGTGATCAGAACTTGTATAAGGCTCGTTTTGATTTTGAATCAGATAAAAGTAAATTAGTTTCAGTTCCCTATTGGATTTTGACAAAAAAATATGACTCTGAAATAGGGTTGCTATATGATGAACAGGAAGTTTGGGAAGTGGAAATGCTTTAATTGTACTTTTAAATATTTCCTCACCTTTCACAATACCCAAATTCTCAAAATCGTAATTTCAATACATTAAATCATCATTCATCCACAACAAAATAACCTATGCACCCCCACCTCCTCTCCGACATTGTTGCCGCGCACCGGACCGAGACTCCCGGAGAAGAGCCGCCTCAGACCATGGAAGAGCATTTTGAAGAAATAGACAGGTGGATAAGCGGAGAAGAACCGGAGCATAGTTTCGGATATTATTGCGGATTGGAGCCGGAGAATTTTCCACCGGCAGAACAGCTCACGGATGAAGAAATGACCCTTGTTCGCCAGGCATTTGAGAAGATGATGTTTACCTGGAATATCGGGATAAGCCTGCCGGAGAAATTGCCGGCGGCATTGGCATATACAATAATAGTGGGTTCACTTCATATGAAAATAGATATTGCCAGCAGCGGACAAATGCATTTCGATTTTTGCACCGGCTATGCGCCGGATTGCGTTTTTAAACAGCATTGTCCGTGTCTGGAGTTTTGGAACGATCCGCTGGATATGGATGATTTTGAAGAAAATGGTGATAGTGAAGATGATATACCTTTTTAGTTAGCATAAGCAATCCGCAGAAGGGTTTTTATTCCACAAATTATAAAAAATATATATTTATCACGTAATAAATTCGAAAAATGTGATTATTTACACATTTTTCGAACTTATCTTTGCCATAATGGAGATAAAAAGGCAAATAGAGGAAAAGCTGATCGCCTGGCAGAAAGCCAAAAAAAGGAAGCCCCTTGTGCTCCGGGGCGCCAGGCAGGTGGGCAAAACCTGGCTTTTGAAGCGGTTCGGGGAATTGTATTTTTCCAGTATTGCCTATTTCAACTTCGAAGAGCAACCCGAGCTAAAGCAGTTCTTCCAGCAAACGAAAGACGTAAACCGCCTGCTGGAAAATCTCTCGCTGGTACATGGCAAGCCCATTGAGCCGCAGCAAACCCTTATCATCTTTGATGAGATACAGGAATGCAACGAAGCCCTCAACAGCCTGAAATACTTTAATGAAAACGCGCCGGAATATGCCGTTGCCTGCGCAGGTTCTTTATTAGGTGTGGCACTCTCTAAAGGACAGAGTTTCCCGGTGGGTAAAGTGGACTTTTTACAGGTGCAGCCGCTTGGTTTCCCGGAATTCCTTTCGGCGGATGACCCGGCGCTGTTTGCTTATCTGGAAAATATCGATAGCCTGGAACCTATACCGGATATATTTTTCAACCCCCTGGTAGATAAGCTGAAAAAGTATTTTATCTCCGGTGGCATGCCCGAGGCTGCGGTGAGTCTGCTGGAAGAAAAAGACATTGAAAAGACCCAACAGGCGCTGCAAGATATACTCAACGCTTATACACTCGATTTTTCGAAACATGCCGAAACGCGGGAAGTACCCAGGATAAACCATATCTTTTCTTCCATACCCTCACAATTGGCGAGAGAAAATAAAAAATTCCTTTACCAGACGGCACAGCCCGGCGCCCGGGCAAGGGAGTATGAGAATGCTTTGCTCTGGCTGGCAGATGCGGGACTGGTGCATCGTGTTTTTCGTATCAGCAAGCCGGGATTACCGCTTTCGGCTTATGATGACCTGTCGGCGTTCAAGCTGTACCTGTTGGATGTCGGTCTGCTCCGGAGACTTTCGGGGCTGCACCCTTCCGCTGTCAGCGAAGGCAACCGGCTGTTCAGTGAATTCAAAGGGGCGCTTACCGAAAATTTCGTGTTGCAGCACCTGGTCAGTCAGTTTGAAGTTATGCCCCGCTACTGGTCTTCCGGTGCGCAGGCCGAAGTGGATCTTATCATCCAGTACGGCAACGAAGTGATACCCGTGGAAGTGAAATCAGATGAGAACATCCGTAGCCGCAGTCTCACATTATATCATCAGGAATACAACCCGCCGTTCCGTATCCGGTATTCTCTGAAAAACCTGAAGCTGGACGATGGTTTGCTTAATATCCCGCTGTTTATGGCAGGGCATACCGAAAAACTGCTGGCGCTCCTGAACGGAGGCAAATGATCCGGCATATCGGTAGCCAAAACAGGCTGAAATAATACGGATTTGGCTGCTAATATTTTATTGAACCATTATTTCTGTATGACAGAAGTTGACAGTACCGCCGTATAGCTTTGCTGATGGCTATGACGCTCATCGCTACCCATATCAACTACTACCATGTCTGCAAACGTAAGTTGTGGCTTTTCTGCCATGGCATCAACATGGAGCATACCAGTGACACGGTGTACGATGGCAAGCTGTTGCATGAAACAAGCTATCCGCAACGCAACGAAAAACATTCAGAAATAACCGTTGAAGCAGCCCATAAGGGGATCGGTCTTTTCGGTAAAATAGATTTTTTCGATGCCCGGCAAAAGATCATCCATGAAACCAAGCGAAGCGATAAGGTGGAAAAAGCCCATGAATGGCAGGTGAAGTTCTATTTATGGCTACTACAATTAAATGGCATTGGCGGTGCTACTGCTATATTGGAGTATCCATTGTTGCGTCTTACCGACCAGGTCAGGCTGACGGATGACGATATTGCTCACCTGGAAAATACGATAACTGCTATTGAAGCGCTGAAAGCAGATGAACAGTGCCCTCCGGTCATCAATGCAAGGATCTGTAAAAGCTGCAGCTATTACGAGTTATGTTATGTAGGTGAGGAAGTCTGAACCGGAATTCGGGTGGATTACCTGATTGCTGGGGTATATTGAACATAAGTGCTACCTTAACGGGAAGAAGCGGATTGATTTTAATACGATAGAAGAAGAAAGATCTGACGTCTTTTAATGCCGGCGCAAACAATTTAAAAATGTGCAACCATGAAATATGCTGACCTTACACAAAAAATCATTGCTGCTGCATTTAAAGTGCATAACACACTGGGAAACGGCTTCCAGGAAGTGATTTATCAACGGGCATTGGCAATTGAAATGCAAAAGCGTTGTATAGAATTTTCCCGGGAGTTTGAAATGCCCATTTACTATGAAACCATTCATATCGGTACGAGAAGAGTTGACTTTCTGGCAGCGGGGATCATAAGTGTGGAGCTGAAAGCATTGATCAGGCTGGAAGATGTTCATTTGGCGCAGGCGATTAATTATTTAGAAGCGTATAATTTGGAAATAGGGTTGCTGCTTAATTTCGGAGCAAGAAGTTTGGAATATAAACGCCTTACCAATAAGAAACATCCATTGTATATTTCATCCCAACCATCTCCCAATCCCAAAAATCCCGGTTCAGACAAATGAAGAAAACATACTACCTTTTCAACCCCGGCCGCATGAGCCGAAAGGACAATACCCTGAAATTTACCCCGGTAGACGAAGATGGGAATGAAGGACTGCCTAAATATATTCCTGTAGAAGGGGTATCCGACCTGTATTGCTTTGGCGCCCTGGATGCCAACAGCGCTTTGTATAATTTTTTAGGTAAAGAGCAGGTTGCGGTTCATTTTTTTGACTATTATGAGCATTATACCGGCAGCTTTATGCCGAAGGACTACCTGCTGGCAGGTAAGATGCAGATAGAACAAACCAGGCATTACAGCAACAAAGCCAAACGGTTGGTGCTTGCACGGAAATTTGTTGAAGGAGCGGCATTTAATATCCTGAAAAACCTGCGATATTATCATTCCCGGGGAAAAGATCTGCAAAGCTGTATAGAAATAATAGAAAAATTCAGTGAGGGTATTGCGGGTTGCAGCGACATCGATATGCTCATGGGGCTAGAAGGAAATATCCGGCAGGTATATTACGATACTTTTGATATGATACTCAACGATTTTGCCATGGACGGGCGCAGCAGGCAACCCCCGAAAAATGAAGTGAATGCATTGGTGTCGTTCGGTAATATGATGTGCTATACAATATGTCTCGGGCAGATATACCATACACAAATGAATCCTACGATTAGCTTCTTGCATGAGCCGGGCTATCGGCGGTATTCGCTGGCGCTGGACCTGGCGGAGATTTTTAAACCCATACTGGTAGACCGTACGATTTTCAAGGTATTGAACAAGAAAGAGATCCAGGCAAAGGATTTTGACGTTCAGGTAAACAGGGTAATACTGAAGGATGGCGGTAAGAAGACTTTTGTCCGTGCTTTTGAGGAAAGGCTGAACGAGACCATTAAGCACCGGTTGCTGAACCGAAGCGTCAGTTATAAGCACCTGGTGAAGCTGGAATGTTATAAGCTGACCAAACATATGCTGAATATGGAGGAGTATAAGCCGTTTAAAGCGTGGTGGTGAGTGCAAGACCGGAAAATGGTAAGACCGTAAGAGGGAAGACATCTTACCATTTTACATGTCTTACCATTTTACTATCTTACACTTATGTACGTCATCCTTGTTTACGATGTAAATGAAAAGCGGGTAGCTAAGATGCTGAAACTCTGCCGGCAGTACCTGAACTGGATCCAGAATTCTGTGTTCGAGGGTGAGATCACGGAGGTGAAGCTGAAAGAATTACGACATCGTGCAGAGGAGATCATTGATAAGACAACGGATAGTATTCTTATTTTTAAGAGCCGGGAGGAGAAATGGCTGGAAAAGGAGGCAATAGGTAAGGAGAAAAATGAGCTGGATACCTTTTTGTAGTCGTCAATGCAGGTGCGGGAGAGCAGGAATAAAGGTCTTTGACATCGTGGAAATCCGCTAACCTCTTGCCGGGCCTGATATACAGGAGGTTGTCGGTGGACGACTGAAATCTTATTATTGTTTACCGACAACTTTTTTGGTCAAAAATGAGTAGTATTGCATTTATAAAGCCTTGATTCAGGGCTTTTTATTGTCGTCGATCCGGCGGCATTTAATCGAACCATATAGGAATTGAAATATATTATCATACTCAATAACATTTGATCCGGTCTATCATTTAATCGAACCATATAGGAATTGAAATCAAGAAGATTCTATATACTTAGAAGCCTCCGGGCAAACATTTAATCTAACCATATAGTAATTGAAATAAAAACGGCTGCTGAAATAAAGGCAAAGGCTAAGGACATTTAATCGAACCATATAGGAATTGAAATCTTTGTTCTTTCAATACATACACCATCTGCCGCTTCTCATTTAATCGAACCATATAGGAATTGAAATAAAAATGGACTACAGCAAAATAATTATCGACTTCCTCATTTAATCGAACCATATAGGAATTGAAATACAAGAAAGCAATAGAAAACGACTGGGGGGTTATTGCATTTAATCGAACCATATAGGAATTGAAATGAAGATGTCGTTCCTGAAGAAGTTGACATGTCTGATCATTTAATCGAACCATATAGGAATTGAAATTCAGGAAGATACTACTTAGACGGTATGGACATGTGGCATTTAATCGAACCATATAGGAATTGAAATGGGCATACCAGTAAAAACCGTAATTGGTCCCACCCCCATTTAATCGAACCATATAGGAATTGAAATTCCTACAAAGTGAGGTGGTATGTTCCCTTCTTCTCCCATTTAATCGAACCATATAGGAATTGAAATCACAAAAACAGCGGGATGATATGATGGATTACCAGTTACATTTAATCGAACCATATAGGAATTGAAATAGCATATATCGTAACGGGATTTGTAGCCGTATTTATCATTTAATCGAACCATATAGGAATTGAAATCGGGGTATCCTGGAATAGCCTTGCAAGGATCTGCTCATTTAATCGAACCATATAGGAATTGAAATTTGAGCAATGAAAGCCTGATAGTTTTTCCAGAATATTCATTTAATCGAACCATATAGGAATTGAAATAAGTCTTCAGTAAAGTCTTCCATTGACCGTTTGCCCATTTAATCGAACCATATAGGAATTGAAATACAATAGAAGAAGAAGGATCAGAGGACGGAAACGGCCATTTAATCGAACCATATAGGAATTGAAATATTGGGGTATTGGTAAGCAATTGCGGGTACGCTACATTTAATCGAACCATATAGGAATTGAAATGACGCTTCCGGTAGTGGGTTATCTGCCAGTAGCGGCATTTAATCGAACCATATAGGAATTGAAATAAAGCTAAAAGGCTTTTCAACAAAATGAAGTCCAATCATTTAATCGAACCATATAGGAATTGAAATTAAATGGAACGGGGTTTTGAGGTAGAAAGTTTTCGGACATTTAATCGAACCATATAGGAATTGAAATTTTGCTCCCGGGGAGGATGCATGGATTATGCATGCATTTAATCGAACCATATAGGAATTGAAATTCATCACAAGAATGGTGACACACAATGTTATAATCATTTAATCGAACCATATAGGAATTGAAATAAAAGGATTTTCTGACATAGGTGTAAAGGCAACAAGCATTTAATCGAACCATATAGGAATTGAAATAAACAGGCTTTATTTTATGGAGATTCGCCCCAGTGCATTTAATCGAACCATATAGGAATTGAAATAAGTATCGCCAAACATGACGTATCTGGCTGGTATCATTTAATCGAACCATATAGGAATTGAAATAAATCGGTATAAAAGGCTGAAAATGGGCGTATTCCCATTTAATCGAACCATATAGGAATTGAAATTGCCGCTATGCGGTCATATACGCTTTCCTTCATATTCATTTAATCGAACCATATAGGAATTGAAATTAGTTCATCAAATTCAAACCGCCCCTTGACATTCCCATTTAATCGAACCATATAGGAATTGAAATCGAAAGAACATTTGTTGATGGGTACAACAAAGCAACATTTAATCGAACCATATAGGAATTGAAATACAATCTTTTATTGTGACATTTGATACCCATACATTCATTTAATCGAACCATATAGGAATTGAAATATACAATACATCACTTGTTGGAATTGTATTATATGCATTTAATCGAACCATATAGGAATTGAAATATTACATAAAAAGCCAAATGGCTTCCTTGATTGCCGCATTTAATCGAACCATATAGGAATTGAAATGTGGTATTGCTTTATAAAAGCAAATGCCTCATCCCATTTAATCGAACCATATAGGAATTGAAATAAGATGATATGATGCTGGCAAGGAAAATGAGCTGGATCATTTAATCGAACCATATAGGAATTGAAATGGAGAAAACAAAATGAGCGGTATTGGTGTCAATCCATTTAATCGAACCATATAGGAATTGAAATAAGACATTTACCTGGTGTATCTTGTTTTTGGCGGTTCATTTAATCGAACCATATAGGAATTGAAATGTGGAATGCGATTACAGGAAACCGGATGTTGATTAGTCATTTAATCGAACCATATAGGAATTGAAATAACAGAATTTGTTACAGTAACACCATCTGCATGCGTCATTTAATCGAACCATATAGGAATTGAAATGGGTTGTGGAAGTCGCAGGCGTGTAAACAGTCTGATCATTTAATCGAACCATATAGGAATTGAAATACATTGGATTTGTGCCGTTCGTATTTGACCAAACAGCATTTAATCGAACCATATAGGAATTGAAATCTGTTTGTCCATTACATTAGCTCCGTCAAACAAATCATTTAATCGAACCATATAGGAATTGAAATTCTGTATCATGATTAGATCGTCAGCGGTTTCATTCATTTAATCGAACCATATAGGAATTGAAATCAAGTAGCAGAAATCCTAATCATAATTTAGCACCTGCATTTAATCGAACCATATAGGAATTGAAATCATAGGAACCTGTTTCAATTGTGTTCCCTGATACTGCATTTAATCGAACCATATAGGAATTGAAATGAGGGTTAATGAACACAAAAGAATACTGGACGCTTTCATTTAATCGAACCATATAGGAATTGAAATAGTACAACGGAACAGACGGAACGCCAAACGGAATACACATTTAATCGAACCATATAGGAATTGAAATCCAGCACCGGCGTCAAATACCCGGTTACCTACAACTCATTTAATCGAACCATATAGGAATTGAAATAATCTTTTGCCTTCAGAGCTACGACTTTATTGGTCCATTTAATCGAACCATATAGGAATTGAAATGAATAACTTCCAAATCAGGTTGCAACCAAACTGGGCATTTAATCGAACCATATAGGAATTGAAATGGCAAAGCATGAAACAGGAAACTTTACCAGTCGATTCATTTAATCGAACCATATAGGAATTGAAATATAGTTTTTATCGCGCGGGTTCGGGTTGCGTTGCAGCATTTAATCGAACCAAGTGGAATTGAAATTTTTATTTCCGGGTGCAATTCCCCGTCATCTGCCACTTTTAATCGAACCAAGTGGAATTGAAATGTTTGTAGCGCTGGCGGGAATGCTATCAATATACTTTCTTTTAATCGAACCAAGTGGAATTGAAATTGGTCGTAATAACATGTAGGCTAATGGGGATAGAGCCCTTTTAATCGAACCAAGTGGAATTGAAATTCAGCCGGAAGACATACACTCCTTCTTCAAGTCCGGCTTTTAATCGAACCAAGTGGAATTGAAATGAACCTAGGTGATCCTATGTGGGAATTTGATGGTCTCTTTTAATCGAACCAAGTGGAATTGAAATACTGTATAGCGATCTTAAGCAGTCGGAATTATTCCACTTTTAATCGAACCAAGTGGAATTGAAATGGCGGAACGTAATGAGAAGGCATTACAGGCGTTTTAGGCTTTTAATCGAACCAAGTGGAATTGAAATTATGCTAATGGCAGGTATTCTAACTCTGTTTTGGGCTTTTAATCGAACCAAGTGGAATTGAAATGTCAAATCAAGAACTGGCACAATACGTTCGCGGCACTTTTAATCGAACCAAGTGGAATTGAAATATTGGGCCGGCGGCGTTGCTGCGTTATTGGCTACCTCTTTTAATCGAACCAAGTGGAATTGAAATGGAAGAAAGTAACGGTTAACAGTACCCTTACCCGGGCCTTTTAATCGAACCAAGTGGAATTGAAATGGTGATGTACCTCAACGCTTACCTTTCCACATTTGCTTTTAATCGAACCAAGTGGAATTGAAATAAATCTGCGAAGCCGTCCGTTTCAAGGACTGGTTTGCCGCTTTTAATCGAACCAAGTGGAATTGAAATTATATCCATGTTATGCCGTTAAAATAAGCTATACTATCCTTTTAATCGAACCAAGTGGAATTGAAATCTGTCACATTTGGTTGATGTGGTTGTGGTCGCCGCTTTTAATCGAACCAAGTGGAATTGAAATGCGGTAAGGGGCAGTCCATGTTCGCAAAGTAAAATGCTTTTAATCGAACCAAGTGGAATTGAAATAAATCTGCGAAGCCGTCCGTTTCAAGGACTGGTTTGCCGCTTTTAATCGAACCAAGTGGAATTGAAATTATATCCATGTTGTGCCGTTAAAATAAGCTATACTATCCTTTTAATCGAACCAAGTGGAATTGAAATCTGTCACATTTGGTTGATGTGGTTGTGGTCGCCGCTTTTAATCGAACCAAGTGGAATTGAAATATACGCGACAGTTTGGGTACCGGAAAATTCGCTGCTTTTAATCGAACCAAGTGGAATTGAAATTCAAAATCTATACTCGGTAACGGCATTATTGAGACACTTTTAATCGAACCAAGTGGAATTGAAATGCCATACCTTCTTTCGCGATCGCTTTCCATGTTTCCTCTTTTAATCGGACAAAGCTTGAATTGAAATAAGAAGGAACAGGATCTTCAACTATTTATTACTTTTAATCGCATAAGTAGTGGAGTTGAAACCAGACATATGCTGACCCACTGAAGTTCGACGTGCTGTTCAACCGTACCAATAGTGGAGGCGCTACGTCTTTATCCGGTTCCGGGGTCTCCGGCCAGCACTTTCCTTGAAGACCACCAGCACCGATCAACAGCCAACCTCATCACGGTCTTTTCAAAAACTTAAACAGCTCGCTGTCGGTGGTCAGTACCACACTTGTCTGGCTGTCCAGCGATCTTTCCAGTGTTTCCATGGACTTCATAAAGTTGTATAGTTCTCTTGACTGCGCGGTTTTATTATACGCAGTGGCATAAATGGCCGTGGCGCTTGCATCCGCTTTTCCCCGGATCACCTGGGACTCTTTTATAGCAGACGATTGAATTTCGGCCAGGTCCTTTTCCTTGTTCCCGCGTATTTTCAGCGCTTCGCCCTGGCCTTCGGACCGGAACTGTTCGGCTATCCGGTTCCTTTCGCTGATCATCCTGTCGTATACCCTGTTCCTTACTTCTTCCACATAGTTTACCCGCCTGAAGCGGAAGTCCAGTACCCTGATCCCGAGGTCAGCGGTCCTTTCATTTACCTTTTTGAGGATCATGGCTTCTATTTTATCCCGGCCGACAGAAATAGAATCCAGGTTTTCCAGTTGCTCCAGGAATTCTTCCCCCACCTCGGGTGTACGGTTGGAGGAACGCACAATATCAAGCAGCTCATGTGCCGCCACTGCGTTCCTGGTTTCACCGTCCAGGATATCATCCAGCCTCGACTTGGCAGATCTTTCATCTCTCAAACGGATAAAAAACTGCAGCGAGTTGGTGATCTGCCACCGGGCATAGGTATCTACGTAAATGAATTTCTTGTCTTTGGTAGGTACCTGGTTGGGGTGACCATCCCAGGCCAGGTAACGTTTATCGAAGAACTGCACTTTTTGTATAAAAGGCAGCTTCATATTTACGCCCGGCTTCACCCGCGGCGCTCCTACCGGTTTCCCGAACTGGGTAACGATGGCCTGTTCCGTTTCATTCAAAATAAATACGGAACCGGAAACAGCCAATACCACCACGATCGCTATAATACCTATTATCATTTGTTTGGGTCTGAGCATTGTACATTTGTTTATGCGAAATATGGCGATACCGCTTCATTCGCTTATGAATTAGTTTGACAGTGTTGTTTTATTGCCGAGGTTCAGCAGGGGTAAAACATTGTTCCCTTTTTCGTCCATCACTACCTTGGTGCCGATCCTGGGTAATATCCTTTCCATGGTTTCGAGGTAGATCCTTTTTTTGGTCACCTCCGGCGCCTTGATATATTCTGTATATAACGCTTCAAACCTGGCGGCATCTCCTGTAGCGCCATTTACCCTGTTCAGCGCATATGCTTCGGCCAGTTGAATGGTTTCTCTTGCCTGGCCTCTTGCTCTCGGTATAACGCTGTTGTATTCCGATTCTGCCTGGTTGATCAGTGTTTCCCGTTCCTGCTGCGCCTGGTTTACGCCGTTAAAAGAAGGCTTGACCGGCGCCGGCGGGTTAACATCCTGTAATACTACCTGGTCTATACGGATCCCGTTCTCATACTCGTCGCACAGCTTCTGCAGCAGCACTTCCATATTGGTGGCCACTTCCTGGCGGCCAACCGTAAGCACTTCATTCACCGTTCTGTCTCCCACGGATTTACGCATGGCCGACTCGGCCATGTCCCGCAGTGAACGTTCGGGATCTTTTACCCTGAAAAGGTATTGAAAGGAGTTTTCGATCCTGTACTGTACCACCCATTCCACATCGGCCATGTTCAGGTCGCCGCTCAGCATCGAGGATTCTATGCCGAAGTCGCTCTCTGAATACTGGGAGCGGCTGCCGATGCCCGTCGTTCTGAAGCCGAATTCATGCTTGAGCTGCCGCTGTACGGGTATCTTGTACATTTTTTCAATGCCAAAAGGTGCAATGAAGTTCAGTCCGGGGTTGACCGTTCTGCTATATTGCCCCAGGTTCAGCACCACACCTTCTTCTTCGGGACCCACGGTCCTGACGGATGTGAGTAACAGGACCAATATAAATACAGCAAGCAGTATCTTTCTGCCGTGTTTTTTTGCTAAATACCGGTAATAAGCAATTTGCTGGTCGAAATCTGTCATGCATCATAATTTAAAAATGGCAGGGCCATTATAGTGACGAAAGTACTGAATATACAAAAGATTATCGTAAAACGGAAGGATTCCCGGAGTCTGTTTACCCGCGGTGAGAAAAATTCAGATTTTCGTAATAGGAATATAAGCAGCAGGCATAGGCGTTAGTATAAAGAACATGCGTGATAAAAAACTTGTTCAGGATTTTGCATAACAGGGTTGCTGCAGCTTATATGAAACGAATTTTTATTTTAGAAGTCTGTCACCTTAATATGGACACGCTTGAAGTGGAGCGTTATCCCGAGAACATAGATTTGAAGGAATGGGAATTTGTGACCGGCAAGGAGTTGGATATCAAACACCCGCAATGGAAAAACGTGCTCGGCTTCGACACCTGGACCTCGTCCACCTCCTTCCGTATCATGGAAAATTTTGCAAAGCAGCTGGACGATGAGAAGGTAAGTAACCGGCTGTTAGACATATTGGAAAAAAGAAACCCTTCGTTCATTTCAGCGGGTATATTCATAACTCCGGTTACCGTGATCAATGGTTTGCATTCAGGGAAGCGGTGTACGAAAAGCATGTCCGGGAGGAGATCTACCACGCCTTGAATAAAAGCAGATGACCGGGATCATTTACCGGGTAAATCGTATGAAGAGAAACCTCCTCCTTTTATTGTCATTTCGATCGAACGGAACGGAGTGCAGTGAGTAGAGAAATCCGATGGTGTCAGTATCCCGTTTGCGAAAGAATGCTAAGGCATTATTGGAAGCTACCTGCTGTTCCGGTATTTGGCAATGTTTACCAATAGCACCCCAGCGAGAATGATGCAGAGTCCTATGACCTGGAGGGCGGTTACGGTTTCGTTGGCAAAAAATACACCCAGCAATACGGCTACTACCGGATTTACATATGCGTGGGTGCTCACCTGTGCAGCCGGGCGCACTTTTAGCAGCCATACAAAGCTGCTGTAACCGAGCAGTGAGCCCATGATGACCAGGTAAACGATGGCCCACCAGGCCGTACTGCTGACCGCACGGGCATCAAACGTGCCCCAGTCCTGATGCAAAAAAGAAGTGATGGTAAAAGCCAGCCCCGCGCCCATCATTTGCCAGCCCGAATGCAGGGAACCTGAAAAGCCCGAAGGACGGTATTTGGCATACAGGGAACCGGCTGCCCAACTGACAGAACCAATGGTAAGCGCAAAGAAGGAGAGCATCTCCCACCGGTTCCCGGTCATGGTGCCGGACAGGAATACATCTTTAAGCCGGTCTCCAAACAAAAACAGGATACCGGTAAAGCCGAGGAGCAGCCCTATGATGGTATGGGCGCTGGTAAAGTTTACCCGCCACTGCCTGTAATCAAGCAATACAAACCACATGGGAGAGGAGGCGATAAAAACCGCTACCAGCGAACTGGCCAAAAACTGTTCAGACCAGGCAACAGCGCCATTCCCGATAAACAGCAGCAAACACCCTGTGAACATAGCGGGCAGTATCTCCTTCCACCGGAATATTTTTTCTTTTTGTGCAATACTCCATCCCAGCATAATGAGTCCTGCCGCTACAAACCGGATAATGCCCATAATGGATACCGGGATCTCGTGTATCGCCAATTGAATAAAAAAATAGGTGGAGCCCCATACGATATATACTACTGCAAATGCTGCAATAACTTTTGTCGGTGATACATGCGTTGAACCCGTTTCCATGCCGTCCTGTCTTTTTTGAAAGCTGCAAAGTTCTGCTTAATCAGCATACAAACCACCGGATGATAAAGATATATGTATACAGCCGGTGGAAAGCCGGAATGATCCGGGCACTGCATTGTTGCATGTTTGATTTACCGGTAGAATACCCGGCTACACTCCATTCAGTCTGCTATCGGCTACATCGGTTTCCTGCAGCGTGACCTCCCGTTCGGCAGCGGCAGCTTCCGATGCCAGGTCGGTTTTGTTAGTGCTATGGTGCAGCTCATTGATGAGCTCGGCTACCAGGGACGTCCAGCCGGTTTGATGACTGGTGCCCAAACCCCTGCCGGTATCACCGTGAAAGTATTCGAAGAACAATACCAGGTGGTCGTTGCCGGGCTGGTTATAAAACCATTCGTAATCTTTACCAAACAACCTGCGGTTCCCGTTCTCATCTTTTTTAAAAAGACTGATAACCCTCCTGGTCAGCTCATCGGCTACCTTATCCAGTGTGAGCCAGTTGCCGGATCCTACCGGGCACTCCACCTTGAGATTGTCCCCGTAAAACGAGCCGTATTTTCTTATGGATTGTATGATCAGGTAGTTCATGGGTATCCACACCGGCCCGCGCCAGTTGGAGTTGCCACCGAAAAGGTCGGAAGTGGAGTCGCCGGGATCGTACCCGGCCGCATAGGCGGTACCGTTGATGGTAACGGAGTAGGGATGTTTAGCATGGTATTTGGACAGGGAGCGGATACCGCCATCCGACAGGAATTTTTCTTCATCCAGCAGGTGCTCCAGTATGTATACCAGCCGCTCTTTCGGCAGTAACGAGAGTAAAATCTCATCACCCTCGCTTCTCTCCTCATTTGGCCAGAAATGACCATTGTTTTTACGATAATTCTCAAACCAGGTAATGCGTTTTTTGAAATCGGGCAGCTTGTTGACGGTTTGGGTCTGCATGGTAGAAACGGCGAACAGTGTTGTTAGCCCTACCAGAGACTGGATGCGTAACTGGATGGGATTGGATCCCGGGATGGATAAAGTGTCGTAGAAAAATTTATCTTCCTCGTTCCAGAGCCCGTGCTCATTGATGGCTTCCGCGATCAGCACGAACTGCTCAAAAAACTTGGTGGCCATATCCTCAAAGGAGATATCGTGCACGGAGATCTCCAGGGCCATCTCCAGCATATTCAGGGCATACATGGCCATCCAGCTGGTACCGTCTGCCTGTTCCAGCTTCATATTGCTGCCCAGCTGGCTGCTGCGGTTAAACACACCTATATTATCCAGGCCCAGGAAGCCGCCTTCAAACAGGTTGTTTCCCAGGATATCTTTCCGGTTCAGCCACCAGGTGAAATTGATCAGCAGCTTTTGAAATATTTTTTTCAGGAAGACAATGTCTCCGCGGCCGGTTTTCTTTTTCTCTATATAGTACACCTGCAGGGCAGCCCATCCCTGTACGGGCGGATTTACGTCCCCGAAGTTCCACTCGTAGGCAGGGAGTTGTCCGTCGGGCTTCATATACCATTCCCGCATCACCAGGAGCAACTGGTGCTTGGCGAAAGTAGGGTCGGCTACGGCCATGGATATGCAATGGAACGCGAGGTCCCATGCGGCGTACCAGGGATACTCCCATTTATCGGGCATGAGGATGATATCCTGGTTTTTGAGGTGTTTCCAGTCGTGGTTCCTGCCATAGAGCTTGCCGTCATTCACAGGGGTGATACCATCGCTGGTGGTAAGCCACCGTTCCACATCGTAATGATAGTATTGTTTACTCCACAGCAGGCCTGCCAGTGCCTGGCGTTGTATCTGCGCCATGTCTTCGTCCATGCCTGCAGGTAATATGGCCGCATAGAATTCATCCGCTTCGTCTTTCCGGTTCCGGAAAATGCTTTCAAAGTCACCGCGAAAGGCATTCTCCAGCAGTTTGTTTGTCAGCCTGCAATAGATGGTTTTGGTTTCACCCGGTTGCAGCTTTAACTTGTACACAGGAGAGAATTTTGTTCCCGACCTGTTTTCCTTCAATTCTTTTACAAGCTTCCCCTCTATGATGGCGTCATGAAAAGCGTCCTTGACAAAAACAGAGTCGTTGGTGCCGTGGCCGATCCTTTCTTTATTGGTTTCGTTTTCTGTCAGAAAGCAATCATTGGTTTTCTGAAAATAGAAGTAATAGTTGCCGAGGCGACTGTGCGAGGCCTTCACGGCCGTTTTGTTCAGGTAAGAAATCTCAGGTTTATGGATAGAGCCTCCGTATTGCCACCGGTTGTAAAACCAGAGTGTAGGCAATACAGTTATGGGAGCCGGCGCTGCAGACCGGTTGGTAATCTCTATCCGGATGAGAATATCCTGCGGACTTTTTTTGGCATAGGTTGTCAGTACGTCAAAATATTCGTTATTGTCAAATACGCCGGTGTCCAGTATTTCGTATTCAGGCTCCAGCTTGGATCTTTCCCTGTTTTCTTTCAGTAAAAGCTCATAGGGGAATTCCTGTTGCGGGTATTTGTACAGGTATTCCATATAATAGTGCGTCGGGATATTATCCAGGTGGTGATACAGTTCTTTTACATCTTCGCCGTGATTGCCCTGGCCGTTGCCCAGCCCGAACAGCCGCTCTTTTAATATCCTGTCTTTTCCATTCCACAGGGCAATGCCAAAACAAAGGTTGCCGAAGAAGTCGCAAATGCCTGCCAGTCCGTCTTCGCCCCAGCGATATGCCCTGCTGCGGGCGTGCTCAAACGGGAAGTAGTTCCATGCATCGCCATATTCACCGTAGTCTTCTCTCACAGTTCCCCACTGCCGCTCGCTCAGGTAAGGCCCCCACTGCTCTAAAGGAATTTCTCTGGAAACATTTACAGACAATCTTTGGTGTTCTGCTGTCATATTGTTTTTTTTAGGAAACCGCCATGTATAAGCATTTTCGGCGAGCTGTCCCCGGGATAAAAATTGAAGGCAAACAATTGCGGGATCGGATCAATATTCCGATCAGATAACGCAAATTTAACACATCCGGTTTATTTAGGGTTATTATTACCGGAAAAACAAATGCACGGAAATAAATATTTTATCAGACTTTTGAGCCTTTGTAGTCTTTATAAGGCTGGAAAAACGGGCGCATTGTTACATCTTCGCAGACGGTGGCCACCCGCCTGCAGAGGGCGTTACCGACCGGAAAATTTGATTAGAGCGAAAACCTGAACTTTTCACCCAAGGTAACTATTCTCACCGAAGGTAAGTGCAACTATAAAACGTTATTGATGACAACAGTTTGTTTCGACTTTGGTAATACACGGCAGAAATACGCGGTATTTGAAAATGATGAAATGTTGTATGAGAAAGTGCTGGAAGTGATCACCCGTTCGTCTGTAGAAGAGCTGGTAAATACGGTGAAGCCTGATAAAGCGATATTATCTTCTGTGATAGATCATGATAAAGTGATCGAAGAGATACTATCATCGCATACAAAGTTTCACATACTTTCATCTGACACATTGCTGCCTTTTACGATCCCGGTAACAAAGCCCGAAACCATGGGGGCGGACCGCCTGGCGCTGGCGGCGGGTGTGGTAAAATTTTTTCCCGGCAGGCATAACCTGGTGATCGGACTGGGCACCTGCATTACGTATAATTTTATTACAAAATACAGCGAATTTATCGGCGGGGGTATTTCTCCCGGCATGGAAATGCGGCTGAAATCCCTGCGGGATTATACGGCAAAGCTGCCCCTGGTAACAGCCGACTGGAACTTTCCTTTGGTGGGATATGATACCCGCACCAACATTACGAGCGGTGTAATACTGGGAATGGCAAAAGAAATTGATGGCGTAATTGACGCATACTCAGAGAGATATGCCAACTTTAACGTGCTTTTAACCGGCGGTGATTCAGCCTATTTTGCTCAACTGCTGAAAAATAAGATATTTGCAGACCCTCAATTAATATATAAAGGACTGTATGCGATCAGTGAGCACAATAACTAGCTGCAAAAAAATCATATTTTCAGGATTGTTTTTCTTAACCGGTATTGCAGTTACAGCCCAGGAAAATTCTCCTTATTCCCGTTTCGGACTGGGCGATCTGCTGCCCGGGCAGAATATTACCAACCGGGCAATGGGGGGTATAGCAGCTACTTATTACGACCCTCTTACCGTCAACTTTACAAACCCGGCTTCTTATGCGCGGCTGAAGTTTACAACATTTGATATCGGGTTGGATTATTCCGTAAGGACCCTGCTGGCCACAGACCCGGTACGGTCGCTGCGTTCCTCGTATCTTATCCCCTCATATGTGCAGGTAGGATTGCCATTGTCCCGTAAGAACAACTGGGGGATGAACTTTGGCATACGGCCGGTGAGCAGGATCAATTATATGATGAGCCAGACCGAACAACTGCCGGGGCTTGATACCTCGCAAACCTTGTACAAAGGGGATGGCGGCTCCTACCAGGCTTATATCGGCTCGGGTATCGGTTCCAAAAATTTTACCGTAGGCTTTAATGCCGGCTATAATTTCGGGAGCAAAAATTATATCAATGAACGTAGCTTCCTGAACGATTCTCTCCTTTACGAAAAAGGAAAATGGTCGGACAGTACACATTTTGGCGGATTGTTCCTGGGTGTAGGCGCTCAATACAGTACCAAGATCAGCAAAACCATGACGTTGAAGCTGGGTGGTTTTGCACAGTTGAAAACGAACCTGGACGCGACCCGGAACCTGAGAAGGGAAACTTTTTTTGAATCGCCCACGGTGGGTGAAATACAGAAAGACAGTGTATACATTTCTTCTGAGAAGGGGAAAATAGTATTGCCTGCTACTTATGGATTCGGACTGGCAATTGAAAAAGACCTTGCCTGGGGCGTACACGCAGAATACAACCTGACACAATGGAATGACTACAGGTACTATGGTGAAAAGGATGCGGTGAAGGACAATTGGGTGTTTCGCATAGGGGGCTCCATGATACCGGATTATAAGAGCCAGGGCTACTGGAACCAGGTGCAGTACCGCGCAGGGTTTTATATAGGACCGGATTATATATCCGTCAACAGGGACCTTCCCATGTATGCATTCACGTTCGGGGCATCGTTCCCGGTTAAAAAGTACGGCTACCAGTTGTATTCCGGGCAGTATACCGCTGTCAATACTTCTTTTGAGATCGGCAGAAGAGGCAATAAAAGCAACTCGCTGCGTGAGAATTTCTACCGTATTTCTGTTGGCTTTTCCCTGAGCGATGTCTGGTTCCGCAAACAGAAATACGATTAATATTCATTTCCCCGATGATAAGAACCCGATTCATTTGGCTCTGGCTGGTAGTGACCGGTTTGCTCTCCTGTGAGAACAGTGAGCAGGAGTTGCAGGACAGGCTGAAAAAGAAAATGAGCGTGGATGAGGCAAGGAATGTGGAAACCTACTTCAGCCAGGCGGGGAAGATCAGGGCCAAGTTGTCGTCTGCCGTTATGTACAGGTACCAGGATACGCTGCCACGTGTTGAATTCCCGGAAAAGCTCCATGTTGATTTTTATAATGACTCCCTGGTTGTTGAAAGTATTCTTGACGCTAATTACGGACGTTATATTGATGGACAGAATAAAATGTTTTTGAGGGACAGCGTGATCGTCATTCAGCAATTCAGGCAGGACACCCTGCGTTGTGAGGAACTATGGTGGGATCAGAACAAGCAAAAGTTTTTTACGGATAAGCCGATACGCATCACAAAAGCGGATGGAACTCTGATACCGGGGCAGGGGCTGGAAGCAGACCAGGATTTTAAAAGCTGGAAAATACTCAGGCCGGAGAGAGGTACCCTGCCGTTGGGAGAAGACCCGTTTGCCGATTTTGATGATGATAGCAACGATACAACCGCAACAACAGCACCGGCTACCATTGCACCCCTGCAACGCGATACTACGCTTCCCCGTTAGGAATATGATTGCTGGTTTTGTCGAAAAAGTCTTCCAGTTGCTGAAACATGTTTTTTGCTGCCGGTATAATGGAACCGATACCGTCCAGCACCAACGGCGCCAGCCCGGCTGTGGCAGTGTATGCCCGGCTGTTTTCTAATGTAGTTTGCGGCACCAGTTGCATTTGATCGATATAAAACAGCATCACCGAAAACGCCAGTGTGATCATGCCGGCATATAATAATGCGCCACCCAGCTTATTTACCCAGCCCAGCATAGCCAGCTTCAAAACGCCCTCCAGCGCTTTTCCGGCCCATTGCACCAGCATTGCCACTATTACAAATACGAGTATAAAGGAAATAACGGGGAGCCACCTGGCATCCCAGCCGGTATGGGTTTGCAGGTAAGCTGCTACCGATGATGACAGCTTTAAAGCGGCTGCCAGCCCGATGATCCAGCCTACAAGAGAAAACAGCGCCAGGATGATGCCTTTTGAGCTACCCTTTATAACTGCTGCTATCAATAATCCGAGATATACCAGGTCAAGCCACATAATGCTTTTTTGCAAAATAAGTAATCTGCTTAAATTGACGGGGGAATTATAAATATTAATTGGTTTACAATGATCGGGAAAAGCCGAAACGACTTTTTTGTGGAAGAATTTGTGATTGAATGGAATGATGGCCCTGTCAGTGCACTGATCTGATAAAGTCAGGAAATCTTCAATGGTACCTGGGTTGTATGGTCTATCTTGATGCCAGTGGCAGAGAGAGAGTCTTTCAATTAATTGAAGTAGAGGAAAATTGGGCATTACAGGTGCAAAAAGACATCAGCCCGGAAACATTTGAAGAGATATCGGATCGGATGAGAATGCAGTTTTTTGCACTATACCGGTAGCCTTCTGTTGGTTAAAGGGGATAGTTTTCTGGAGAAGGATATTGAAATATGCGTTTTTGAAAATGCTGACCTGAAGTGCTATTTTCCAGACATCGAAGCTGTTTTGGATCAGGCTGATCTATCCCGGTGGCTTACATATTTTAGAGACTGACCAAAGGGAATATGATCAATAAAACATCCTTAGCAAGCTTGAATTTGAAGCATTGTCCCATAGGGATAACAGGTTGGTAGAAAAAAGGAAATTGCGGATGCGTCCCATCGGGACGCCTGGTGTTTCAGAAAAGTGATTACCTTTTCAAAACGTATACACAACTGCACATTTATTTTGTGCTTTTCGTTCAGTACCGGGCGTTTTTAAAGTCTTCGCTATAGATTATAATGAGCATTCCTTTCTAAAGAATCGGTTTGATCATAGCTTCCTACCCCTATCTATGATGGCTGTTTGTTTAGGTAACGGTTGTATTTCCTACACGTCACCTGGCGTCCCTACAGGACGCATATACGTTTTTACCATGCATCTACAAACCTTGCCGGGGCTGACCAAAAAGGTCGTCTTTGCGAACGAAGTGAAGCAATCTCAAATATTTAAACCTTTATTACTCAAAGAGATTGCTTCGGTCGTTTCTCCCTCGCAAAGACGTTCCATGAGCTTTTTGGTCAGCCCCGGGTGGCATTTGATATAAACAGAGCAATCCGTATAGTATTGCCAGTCTTCCATCGTGTCTCATCAAACTCCCCTTCAGGAGGCGAAGCCTCCGTGATGGATGTAACATACCATTCGACACTTTACCTACAACTTTGTGAGGGCACCTCAAATTCAAGCCACCGGGCTTAAATGGTTCTCGTTAATAAGCATCATATGCATCTGTAACCTGCCGTATGGCGGCGACCTGTTTGTAGAAAAAATGCCGGAGGTTTTATTTGCCCGCCGCGGCGGGCTACCCTCAGCGTAAAGTGATCGGTGAAATGCAGAAAATGCTTCACAGTTTTTCGGTCAATTCACACCCATGTAAACTTCACACCTCCACAGGTTTTCCCTCCTGCGTTTTGCTCCGGCGGGCAGGCAAAACCTGTAAGGTGTGAAGTCTCCAGTTTAAAACCAGCTCTTTATCCAGGTATCGCCCGCTTTTCCTGCTAATGCCCTCCTCCTTCTTGCCACATCCATCCTATGGCGGAACATGGTGTAGAATACAAGCGGCAGGAACACAAGGGTCAGCGGCGGTATACCCAGCATGGAGATCCATTTGCCGCCGAAATGCCTGCGCATCGGTCTTTTCAGCCGTTCAGCGATCAGGTACATGGCGGGTACCATGAACAGGGTCATGAAAAAGGCGAATATCAGACCGAAGATGATGGTCCATGCCAGCGGTTTCCAAAATGCCGCACTGTCTCCCCCGAAAAAGATATTCGGCTCAAACCGGGAAAATAAACCGACAAAATCAATATTGAAGCCAACCGCCAGCGGTATCAGGCCGAATATGGCCGCCAGTGCTGTAAGCAATACCGGTATGATACGGGTCTTACCGGCTTCGATCACTGCATCCCTTATTTTCATGCCCCGGCTTCTCAGCTCGTCGGCAAATTCAATTACCAGGATACCGTTTTTTACCACGATGCCGGCCAGCCCCACAATACCCAGCCCGGTGAATGCAATGGATACCTCCATACCTGTAAGGCTGAAGCCCAGCAGTACCCCGACAATACTGAATACAATTTCAGTGAGGATAATGACCGGTTTGCTGATGGAGTTGAACTGCAGCACCAGGATGAAAAGAATGATCATAAAGGCTGCCAGCAGGGCCGATGCCAGGAAGTTCATGGTTTCTGCCTGCTGCTCACCCTCTCCCGTTTGTTCTATGCTGACGCCGGCCGCCTTGCCGGGGAATGCATCGATATAAGCTTTGATCTGCTGGTTTACAGCGGTGGGGGTATAGCCCTGTGATATCAACACATTTGAACGAAGGGTGATGGTTCTTTTCTGGTTTTTCCTTTTAACACTACCCAGCGTATTGGTATAATCCACTTTTACCAGCGAACTGATGGGTACGCTTTTGAGCGCGCCGCCGCTGGCCATATCCCTGAACGTTATGTTCATGTTCAGCAGGTCGCTGAGGCTTTTCCGCTGCAGCTCGGCATTGCGCAACTGTATTTTATATTCGTCTTCGCCGTCTTTTATTTTTGATATCTCCCTGCCGAATAAAGCTGTCCTGATCTCCATCCCGATCTGGGCGGAAGACACACCTTCTATCAACGCTCTTTGTCTGTCTACCGTCAGGGTGATCTCAGGGTTGGTGAGATCAATATCCATTTTCAGCTCTTCCACACCCGGTACCTGGATGGAATCCAGGTAATTTTTGAGCGCCACACCCGTTTTGATCAGGTTGTCAAAATCTTCGCTCGCTATCTCAATATTAATGGGCGGTTCGGTGGGCGGACCGCTGGACTCCTGGTCAACGGATATCTCAGCGCCGGGTATGCCCCTTACGGCTACCCGGATGGAATCCAGCAATGCGGCAGTGGAGGCGCCGTGTCTTTTTTCAAACTCTACGAAGGATACCTGTATCCTTCCCAGTTCGGGCCGGGTGCTCCTGTCGCCAGCCATGGGATCTCCTGCCCCTACCGCCACATTCGAAATAACACTTTCTACGATCGGGTTTTGCTTACCGTCTTCCATATCCAGCACTTTATATACCCTGTTCTCCAGGGTGCGTGTAATGGAGTCTGTATATTCCACGTTCGTGCCTACAGGCAGCTTCAGGTAAACATATATAAAGTTGGGGTCGGAATTGGGGAAAAATACAATGGGTACCCGCTGGCTGCCTACGGCTGCACCGAATATCATAAAGCTTGCTATCAGCACAACAAAAGTGCCGATCAGCAGGTGCACAGGGCGCCATCCTCTCAACGACCATTTCAGCAGCGTTTCATAATGCGACATGATCCAGGGCAGCACTTTGTTCTGGAACCCGCGGATCAAACCTTCCAGCACGTAGATGTTGAAAATGATCAGCAGGATCAGGGTGAGGAGGATATTACCGGGGAAAGGATAGCCTGATATGTTCAATAGTATGCCGGCGGCTACCCCCACCCAGAAGAATGGTTTTCTGAATATAGCTGATTTTTTTGCCTTGTGTTCACCTTCGGGGTGGTTCATAAAATCCACGGCGAATACCGGGTTCATAATAAAAGCCACGATCAGCGAAGCCGTAAGGGTGAATATCAGCATGACGGGCAGGTAGATCATAAACTTACCGATGATGCCCGGCCAAAACAATAGAGGGAAGAAAGGAGCCAGGGTAGTAAGTGTACCTGTCAGTACGGGCACAAATACTTCTCCGGCAGCCATCATAGCCGACTTTTCCGAACTGATCTTTCCCCGGCCCTGTACAAAGATCCGGTGGGTGTTTTCTATCACCACGATGGCATCGTCCACAATGATACCCAACCCGAACAGCAGCGCGAAGAGCACCATGAAGTTGAGTGTTACGTGCGAGCCTACTATTGTATCCGCCACGGGCAGGAACATGAATGCGACAAACATGCTCAACGGCACAGACAGCGCTACAAAGAATGCATTGGTGACGCCCATGAAAAACATAAGAATGGCCAGCACCAGTATGAAGCCTATTACGATTGAGTTGACCAGCTCGTCAAAAGAGTGCTTGGCATTTTTGCTTTGGTCGCCGGTGATTACAATATTCAGATCTTTTGGAAACTCAGATTCCTGCATCTGCTCTACCACTACTTTCACCGCATCGGCGGTTTCGATCAGGTTCTCACCGGAGCGCTTCACAATATTGAGGGTGATCACATTTTTATTATCCAGCCGGGCATAGCTTTCCCGTTCCTTCGTTGTGTCCTTTACAACGGCAATGTCTTTTAGGTAAATGGAGCCGCCGGTCGGTCCTCTCACCACCACATTCTCAATATCCGCAGCTGAGGTGAACTGTCCTTTCAGCTGCAGGGTGCGCTTCATGTTGCCCACTTCCAGCAAACCGCCGGTGATGTCCATATTCTCCCTGGCAACTGCATTGGCAATATCGTCAAAGGTGATATTGGCGCTGCGCATCCGGTAATTGTCCACGTTTATCTGGAACTCCCTTTCGGGGGCGCCCACAATATCAACCCGGGTGATCTGCGACAGCTCTTCGAGCTTGTCCTGCAGGTCGTCGGCATATTTTTTCAAGCGGATATTATCGTAGTCGCCGCTCAGGTTCACGTACATGACCGGTATCTCAGACAGGCTTACTTCCATTACACTGGGTTCCTCTGTAAGGTCGGTTGGCAGGTCGGTCTTTGCCTTGTCTACCGCATCTTTTACTTTCTGCACAGCCACGTCTATATTCACATCCGTGCCGAACTCCACTACGATGGCTGAGAAATCCTGGATAGAGGTGCTGGTGGTTTTCTGGATCTTTACACCGGTAATGCCCTTTATCTGTTTTTCGATGGGCTGTGTTACCAGGTTTTCCATGTCTTTGGGTGAATTACCTACATAGATCGTTTGTACATATACGGTAGGAATGACAATGTCGGGGAATTGTTCCTTGGGTAAGGTCACGAACTGGAAAACACCCACGATGCTGACAAAGATGATCGCCAGGTAAATAGACGTTTTATTTTTAATGCTCCAGGTAGTGGGCTTAAATTCCCTGAACTTCCCGTTAATATTTTCTAGAACACTCATATATTGTAATTAGTGTGTCATTAATGTAGTTGCCTGCCGGTGGTGTTAGAGGGTAGTGATCAACTGTCCTTCGTATAGCCCCTGGAAACCGTCGGTAATGATCTGTTGTCCTGCTTCTATGCCGTCGGTGATCTCTACTTTATCGGCATACAACTGCCCGATGGTTATATATTTTTTACGCGCTGTCAGCTTATCGTTCTCGTTCACTGCCATCATCACGAACTTCCCTTTGTCGTCATTCTGGAGGGTATTGACCGGTATGGTCAGTACGTCTTTAGCGGCATAGTCCTGTATTTTTACAAGGGCGATCTGGTTGGGTCTGAACTCGCTGTTCTGCGGCAACCGGGCTTCAATGTAAAAAGAACGGGTGATAGGATCGATCAGCTTACCCACTACCGACACTTTTGTGCTGATGCTTTTTCCCATATCCGGAAAGCTGAGCTCCACGGGACTGCCGGCATTCACTTTGTTCAGGTAGTTTTCCGGCACCTGCGCGGTTACTTTCAGCTCGCTTGTGTTAACGATCCGTATTTGCGGACCGCCCTGGAAGAACTCGCCCGGCTTAATATCCACAGATTCCGCCACACCGGATATCTCTGCATATACATTGGAGAAAGATAACTGCTCCTTCACAGCAGCGATCTGTTTTTCAATATTGTCCACACCGTTCTTTGCATTCAGCAGTTGCACCTCGGTGCCGATATTCTGATCCCAGAGATTTTGCTGGCGGTTCAAAAGGTCCCTGGCATACTCAAGTTGCGTATTCAACTGGTCCAGTTGCTTTTGCGCCAGGGCATCATCCAGCTTAAGGAGCAGCTGTCCTTTTTTTACGTTGTCCCCCTGTTTAACATAGACTGCTTTTACCAGTCCGCCCTGGCCCCTTGGCGCCACATAAGCGATATTGGTAGCATCTATGCGTCCCTGCAGGTCGATATAGTGTGTGAAATTGCCCGCTTCTACCGGTGATATCGCCACCAGCTTGGGGTTTTCTTTCCTTTGTGAAGGGTCGAGCGTAATGATCTCTTCCTCCAGCTTTGCGATCTGTTCCGATAATGAATTTTGTTCTGCTTTTAGTTTTTCTACTTCCGCCTTTTTGGCCGCTACTTTCGCCGCCAATTCGTCCGGAGACTGTCCGCCGCAGGATACCAGCATCGTGACGGCAGTGAGTACAACAATTATTTTCGCTGAGTGTTGCATATATCTGTTTTTATCTGTTATGGTTGTTTTTAAAGTTTTCCTGTTGCTTTCAGGAAATCAATTCTGGCTATGATCGCGCTATACAAAGCGTTGATATAATTGGTCTGTGCCGTTTTCATATCTGTTTGTGCCTGGATGATCTCCAGGTTGGAACCTGTACCCACTTCAAACTTTTTACGGGTTTGCTGAAAAACCGTTTCCGCCAGTTCCATGTTCTTCTTCTGGTAATCGAGCGTGGTGACGGCGATCGAATAGTTGTTTTGCGCTGTCGCTACCTCCGTGTCGATGTTGATTTTCAGGGCCTCCCGTTGGTTACGTGTTTGCTGCAGCGCCAGCCTTGCCTTCTCTATCCTGGCATTGTTAGTAAAGCCGGTGAAAATCGGGATATTTATCTGCAGCGTTACCGCTGAAATATCAAACCAGTCGCCTCCTTTAAAGAAATCGAACTTGTTGCGTTGGGCATTTTTGTTATAATACCCGTTCATGGACAGCGTAGGCAGTTTGGCCAGCTTATAGCGGCGTACATCATATTCTCCCAATGTCACCCCCAGGTCGGCGTATTGAAAGTCGCGCCTTTGCGAGTAGTCAAAATCGTGCGTATCCAATATGCCCAGCATGCCATCCTTTACCTGGTCATCCGTCAACTTATCAGTCAGTATCAGTGAGTCCCTGATGGGCATTCCCATCAGGAGCTTGAGTCCCAGGTAGCCATTACGGGTCTGGTTCAATACACCATGCTTTTCTGTTTGCAGGTTGATCAATTGTACATCCAGCTTGTCAATATCCAGCTTTTCAGCAAAGCCGTTGTCATACATGATCCGGGTATCTGATCTTAGCTTTTCAAGTAATGCTATGTTGGCGTCCAGCAGTTCAACCGCTGTTTCGGTAACCAGCAACTGGTAGTATATTTTCGAAATATTGGCCCGGATCGTTTCTTCGGTTATTTCGGCATTCTTCTCCATGAACCGGATCAGGGTCTCTCTTGCCTGCAGACCTACAAAAACCTGCCCGTCAAACAAAAGCTGGGATAATGAGACACCGCCTGTCACACCCCAGTTTACGCCAAATGCCAGCTTTTCAAATGTTCCGGGCGGTCCGCCAAAAAATTCTGCGGGCACCAGGCTTACCGGAAGCTTTATGTTATAAACCCCTGAACCGCTGGCGCTGATCTGCGGGTAGGCGGCGCCCGTTACTTCGCGGTTGGTTTGCAGTTGAATTTGTATATCCAGCAAGGCATTTTTTACCTGCACATTGTGTTGTTGTCCGTATGCAAGTGCCTGCTGCAGCGAAAAAGAATGTATCTGCGGACTGTCCTGCGCGAAGGCAGCGCCGGTGAAAAAGACCAGCGCCGGCAACAGCTTTGCCAGGGCCATTAAACGGTGTACGGACTCTCGAAAACGCCGGGCCGTTTGTATGCTGCCGCCCCGTGTTCCTTGATATGCTCGTTTCATAAAGAATGAATATTTATCTGTTTTGATATTTCTGAATCAGCTTTTGTCCTTTGGATGTTGTTATTCCATAAAGAAAGAGTATCGTTATTTCCTCCATCGCTTTCGTCAGCGGGGTCTTTCCCATGCCGGTTGTAAAGTAGGGGTTGAATATCATAAAGACAGTGGCCAGCCGGAACCGGGCAACAATTTCCACATCCAGGTCCTGCCTGTACAGCTGCAGTCGCTTGCCTTCTTCCAGGTTTTCCGTGATCAGCGCAAACCAAAATTTGTGTTGGTGATCTGCAAGTTTCTTATAGGCGGAGGGATGATACTTTTGCAGGTCGTACACCACCGTGGAGTTGGTCACTTTCAATAAGTCCTGCACCATATCCAGGGCTATGAACATCTCATGGACAGGGTTTTCACTGGCATTCCGGGTATTAAAACACTCGTTTTCATTATCCGACAGCATAGAATCCACTACCCGTTGCACCAGCGAATCCTTATCGGCATAAAACTGGTAGATCGTTTTTTTGCTGATACCCAACTGCGACGCTATTTCGTCCATGCTGATGCTCCTGATGCCATACCGGAGAAATAATTCCCCGGCTTTCACCGCGATCCGGTCCTGCATTTCCATAATGGGAGCAAAACTATGGAAACTTTAAATGTAACCAAAGTTTCCGTCATTATTTTCTATAAAAAAAATTCTGAACGGCAGATCACGATAAGTATAGCCCTTTTTTTGTTTCCTATTGTTCATGTATTGTCATTTTTTACTTCAACTGCAAAGAAAACCCGGTTTGTGACAACCTTATGTCAGTAATGGTTGCATTCCAGGTTTCCGCTACAAATGTTCTGGTCGGTGGAGACACCGACCACCTACCTGCCCGGCGAAGATTTGAACTTTTATTGCGGTATTCGTTTAGCTCTGATTTTGCCGCAATGAGAATAGTTCCCACCGCTCGTAACTACATCCGTCAGTAAGACTTTGCAATCCGATAACAAAACTAATAAGCGCTGTCAACAGGCTGAAGGCGTGTTTCGCCATTTTACGGGTGTATTCGGGACAAATGAAAATTTGAAAATGTCAGGGAGGTGGTGCAATTCATCCCGATAGGTAATAAAATGGCGATTTGGCAGATAAATCACTAACTTTGTAAGATGATGCTCAGGCAGGTTGTATATAATTATAATACTATGACATTCTCTATTCCGGCTGCGGATGGCAATATTGTTTTGCCATTCTCTGTTGCGGCGTTTACACCTGTACTCTTCAGCTATTCTGCCCCGGCTTCATACCATTTGTAACGCGATGCCGGGGCTACCCGGAATCCTTTGATATTTTATAACGCATTATCGGTGAAAGGTATAACACACATACCTGTGCCGGATTTTTTTATTTTTTAAATGTATTGATATGAAACTGAATCCTGTTGTTCTTTGTGAATCTGATTTTCAGACCCTGAAGGAATATGTCGGAATCTCCACTGCCAGGCCAAAAGGCGACGAAATGAGCCTGGCATATGAGCTGGGGCGGGCGACGGTCGTAAAAGATGAAGCCTTACCACCCGATACCGTTAAATTGAATTCAAAAGTGACGGTGGAAGATGTTGATACCAGGAAAACAGCAGCCTATACCATTGTGATGCCGGAAAATGCGGATATTTCGCAAAAGAAAGTATCTATTGTAGCGCCGATGGGATCTGCGCTGATCGGTTTCCGGAAAGGAGAGGAGGTGGAATGGAAGCTGCCTGCCGGCATTAAAAAATTCAGGATAGTGGATGTAGAGCATGAGCCCCTGTAAAGGGGCTTTTTCAGGTATACCACTCACCGTCACGGGAAGATTTTTTATAAACCGGTGGAAGTCTTCAGGAAATATTAACTTTTTATTATTTTTGGGTAGACAAAACTATCTGCAGGTATAAATGAAATTTCCGCCAGATACAAGTGAGAATACTGTTTATTCCAATTCAGACGCTGCAAACTTAATCGAGGTGTCGTTTGAAAAGAACAGCCGGCGATTGTACCTGCTTGCACTGAAAGTGACCAAGTCTCCCCAACAATCACAGGATATACTGCAGAATGTTTTTATAAAAGCCTGGGAGCATCGCTTTGATTTAGCCGGCGTTGCTAATATGGACGCCTGGTTGCACAGGGTTACTATGAATGAATTAATAGATTTTCTCCGTAAGACAGCAGCGGATAAGCGGCTGCAGGAGAAGCTGTGGAAAAAATTACGGTATTCCCACAACTGGGTAGAAGAGGAGTTGCAGGCAAAGGAAACGGATCTGCGTATCCACCGTGCTGTAAGCGAATTGCCGGCACAGCGAAAGCTGGTGTATCGCCTGAACAGGGAAGCCGGGTTAGACTACCGCCAGATTGCCGAGAAGCTCTCCATTTCCACGCATACCGTAAAGAACCAGATCCACCTGGCGCTGCGTTCTATCAGCCAGTTTTTAACAGGTCTCCTCATCATCCTTCTTGCCTGTCAGTAATTTTTTGGCAGGGATAGGAACAGTCGTCTTTTGCTTCGTCATATCGTAATAAGGGACATACAAACTTTTGCATGCCTCATTAATAGATGTTTATTAATGAAAGAGAGAATTACATACTTGTTTATCAGGTTTCAGGAAGGTAATTGCAGCCGGTCTGAATTTGATGAATTGTTTCAGTATATAGCGCTGGGGGAAACAGACCCGTCTTTGAAAGAGATACTCAATTCGGTGTATGACGCTGTTTTGGGAGACCAGGAGATTCCGTCGGGGCTGCTTGCCGGGTTGAAGGAAAGGCAAACAGTGGCAGCTGGTTTTCGGCGGGCGGGGCGTGGGAAAAAACGGATCCTGGCGGCCGCGGCAGCAGTTTTTTTGATATTGGTTTTTTTTGTGTACAACCGGTTTCGCGGTGCAGAGCAGGCGGCTAAAGAGAGAATAGCGGTTATCCACACAGTACCCCGTACAGAAAACAGGTTCCTGCTGTTGCCCGACAGCACGCAGGTTTGGCTGAATGCAGCCAGCTCAATAGAATACCCGCAAACATTTGATGCCTCCCGAAGGGTGGTGGCATTAAAGGGCGAAGCTTTTTTTGACGTGAAGCATGCTGACAAGATACCCTTTATCATTACTACAGGTGAAGTGACAACAGAAGTGCTGGGCACTGCTTTCAATATAAAAGCTTACCCTGATATGGAAAAGGTAACGGTATCTGTAAAAAGAGGAAAGGTGAGGGTGAGCTTTGCTGAAAAACAGGTAGCTACGCTGGAGCAGGGACAGGAGGTAAGCGTAACACCCAAAGTGGAGATGGTGAAAGAGAGGGTGATCAGGGAATCTGATGCGGCGGTATGGCAACAGGGCAAGCTGGTGTATGACGATGATACCGTTGAGGACATTGTGAAAGATATGGAACGCGTGTTTGGTGTCAGTGTGGTGGTAGAATCTTCTTATCTGAAATCGCTTCGGGTAACCACCAGCTTCATACAGGAGGATGGCATTGAAAGAGCGCTGCAGGTATTGTGTGCCCTGGTGGAAGCAGACCTGGTATGGGAAAAAGAAGCCTATTTTATAAAACAATAAAAAGCAATGAATAATGTCTCCACCTGCAATTAAATAAATGACCGGACCATGTGCGAGATGATCCGGTCTGCGTTTAGAAAACCCAAGTTTTGAATTTTTAAACTTACCAAAGCTATGAGATTTTATCTTAAGATGCGTGGCAGGATGCTTCCGCGTATTCCAGAATTTTGTTTACAGCATCGCCGGGCACCGGAACTAAAAATGAGTGCTTTTGTTATGAGAATAACACTCCTTGCTTTACTCCTGACTATCAATGGAATGCTTGTTGCCGGACCATCGCATGGCCAGGATCTGAGTAAAATAAAAGTGTCGCTGGAGCTCAGGAACGTATCCTTAAAAACGGCACTGCGGAAGATTGAAACATCCACACAATTGGCCTTCAGCTATAAGACGGCGGATATTGCGGGCTATAAGAACATCAGCTATAGCGCTGCAGACTATGGGTTAGACAAGGTACTGCATGACCTCTTGCAGGATACTGATCTTGACTATGAATTACTGAATGCAAATATTATCATCCGAAAGTATAAGGCGACTGAGCAACCGGCTGTTACACTCCTGGCCCGGGCGGTGCCGGACGGGGGCATTAAAGGAGTGGTATTAAATGCGGCCGGGGATCCGGTGCCAAATGCTTCCGTACAGGTAATGGGTACCAGCATAGGCACCATTGCCGATAATAACGGGGCTTTTTCCATTTCGGGGCTGAAGCCGGATAGCTACCGGTTGCAGATATCGGCGATTGGTTTTACCACAGAAATCAGCAATGTCAGTGTTAAAGATGATGAAACACTGGAGCTCAACTTTGTGCTGACCGAAGACGATTCCAGCCTCACAGAGGTTACCGTTACGGCCATGGGTATCAAAAAGGAAAAGAGATCCCTGGGATATTCTGCCCAGGAAGTAACCGCTGAAGCATTGTCTTCCAGCAAACAGATCAACGTAGTGAATGCTTTACAGGGCCAGGCAGCAGGACTGCAGATCAATTCCGGCGGAGGTGCGCCGGGACAGGGCGCAAAAATAATTTTACGTGGCATTAACTCCCTTGATGCAAACCGGGAATTTCAACCGCTGTTTGTAATTGATGGCGTACCGATCGATAATACAACAGATGTATCCGATGGCAGCAGCCTGCTCGGGATGAGCAACAGGGCTGCTGATATAAACCCTGATGATATAGAAAGCATCAATATACTGAAAGGCGGCGCGGCAACCGCTCTTTATGGCTTGCGTGCGTCAACCGGTGCGATCATTATTACCACTAAGTCCGGAAAGGCCGGTAAGTTAAGTGCGGGTTATACTTCCACATATAGTGTTGATGAGATCAATAAATACCCGGAAACGCAAAAGAAATTTACCCAGGGCTGGTTTGGAACGTATTATCCGGATGGACCAAACGGATTTTGGCCGGCATTCGGTCCCACTATAGAGGAAGCAAAAGCCATTGACCCCACGCATCCTGATAAGTTATTCAACAACTATAAGCATGGGTATCAAACAGGCAATTCTTTCCGTAATACGCTTACCTTATCCGGTGGAACGGAAAAGGCTGTTTTGAATGGCTCGGTTTCACAGGTCAGCCAGGAAGGGATCATGCCTTTTACCGATTATAAGAACTACTCTGCCAAAGTAGGCGGCGAATTGAAGTTTTCTGAGAAATTCAGGATGGGGATGTCGGTAAATTATATTAAGTCCGGGGGACGCAGGGGTGATTCAGACAGGTACAATGAAAGCCTTACCTATTATTCGCCCCGTTGGGATGTATGGGATTATATTAAACCGGACGGCACTGAAAAAACAATAGTAGGTGCAGGCATTGATAACCCTATTTATCTTTTATATGGAAAGAGATATGTCGATGATGTGGACAGGGTGATCTCTAACGCACATTTTACATATTCACCGCTTACATGGCTTGATATCAATTACCGGTTGGGTGCGGACATATACAATGATAACCGGAGAAAAACAACCCCCGGTCCGTTGGGCGTTCCGGATGAAATATACCCTGTGGATGATTTTGAGAACGGAAGCATGATGGTATACAATATCAACAACAGGATCATTAACTCTACCCTGATGCTGAACTTTCATAATGATATAGGAAGCCATCTTCAGTCATCATTTAAGATCGGGCACGATTTATATGATACGAGAAGAACTTCCACTTATATTCTTGGTAAGTCATTTGCTGTTCCCACATTTTATAATCTCAGCAATGCATCAAGCGTAGAAAAGAATTCTTATGAAAGAGATTACAGGATCATAGGGTTATTTGGCGACTGGACTTTAAGCTGGGATAATTACCTGTACTTCACCGTAACCGGAAGGAATGACTGGACATCAACACTGGCTAAAGCAAACCGTTCTTTCTTTTATCCTTCCGCAAGCCTGAGTTGGGTATTTTCGGAAAACTTCCGGCTTCCGGAATGGTGGTCATACGGCAAAGCACGCTTTTCTGTTGCTAAAATTGGTAAAGACGCACCTGCTTATGCCACATCAACAGGATATGATATTGGAACAGCGCTTACCACCGGTGCATTACCATTTACTTTGTCTACACAAAACGGGGACTTAAACCTGCGCCCCGAGTTCACTACTTCTTACGAAGGTGGACTGGAGCTGAGTTTTTTACGCAACCGGCTGGGCCTTGACCTCACCTATTATAATAATACCAGTAAAGATCTGATCATTCCTGTAAATGTACCTGTGACCAGCGGATACAGCAGTATTTACCTCAACTCCGGAAGCATCCGGAATAAAGGGGTTGAGATCAGCTTGTCAGGAACACCCATACAAACAAAAAACTTTAGCTGGGAAGTGAGGGTCAATTATACCGCCAACAGAAATAAAGTCCTGTCAATCTATCCGGAGCTTACCGAAATGATCATGGCAAGTCATTTTGGTTACCTGAGCGCCAGTGTTACACAAAAAAATATACCGGGACGACCGGTAGGCGATCTGTATGGCAGAACGTATATGCGCTATTTCGGAAATGATACGGAAGACCCTGCCGTCCTGGACAAAAGCCATCCCATTGTCATTGGTGCAAATGGGTTTCCGGTGTTAAACCCGGCGTCAAAACAACAATATATAGCCAATACGCAGCCCAGGTGGATCGGTAATTTCAGCAGTACCCTTCGTTATAAAGGATTCAGCTTATATATGCTGTTTGACGCGCAGCAGGGGGTATACCGGTATAATCAGTTCGCCAATTTCCTTGCTTCATTTGCGTTACAAAAAGGCGCTGAAAACCGTAATGATATCGTGGTTTTTGACGGGGTACTGGCAGACGGTTCAAAAAACACCAAAGCCGTATGGCTGGGTCAGGGAGTAGGTCCCGATGGAGTTAACTATGGCAACGGGTATTACAGGGACGTGTACAGGGGTGCTTCTGAAACATTTATTGAAAATGCTTCATGGATACGGTTGCGTACACTTTCTTTGGGTTATTCCCTGCCTGAAAGCCTTATAAAACGCACCGGGTTTATACAGGGCGCTTCACTAAATCTTACAGGTACAAACCTGTGGATAAATACAGAATACAGCACCTTCGATCCGGAGTCCAGTTCATTCAGCTCAGGCAGTGTGGTGGATGGCTTCTCAGGGTTCACCTATCCTGCAACACGCAGTTTTATCATTTCATTGAACCTTAACTTCTAAAACCACAAACAATGAAAAAGATACTTAATATAGCAGTACTTGCGGTTTTAGCAATAAGTTTTTCCGCATGTGAAAAATATCTTGACAAGCTCGAAAACCCCAACCTGGTAACAGATCCCCCGCTGAATGGGTTGCTTACCAAAGCCACTTATGAAAGCGGGATGAATGTTTATCGTATCGGGTATAACGTATCTTACCTGGTACAATACCAGGCTTCCAGTACACAGGGCAGTGACGCTGATATTTACAATCCCGTGAATTATACAAGCACCTGGACAAATTTCTACAACACCATGATGAATATTTCGCAGATGAATAAGCTGGCAGAGGAAAAAGGCGCCACTCTTCATCTGGGGATCGGCAGGATATTGCTGGCATATAATCTCAACATGATGATCACAGCCTTTGGTGATGTGCCCTTCAGCGAGGCTTTCCAGGGACAGGAGTTGCTGACGCCTGCATTTGATGACCAGGCTACCCTGCATACCACCTCATTGCAGTTACTGGATCAGGGTATAGCGGCGTTAAACCAGTCGTCTCCTTCGCTGAATCTGGATGCCAACAGTGATGTGATACATGGCGGAGATGTTGATGCATGGAAGAAAACGGCGAATGCCTTAAAGGCAAGGTTTCTGAACCAGCTTTCAAAAACATCATCTTACAGCGCAGGTAATATTTTGTCAACGCTGGAAGATGCATATCAAAGCAATGCTGATGATGCCACCCTTACGGGGTTTGTGGACGGTGACCCCCGGGGCAGTCCCTGGAACCGGGTGGCGTATAACAATACAGTGTTATTGCTTGATGGGTGGTTAAGCACATCTATTGTAAATGCCATGAATGGCATTACCTACGGCGTGTTTGATCCCCGGCTCCCTTTAATAGCGACCAAAACAAAATTTGATGATTACAGGGGAACCCGCAACGGTGCAGGCAGGGTTGGTTCTGGTACTGACAATGAAGAATCTTACCTGTGGCTCGAAGGCTTTTATTCAAAGGCCGACGCGCCGGTGCAGATGGTCACTTTTTCGGAGATGAAATTTATTGAAGCGGAAGCAGCTTTCAGGAGCGGGGATAAGGAAACCGCCTACAATGCATACCTTGCTGGCATCACCGCTAATATGGACAAAATTGGCGTTGCAACTGCCAATAAAAATGTTTATTTGGCCGACCCTGTTGTGGCAGTAGGAAAAGATAATATCACTCTTGCGCTGATCTTCAAAGAAAAATATGTGGCTATGTTGTTGAATCCCGAAGCCTGGGTGGATGCCCGCCGCTTTGACTATCAATACAAGGATTTTCAATTACCGTTGAATGCTGCTCTGAATACCTTTATCCGCAGGCTTGCCTATCCTGATGTGGAAGTCAGCCGGAACGGACCGAATGTGCCGGCCATCAGCGGTCTGGATGAGAGATTGTTCTGGGATCAGTAATAGCGGTGTTGTATATTTATAACAAAGAACGAAAAACAGCCCTGAAAAGGGCTGCTTTTTTTGAGTTCAGATTAATTGTAAAAGCAGAAAGGAAATGATTCGATTTGTAGTATTCCTGCTCTTGTTGCTGGTGCAGCAGGTGCCGGGCTTTGGTCAGTTTACCCTGGAATCTGTTACTTCTTATCCGTTCCCTTCCGAACTGGCGGTATCGCCCGCAGGTTCCGGGATGGCGGTGGCCGTCAACGAAAAAGGCATCCGGAACGTATATGTTGCTGAGGGACCCGATTTTGTATTGCGCAAGTTGACGCATTACAATGCAGACGACGGGCAGGAGATCACTGGCGTACAGATATCCCCGGATGGAAAATATGTGTTGTATGTGGTGGGGGCGGACCATGGCGCATTTGATGGAACGATTCCCCGCAATCCAGCTTCACTGACGATAACTCCCTCCATACGGTTATACAGCATTCCTTTTAAAGGAGGAAAGGAGACGCTGCTGGATGAGGGGGACGATGCTGTGATTGCTCCTGATGGCAAAACAGTAGCGTATATCAAAAACGGCCAGGTGCGGGTCACCCCGATAGACGGATCGGTTCCTTCCGGGTCTCTTTTTTATACAAAGGGCAGAGTGGGCGCACTGCAATGGTCACCCGACGGCTCCCGTTTGTTATTTGTAGCTTCCAGGGGCGATCATTCTTTTGTAGGGGTCTATAAGGATAGCGCATCACCCATACGATGGATCGATCCCGGTTTTGCCCGCGATCAGTCCCCACGCTGGTCACCGGACGGTAAGAAAATCGTATTTGTGAGAAGACCTGCAGTGGGCGGCGCACCGGATTCGCTGACGGTGTACACACACCAGCCCTGGTCCATCCGTATAGCAGATGTTGAAACAGGAAGAGCGCAACAGGTATGGAGATCACCAGGTACCTTACAGGGATCCGTACCTGCCGCCAACGGCAGGTATAACCTCCACTGGGCTGCAGACAACCGGATCATATTTCTCTCTTACGGGGACGGTTGGCCGCACCTGTATTCAGTGCCTGCAGCAGGCGGAGAGCCGTTGCTGCTCACGCCGGGTAATTATATGGTAGAGCATGTCAGGCTGAGCCAGGATAAAAAATGGCTGGTATTCAGCGCCAATCATGGTCCGGATGCATACGATTATGAAAGAAGGCATATTGCCCGGGTACCGGTAGACAAAGCAGCGGTAGAGGTGTTGACACCCGGCGCCGGTATCGAAAGTTTCCCTGCCGTTACCGGCGACGGAAAAAATATGGTGATGCTCAGCGCTGATGCGATTCGTCCCGCACTACCGGCTGTAATGCCTTTTCAGGGGGGTAAAATAAAGCTGATAGGGGAGTCATTGATCCCTCCGGGTTTTCCTGGCAATCTTGTAATACCCAAACCGGTAACTTTTAAAGCTTCCGATGGAAAAACGGTATACGCACAATTGTTTGAGCCTGTCAATAAAACGGGTAAAAAGCCTGCTGTGCTGTTCATTCATGGAGGTCCGCAGCGGCAGATGCTGCTGGGTTGGCATTTCGGGGATTACTATGCCAATACATACGCCCTTAATCAATACCTGGCCAACGAGGGCTTTGTGGTATTGTCCGTAAACTACCGGCTAGGGGTAGGGTATGGATATGACTTTCAGCATCCGCCAGGCGCCAGGAACAAAGGAGCGTCTGAATACCTGGATGTAAAAGCCGCAGGTGAATGGCTGGCAAAGCTACCGCAGGTGGATGCCAAACGGATCGGTGTGTACGGAGGCTCTTACGGAGGTTTCCTCACTGCCATGGCGCTTGCCAAAGACTCTGACTTGTTTGCGGCCGGCGTTGATATTCACGGCGTACATGATTTTATGACGGATGAAATAAGCGACAGGGACTTTATAGTACCGGATGCCGAACTGCTCCGCAAGCTTACCGTGGAATCGTCGCCTATCACACATGTTGACACCTGGCGTTCGCCGGTACTCCTGATCCACGGCGATGATGATGGCAATGTACCTTTCAAACAAAGTGTAGACCTGGTAAGGCGGTTTGAGCAAAAAGGGTTTACAGATTACGAAGTGCTGGTGATACCTGATGAAACGCATCACTGGATGAAGTATGAGAACCTGCTGCAGGTAGATAAAGCTACCGTGGAGTTCCTGATCAGGAAGCTGAAATAACCATTACCCGGACCAGAGAAATATCGTTACATGAAAAAAATAAAATTTGCAGTTGCGCTGGTGCTTCAGTTGCTGTTTGTGCCTGCTCTGTATAGCCAGAAAAAAGCGTCTCCCGGTCTGCCTCCGGACCTGGATGCTTATATAACAAAGGTGCTGCAGACCTTTGAAGTGCCAGGTCTGAGTGTGGCGATCGTAAAAGACGGGAAGCCCCTGCTTGCGAAAGGGTATGGTACTAAAAAAATCGGTGCTCCCCATCCTGTTGATGAACTTACCCTGTTTGCCATTGCTTCCAATTCCAAGGCCTTCACCGGTACGGCGCTGGCAATGCTTGCAGAAGAAGGCAAGCTGAAATGGGATGATCCGGTGATAAACTATCTGCCCTGGTTTAAAACATCAGATGATTTTATTACTTCTCATCTTTCTGTCCGGGACCTGCTGGTGCATCACAGCGGTATACCGGCTTATGCGGGAGACCTTATGCTGTTTCCGCCTTCCACACACAGCCGGAGCGAAATCATAAAACGTTTCAGGCATATTCCTTTTGTCAACGATTTCAGGACAACCTATGCATACGATAACATCCTGTACCTGGTGGCCGGGGAAGTGATCACAGCGGTATCAGGCATGCCATGGGAAACTTTTATCAGGACGCGTATTTTTGATAAAGTGGGTATGAAAACGAGCGTATCGAAGTTTTCAACCTTTAGGGACCAGCCGAATATTGCTGCAGCACATTTCCGGGCGGAAGGTAAGGTGAAGGAGATCCCGGATGCCTATAACCAGACCATGGGAGACGCGGGTAACCCGGCAGGCGGTATCCTGTCCAATGCCCGTGATATGGCGCAATGGATGATCACTCACCTGGATTCGGGTAGAACACCTTTACAAAAAGTATTGTTTCAACCGGCCACCACCAATGAACTCTGGAAAACAGTACGTCCCATGCCGGTGAGTAAAGTTGCAGAGAGTATATCACCCTCACAAGCCAATTTTGTGGGCTATGGACTGGGCTTCCGTTCGATGAACTATGGCAAATACAAGCTGGTGTATCATGGAGGTAAGCTGGATGGCTTTGTATCGCAGGTGGTAATGGTACCGGAATTGAACCTCGGGATCACGGTATTGACCAACCAGGAAGCTACCGGCGCTTACTGGTCCATCATCTACCATGTGCTGGATCATTACATGAAGAAGCCGGGCTTTGACTGGATAGCCGGGTATAAAAAAGTGCAGGATACCTATTATGACCGGCTAAAAACCCTGCAGGAAAAAGCCAGGATTACCAAAGACCCGGCTGCCGGCGCTTCGCTGCCGGTGGAAAAATATATGGGAACATTCAGAGATCGGTTATGCGGAGACGTTACCATTGCCCAATCGGGTAAAGGTATCACGCTGCAATTTGATTTCAGTCCGCAACTGGTAGCAGATGTGGAACATTTTCATCGCGATGTATTCATTGCAAGGTTCCGCAACCGGGACTTTAAAGCAGATGCTTATCTCACCTATTCTCTGAACCCCGACCTTACAGTAAACGAGCTGAAGCTGCAGATCATTGATCCGGACTCTGACCTGAGCTTTTCAGCGCTCCGGCTGAAACCCGTTTCATTTGATTCCGCAGAGCTTGGAAAGAAGGTTAAGGATGCTTTTACAAAGAGTCCGACCGGAACATTTGCTGTGGCATATAAGGAATTACAGTCGGGGAGAACTTTTTTCTGGAATGAGCAGGAAATCTTTCATGCAGCCAGCACCATGAAAACTCCGGTAATGATAGAGGCATACAAACAGGCCGCGGAAGGAAAATTTTCCATATACGATTCCATCCTTGTCAAAAACAGCTTTTCCAGCATAGTAGATGGCAGCAGCTATTCATTGGACTCCGTGGGTGACAGTGAACATGAACTGTATAAATATATCGGCAGGAAGCTTCCTATGCGCGATGTGATCTTCCCGATGATCACTATGAGCAGCAACCTGGCCACCAATATCCTGATCGATATCCTGGGTGCCAAAAATGTAACGCAGACCATGCGTGGCCTCGGCGCCAGCAAGATAGAAGTGCTGAGAGGTGTGGAAGACACCAAAGCTTTTGAAAAAGGGTTGAGCAATACCACTACTGCTTATGACCTGATGCTGATCATGGAAGCCATTGCCAGTGAAAAGGTGGTTAATAAGGAAGCCGATAAAGACATGCTGCAGATATTGCTGAGCCAGCATTTCAAGAGAGTGATCGGTGGTCGCCTGCCGAAGGATGTGCAGGTAGCCAATAAAACAGGGGCTTTTGCAGGTGTAAGGCACGACTCGGGAATAGTATATCTCCCGGACGGGAAAAAATATGTGATCGTATTGTTATCCCGGGGGATTGCAGATGAGGATGAATCTGCAGAAACGCTGGCAGAGGTCAGCCGTGCTTTGTATGACTATACGGTTGGAAAGACAAAATAGATTTCAGATCATTATTTAAAATACATAAAATGAATGCCAATTTCAAAAAAGGAACGATTGCCGTTTGGGGAGGCGAAGATGAATTTTCCGTAGCCGGTGCGGCCACCACGCCTATTGTCAGCAGCGTGGCATTTGCCTATAAGGATATGGATGAATGGTATGCCGTAGCGACGGGTAATGCAAAAGGACATATTTACAGCAGGAATACCAATCCTACTGTAGCAGCGCTGGAAGAAAAGATCCGCCTGCTGGAAGGAGGGGAGGCGGCTACCGCATTTGCTACCGGGATGGGCGCGATCAGCAATACGCTGTTTACATTCCTTACGCCCGGCAAAAGAGTGGTGTCGCTGAAAGATACCTATGGGGGCACCAGTAAAATATTCCTGGACTTTCTGCCGGTGTACAATGTGGAGGTCAAACTATGTGATACGACAGATCACGAACAACTGGAAGCGGAAATAGGAAAAGGTTGTGACCTGGTGTACCTGGAAACACCCACCAATCCCACCTTGAAAATAGTGGATATAAAAAGACTGGCTGCTGCCGCCAAAAAAGCGGGCGCCATCGTGGTGGTGGACAATACTTTTGCCACTCCTGTAAACCAAAACCCCCTTGCACTGGGTGCAGACCTGGTGATACACAGCGCCACCAAATTTCTGTGTGGTCACTCGGATGCTATGGGAGGTGTACTGACGGGTAAGGCTGAACTGGTAAAGAAAGTGTTTCAGTTCCGTGAGATCAACGGAGCGAGTTTGCAGGCTGATCCGGCTTATATGATAGCCCGCGGTATGAAAACCCTGGAGTTGAGAATAGAACGGCAAAACAGCTCGGCGCTTACTATTGCCCGGTATCTTACCTCACATAAAAAAGTAAAAGAAGTTTTTTACCCGGGACTGGAAACGCATAAGGGGCATGATATTGCCCAACAGCAAATGCGGGGCTTTGGCGGCATCCTGAGCTTTGCGCTGGATGGCGGTTACGACCAGGTGAAAAAAATGCTGCCCCGGTTACAGCTCACACACCTGGCTGCCAGTCTGGGATCCGTAAGTACATTGGCCGGTCCGCCCAGAACGACCAGCCATGTAGAGCTCACAGAAGCCCAACGCAGTTTGCTGGGCATCCCCGAAGGGTTGATCCGGTATTCGGTGGGTATTGAACATGTGGATGACCTGCTGTCAGACCTTGAGCAGGCGCTGGCTGCACTGTAATGGGGGGGATACCTCTTCCCCTTTGCCATCATTTCGACGAACCCGACGAAGGCGTTGAGGAGAAGTCTTTGGACTGTGTGGAGTATCTTGTTTAGAAAAAACTTTTTATGGTGGATAGATTTCTCTCCCGTCCTGCGGTTGGGATCTTCCTACGATGAAGAAGATACGGTCAAAATGAAGTGGTTAGATCACCTATGTTTAATGTCTTCCCACAAATCTCTCCATACGGGGTTTATGGTCGCTATTAATTTCCCCTTTTTCTCTAGCAATAAGGTCGCTGGTAACACCGATATAAAGGGTGGTTTTGTTTTTATTTGTTAATATGTAAATACTACTGCCACCTTTTTTCATAACTGAAAAATACCATTTATTAGCATTCTGTGTGTTATTCAGAATCCCGTCTAATGACGGGAAAGCAATCCCCTTCATAGTTGTTAGACCTCTCTTCCGAACGTTCGGAACCACTCCGTTCCACCCGAAGCGATGATTGAGGAATGGGATGAGACCCCGGCTGTGCACTAAAAGTGCTTATATTTGAAGGTATCTGCATACCGGATCGCCCCATTTTACGTTTTTTAGAAAAACATCATGACATTAAAAAAGATATTGTTGCTCCCTGTGAAAATTTTGGTGATAATTGTATGTCTGCTCGTGGTGTATGGGTTGGCCGTATGGCTGCTGCCTTATATAGTCGTCAACAAAAATGCCGGGAAAAGCGGGGGAGGCGACGTCACTATTTACATAAAAACCAATGGGGTGCACACTGATATCGTCATGCCGGTAAAAAACGGAGAGATGGATTGGACAACATTGATCAAATATGAGCATACAGATGCAAAGGACTCCAGTATGCAGTACGTGGGGGTAGGATGGGGTGACAAAGGGTTTTACCTGCAGACACCGGAGTGGAAGGATCTGAAGTTCAGTGTGGCTTTCAAAGCGATGTTCCATTTGGGTAGCTCCGCTCTTCACGCTACTTACTACAGAGAAATATTAACCGGCGAAGACTGTAAGGAAATAAAGATCACCCACGATGAATACCGGAAGCTGGCAGACTTTATATCAGGAACATTTAAAAAAGATGACAAAGGCAACAGCATCCATATACCCAGTACGGATGATGGGTACGGCGATACAGACGCCTTTTACGAAGCGAACGGCAGATATGACCTGTTCAATACATGTAATACATGGGCCAACGGGGCGCTCAAAGCCTGTGACCAGAAAGCCTGTCTCTGGACGGCGCTTGATAAGGGCATCTTTTATCACTACAGGGACAGGTAGACGATGGCCGGTGTGTATGATCCGGAATTGAGCCTGTTTCACTAAGTCGGCAATCAAAATCAGCAATCGGTTAATGGATCACCCGGAATATTATTCCGCCCGCAGGCTTTTTACAGGATTGGCAAATGCTGCTTTTACCGATTCATAGCTGATGGTAAGCCAGGCGATGCCCAGCGCTACCAGTGCTGCTACAGCAAATATCATCCAGCTGACATCCGTACGGTAGGCAAATGTTGTCAGCCAGTAGTGCACGGCCATCCATGCCAGGGGTACCGCTATAACAACTGCGATCAGTATCAGCCGTGTAAATGTAACAGACAGGAGGTATACAACATTTGCAACAGAAGCACCCAGCACCCGCCGCACCCCGATCTCCCTGGTACGTTGCTCGGCCATAAACGCGGACAGTCCGTATAAGCCGAGACAGGAAATAAAAATAGCGAGTACGGCGAATACGTTGAACAGGTTCCCCATCTGCTGCTCACCTTTATACATATTATTGAGATCCTGGTCCAGGAAACCATATGAAAAAGGATAGGCGGGGTTTAACTGACCGCTTATTTGTTCCAGGGCTTTGATGGTGGCTTCAGTACTCCCTGGATTTGTTCTTACTACCACAATGCCACCCCAATTGTTAAAATACAGGATAAGGGGCTCAATGGCCTGCTGTACCGGCTTGAAATTAAAATCCTTCACCACACCGATGATGGTTCCCTTAATATTCCACAATGAAAAAGATTTGCCGACGGCCTCTTCGGGTGCGCCCATGTTCATGGCTTTTATTGCTTTTTCATTTACCACGAAGTTGGAGGAATCACCTGTAAAGTCTCTTGAAAAAAAGCGACCTGCCATCAATTCCAATCCCATCACATCCAGGAAATCTTCATTGACACTCATATTCGGGAAGATCACCTGTTCATTGGGATCTTTTCCATCCCATTTCACATCTACTGTTCCGGAATTGAGGTCCAGGGGCAGGTCGCTGCTGATAGCAAAATGGCTTGTCAGCGGGTTCTGTGATAACATTGATTTCAAAGCATCCTGTTTTTTCCATATCTCTCCCTTCATTGGCATATACAGCATGTTTGACTTGTCGAAACCCAGGTTCATGTCTTTGATATAATTCAATTGCCGGTATACCACGGCCGTTCCCACCAGCAGCACGATACATATAACGAACTGCAATATCACCAGCGTGTTCCGCAGGTTCAGGTTCCCGCCGCCGGCCTTCATATTGCCCTTTAGTACCTTTACAGGTTGAAAGCCGGACAAAAACAACGCGGGGTAGCTGCCGGAAATGATACCCGTTGCCAATGCAATGCCCAACAGCCCTATCCATACGGAACCGTCTCCTGCGTTCAGCATAATTTCTTTTCCGGCCAACAACTTAAAAGAGGGAAACAGCAACAGCACCAATCCGACAGACAGCAACAGGGCAATAAGCGTGATAATAACGGACTCACCGACAAACTGGGTGATCAGTTGCTTTCTTCCCGCGCCCACCACCTTCCGCAGGCCGATCTCTTTTGCCCGGCGCGATGACCGTGCAGTAGCAAGGTTCATGAAATTGATACAGGCAACAATTATAATAAAAACCGCTACTACAAAAAATGTGTTTACATACAGGATATTACCATGCCCGGCAATATCAGCCTGTAGTTTAACAGAATGAAGATGGATGTCTTTCAGTTGTTGTAAGATAAAATCTACCTTGAGTACCTTCTCATCCACGTGCTCCATGTAAATTTTTTCAATGCGATCCTCTACTTCCGATACGTCGGTCTTGTTGCTGCTGAATCCTTTATCAAACTGGATATAGCTGTAAAAATTATAGTTGGACCAGTTATTGTTTTTCAGGTCGCGGTTTGTCTCGGCAATGGCCGACATCGGCATAACAAAGTCGAATTCCAGGTGAGAATTGGAAGGAATATTTTTCAGCACCCCGGTTATTTCAAGATTATTTTTTGTATTTAGCCGGAGTATTTTCCCCACGACATCCGTATCGCCAAAATATTTTTTAGCGACTCTTTCCGTGATCAATACAGCATCCGGCCGTGTTAAAGCTGTGCCGGGGTTTCCTTTTAATAACGGGAAGCTGAATATCTGCAGGAAGGTGGAATCTGCATGCAGGGTATGCTTTTCCTCGAACTTTTTATCTCCGTATTCAAAAATATGCGGACCGGTATTGATCACCCGGACATAATTTCTGACGGATGGAATTTTGGAACGAAGTTCCGGCGCTACCGGGGCGGGTGTTACCGCCACATCAAAATTGCTGACCGTTGCGGTAATGCGGTATATATCCTCCGCGTTTTCATGAAACCGGTCATAGCTGCTTTCATGCCTTACCCATAACAGGATAAAAATACTGCAGGTCAATCCAATGGTCAACCCGGCAATATTGATGGCAGAAAAAGCTTTGTGACGGATAATATTCCGCAAGGCGGTTTTGATATAGTTTTTAATCATATAAAACAGATAGACTACTGCTACCGGGGCAGATAACAGTTGATAACGGGAAATATTACCTGTTTATACGAAACAGTTGATCAATTGTTACACTACGGGTGAAAAATAAACAGGAAACCTTTACATGATAAGTTTATCGAACAAGGGCTCAGACCCCCTTCGCTTGCTTGCATGAAGTTGTGCAACAGTATTCCCAGGGCCCGGAATCCTGCTGCCGGAAAAAAGTTTTCAGCCTTTTGAAAACTTATGGCAAAATTTCAGAGATTGGTATTAAGGTTGGAAATCTTTTACAGCTTTATTCTACAGCTCTTCTATAAAGATGTTTTTATAGTGTACCTCCGCTTTACCACCCCCGTGGATCTGCAGGCCGATCACGCCGGACTGGAATATACCGTCATCCTTTTCATAATAATCAGCAGTTTTGGTTCCGTTCAGGTAGACCTGGATATTTTTTCCGTTACAGCGGATCTCATAGTCATTCCACTGGTCCCTTTTCAGGATTGTATTGATCAGCGTGGTATCGATGGGCGTAAGCGTTATATTCCGGCGCGACTCATCATAAATGCTTCCCCAGTAGCCGTCACCCAGGTCAGCCTGGTACCCGATCATTTCATTGGGCGGATTTGTATGCCGTATGCTCCGGAACTGCACGCCTGCATTGATAAAACCCTCTGTTCCCAATAATTTAAAGGTAAGTTTGAGAATAAAATTCCGGTAAGGTTTTACAGTGCAGAGAAATTCGTTTTGGGGCACTTCTTTTGTAAGGAAGCCACCGATAATGGCGCCATCGGCTATCCGCCAGGTTGACCGGGTATCTCCTTCCCACCCGGTAAAGGTTTTGCCATCGAAAATGGAAGTTGCTTTCTGGCTGAAAGCGGCAAACGGAAGTCCGGCAACAGCGGTTATTATCAGCAGGCGATTCAATACAGCAGCATTCATATTTGGTAATTGTGTTACAAAATACAAATTTTTCGGACTATTAGCTGACCGGTAAAAGAAAGGGCACATAACCTGCAGGTTATGTGCCCTCTGCTCTTTTAAAAAAAGGATTAAAAATGCGGGGTCAGCAAGGCTTCATCTGCCGGCAATCCATAATACCTTTCAAGGTTCGTAAATGCGTCACTCGGCGGAGCATAGCCTTCGGGAAAATAGTAACTTATAGGGCTACTCTTTATTTTTTGCCCGTGAGGAACAATGATCTCGTTGATGCGATTGGTGCGGGCAATATCATGCCATCTCTTATTCTCAAAAGCAAGCTCTACCCTTCTTTCGTTGAAGATCGCTTCGCGTACATCCGCCTGGGAAGAAGCCGTGGTATTGGGTAATCCTGCCCTGTTGCGAATGCGGTTCAGTTGTGTTGCAGCATCTCCGGGTTTATTTCCTTCATTCAGGGCCTCGGCATACATGAGTATCACTTCCGCATAACGGTAAACGGGCCAGTTTACGCCCATGTTATCGTGCAGTGCGTGCGGTTTTGCATATTTTTTTATGTAGGGATATGTTTTAGGCGCCCAAAGAGTGCCGGACAGGGTCACATAAGCGATAGAAGCATCTTTTCGCTTATCATTCGGCTCGTACGCTGCAATGATATCAGGTGTTGGAATGTTCTTACCTTCAACGGATATATCCTGCTGGTTTTGTGTGGGGCCAAAAACAGTAGCTACTTCTGCAGCCAGGATAGGCCTTGGCAGAAAAGCATACATAAAGTTGCACTGATAACCGCCTGCGCCTTCCATATACTGGATCTCAAAAACCGATTCCGCGTTATTCTTGTTCCCGGTAGAAGTGGAGAATGCGTTTTCATATTCATCGATCAATGAATATTCCCCGCTGTCAATGATGGACTTTGCCATGGTTTCCGCTTCTCCCCAACGTTCCTGTAATATATACAGGTCTGTCAATAGTGTGCGTGCTGCGCCTGAGGTAACCCGCCCCGGTTGCTGTGCCGATTTCGATTTCAGCAGGTTGGCTGCTTCCTTCGCGTCGTTTTCAACGAGCGTGTACAGTTGTTCGGTAGTACTTAAAGGTACTGCAGCATCCTGCCTTACTGATACCGGTTCGGTATGGATGGGAACCGTACCAAAAAAGCGGGCCAGCTCAAAATAGGAGAACGCTCTGAGAAAGTAGGCCTGGCCTTTGAGATTATTTTTCGATTCAGCGTCAAAATCTACATCATCTATGGTAGCCAGCACCTGATTGCTCCGCGCGATCACCTGGTAGTATAACCTGTAAAGATCCCTCACCCTGGGATTGGTGGTGATCTTTGCACCCGCTACATCGCTGGCATTTGTAGGCACATTAAAATCTGCCATGTTCTGGGTTTGCTCTTCGTTTCCAAATGCAACATTTCGTGCATAATACACATTGTCAGAGTGCATTTCCGTCAGCACCCAATTGTGGGTATTGAAGATGGTTCTCAACGGCACATAGGCCGCATTAATGGCCTGATCAAAATCCGCTTCTCTCTTAAAAAAAGTTTCTGAAGCCAGGCTTGTTTCCGGCTTTATGTCCAGGTATTTATTACAACCCATCAACAAACCAGTGAAAAGCAAGCCATATATTAATTTTCGATTCATAGTTTTTCCTTTTTAATTACCAAAATATTAATTTCCCTAAAAGTTCACATTCAACCCGATCGTATAGGTACGGGGAACCGGATAGTTAGACAGATCCAGTCCCTGGCTCAGGTTGCCGCCATCGCCGTTGCCATCGCCCTGTGCGCTTGTTTCAGGGTTGGGGCCACCCCAATATTTAGTAAAAGTGTGCACCTGTTGTATGGATGAGTAAAGCCTGATCGACTTGATCGTGCTGGTCTCGCGGAAGTTGAGGCTGTAGCCGAGTGTAATATTCCGGATGGCGAAAAAAGATGCGTCCGCAATGAAATTGCTGTTCATCCAATCCCTTTCCACCCCGGTGATCTGTCCACCGCCAACGGTAGTACCAAACCTGCCTTTACCCGGGTTTTCGGGAGAACGGAAACGGTATTTCACTTCCTGTACCATGTTGAAAACACCATCCAGGTTGGCTGTGCTGTACAGGTGCCTTACCAGCAGCTGGTTGCCCTGGGAGCCCGAACCCACAATGGAGAGATCAAAATTTTTGTATTGCAGGTTATTCGTGATACCGTAGATGAAGTCGGGGAACGGATTACCAATGATCGTCCTGTCATCGGCATTACCACCGTAGGTTATAATACCGTCTTCATTTATATCACGGATCTTTATACTGCCCACGGTAGATCTGCCGGGCACCTGCGGGCTCCTGTCCAGGTCATCCTGGTTCATGTATACGCCTTCCGCTACCAACCCGTAAAACTGGCCAAAAGGCTTTCCTACCTGCGTAATATGGAAAGTGCCGTACACCCGGTCCAGTCCTTCCGCCAACGACAGCACCTTGTTCCTGTTGAATGAAATATTGAGATCCGTAGTCCATCTCAGTCTGCCGGTAAGGTTTTTGGAGGAAATGGCGAATTCGTGTCCCCAGAACTTGATCTCCCCGATATTGTCATTAAAAGCTCCAAAACCTGATTCCTGTGGTATCTGTACACTATATAACAGGTTGGTGGTATTTTTCTGGTAATAATCGTAGGTAAACTGCAGCCTGTCGTTGAAGAAGCCCAGGTCGAGTCCTATGTCAAATTGAGAAGTGGTCTCCCAGCCCAGGTTGGGATTACCCAGCGATGTAACAGCAGCACCGGTCTGGACCGTGCTACCGAATACGGTATTTATAACATTGTTCACCAACGGGTATTGTGTGTAATTACCGATATTATTGTTGCCTATCACGCCATAGCTGGCCCTGATCTTTCCGAAGGCCAGCAGGTTTTGACCCTGCATAAAGTCTTCATCGCTGAATACCCACCCGGCAGACATGGAAGGGAAGGTACCCCACCTGTTGTTAGCCCCGAATCTGGAGGAACCATCCGACCGTATCGCGGCTGTTAACAGGTATTTTCCCTTGTAATTGTAAGACAGCCTTGATAGAAAGGATGCTAAAGTCCATTCGTTCACAAAATTGTTGGTTCCCGGACGGTTAAGATTGGTAGCAGCCTGTATCGTTGGTATCCTGTCATCAACATAGGTATCTGCCTGTATACGTTGCCCCGTCTGACGATAACGTTGATTGGTGAAACCACCCAGCAACTCAAACGAATGCTCTCCGAAGGATTTGTTGTAAGTGATCAGGTTCTCATTCAGGAAATTCGTGTTCTCCCAACTCTGCCTGATAGATACAGCCGTTGTGGGAACGGGCGTATTGATAGCGCTGGTAGCTGTGGAGGGATTGAAGAAGAAGAAGCGATTGCTCTGGTATTCCAGGTTAAATGTCGATTTCAATATCAGGCCTTTAATGGGCTGATACTGCACATAGGTATTACCCAGCATGTTGATGGTCCGGGTCTCATTGGTGAGCTCATCGGCAGCCCTCAACCAGTTCGGGTAGTTGAATATATTACCCGTACTGGCAGGCATGGTATTATATAGTGTCAACTCGCCGTTCTCATCGTATATAGGCATGATCGGCCAGGTATGCAGGGCATTGAACAATACGCCGGTACCACGATCTCCGTCTGTACGCGGTGTATTGTCAAATACATAAGAAGGGGCGATATTAAAACCGATCTTCACTTTGTCGGATACATTGTAGTCTGTATTCATCCGGAGTGAATACCGTTTGTAGGCATTATTGCGCACCACTCCCTGTTGATCAAAAATACCTGCCACCACCGAAGTATACACCTTATCCGTACTGGACGATAAAGAGAGGTTGTAGCTGGTAAGCGGCGCTTTACGAAGCAAAGCATCATACCAGTCATTGGTTTTTCCTTCATATTGTTGCGGGTTCTGGAATTCTACAGGTACAGGTAAACCTTCATCTTCATAATACTCTTTTTTAAACTGTGCAAATTCTACCGCATCCATCATTTTTATCCTGCCGCGCATAGGCACTTCCTGTATGCCGGCAAAAGTGTTTAACGATATCGTTGTTTTTCCGGGCTTTCCTTTTTTGGTGGTCACCAACACTACCCCGTTTGCAGCCCTTGAACCATACAGTGAAGTAGATGCCGCGTCTTTAAGGACAGAGATGCTTTCTATTTCATCGGGGTTTAATGCCGAGATATTGCCGGTCCAGGGAAATCCGTCCACTACGTACAACGGATCGCTACCCGCGGACACCGAAAGTTGTCCCCTGATCCTTACTGACATCCCCTGTCCCGGTTTACCGGTCGTTTGATTGATCTGGACGCCGGCCATTCTCCCCTGCAGCTTTTGCGTCATCTGCGATACCGGAATATCTTTAAATTCTGCGGCGCCTATCGTTTGTACCGCACCGGTCACTTCTCTTCTGATCTGACTACCGTATCCGATCACCACTACTTCATCTAATCCGCCAACACCCTGCACAAGATCTACGGTCATGTTAGCTGTTGCGGGAACTTCCTTTGAATCGTATCCCACATAGGAAAATACCAGTACGGCGCCCTCAGCTACATTCAGCTGAAACCTTCCGTCTTCACCGGTCAGCGTCGCTGTCGCCGATCCTTTTACAGAAACGGAAACACCGGGGAGGGGTGTCCCTGTAGAACCATCGATCACAAGACCTGAAATGGTTTGTTGGGCGTACCCGTTAAAATACATCATACACGACACAAGCCAGACAAAGACGGCCTGTGTCAAAAAAGCAGCTCGTTTTTTTTGCATAGCAAACAACTTTAAAATGTTTAAAAAAAATGTCTCAGGGGAACCAGGAAGAAACCAGGTTGTAATTGCAGGCACAGACTTGCACCAACTGTGGAGGTCGGTAACTGCGGGAAAGGATCCGAATGTTTTTCAGAAAGCATAACAAATGCTCTCAGGTAAGTAAAAGCTAAAAAGATGGATGTGTTGTAGTCTTCATGGCAATAGTTTTGGATAAGAAATATAGTTACCAAAATAAAAATAGGACTATTTCCTGTTTTCACCATCCTGTACCTACGTGCCCCGGTGGGTCAGATAATTTCTGATTGCTGATTTCCGATTTCTGATTTCTGATTTGATGGAACAATCAAACCTCAAATCAACATCAGCAATCAGCCTCCGAACGTTCGGAGCATACATCAGTTCAGGAACATTTCGTCTATCAGCAGCAGGTAACGCCGCTTATCTACCTGGTAAGGTTTGGCTACTATTTTGAGACAGGATACGTTCACCGGCTTGAAAGTGGTTTCTGAAAGTGTGATATGATAGGCATCTTTCTCAGGCTCTGGCAGTTTCATGGTAGTGATCAACCGCAGCTTATCCGGGTTTTCACCTCCCCATATTTCCACCGCAGCCGGCGGAAAAATGCCTGTTTTTGCTTCTACCATATAATGTATGCCGTAAGACTGCACAGTTACCGGTTTATTAAAGAAACATACCAGTTGCATGTCTTCCGCCCTTACCCCTGCAAAGTGATTGGCCCATGCGGGATTGTTGGCGCCGAGGGCGCCCAGCTTTGTGTCAAAAAATGTATTGGCGCCTTCCGCCAGGTGCACATGGTTTAATTTATTGAGCAATACTGCGCTGTCCGGCCGGATGGTGTTTTTCAGGAAATCAAAGCTGATGGCATCACTGCCGACCCATCCTTCCTTAAAAGCCCTTGCCCGGATGGTAGTGTTGTTGCGCAGTACCATCCCTTCCTCAAATACCGGTGATTCTAGGCTGTCCGGTTCGCTGCCGTCAGTGGTATACCGTATCTCTACCCCTTTTACCGGGTGAAACAGGCCGGGTACGATAGACTCCTCAAATACCGGTGTACGGTTGCTCACTTGCGGAGGGTTCAGTTTCAGCATGTCTGAACCATCGTCAACAAAACCGGTTATAACCGATAACTGTTTGTGCTTTTGCTGCAGGCTCTCCATTTCTTCCCGGGTAAGCGGGGTATTCCACAATGCAATGGAACGAAGTGATTTCATTTGAGGCAGGATGGTTTCCAGGTCTTTGTATTGCACCTGGGTACCGGAAACGGAAAGGTGCTTCAGGTGGGGTAACCCCGTCAAAGCCTTCAGTCCGGCAGCGGTAATATCCGTAAAGTTCAGGTACAGGTCCCGCAGGTTATTGAATTGCCGGATGGTTTGCATATCTGCATCTGTTACCGGCAGCTTGTTCAGGTTCAGCGATACAATATTGTTTTTTATTTTACCCATCTCTTCCAGCTGTTTCACCGAGTATTCTTCCCTGTTATATACGTTCACCGTCAGCGCCGGTGAGCCTTTGGCTAAAGACAGGATGGTGCGATAGTCGTTGTTCAGCGCTGCTATATCCTTTTCGCCGGCGGGAGGAAAGTCAAACTGCTCCCGGGGACTATCGGTAACGAGCACCGCAGCGGCCAGTTGCCGCAAGGTGTCGGTCTCGGGCAGGTCCGACACTTTTTGCGAAAACCAGGTTTGGGAATTGGCAATCCAGGCGGTCAGTAATTCTATCTCAAAATCTGTCAGTTGAATTTTTCCTTTGGGCGGCATATGTTCTTCTTCTTCCAGCGGCATATGTATCCGCTCCAGCAACAGGCTGGTTTCTATATTGCCCGGCGTAAACAACAGCCCCGATTTTCCTCCTTTCATAATACCGGCTGAATCGGTAAGCAGCAGCTCACCCTTGATCTTACCCGCGTTGTGGCAGCCCACACATTTTTTTTCGAGGATCGGTTGTATCACGTCCGTGAAAACAACCGCCTCCTCAAATGACACCTGCTTTTCCTGTTTATAGGCGGCCAGCGGTTGCCATACAAAATTGTCGCCGTGGGTGAGTGTGGCCCCATAGTGTCCCGTTAAAATGAGCACAACCATCACCGCCAACCCCGATGATACAATAACAGGACGTTTATACCAGCTCCGGTTACGGATGAAAAACAGGATCGCAGCCATGAAAAACAAAGCGGCGCCCGTCCATTTGTGCCACTGCAAAGTAGCTCCTTCATACCCCTCTTCACCGGACAATATCAGCCCCATGATGACGGTGACACCACACAGCAATGCAGCCGATAAAAAAAGATAATGCTGCAGGATCAGGTAAAAAGCATTATTGGCTACCGATCTGGAAAAGCGGAACAACTCCAGCAGCAATGCCAGCATCAGCAGCACGATGGGGAAATGCAACAGCAGGGGATGCATTCTTCCGGCAGGTTGCAACCATACCGGCACTACCAGCTTATGCCCGAATATTAAAAGAAAAACAACAAATATTACCAGCGCTGTCAGCAACTGGCCGGAAAACACAATTAACTTCCTGTTCATCAATGGTCAAGTAAAAACTGAACGAATGTAAGATGAGTGTTCACTACGCTATGATATCTTTTACCACTGTGCCGGAAACATCCGTCAGCCGGTACCTGCGTCCCAAATGTTTATAGATCAGTTTTTCGTGATCCAGTCCAAGCTGGTGCAGCACCGTTGCCTGGAAATCGTGCACGTGCACAGGGTTGCTGGTAATATTATATCCAAATTCATCTGTTTCGCCATATACAATGCCGGGCTTGATGCCTCCGCCTGCCATCCATATGGTAAAGCAGCGCGGATGGTGGTCGCGTCCGTAATTATCTTCCGTCAGCCTGCCCTGTGTATAGCTGGTACGGCCAAACTCACCTCCCCATATCACCAGCGTTTCATCCAGTAATCCTCTTTGCTTCAGGTCTGTTACCAATGCGGCAGACGCCTGGTCTGTATCCTTGGCCTGCCTTTGAATTTCGTAGGGCAGGTTGCCATGCTGATCCCAACCCTGGTGATATAGTTGCACAAACCGAACGCCGTTCTCCGACAGCTTTCGGGCCAGCAGGCAGTTAGCGGCATAGGTGCCGGGCACCAGGCAATCGGGACCATACAGCTTTACGATATCATCCGGCTCTTTGGACAGATCCATTACATCAGGCACGGCGGTTTGCATCCGGTAAGCCATTTCATATTGCTGCACTTTGGCCGCGATCTCCGGGTCGCCCATTTCCTTATAGGACAGATCATTCAGCTCCGCCAGCTTATCCAGCATTTCCCTTCTTTCTTTTCGTGACATGCCTTCAGGATCACGCAGGTAGAGCACCGGGTCTTCCCCTTTGCTGAACTGCACGCCCTGGTGCACAGAATCGAGAAAACCATTGGACCAGAGCTTGGAATATACGCCCTGCCCGTTGCCGATACCGCGCGACAGCAACACTGTAAAGTTGGGAAGATTCTTGTTTTCATTGCCCAGCCCGTAGCTGAGCCAGGCGCCCATGCTCGGACGGTTGCCCACCTGGGCGCCTGTTTGTAAAAACGTAAGCGCCGGATCGTGGTTGATGGCTTCGGTGTACATAGATTTTACGATACACAGCTCATCAACAATTTTTGCAGTATAGGGCATCAGGTCGCTTACCCATGCCCGTGAATTCCCGTATTGTTTAAAATCCACAAAGGAGCCTACGAGGGGAAAAGAAGCCTGGTGCGCCGTCATCCCGGTCAGTCGCTGGTTGCCCCGCACCGAATCCGGGATCTCTATCCCGGTCATCTCCCTCAGCTTCGGCTTATAATCAAATAATTCCTGCTGCGAGGGCGCCCCGTTCTGGAACAGGTAGATCACCCTTTTGGCTTTGGGTGCAAAATGCGGAATGCCGGGTACAAAGTCGTCATCCGCCACACCGCCGTTTTTGAACAGGTCCGGCATCAGCAACGATCCCAGGGCTACACTGCCTATGCCCAAACTCATAGCGGACAAAAACCGCCTTCTGTTCCACGAAAATCCATGTTCAAGCATTTCTTTTTCCATCACGAATATTTTTATTTCAGGGTTAAGTTTTTGTAATCGTTTCTTCCATGTTATACATGGTAGCAATCACGCGCATAAATGCCGCCAGCTTCTTTTTATCAATTGATTCATCCAGCGGGTATTCTCCCACAGCCAGCATTTTGGCAGCGGTTCCCTCATCTATCGATAATAGCTGGCTGGTATAATAGTCCTCCAGTATCTCCACTTCTTTTGCCGCAGGTTTTCTCGACACTATTTTCCGGAAGGCTTTTTCTATCTTATCTTCCTGCCCGGAGTCTTCTTTCAAAAGGGCAGCGGCCAGTACCCGCGACGCCTCCAGTACCGTGGGGTCATTCATCATCACCAATGCCTGCAGCGGTGTATTTGTTTTTAAACGGGTAACCTCGCATATATCGCGGTTGCTTGCATCAAAAATAGCCATTGTGGGTGGCGGTACGGTACGCTTGATAAGCGTGTACATGCCACGGCGGTATATTTTTTCACCATGATCCTGCACATAGATGGACAGTAGCCCGCGGCCGGAGGTGGCTCCTTCCCAGAGCCCTTCCGGCTGATAGGGTTTTACGCTGGGGCCACCGACGGAGGTATTGAGCAGCCCGCTGCTGGCGAGCACAAGGTCGCGGATAAATTCTGCATGTATACGATACCGTGACCCCCGGGCCAGGTATATGTTCTCAGGGTCGGCTGCCAGCTTTTCTTTTGTCACGATCGCCGACTGCCGGTACGTAGCTGTCATCACTATCTGCTTCACAAAGCGTTTGATGTCCCAGTTGTGTTCCATAAAATCAGACGCCAGCCAGTCCAGCAAAGCCGGGTGCGAAGGCAATTCACCCTGCATACCGAAATCGCCGGCTGTTTTTACCAGTCCCCTGCCAAAGAATTCCTGCCATAATATATTGGTGTACACCCGGGCTGTCAGCGGGTTGCGCTTGTCAAACAACCAGCCTGCAAGGCCCAGCCTGTTAGGACTGTATTTGCTGCTGTCGAACGGAAGAATGGCAGCCGGGGTAGAAGGGCTGACTTCTTCTCCAAAAGACTCATAGTGGCCGCGGATCAGCACATGTGTCTTACGGACCGTATCCGGCTCTCCCATGATGGATACGATCAGGTTGTTGGTATCCGGCTTGTTGAGAAAGTTCAGAACGGATTGCACATCTTCGTTGCTGATCTCCATCAGGGGCTTTTTCGCATAGGTTTCAGGACCACCTATCACTGATTCAATACCCACTTCCTTAATATTGTTGAAGAAAGCATACAACTGGTAGTATTCTTTCTGTGAAAAAGGATCGTATTTATGATCATGACACTGGGCGCACTCCATTGTGACACCCATCAGGCCTTTTCCGAGCAGGTCAGTACGGTCTGCCACATACATAAACCGGTATTCTTCCGGTATTATCCCTCCTTCTTCCGTTATTTTATGATTGCGGTTAAAGCCCGTAGCCAGCAGTTGCTCCTTGGTAGGCTCGGGTAACAGGTCGCCTGCCAACTGCCAGGTGACAAAGGTATCATAAGGCATATTGGTATTGAAAGCGTGGATCACCCAATCCCGCCAGGGCCACTGGGTGCGGTAGCCATCATCCTGGTAGCCATGTGAATCTGCATACCGGGCCAGATCAAGCCAGTGCAGGGCCATTTTTTCGCCATAGGCGGGCAGTTGCAGCAGCCTGTCCACCATTTTTTCATATGCATCGGGACTATTGTCTGCCAGGAATTCATCCATCATTTCAATAGTGGGCGGTAGCCCCAGCAGGTCCAGCGACAGGCGCTTCAGTAATCTTTCTTTATCCGCTTCCTTATTCGGTGAGAGGTTCAGCTCCTCCATCTTCTGGAGGATAAAATAGTCTATGTCGTTTTTCGGCCATTCCCTGTTTTTTACATTGGGAATTTCCGGCTTCACGGGTGGTATAAAAGCCCAGTGCTTTTCATATTTTGCCCCCTGCCTGATCCATTTTTCTATCAGCTGTACCTCGTAGGGACTCAGCTTCAGGTTAGAGGCCGGTGGTGGCATCAGCAGGCTGGAATCTTTGGTGGTTATTCTGAGGAAGGCGTGTGAAGACTCCGGCTGCCCGGGCACCAATGCAAAAGCGCCGGGATTTTCCTGTAGTGCTGCATATGCCGCTTCTTCAATATCCAGCCTGAGCCCGCCTTCTCTTTTATTTTCATCCGGTCCATGGCAGGCAAAACATTTGTCGGAAAGTATGGGGCGGATATCAAAATTGTAACTGACGGTTTGCGGCAATTTACCGCCCTGGTAGGAAGAGGCGGTATTGTTACAGGCTTCTGCCAGGTACAGCATCAGCCCTAACAACACGATAACACATATCAACTTTATATATGATTTCATATGCCTGGCAATCTCTTTTCGGTGTAAAATTAAACAATTTAAACGCTGTTCTGCATGTTATTGATTTGCAAACAGTTAACAAACGGCAAAAATTTAAGCCGTTACAGCGCATGAATATAGCTTTTCTGTGAAATAAACCGTCCTGCGCTGTACCGAGGCGTTTTTCAGAGGGCAGCGGTATATAAAACAATCCTTTCTATACTACGACATTGTGAAGGAAATGAAAACCGGTTTTCCCAAGAAACTATATATCCTTGCTGATGTCCGTATAGCTTCCCGTGATGCGATCACAAAATCTTAACCCGGATCATCGTTTTGGCCTTTCAGCAGCGCTAATTTTGCAATATAAATAAATGAATATGCAAACAATACTCGGCGCGGGCGGGGATATCGGTACATTCCTGGCAAAAGAATTAAGCGCTTATACCGACCGGATCCGGCTGGTGGCGCGCAATCCCCAAAAAGTAAATGAAACAGATGAACTGCTGGCTGCCAACCTGCTGGAAGCGGAAGCCACTTCAGCAGCGGTTGCCGGCAGTGAAATTGCTTATCTCACGGTGGGGCTGCCTTATGATCACAAAATATGGGAAAAGCAGTGGCCGGTCATTATACAGAATGTGATCGATGCCTGCTGCAGGCACAATTGCAAGCTTGTTTTCTTCGACAATATATACATGTACCACCCGGACGCCATACCCCATATGACAGAGGAAAGTCCTGTTCAACCCTTTTCAAAAAAGGGGAAAGTGAGGGCCCGCCTGGTAAAAATGATCTTTGACGCCATTGAAACAAAAGGACTGCAGGCATTGATTGCCCGCAGCGCAGATTTTTACGGACCGGGCGCAAAAAATGGCATTTTGAATACACTCGTGTTGAACAATATGAAAAAAGGGAAAAAAGCCAACTGGCAGGCTGATGTAAACAAAATACACAGCTTCACCTATACACCCGATGCTGCGAAGGCAACCGCCATGCTGGGTAATACGGCATCCGCCTATAACCAGGTGTGGCATTTGCCCACTTCTGCCGAGCGCCTGAACGGAAAGCAGCATATAGCGCTGGCTGCGGAAATATTGAACAGGAAGCCGTCTTATTTTGTGCTCGGTCCTTTCCTGATCGGTCTTGCCGGTTTATTTTCCACAACGGTAAGGGAACTGAAAGAAATGCAATATCAGAATACGCAGGATTATTTTTTTGACAGCAAAAAATTCAACGACTTTTTTGCGTTTACCCCAACTACTTATGCAGCAGGTATAAGAGAAACGTTGCTGCATGCGTGAAAGTAGCGTCATTGAGGCGATGTATATTGCGCTTGTGTATTGACGTTAGATGTAGATATTGCCTGCATTCCATTTTCGGCCGCTACCTTGCTTTTTCCATTGCCATCATCCGCTTACGGATCCGGCTCAGGCTTTCGGGCGCCAGTCCAAGGTATTGGGCTATGTAGCGCTGGGGAACCCTCTGCAGCAATGCCGGCTTATCAGCAACGAGCTCTTCAAACTGTCTTTCCGGCGAAAGTGATAACATACTTTTGGTGCGCCGGATATTTTCCGCTGCCACATTTTCCACTACGATACGAAAAAATTCTGCTACCGCGGGAGATCGCTTCATGGCAGCTACCAGTTCCTGGCACCGGATTACCAGGCAGTCCGTAGCTTCCAGCGTTATCAAAGAAGTGGAAGAACGGGACTGGCGTGAAAAACTCTCCAGGTCTGTGATAAAACCTCCTTCAAATGCAAAGTTGCATGTTCGTTCCGTTCCTTCTTCCGTATCAAAGCACTGCCGTATGATTCCCTGCTTAATAAAGAATGCCTCGTGGGCTACGGTACCGGACTGTAGCAGCACCGTATTCTTTTTAAAGCTTCTATCCGTAAAAAAGGACAGGAAATCGAAGATCTCATCGTCACTGAAAGCCGTGCCGGACCTGAGTGTTTCTATAAAAAGCATATTGTTTTTCATCTCCGGAAATTTTAATGACCTGTAGCCGGTACAGTTTCTAACAACAGGTACACCCACGCTTGAATATGCCGTTTACCGCCACAATAGCCGGCAGATCAATAGTGGCGCCTCCTTCCAGCACCAACCGGTGCGCATCCAGTTGCCGGATGAATCCTTCGGCTTTTTCCCAACCGTTATTATCAACGATCAGCGCTACCTTTTGCCGTTTATTAAAAAGCAATAACAGCGCTGCATCAAAGTTCTCGGGCGTATCTACCCCGCAATCATCATCCATATGGTTGTTTTTCATACTAAATTACTACAAATGGGTTATAAGGCCTTTATCCGGAAGCATCGGGCAACGTCAGGTAAAGGCTGAAATAAAAAAAATATTTATCATGATGCAATGGTTTTAACAAATAGGCTGTCAGGTATAAAAAAGCTGCATATGATACGTTTAACTACTCTTCTGTTGGCAACGCTGGTACTGTTTGGTGGCTGCGTAAAAGATTCGGTAACACGCACTTACACCTTGTTGAAGCCGGTATATAAGTCAAAAGCCGCTGTGTTGGCTGAAGTTGGCAGTAAGCCTGCAAAGGCATTGGAGAACCCCGGGAAAATATATGTATACGGCAACTACCTGTTTGTGAATGAAGTGAACAAAGGCGTGCATATCATAGATAATTCCAACCCGGCCAACCCGGTAAACAAACGATTTATTGAGCTACCCGGCAATGTAGATATTGCAGTAAAGGGAAATACTCTTTATGCGGATATATATACCGATATGCTTACCATAAATATTTCGGATCCGTTAAGTATACAGGTATCGGAAATAACGCGCAATGTATTTCCGGAGAGGGTGTATGTGAGCGGATTCCTGGCTGATACCTCACGATATATTGTTGACTGGATACAGCAGGATACTACCGTGAATCTGGAGGATGAACGCTGCTTTAACTGCGGTATCTGGTTTTCGGATATGGCATTTGCAAGTGCCTCTTCATCGCCGGAGTCCTTTAATAAGGTTATCACCGGTATTTCCGGTTCCATGGCGCGTTTCACCATTGCCGGCAGCTACCTCTATACTGTGAATATATCTTCTTTAATGGTATTCGACATCAGCACACAATTGCATCCTGAGAAGGTAAATGAGGTTGGTATCGGCTGGAATATTGAAACCATTTATCCTTTCCGGGAAAACCTGTTCATAGGGTCGGCAACAGGAATGTTTGTCTATGATATTACGGATCCGACCGTTCCCACCTACGTAAGTTCGGTCAACCATATCCGTATGTGCGACCCGGTGATATCAGATGGCAAATATGCTTATGTAACACTGCGCGCCGGTGCCGCATGCGGTACGGTTACCGGAAGCCAGTTGCAGGTACTGGATATTACCAACCTATCTACTCCTGTTTTGATCAGCACCTATGCGTTGGAAAACCCCTTCGGACTGGGTAAGACCGGCGACCTGCTTTGGATATGCGATGGCACCGATGGATTGAAAGTGTTTGATGCAACAGACCCGACAAAGCTGTCGTTCAAATACCATATTAAGAACCTGGAACCGTATGACGTCATCCCGGTAAACAACCGGCTGATCGTAAGCGCCAAAGAGGGGATCGTACAATATGATGCATCTGATCCGGAGAAATTAGCCGAGCTCAGCCGTATAAAAAAGCAATAGGCATGAAGAGAACGGCACTGATGCTCGTGTTTATCGCAGCAGGCTATTTTTTGCAGGCCCAGGTGAGCTACCGGTCTTATAATACCGGCGGCATAGTAGTAGGGGACACTAAATCTGCCTACCAGGTACTGACCACGCACGGGGTTCAATACAAGACCTGGTATGCCGGTGTGGGTACGGGCATAGACAATTACCGCAACAGAACTGTTCCGGTTATCTTTTCACTCCTTAAAGACGTGCTGCCGAAAAACAATATGTTTGTGAACATCAACGGCGGACCACAGTTTGTCTGGGGAAAGGACCAAAGGAACCAAAGATGGAATGCGATCGAGAGCAGGGTCCTTCCCGGCTTTTTTGGCGAAGCCGGGTTCGGCTACAGGATACCGGTAGGTAACGAGGGCCAGAGCATTATGTTCGGCACCTACTATTCTTACAAAACACATAAGGAAAAATATATTGTACCCGGAGTCTGTAACAATCCGCCCTGTCAGAATGCAACAGAATACATCACCTCTAAATTCAGCCGGTGGGCTTTCAAGCTGGGACTTGTGTTTTAATGATGCAGGTCCCGCTTTCCACCTCTGCACGTCATTGGGAGGGCAGGCACCGCTTTAGGTGTGAGGTCATTTCTCTTTTTGTTGTCATTTCGATCCCAACCGCAGGTTGGGTGAGAAATCTACTGAAGGCGTGGAATATCCCTTGCGAGGAAGAACTCTGTCTGTTAGGGAAAGCAATCCCGTTTATGAGGAATTCCTATAGTGAATAGATTCCTCCCTACGGCCGGAATGACAATAAAAGGGCGGTCGATATAATGACCATGGCGTGTTATAGTCCTGTATGCGATTCCCAAACCGGGAAACTATACTTTACACAACCTTTCCGCCGCCTTTGCCAGGGTCTCTTCCTTTTTACAAAAACAAAATCTCAAAACTTTATTGTCTGTGCCATCGGTATAGAAAGCAGATACCGGGATCGTGGCGACGCCAAATTCTTTCGTGATCCTGATGGCGATATCCTTTTCCGCTTCGCTGCTGAAATGACCGTAGCTGCCCAGCACAAAATAGCTTCCGGACGACGGATGCATGGCAAACCGGGATCCTTCCATGGCTTTCAGGAAAAAATCCCTTTTCTGCTGCATGGCGGCTCCCAGCGCAAGGTAATGCTCCTTCTCCTGAAGGAAAGCAGCCAGGGCTATTTGTTTGGGTGTATCGGTGGAAAAACAATTGAACTGGTGCACTTTCCTGAACTCTGCACTTGCCGCTGCAGGGGCTACGCAGTAACCGATCTTCCAGCCCGTGCAATGATAGGTTTTTCCAAAAGAGAAGCAAACAAAGCTCCGTTCATACAGATCCGGGTAGCGGAGCATGCTCAGGTGGGGCATGTTGTCAAACATCAGGTGCTCGTACACTTCATCACTGAGAATGAATATATCGGTGTCCTTCACTATGTCCCTCAGTTCGGCGATATCGGTTTCCCGCAATACCGCTCCGGTAGGATTGTTGGGGGAATTCAGCATGATCATTCGTGTGCGGGGTGTGATCGCCTGCCGGACAGCTTCCCAGTTGATGGTATAGTCAGGATATCGCAACGGTACCTGCACCGGGACAGCGCCGTTCACGACAATGTTCGGTATATAGCTGTCGTAGCAGGGTTGAAATACGATCACTTCATCGCCTGGCTTCAACACGGCTGTAAGCGATGTATAAATAGCATAGGTGCCGCCCGGCGTTACCGTTATTTCGGCATCGGGGTGCAGGCTTGTTCCATAAAGGGCGGCTATCTTTTCGGCTATTGCTTCCCGTAGGGGGAGGTAGCCGTTCATGTGTGTGTACTGGTTGTATCCATTTTTCATGGCTTCATCCACCAGCGCTACCAGCTTCTCAGGCATAGGGTAGTCGGGAAAGCCCTGTCCCAGGTTCACGGCATTGTATTCCAGTGCCAGTGAGCTCATGGTAGTGAAAATGGTGGTACCTGTATCGGGAAGCTTTGAATGAATGGTTGGCATTGTAAAAATGCATTTGTGTTGAATGGCGAAGTAACAATAATAGCCTGAAAGACACAAATTGATAGTAAGATATTACCGGGAACACCGTTAGTTTTTTAGGAACCATTAAGGAGTTAAGAAAATTAAGTAAAAGCCTTAATGTACCTTAACTTCTTAATGGTTTATAACGTTCTCTCCATCACCCAGCTTAACGCCATCGCAAACTGCTCATCGGGGTTCAGATGGGTGTTGTCCAGCACAATAGCATCTTCCGCCTGTCGCAGCGGACTTACCTCCCGGTGGGAGTCTATATAATCCCGCATTTCCAGGTTGTTCTTCACCTCCTCAATGGTAATATTCGGATTTTTGGCAAACAGTTCTTTAAACCGCCTTTCCACCCGCACGGCATTATCTGCCGTCATGAAAATTTTTAGTTCCGCATCGGGAAAAACCACTGTACCGATATCCCTTCCATCCATCACAATGCCCCTGGCTTCCCCCATCCTGCGCTGCTGTGCCACAGCAAATTCCCGCACTTCTTTCACGGCAGCCACCTCGCTTACTTTTTCGGCTACCACCAGGTCCCGGATCACATACTCCACATTTTCGTCATTCAGGTATATTTCGCCCAGCCCGGTGCTTTCGTTTATCCTGAAGTCAATTTCAATATCCTGCAGGGCTGTTTTCACGGCAGCTGTATTTTTCCAGTCCGTATTGTTTCGCAAAAAATACAGGGTAATGGCGCGATACATGGCGCCCGAATCTATATAGGTATAGTGCAGGTACTTTGCCAATTGTTTGGCAAGCGTGCTCTTCCCGCAGGAAGACCACCCGTCTACGGTTATTACGATCTTTTTGTCTGGCATCCACCGCAAGTTATACATAGTATAGCAGATACGAAAATTGTTGTAAGTGGCTGATCGTGTGTGTTTTAGAGCAGGTTTTAGCAGCTTGTCCCGAATGTATGTATTTTTGCAGCCTGATATATACAAATATGCATAATAAAGTAGCCGTATACCGCCGGGAGCGGTTTAATGCTGCCCACCGGTTGTTTAATCCTGCCTGGAGTGAAGAAGAAAATTTCAGGATTTTTGGTAAATGCAGCAACCCTCATTACCACGGACACAACTATGAGCTGGAGCTGAAAGTAACGGGTGAACCCGAGGCGGCAACCGGTTTTGTAGTGGATATGAAGATACTGTCCGATCTCATCAAACGGGAAGTGACTGAACGGTTTGACCACAGGAACCTGAATCTCGATACGGAGGAATTCAAAAACCTGAATCCCACGGCGGAAAATATAGCGATCGTGATATACAACCTGCTGCGGCCGCATATTGATGCCGACAAGGAAATACAGGTCAGGCTGTTTGAAACACCGCGTAACTTTGTAGAATACCCGGCATAGGAATTGTTTACCCCTCAAAAGAAGATATGGCTTACACGAAAAAAGAGCATTACGACGAACAGACAACATCCTCCCTCATAGATACTTATACAAAAGCCCTCGAACTGCTGGGCGAAGACCCGCAAAGAGAAGGCTTGCTCAAAACGCCGGAGCGGATAGCCAAAGCCATGCAGGTGCTGACGCAGGGCTACCAGCAGAGCGCACAGGATATCCTGAACTCGGCCAAATTCCATGAGCCTATCAGCGAAATGATCATTGTAAAAGATATTGAGGTGTACAGCATGTGCGAGCACCACATGCTGCCGTTTTTCGGGAAAGCGCATGTGGCGTATATACCCAATGGCTGGATCACCGGGCTGAGTAAAATAGCACGGGTAGTAGACGTATATGCCCGGCGCCTGCAGGTGCAGGAAAGACTGACCACCCAGATACTGGATGCTATAAAAGATGCCTTACAGCCCCTGGGCGTAGCCGTTGTGATAGAGGCAAAGCACCTGTGTATGATGATGCGGGGCGTGCAGAAGCAGAACTCCGTGACCACCACCTCTGCCTTTTACGGGGAGTTTGAGAAAAACGAGACCCGCAGCGAGTTCATACGGCTGATTGGTTCGGACCTGCATTAGGGTAAGATAGACCGTAAGATGGTAAAATGGCAAGACCGTAAGAGGGTAAGATAGTAAGATGGTAAAACCGTAAGACTGGAAGATGGTAAGATGACCGTCTTTTCTTACGGTCTTACATGTCTTACAATCTTACTATTATACAATCCTTCACCGGTAAATCGTTCGTTATGGCAGCATCCAGTTATGTTATCTCTTACCATGCCATCCGTAAGCTGATAGGCATCCTTGGACTGACATTACCCTTTTTATGCCTGGGCGTTAATGCCTTCGTGAACGGACTGGATCTATTGAATGACCCACGGTTTGTGGATGATGAAAAAAGCCTTCCTTACCTGGCAGGGGCTGACTTAAAATCCTCGATCAGTCATTTTTATTACACGGCGGCTGGTCCCGTCTTTATCGGTATACTTGTAACCGTTTCCGTATTTCTTTTTTGTTATAACGGACACCCTTTACAGAAAAGAAAAGACTATTGGTATTGGCTCACCGATAACTGGCTGGCAACGTTTGCCGCTATCTGCTCTCTCGGGATCGTAGTGTTCCCGACGGGTTCGGAAGAGCCGATCGGCGATAATATCCATATTTATGTGGCTTCGAAAGGAGCCGGCATTATTCATTTGATCGTAGCGGCATTGTTTTTCCTGGCAATGGCTGCTTTCTGCATCGTCAATTTCAGAAGGCACCCGGATGAGCCAAAAAAATTAAAAACAGACCGGGAAGGGAAGCTTTACCTGGTCTGCGGTTGGGGGATACTTATCTGCCTGGCGCTATTGACCGTATATGCCTTTTTGCTGCAGGATGCCGGTTGGTTGCCTTACTATTTCGTGTACCTGATGGAAACTTTTATGCTGTTGTTTTTTGGAGTTGCCTGGCTGGTAAAAGGTAGAACTATACCTGCGTTGAATAAGGATGAAGATGAGTAGTAAAGTTTAACATTTATTATGGTGTAAGGGAACGGCAATAACTTTACCTTTTACGCTAAAACTAATCAGTTTATGGGTAAAGGCAGATTATTATTTGTTTTATTGCTGGCCTGTTCTAATCAGATCAATGCACAAAAGCCCGCAACCGTACTTGGGCAATTTGAATCCGGGAAGCCGGGGGATACAGTATATTTAGAATCAATGGAGGGGATCGGGTATGCATCCGCCCTTGATAAAAACAATGTTGCTGAATTTAAATTTGCCCCAGGTATCAGCGATGTATATTTTATGACATATCCAAAACTGCTTAACGCGTTTCCGGTTTTCGTTGAAGAAGGTGCTAATATTAAGCTTGAGATAGACAAAGATCTAAAGTTCAACAAGTTTACCGGTGACCCGTTGGCAGCGGAACAAAATGCCTTCTATGCAGGTCTCTATAAATACTATGATGCTTATATTGAAACGCAAAACAAGATTGATATAACAAAGGATCCTTCTGAACTTGCCCGGCTTCAACAAAAGATGGCTGATATTGATAAAAATTACCAGGATTATTACTATAGCTGGGTTTCAAATCACAGGGAATCGAAGTTCAGCGCAACTGTTATCTCTTTATATATTTATAAAAGCTCGGCAGATGAGACCATCGCGGTGAAATGTTTCAAAATGTTAAGTAAAGCAGCAATCACGCATAACTATGTTGCATCGAGGCTTGCTGCAAACCTCGCTATATATAATGATGCTGTTTCAAGTGCTCCCATAGAAAGTAAGGCCCCCGACTTTTATATTTCGGATACGTCCGGTAATGCTATTACCCTGGCAGATTTTAAAGGCAAATACCTGCTGATAGATTTCTGGGCAAGCTGGTGTGGTCCCTGCCGTGCCAATAACCCCCTGTTAAAAGAGCTATACGATGTGTATAAGGACAAAGGGCTTGCACTTTTAAGCATTTCTGTTGACACTGACACGAATGCCTGGAAAGAGGCCATTGTTGAAGATGGATTACACTGGGCGAACGGGTCTGATCTGAAATATTATCGCAGTAACAGTGTTGCAGTAAACTATGGTGTAGATGGGGTTCCTCACTATTTTCTGATTGATCCTGAACAAAATATTATTTTTAAAAGTTCAGGAGGCGATGTACATGCAACGATATCAACATTGAAACAGGTAATGGGGGATTAGTTCTGATCCGGCGCTGGTTTTGCAGCCGGGCCAGACCTCCCGCGAAGCGGGGCAAGTTGTGCCGGGATATAAGAACTAATTAGGAATAATTCCGGAACTAAGTTCCCGGAAAAAGAACAGGTACAAGGACATAATGCTGTACTTAAATAGCTATTCCTGTTTATGTTGTAATTTGATACCAATTTATCAACTGTATCTGACAAGAATAACAGTTTTTATGATAGAGACATTATCAACTCATAAAACAAGGTAATCGTGGTTACCGAAGAAGAACTGAAAGGTAAGTACAGGTCGGCGACCATCGGCGAGCTGGTGAATATCCTCGTTCATGCAGTCGAATATATTCCCGAAGCCGTCAAGGCGGCCCGGTCCGAACTGACACGAAGGCGGCTTGACGAAGAAGATATTGAACGCTATAAGGTACAAATGATTTCCGAACGCCAGGTAGAGCAATTGCATGCGGCAACGTCGAAATTATCTTTTGGGCATAAGGCGTTATTTTACTTCTGTTGGTTCTTGCCCACCTTCCTCGATCATGCGCTCAAACAAAACTTTAGAGAAGATAAAGCCGCACGAAAATTGCAGCAGGCTTCTTTTTTTAAGTGGGCTGGAATTATTTGCCTCTTTACTGCAGTGATTTTCAGCTTATGGCTTGATCTTCGGTCCGCTACCACTGCGACGATCTGGGTAACAGGCTTTGTTCTTTCGCTTATTATTGATAAAAAGTTGAATCGTTGAGCTTTCTTGCAATGCGGAGGCAGGTAGCAAGCGGTGTTTGTATGGTATTGGTGGCCCATTTCGAAATGGTGGTGGCTTCATGACCTAAAGTTTCTGCAAGATCCTTATTGGCAATCCTTTCTTCTTTTAAAACAATGGCCAACCTGTTAATAATTAAATGCGCCGGCTTGTTTTTGAGGTTTATTATTTTTTTCATAGGGTAAATCGTTTACTGTGCGTTTCATCATTTCCTCCCCGTCACCAGCAACTCACTTACCTCCACTCCCAGCGCCTCGGCAATTTTAAATAGCGTTTCAACAGTAGGCTGGTTTCTATTGGTACACCATTTTGATACCGCTGTTGTACTAACGCCTAACTTTTCTGCAAGCCAGATATTAGTTTTATCATGTTCAAGCAAAACAATTTTTATGCGATTATATTTTCTCCCGGAAGGTGCCATTATTTTGAAATATAACGGCAAAAAACAAAAAAATTAGTAGATATTGATTTATCAGGAAATATCAGTAACTTTGAATTACTATTAATGATTTTAAGTTATTTTAATAAATCATGAACACATGCCATTTTTAGATACAACATAGCCATTACAACATAAAAATTATAGAAGCGCATTTGCTTTTATTCTCGTACTGAAAACTACGACCTTTCAAGAATCCGGGAGTAAGGTAAATCGCTCATGCTTTTTCTTTATAACTATATTTAAAGATTAAAGCGTGGGCGTTCTTATTCGGATTCGGGGTGTCGTAGCCCTTCAGTACGGTAAGGACTCACCCACGCTTCTTTTTTTATGTACCCGCCGTAGTTTTAACGAAGGCGGATTAGTCTCTTACACTATACCGGCATCGCTGCCAACAAACCTTATTTCACCGTTGAAAAAAATCACACCATGCTATCAGCATCACTACGCAGGCGTTTCCACAAGCCCTGCCACCTGCCCAACAATATAGAGAAGCATTTTTTCAAAGGTCTTGAAGCTGTATTTGAGAACTTTCACCTGCACGATTTCAGGGAAGCATTGAACGGGTGGTTGCATGCTGCGCTTTCCAGCGAGTATAGCGTTTACGAAGATGGCGGCGGAAGAGAAGACCTGATGGATTTTGTGCACTGCCTCCACCGGCTCATAGAATCTTTTTGCGTCATCCATTCACGCACCCCGGCACAGCAAAACTTACCGGCGCCCACCAAAGGATTGTTGGCCGACGCCAACCGGCCTTTTTACCTCAGCGAAGCGGAACAGGACAATCCCCATAAGGAGATAGCGCAATTCCGCCGGACATTCCGGTACAGCTATGCAAAAGCCGAGCTGCTGGATCTGCTGGAAGCGGTGGTCACTTACAATGGCACAAAGGAAATCTCACCGGTAGACCTCGTCATGTTTTACCGGCACCTGCTGTACCTGGTGAGGCTGGTATATAAGATGGATAAGAGGATGACGGGTGAGATCACCTGATGGTGCTCACTAAGAAGCCTTCTTAACATAGATTATTGGTTCGCCTAATTGGGCCTCCAGTTTAGCAATCGTTTTAAGCGTGAGGTTATGATTGCCTTTAAGCCATTTATTGATTTCGGACGGTCTTTTATTCAGCTTTTCCGCCAGATCCTTTTGTGTGTAACCTTTAGCCTTAATAAGCTCGTTAATCCTTATAACAATATCAGTATATTGGCGTACAAAAATGCGCAGCTCTTCAGGCGTTTCGCTTTGTATTCTTTTTGCAACTTTACTTCTCATAAAATTCTCTTTTACAAAATAATTTCATCATCCCCGTTTGCTGCTATCAGCTTTCGGTTTTTAGCATCAATTATTATTTCTTCATCTCTTAATGCTTCTTCAATTCGCATCGCAAACCGGCACGCTTCAATCCATTTCAGGTTAAGGTCTCTGCTGGCCTGGTTTGTTCGGGCAGATTTAATACCCCCGTTAAATAATACTACCAGATCTTTCCGGTTTTTTATCCGCAATGCATACAGCCTTAATGGAAAATTGGGATAAAGAAACACGATACCCTTCACATTTATCTTGCCTTTATTGGGTAACCCTACTACTTCCTGTTCAAACCTGTTGAACAGGATATCTATAGCTCCGTGATCATCGCCTATGCTATCCAGCACAAAGCTCAACAACCTCTGAACTTCACTTTTCAATTCAGGAATCGCATCATATTTAGCAAAGAACTTATCGGTTTCATTACTGGCGGCTTCATCCCACTTATCGCCTTCATCATCCCATATTTCTAATGCAAAGTTATTCACTTATAAGTTAATTTGCAACTAAAATTTATATAAAAGTGTTGCAGAGGGCTTAACTCCCCACAACATATTTGAAGCATGCAAATTAGAGAATATCTTGATGGCTGCTTTTCAAGCCGTGGCAGTAGGATATTTACAAAGAATTGAACGTTATTCGGACAAAAATATCTAACCCGGAAAATAAATGGTTTACGACATAACTGTATATATTTCAGTGAAATGTAGTTTAAATAAAAAGAAGACTATCGATTTTTGGTTGAAAACCTCTGAAATGTAGCCCGACAAAAATTCCCGGGCTGCATGACGCAATCGCGCAAGGAACCTGTATCCGGCTTTTGGAACACTCCTTTTCCCCTCCCCGCCCGAATGGCGTCCGGTCAGACAGGCGAATGCTGTTGAGTCGCTCCGGTATCTATGGCACTGTGGGATAAATTTGCGGTGACAGTTGCGTCATATCAGCTATCACAAATCCATAGCGCCGTTTTGGATGACGACAGAACATTTCCGTGAAATAAAAAACCGGAAGAGCAGCAACGAATTGCGCCTTTCCGGTCTGGTAGCCCGTACGAGAATCGAACTCGTGATTCATCCGTGAAAGGGATGCGTCTTAACCCCTTGACCAACGGGCCGTTTTGTTTTTGGGAGTGCAAAGATATAATGAGACTTGCAACTGTCCAAAAAATTTTCAAAAACTCGCCGGGATATTATGTGCCCCGTTCTTTTATACGCAGGATATCCTAACTTTGCATCTCATTTTTAAAAGCCTAAAACAATTGTACAATGAGCACAGTTAAAGTTGCAATCAATGGTTTCGGAAGAATAGGAAGATTAGTTTTCCGCCAGATCTATAATATGGAAGGGATTGATGTGGTTGCCATCAATGACCTCACCAGTCCTAAAGTGCTTGCTCATTTATTGAAATATGATACTGCCCAGGGACCTTTTAAGGCAGAAGTAAAAGCAACCGATGATGCTATCGTGGCAAACGGGGAAAATATCCGGATCTATGCGCAGAAAGATCCGGCGCAGATACCCTGGGGCGCTCACCAGGTAGATGTAGTGCTGGAATGTACAGGCTTTTTCACCGACAAGGATAAGGCTTCGGCCCACATTACTGCCGGTGCCAGGAAGGTGGTGATCTCCGCACCCGCTACCGGCGACCTGAAAACAATTGTATTTAATGTAAACCACGATATACTGGATGGTAGTGAAACGGTGATCAGTTGTGCCTCCTGTACCACCAACTGCCTGGCGCCCATGGCCGATACGCTGGATAAAAAATTCGGTATCGTTTCCGGCATCATGACCACCATTCACGCCTATACCAACGACCAGAATACACAGGATGCTCCCCACGCGAAGGGCGACCTGCGCCGGGCAAGAGCAGCCGCGCAGAATATTGTTCCCAACAGCACAGGCGCTGCGAAAGCCATCGGACTGGTGCTACCCGGCTTAAAAGGTAAGCTGGACGGAAGCGCACAAAGGGTGCCTACACTTACCGGCTCACTTACAGAACTGGTAACCGTGCTTTCCAAAAAGGTGACAGCAGAAGAGATCAATGCTGCCATGAAAGAAGCGTCCAATGAATCTTTCGGCTATACCGAAGATGAGATCGTGAGCAGCGATATCATCGGCACCACTTACGGTTCGCTTTTCGATGCCACGCAAACCAAGGTGCAAACGGTAGGCGACCTGCAACTGGTGAAAACCGTTAGCTGGTACGACAATGAAATGAGCTATGTATGCCAGTTGGTTCGCAGTGTGGACTATTTCGCAAAGTTGATTTCTAAATAAACGATACGAACAGGGGCTAAGAAGTACTTCTTAGCCTTTTGTTTTTAAACATTATTTCGCCCTTTATAACTGCTGTTTTACAGCTTTTTCTAAACCAATCCTCAACACTATGTCTAAATTTTCTTCAAGTAATTTTAAAGACAAGAAGGTCCTGATCCGTGTAGATTTTAATGTGCCCCTGAACGACAAGTTTGAAATAACCGATGACACCCGTATGCGGGCTGCCATTCCTACCCTTAAAAAAGTACTGGATGACGGGGGGAAAGTAATACTGATGAGCCATTTCGGCCGCCCTAAAAAAGGCCCCGAAGATAAATACTCGTTGAAGCACCTGGTGAAGCGCCTGGGAGAACTGCTGCCGGGTACTAATATTTTGTTTGCCGATGACTGCATTGGCAGCCAGGCGTACGAAACCGCGGATTCTATGAAACCCGGTGAAGTTTTATTGCTGGAAAACCTGCGGTTTTACAAAGAAGAGGAAGCCGGCGATGAAGACTTTGCCCAGAAGCTGTCGAAGCTGGGTGACGTGTATGTAAACGATGCATTTGGTACGGCGCACCGGGCACATGCCTCCACTGCGGTGATCGCCAGGTTTTTTGATGTAACGGACAGGATGTTCGGCTCTTTGATGGAAGGTGAGGTGAACAGTGCGGAAAAGGTATTCCACCATTCTGTAAAGCCTTTTACGGCCATTATAGGCGGTGCCAAGGTGTCTGACAAGATACTGATTATTGAAAACCTGCTGGAACAGGCAACTGATATCATTATCGGCGGCGGTATGACATATACGTTCATGAAAGCGAAAGGCGGGAAGATCGGAAACTCTCTTTGCGAGGATGACCGCCTGGATATGGCAAACCTGTTGCTGAAAAAAGCGGCCGAAAAAGGCGTGAACATTCACCTGCCGGGAGACAGCATTATTGCGGATAAGTTTGCGGCTGACGCGAAGACATCTTCTGCCCCCAGCGATAATATACCTGATGGATGGATGGGACTTGATATTGGTGAAAATGCCAGGGAACAATTTGCGAATGTGATCAGGCAGTCTAAGACCATCTTATGGAACGGCCCTATGGGCGTTTTTGAAATGCCCCAGTTTCAGTCTGGCACCAAGGCCATTGCAGAAGCAGTGGCTGCTGCTACCCAATCCGGCGCTTATTCGCTGGTAGGCGGTGGTGATTCCGTGGCAGCCGTTAACCAGTTTGGTTTTGCCGATAAAGTAAGCTACGTATCTACCGGCGGCGGCGCCATGCTGGAGTACTTTGAAGGAAAAACGCTGCCTGGTATTGCGGCGGTATCGGCCTTATAAATATTCTTCAACCAGTATTCTGCTACCGGTCGATGTCTCACCGACCGGAAAATTTGTATAGAATGACAATTTGAAATGTACCTATATAAATTTATAGTACATTTATCTCCAAAAATGTATCTTTTATGAGCGATCCGTCTACCCGGGATCAGGTGTTCAATGAAGAAATACCAAGGGCAAAGGATTTTAAGTTCGGTGCCAATGTTGCGAATGTATTTGACGACATGGTCAACCGCTCCGTTCCGTTTTATGAAGAAATGCAGAGGATGGTGGCCGAATTGTCCGGCGATCATGCACAGCCCGGCAGCCGGGTATACGACCTGGGCTGCTCTACCGGCACTACCATGGCCAATATGAGTCCTTTATTGCCGGAAAATGTCAAAATGATAGGTGTGGATGATTCGGACGAAATGCTTAAAAAATGTCGTATTAAGCTGGACCAGTTGTGTCCGCCCGGTTCTTACGAATTGCTTTGTTCCGATATTGCCGCGGACGGTATTATTCATAATGCATCTGTAGTGGTGCTGTGCCTGACGCTTCAGTTTGTGCGTCCGCTTCAGCGCGAAGCCCTGCTGAAGAATGTCTACAACGGTTTGAACAGCGGCGGTGTGCTGATACTGGTAGAAAAGATACTGGCGGAAAACAGCGCCTTTAACCGTTCCTTCATAGAGTATTATTACAACTATAAGCGACGCAACCAGTATAGCGAGCTGGAGATATCTCAAAAAAGAGAAGCCCTGGAAAACGTGCTGATACCTTACCGCTTGAGCGAAAACGTGGTGATGCTGAACGCGGCAGGTTTCAGCCGTACGGAAGTGTTTTTTAAATGGTACAATTTTTCCGGTTTGATAGCTGTAAAAGAGTAATCCATAAATTCAAGAAATGATTTCTATCGGCAGGTTTTTCTTTAAATACCGCAACTGGCTGTTCATTCTTTTATATGCAGCCTTATTTGTTCCTTCTTCACTGTTGTTTTCAGAGAGCGTTTTCGGTGAAAAATATTATTATATCCCCATTATCCTGGGTTTGGTGATCACCATCACCGGCCAGTTGATAAGAGGCGGCACGATCGGGCTGGCTTATATTTTGCGTGGCGGAAGAGAAGGCAAGCCTTATGCGGACGGACTGGTGACGGAAGGTATTTTCCGGCATTGCCGCAACCCCCTGTACGTGGGTAATATACTGATGCTGCTGGGAGTAGGGGTGCTGGCAAATTCACTTTTCTTTACCGGTATTATGATGCCGCTGTTCCTGTTTATTTACCAGGCGATCGTATTGGCCGAAGAGCAGTTTCTCCGGGGAAAGTTCGGACCGGGCTTTGACGAGTATTGCCGTAATGTTAACCGCTGGGTGCCCGACCTTCGTGGTATAGGTGAAACCTTTCGAAGTATGCGCTTTAACTGGAAGCGCTGGATACTGAAAGAATATAATACGCAATTTGTCTGGTTGTGCGGTATCACGCTGATCCTGTTGCTCAAATACCCGCAGCTGACACACTACGATGCGGAAGCAAGGAACCGGCTGCTGCTGATCATCCTGCCCTGCTTACTGGTTTTGTACCTCCTGGTGCGATATCTGAAAAAATCAAAAAAGCTGACAGATAATTAAGGAAAGACGAACCTGGCGCAGGTGTTCGGCTTGCCGGTCACTTGTGCCGGAGAAATCAATCCTGATTGTATCAGGGCTTGAACATGCCCAACCCGGACGCAGTCCGGCGGTATTGGCCGGCAACAAGTCGTCCTTCGGAAGAATCTTGCGCCAGCATGGGTGGACTAAACCTCACAGGTAGGCTGTTCAAAAGATCATAATAAAATCCCCCCGTAAATTTGTTGAAGGAAAAGTCAACAAAATACAAGAAGGGATTTTATAGAATGAACAAAGCTAGTGTAAAAGGCTGGAAAGAAAAAGCCATAGCGCGACGTCA
>JBBCJQ010000012.1:0-34430 GCA_037190885.1 Chitinophagaceae bacterium
CCGTTCGGTCTTGTTACCGGCATCAGAAAGCTTATTGGAAAGTTTTTGATAGGTTTCCCTGCCGGACTGCAGCATGGCAGCGGCAGCAGAGGAGTCTGTTTTCGACAAAGCTTTGAGCAGCTTTTCTTCCTGCTTTGCAAAGTCTTTGAGATATTTTTCCGATTGACGGGTAAGCTTTTTATCCAGCGAACCGATCTTATTATCTATGGAAGTCCCGAGCTTTTGCGGGATCTGTACCAGGGAATCACTATACGCAGCTTCCTGTCCCTGGCAGGGTAGTGAAGCGATCATAATGATAAGGCACAACAGTGCATTCCGGTATAGCATAACAAGACCGTGGTTTAGAAGGGATCAAAAAAAAGTAAAAGGGCAACGGATGAGCATGTACGGATGCCCTTCTGCAATGCAGAAGAGATCAGGAATTCGGATATGTTATTGGATCAAAAAGAGGGGTAAGGATCAACTGTTGGGCCGAAGTAAAATCTATTTTTCCGGGTTACCAAGAAAAAATAAAATTATTTTTTGAAAAACAAAATAATTACGGTTGACCGTATGACCTCAATAAGTGTTTACGCTTATTGAGGTGCTTGTTCCCTGTCCTTTTATCCTCCGGTTGTTTAATTGCCGGGGTAAGTTGATGTATTTATCAATGTTGCTTCATACTTGAAGCCATTCCCTTCAACTTTATACCTGACAAAGATCATCACAAAAAAAGGCTGCCTCAATGAGACAGCCTTCCATATTACTTGATCAAAAAAATTAATCGTAATGTAATTTCAGATCCACCCGGCGGTTTTGTGCACGTCCCGCAGCGGTTTTGTTATCTGCTACCGGCTGATCCTGGCCGAAACCTGCAGACACAAGCCTGCTGGGGTCAACTCCTTTTGAGATCAGGTAGTCAAGCACAGATTGTGCTCTTTGCTCACTCAATACCTGGTTTTTCTCGGCAACACCGGTATTGTCGGTATGTCCTTCAATATCCAGCTTCAGGTTAGCATCTTCTTCCAGGATCTTTACAACTTCGTCCAGTGACTTATTGGACTTAGCCAACAGCTTGGAGCTACCGGTTGCAAAGAATACGTTCTTTGCCGCCACGTCAATGCGTTGTCTCACTTCTTCCCTGATCTCAGGACATCCCTGGTTGCTTGCCGGTCCGGCTAAGGCCGGGCACCTGTCTTCTTCATCATTTACACCGTCTCCATCCGTGTCGGGAACAGGACAACCGTTGTATTTTGCCACACCCGGCTGGTTGGGACATTTGTCTTCTTCATCGTTGATACCATCCCCGTCTGTATCAGGAATAGGACAACCGTTGTATTTCTCCAGTCCTTTTACGTCCGGACATTTGTCATCCTTGTCGGGAACACCATCTCCGTCGCTGTCAGGACAGCCATCAAACTGTGCCAGGCCTGCAACGGTAGGACACGCATCCAGAGAATCAACAATACCGTCATTATCTGTATCCGGTGGTGGGGGTGGCGGCGGAATTACTTTAGGCTCTCTCTTTTCAAATAAAGAACCGGCTACGCCAAAGCTGTAAAACAGGTGGTTGGCAGTGGTAGCGCTTGTTACTCCCGCCCTGTACTGTGCGTTAATATTGATATACGCCTGGTCTAAAAGATTAACCTGGATACCCACTCCCAAAGGAACATACGCACCGAAATAGCCGTTCCAGTGAGAAGCGCCGATACCGGCTGTAAGGTAGGGAGATACCCAGTATTTGTCGCTCAGCAGCTTGGCGTTGATATTTGCATCCGCCTCAGCCAGCAGCTTATCGTTGCCGGTTTGTACTCTGTCCGGAATCGGGTAACTTAAAAATGAGCCGCCTATACGACCCATAAAATCAAGGTGATTGGTCAATCCCTGGAAATAGGTCAATGCCAGTCCGGGGCTCATACGCCCTGTTTTATACCATTGCTTGTCTTTTAATACCTGGTTGAGAGAGGTATTCTTTAAATCGGCAGCTGTTTGAAAATCGTGGAAGGTAAAGGCGAAACCGAATGCAGGTTTCTTTTTGTACTGGTATTTGCTTTCCTGGGCAAACGCGAAATGGAACGCACTTATTGCCAGCAGCAATAATAACGGTTTTCTCATAAATGATAATTTGTTTAAAGTTTTGCAAAATTATATGGAAAGGTTATAAATAAAGAAAGATTTTTTCTGTTATCAGGGGCTATCGCCCGGCTTGTCAACCACTTCCACGCTCACTTTCACCAAACCCTGCTTCACAAAATTCAATTTCATTGCCGCGGCTTCAGACAGGTCAATTAACCGCTTGTTCTTAGGATGCATCCTGTCTGTGATTTCAACTATGACGCTTTTTTTGTTCTTAAGGTTGCTTACTTTCACAAAAGTTCCTAAAGGAAGCTTATTATGGGCTGCCGTCAGCTTGTTCCGGTCAAACTTTTTTCCGTTTGCCATCGGTCTTCCATGGAATTTGGCGCCATAATAGCTTGCCACCCCGGTTTCGGTTTTTTTCACCTGGGCTTGCACGCCGGGCGGCGCGCAGACAAACAACAACAATGTATAAACAATTATATTCATCAACTGAACTGGTTGTTTACGAATATGTTGTGAAACCACTTCGTAAATTTACCCCGGCGTTCACGATACGTAAATTAAACAGGTGATTTTACTAAAACCTGTCGGCGAAAAATTTTTCCCGTACGATCTTATCTTCGGCATAAATATCCTCGTAAAAGATCAGGGCATCTCCTTTTGCTTCACAGGTGAAATAACGGATAAAAAGTGGGGTCTTTCTCGAAAAATAAATTGTGTGTTTTTCCTTTCTCGCCATCCACGCCGCCAGGCTGTCAGGTCGGTATTTTAGTGAATCATTTTGCACAAGAAACCGGGAAAGCGTATCCCATTTTTGTACCCTGATGCAACCATGGCTCAACGCCCGGTCAGCTCTTGCAAACAGTCCCCGGGCGTTAGTGTCATGTAAATATACACTGTATTTGTTACTGAAATTAAATTTAATTACCCCGAGAGAATTATCGTCTCCCTGCCGCTGCTTGATTAAATAGGGAAAGTTCTTGCTGTTCAGCCTGAACCAGTTTATTTGTGCTGGATCGATAATGCTGTCGTTTTTATCCACTACCATAAGGTTTTCTTTATCCAGGTAGCCGATGTCTTTTTGTATTTTCGGCAACATTTCCTTGAAGATAATGCTGTAAGGAACCGTCCATTGCGGAAAAATAATATAGTTGGTGAGCGTGCTCGTGAGCACCGGCGTGCGGGTAGCCGGCCGGCCTACGATCACCTTTGACTCGATCCGCAGTGTATCATTGTTCCATACTTTTAACTGGGCTGATGGAATATTTACCCAGGCATAGGTTGAAGGCATGGTATCGGCCATCAGCTTATAGCGATCCAGGTTGATGGCCAGCCGGATAAACTTTTCCATATCCGTATTATTCAGGGTTTTCACCACTACCGGTCCGGCCTTTCCGTCTACCGTAAGCTTCTTATCCTCCTGGAAGGCCCTTACTGCCGCCGCCAGCTCTGCTGTGTCTGCCTTACGATCGTTGAAGGCAATATAACCGCCTTCGAACAACCGTGCCTGCAACTGCTGCCGGTACCTGGCGGAGTCTTCCGGAATTTCAATGGGGAAGTATGATATATAGGTATATTTTTTCCGGTCCATCGTGTCCACAAAACCTTTTATTGCCCTGCGGAGCTCCTGGTAGGCCGTCAGTTTGGGTTCCTGGTCTTCCAGCACCGCTGTAATATTGTTTTCTGCAAAAGCGCGGTGTAACAGCGCTGCATAAGCGGAGTCCGAAACACTCAGGTCTTTGCGGGTGGTAATGCTGTCTTTCTCCATCCTTCCCAGCCGCAGGTCTTTTATCAACTGCATAAACGCATCCGTCAGCATAATATCGGCTCTCGACCAAAGCGCAGCATCCAGCTTGGTGGCAGAATCGGTCTTCAGTTTTTCAAAGCTATACTGCAATTCTCTCCAGTGATAATCGAAAGGAAAGAGTCCATACTGCTCACACCTGCCAATAAATGCATACAACGAATCCGCCAGCGGGTTCCATTCTTTTTCTTCACTCCAGGTCCGCAGGGGATTATTTTCTGTGTACCAGTTTTTTACAGCACCGGTCAACCGAAGCGTAATGGAATCGTTCAGCTTATCCTTATTTTCAGCGGCGTAGGCCAGTATCTCGGGTATACGTTCGTTCACCACCTTATCCAGGTCTTCCGGCTCTTTTACGATCTCTGTTTCTTTCGGCTCATGGGAAGTGTTGGAGCAGGAGTATATCCCTGACAGCAGTATGCAGGATAAAACAGCGGTGCACCAGGTTTTTGTACAGCGTGACAAATCAGGAAAAAAGCGCATGGCTTTAAAAGGGTTGATTTTTATTGTTTTGAGCTGCAAAGTAATAAAAGCCTGCCGGAATAACCGGATATCCTTATGTAACTTTAACAGAATCAACACTGTAACGGGTATTTGATATTTGTATTGTGTATGGGGACGGGTCAGTCTGGCATCCTGTGTCTTGCAGTTCTGCTTTTTTGAACCGCGGAAGCACCAGGATTCGATGTATCACGCAGGAATTACATAGTGTACCTTAGTGATTCCTTTTTTTGAAACCACTATTTTGGCAACCTCACGATAAAGACACTGCCTTCCCCTTCTTCACTCTTGCAAAAAACGGTCCCGTTCAGCTCATCCACCAGTCTTTTAACAATGAATAAACCCAGCCCGGTGGAAAACTCTCCCCCGGTTGGCAGCGAAGATGTTTTATGATGCTTGGTAAATATGTCAGTCAGCTCTTCGGCTTTGATGCCTACACCCTCGTCTTTCACCTTTATTTCTATTTCGTTGCCGTTGTCTGCCAGGTCCACCCAGATATTCTTACCCGTTTCCGTGAATTTTACGGCATTGCTCAGCAGGTTTTCTATGATCCGTTTTACAATAAGCCTGTCTGAAATAATGATCATGGAGTGCAAAGAAGGCGTATAATTTATACGGATATCTTTCTGCCGGGCCTGTTCCCGGTATATATGTACAATATCTTCCAGGAAAGCATTAATATCCAGGTGTTCAAGGGTAATGCGATGGTCGCCCAATTCTTCCTTGTCCACAAATAAAATGCGCTTTATCAGCGTTTCGCCGCTATCAGCGGAAGTCAATATCCTGTGAATGGCTTTTCGCTGGCTGTCCGTAAGATGGGTTGCTTCCGATTGCAGTATCTGTGCCCAGAGCTTGATGCTGGTGAACGGAGCGCTCAGGTCGTGGGAAACCACGCTGATCAGCGAATTTTTTTCTTCATTCAGTGTAGTCAGCTTTTCATTTTGCTGCTGGATCAGGTCGTTCTTCTTTTGGAGATGCTGATGATTTTTCCGGATGAGCAGGATGATAACAACGGCGGAGAGCGCCAGGAAGCCAACGATCGCCGCCAGCAGCGCGAAACTTTCTTTCCGGAGTTTTTCCTGCCGGACCTCGAATGTAAGCTCCTTGTTTTTCAGATCTTCCTGCCGCAATTGGAACTTCTCATGCAGCTCGGCTACAGACCGTAACATCTGGGTATTTAAAAGCGCGGTGTCCAGGTCATACCATTGCTTCATATACAAAAAAGCCGGCTTATACTCGCCTTTCCCTGCATAGTACTTTGAATACAACGCATACGTATCTGCCTCTTTTCTCCTGGACTGCAGTTGTTTTGCCAGCGTCATAGATCGTTCCAGGTAGTTTCCTGCCGAATCAAACTGCTTTTTTTCAATATAAACATCAGCCAGGTTGATACAGTCGTGCCACAAAGATTCTTTGTCACCAAGGGCTATATGCGCTTCAAAATTGTTTTTAAAAAAATGCAACGCCTTATCCCAATCCTTTTTATAAAACCAGGCGTTGCCTATGTTGTTGTACATCGATCCCAGTTCCAGCTTCCCGGCAAATTGTTTTGCAATTTCTTCGGCCTGGCCCAGGTAGTATAACGCACTATCCGGCATATTCAATTTATTATACACCGACCCCAGGTTAGTAGCATTCGTAAAAATAGAGAACACTTCTTTTCTTTCCCGGGCTATGCTCAGCGCTTCCTGGTACAGGTCCCTGGTTTTATAAGGCTGGTTGAGGTGGTTGTAAACAATAGCCAGATCGCCGAGGGCCGCTGCCCGGTAACCATCGTGCCCCAGGGTTTTTGCCTCCTCCAGCGACTGGTAGTAATAGTTGATGGCTTCCTGGTAATCCTCGTTTATTTCATGATATATACCTTTCAGGCGAAGCGACAATACTTTGCCGGCTTTGAAAGACGGAAGTGTATTTTTTTCTATATAGTCTGCGTAATACAGTATGGAATCTTTTTTGGATACACCAAAATCCAGTGCACGGTCGTATACGGCTTTCAGGTAAGTTGTATCCACCAGAGATACCGACTCTTTATAAAGGAATGATAATAGAAAGACAAATATTAATTTCTTAATACACATACCTAGTAAGGCAAGTAAATATTTTTTATAATCAACAATATCTTTCCGGCGGATGAAAGCTATGCATTAACCGGCTGTAAAAGCCTGGCTACATACAGTTGAGCAACGCCATCTCAACCATCCGCCTTATGCAACAGATATGTAAATGTAATGCAAAGGTTCTAATAATACATACTGTTTTTTACCTTACTTTCAGCATGGCTTTCACCTGTTGCAGGGGGCCGTTTTGCAAACGGAGATAGTATATACCCGTCGCCAGTCCCGTACTGTCGAAGCTGATGGTATAGGTATTTCCCGGCTGGCTGGTATCCACCAGGCGGCGCACTACCCGCCCCATATTGTCAATCACCTGCACCAGCGTATGCCCACCCTGTGTAATATATTTTACCGTTGTATGGGTAGTGAACGGGTTGGGGTAATTGGAGATGAGGCTGAGCTCCTTATTTTTCGGACGGCTGACATTGCTGCAGGCATTATCCTGTATGATGGGGAGCGACTGAAAGTTTTTTAGTAAAACCGTTTGCAGCGTAACGTTGTCGGCACAAAACCAGTTTTCGAGGATGGAAGCATACACGCTGCGGTAATCGTACTGATGCGGTATATTGCTGTTGGAGCCCGGACCCGGGATATGCGGACTGTCTCCTATAACACCGGGCTGCACTTTTGCGCCAAACACCAGCATGGGTGCAGCAGCGCCGTGGTCGGTGCCTATGCTGAAGTTCGAGTTGATCCGTCTTCCAAATTCGGAAAAGGTGAATGACAGCACCCTGTCTTCCAGTCCCAGAAAGGCCAGGTCATCCTGGAAGGCTTTCATGGCATCGGACAGCTCACGAAGCAATTCAGCATGTACGCCGGTAGCGGGACTATTCATTTCTGCCTGCATGGAATGTGTATCAAACCCCCGCATGGTAACTTTATATACACGGGTTTTTAATCCGCCTTTTATGAGCCGTGCAACAATTTTGAGCTGGTTGGCCAATGCATTGTTCTCGGGGTAGGGCAACTGCTGGGTAGACCTGCCGGCGGCTTTTTTAACCGAGTCGGCAAATTTTTCCGTTTGCCGTGCTATTTCCCGTATATAGGTAAGCTCCTTACCTGCCCGTGTAGCCGGGGCCGGATCCTGTACATCATCTATGATCCGGTAAAATGACGTGGGGTTGGTAATGCTCATTGCCATCCCTATGTTTGGCCCGTGAAAGGTGAGCGAAGACAGCGATCCTATTTGTATAGCCGGCGGGTCGGGCATCGTAGCATTCGGGTATCCGCCCGGGAACCCCGGATATTCTTCATTCAGGTAGCGTCCGATCCATCCCGTGGTTACCACCTCGCTGCTGTCGGAAGCGCTCATCCAGATATCCGTGGAACGAAAATGAGAAAGATTGGGATCAGGATATCCCGCGGCCTGTACAATGGTGGCTTTCCCGTCATTAAATAATTGCTGTATGCCCGTCATCGCCGGGTGAAGACCTGTTTTATCATTTCCCTGCAGGCGGAGTACGCTGCTTTCCGGGATGGCGATGTTGGACCTTATATTGTAATAGGCGGAATATTTATCCCGTGGAATGATCATATTCAACCCGTCATTTCCTCCATTCATCTCTATGATCACCAGCACATGGTCTGTTTCTTCCGCATAGTTGGTAATCGCATTTAAAAACGCATTCGGCGCCAATGCTGTTACAGACTCTCCATTGATAATAGAAGGAAGAATGGCTGCGGGGATGGTATTACGTAAAAAATCTCGACGTTTCATGTGCTGATTTTTAAGTGTTTGGTTTTTTCATACATCAGGATAAATGATATTCAGGCAATGCCAGCAAATACTGGTACAGTTCACTTAGCCGGGTGTATATTGTCTGGTAAGCCATCATATTGGATGGGGTTGAAATATATGTATTCCAGGCATTTGTCCAGTAATAATCATTGGTTTGACCGGTAAGCAGGATATCCCGTTTCAACTGTTCCCTTATGCCTTCAGACAGGTGGATACGGTACAATATCTCCAGCACATCATTGATCAGGGCATTGGGATCGGCGGGATTGCTCAACGACTTTGTAAACGCTACCACATCTATCTTCAATTCAAAATTGTTAATGGTGTAGTTACCGGTAGTCATCCTGTCGCTGAACTCGGTACGCCTGGGATAGGTGTTGTTGGTGATCCATATTTCATGAAACGTGGGGATCTGGTGATAGGCCGGCCAACCCGATACACTGGGTGGTTCACCCAGTTCCTGGTCAAGCCCGGACATGATCCAGCTTAATGCGTCATTCAAAGCGTATTCGGTTGCGTAACCGGAAACAGGGAATTGTACATTGAACTCCCTGCACATTCCGAACATAAAGTCTGCGGGGCTTTTTATCAGGCATCCCTGGTTCAATACATCAAAAAAGTGCTGGCTTTTCAACAGGGTCTCCATTACCGGCTTCACTTCCCAGTTACTGTCCACCAGCAGTTGCGCCAGGGGTTCGATCACATTTGCCTGTGCCGCCGCATCTATTTCATAGTAAACAAACCAACGGTACAGCTCTTTTACCAGGTACACCGATGCCTCTCTTGATTTGCTGAAGATCATATCGACCAGATCATCTATCTCCTGTGCGCCGGCAGCGCCCGACCGTCCATTGATAACCCTGTTGTTATAAAAAGAAGAAAAGGTTTTGTTTCCGGTGTCGTGGCGATCCGGGTTAAAAAAAGACGTGGCTGTTTCGTAGTCTACCTGCCAGCCGGTCAGCACTCTTGCCGCCTGCTGCACATCCTGCTCAGTATAATTCGGATTATTTTCTTTACCGAGAGAAAACAGCTCCTGCAGCTCACGTGCATAATTTTCATCCGGCGACTCTCTTCTGTTATGTTCGCCGTTTTGAAAGATCAGCATCAGCGGGTCGAGCGTGATTGCCTTTACCAGCCATTTGAGATTACCCAATGCATGCTGCCGCAGCATCTGGTGATGTTTTAACGTGATCCGGCCTTCTGCAGTGAACATTTGCGTTGCAAAGTGGTTATGCCAGAAGAGCGTCATTTTTTCTCGTATGCTCCGGTCCTGGTGAACGATCCTGCTGATCCACCAGCGCTGAAAAGAGCGGTTCCTTGCCCGCCCGATCTCACCATCTGTATTATAGTCATTCACCCAGGTAGTACCGGGAGCGATATGCGTATCAGGCTGTATTTCGGCCTCCGAATCGTCATAGTCTTTCAAGGGGGGTGCAGGCATCGGTGCCGTAACCGTGAGTAATTCGTTTACTGCCTGATCGAGTGTTCTGAGTTCAAAGTATTTAATATCCTCCGGGGCGGCTCCGAACATCGTTCTCTTTAGTAAATGGATCACTTCATTTCTTGTCCATGGACCGCTATAAGGGGTTATGCCGGAACTTGTTCTGCCTGTTACAAATTGCTGGGATGGCTTTTCCCTTTTCAGGGAAAGAAATGTTCGTCTGTCCATAGGATATAAATTGCAGGTTACAACGATGCGCCGGTGGCTTTTATTAGCCGGAATTACTCAAAAAAGCGATCAATGTATTTGAAGCCGAAATGTATTTATCAATTGATAAAACACAAAGGGGAGAGCAATAAAGCGGGAAATAACATTTGTTAATTAACCAGGCTTATTCCCAAGCCCGGACCTTGGGAAGGCACGATGCGTCCATCCGCATAATGCAGCCCGGTGGCCGAATCCTCCTGCAGCAGCAGCGGGCCATCAGCATCCAGGTAATCTGCCTGCGGCGCCAGGTGCACCAGCGCAGCCGTACCGATGGTGCTTTCATTCATGCAACCCAACATGGTTTTTAACCCCAGCGTTTTGGCTTCCGCCAGCATGCGCAGCGCAGGTGTAATACCGCTGCACTTGGTAAGCTTAATGTTCACGCCGTGAAAAAAGCCGCGGCATTTTTGCACATCGTTTTCGTATACACAGCTTTCATCTGCGATCAGGGGAATGGGCGACTTTTCGTACAGCACTTTCATTCCTTCCCAATCATCTTTGGCCAGCGGTTGCTCCACCAGCTCCACGTTCAGCTCCTTTAAGGCAGGCAGAAGCTCAAGCGCTTCGTTCAGCGTCCAGCCACCGTTGGCATCTACCCTGAAAACAGCGGAGGAGTGCTTCCGCAGCGCCTCCATGATGGCAAGATCTTCTTTTGTACCCAACTTGATCTTGTATATGGGCCAAGGCTTTTCTTCCATTTTGGCCGTCATTTTTTCGATGGTATCGATCCCTATGGTATAATCTGTCAGAGGCGCAGCTGCCGGATCGGTGTTCCACAATGCATGCAACGGCTGCCGTTTTAATTGTCCGTATATATCCCAGGCGGCCATGTCCAGTGCGGCTACCAGGAACGTATTACCGGGAAGCAGGTGATGAAGATAATGCCAGTACCTGTCGGGATGTGTAAATGAAAACCCTTCTATCATCCGCTTTTTCGCTTCTATATCCGCTATCATTTTCTCAACGGGAATATTGTAATAGGAGATGGCCGGCGCCTCGCCATACCCGGTAATGCCACCAAAGCCCAGCGACACCACAAGGGTAGGCTGGTGTGTTTTAATGCCTTTTGAAATGGCAAAAGGATGACGGAACGGCAGGTTATACGCCCGGTATTGCAGCTTAAACGGCATCCCGGTCACTCTTAATCTTCGGCTTCACTTTCAGGTCCGGCAACAGCGATGCCGCCAGCATGATCACCGAAGAGATTAACACCAATATCAATCCAAACCGTATCTCGGGACAGGTGCCCAATTCGCAACGGGTAAACAGCAATGTATTCCGTAAAGCCCATGCAAAACCTATCATGCAAAACACCCAGTTGGTCCTTTTGGCCCAAACCCGGGGTATGATAAATAAAACAGTAGCTATGCCGCAGAGTACCAGGTGAAGCTTACCGGGCTTGCCGAACGTGGTGCCGGTTGCGTCCATTCCCGTAATGATATTCGGTATCGAAGGAATGCTGACCCAGGGCAGGTAACATCCCCATACGATCAGCGCTGCCGCTGCCACCCCTATCCATTGCGAGTATTTCATGAAATACGATTTATCAGGCTGCAATGATACAATTTTTCACCCATCCGGCATTGTTTTCCCTGTGGCGTACCTACGGCACGCATACACTTCTTTGATTGATCGGCTACAAACCTTCCGCCCCGATGGGGCGGGTTACAGATATTATACGTCCGGCTCACGATCTATAGCTCTTTATCTATACTTATATTACAAACACCCGCAAAATGCGATATATAAAACTTATGGTCTTAATACAGACACTGACCTTAGTGCTTACGTCCTGCCTGGTTGGGAAGAGGCTGTCGCCTCCGGATTACTATTATAACTCCCAACCTGTAGATACCATTAAAATAAGGCTTGATGGACTGTATATGGGTAATATCATAGATTCCGGACAGCATACTGCCAGTGTAACTTCCATTGTATTTGGACGCAATAATAAAATATCAACTATTACAGGACTTTACCGTTATATATTCGACTGTGATGCTTATAAATATTGGGAAGAAAAAAGAGATTTCGGTGTATATACTATAAAAGGAGATAACATTTTTGCATTCGCTCCCGTTAATATTTCTATGCGGAACGGTTCATATATGATGAGTTATAATCTGAATTTTTCAGGGTATTTGAAAAACGATGGTACGATGAAAGACCGGCATGCGGTTCTTCGATCCGGATATTTGCATTCAACCGCCATCAAACATCAGGTGGGAACTTTCGCCTTTGCTTAAAAATTCCTGTTGATTAATTCCAGGTTTATATCCAAACCTCTTTGACCGGTAAGCCTGATCGGTCCATGATCTTCAGTTACATAGAAATAATAGCTATAAGGATAGTCTCTCGCGCCGATAATTTCCAGGAGGGTTGTATTGAACGTGCCATAGGGAACCGTTACGGAGATATTTTTTTCTTTTAGTGTTATTGTTTCAACCGTTTTCGTTCCAAAAGCTTCGGTTTCCACTACCCATTTGTCTCCTATATTTCCGTCAAGGTCATACAAAAGCTGCAGATCTGTATACTCCTGTGTGCTGGCTTTGTACATCTTTTTTCCACAAATCTGAAGACAGCCGACAGGGGCAAATGCACCGATATCATCTATGCTGACAACCCTGGATTTGTCAATACGCGTTACATAAAATTGAATATTATCGGCAAGTCCGGGCAGGGTGTTTACAAAGGTCAGGTGTACATCTTTCTGATACCAGGGACTGGTGTTAATGCAGCTGTCTTTATCCTTTTTGCAGGACGTAAAAAATAAAAGAGCTAAAACGACATATAGCAGTCTCATTGACAATCTTTCGTATGTAATGCCGGGAACTCAAAATTATTGTGTAAAACTACAACTTTCATCAATGAAGCATTTTGTTGACCTGCCTGATAGCAGGCGGATTACCATTGATGCATAGCCAGTCGCTACTACTTGTTTATAGGGTTGCGTTATAAATGCCGACAGATCTTTTCAGTTTTCTGTTAGAACCAATGCTGATGGGAATTGCAACGGCGACGAGTCCGGCTCCCACTCCCGCGAGTATCCAGTTGGGTTTGCCACCGCCAATTGCAGTCCCCAATGGCCATCCGATCATAAAACCTCCCGCGTATCCTAAAACGGTAGCAATAGTGTTTGATGATCTTGATGATTTGAACTGCTTATACGCTTGTTCGTTCGGTTTAAGCAGATCCTTTAATTCTTTTGATTTGAGCTGCTTCCCTTCATGGTACAGTTGATAGCCTCCAAAAGCTTTTCTGATCTCTATTGAATCTGTTTTGGGGTTTTGCATTCCATTGTCAGATTCCTGTGCACTGAGCGCAGTAGTAAGCAGTATCGTTAGCAGTGCGGATAGCATTGTCTTTTGCATGATAGAGGTTTTATTGGGTTAAGCATAGTATAAAGATATAGCGGTATCGTATATTTTACCTGAAGCTGTTATGAGGCGCGAATGGCGCAGTCAATCTCCTTTTCGAACCTTTATCAGAACTTATAACCAATAGAAAGACCTCCCTGTACTGTTCTTAGAGAACTCGTTTCATCGCTCATTCCGTTGTATGTCGGGTCGACGTCTATTAAGCCTAATTGCCCGTTAATATGGAAATAGTAATGCTTATTGAATTCGTAGCCGATAAGAACGTTTGCGCCAAAATCAAACGGTTTGGTGTAGGGCGCTTTCCTGCTGCTTATGATCCCAGAAGAGTCCGCACTGGAAATATCATTCACGAATTTTAATTTTCCGGTTATGCCGACACCGTTACCTACCGCTTTCCAGCGTCCGCTGATACCGTAAGCAATATACGGTCCCACACCCAAAAGCATTTTCCCGTTTCCAACCTGTGGCTTGAAAACAAGGTTGACGGGCAGTTCTACATGGTAGCTTGTAAACCGCATATAATCCAATCCAGATAAGTATTGTGCGTCGCTGTCGATCTTAAATCCTTTGGTTGTAAACTGCAATGCCGGCTGTAAATAAAATTTGTCCGAAAGAAGTATATCTGCTGTTCCTCCGATGTGAAATCCCGGGCGTAACTTTACCCTGGTATATCCTGTTTCCTCTTTTAACAGCATGGCGGACAGGTTTCCCCCGGCCTTTACACCCCATTGTATTTGTGACGAAGCATTGTAATTAGTTGCGATGAAGATCAGCAACAGGAGGGCGTTTCTCAGGTTCATGATGGCAGGTTTGAAATTAAATATTTGAATTCCTTACTGAAGGTAGATAAAATAAGAACACCTATTCAATCGTCCCATTAAATTTTCTTTTTTTGCGACAATAACCCTTCTATAACAAATGAAAACCTATAATATCCGGTTTTCATTCTCCATTCCCCAATAGCCAGATCGCGCTCCACATTTCTTCCCATTTTCAAATTACTCCCTATTGCGTAATTTCCTTGCGTATCCTGCTCAGGGACGTATCCGTAATGCCGAGATAGGAGGCAATTTGTTTCAGGGGAACATGCTGCATGATCTCCGGCTTTTCTTTCATCAGCTTAAGGTAGCGGTTGGTTGCGGTTACAGTGATCATTTCCAGCGAACGTTGCTTCATGGCAAAAAGCTGGTAGGTAAACCATAACCTGCCCCATTCGGTGAAGCCGGGTATGCTGTGAAACAGTTCCTGGAAGTCCTGGAAGCCGATCTTCCACATGACGGCATCGGTAACCGCCAGCACCGTTTCCTGGGAGGGAACGCGTTGAAACAGGGAAGTGGGCACGATCACGATCTCATTTTCAACAAAAAAATCGGTAGTGATCTCATTGCCATCATAGTCATGCACATAGGAACGGATCAGCCCGGATTCGAGCAGGTAGTATTCATCAGCGATCCTTCCCTGCTTTAACAGGACGGCGCCTTTTTCCAGTTCTTCCCTGGTGTGCCGCAATGCTATTTCCTTCAGGTCGGCATGAGAGAGCAACGGATGTTGATACACTGCCTTAAAGATATCGGTCATATGACTGGAGGACTTTCGTTTTAATAAAGGTAGCGTTAAGTCAATTCAATAATTGTCTGTTCTTTTTCCGGCAAATTACGCAGATAAGCGCTGCTTTTATTTATAAAGCTACTTCTGCGAAAATCCGCGGGAGATTTATTCGTCACTTTGTCATTGGCATACCAGTAGATGGCCTGACCGGGAATCACCGGTACATTACGGTGTCACCTCATGAGATGCTTTCACCCACCTGGCGGATAAGTCCGGGTCCGGTGTGTCTTTATCAACCGGGAACATAGGGCGCTTGATCCTTTTATAAGGCACCCTTGTTAGTTCCTGGTCCACGCCGCCCGGTGTCAGGGCCAACAACCAGTCTGCCCGCATGTTATATAACTCCGGTTCCAGGTAGCCGATCTTCACTACTACAATATCCGCTTTGCGGGGCGCCAGTCCGAGGCGGGTAAAATCGGCTTCCCGGTGGTAGGGCTTCCGCTTGTTGGTTACGATCACGTGTACGGAGCCTACCTGCACCACTACTTCCACTTCGGCGTTGCGGTCGCCTTTTTCAATGGACCGTATGATGCCATCCAGCTCTATAGGTGGCGCATACCGGTTGTCCACCGTAGCGCCCACAGGCGCTTTGATCTTAGCGCCCACACCGGCAGTCAGCGCTTTTTTCACCAGTTCCGGGCCGGGTATGGAAGCATAGATGACAGTAGGTCCTTTGCCGGTTTTAAATTCCTTGCGCGCCAGTATCTGTTGCAGCGACCAGGTAACATCACCGGCGCCGCCTGCTGTGGGGTTATCACCGGAGTCGCTTATGAAGAAGGGACGTTTATCGCTGGCAATGGCTTTGTTGAGGCATTCTTCCAGTGTGCCGGTAGGTGCCACAAAATGAAACTCATGCCGCACCCGCCAGAAATGATTTGCCAGCTCTTCGGCTGAAGCAGCTACAGCCTGCCGGTCATCACCGGTAACCATTATTACGCCGTGGTTGCGTGGTTCGTCTGCCCAGGGATATCCCATCCAGATGGCAGCTTCTATCACACCGGGTCTGGCAGAAGCGGGCGCCACTGCGGCGTACAGGCTTTTGGCGGGTTCTATACGGGTGCTGGTTTGCTCCCCGGGTAATAATATCGGAACGGGTATCCAGGCTTTCCAGGCAGGCTTACCCTTGCCGGAAAGGAGCCGTTCCAGCAGTTGTTCCACCGAACGTTGCTTGGTCTCCTGCGCATCTTCGTGCGGCGCCATACGGTAGCAGGTGATCAGGTCGGAGTATTCGGCAAGCCGCATGGATACATTGCCATGCAGGTCCATGGAGGTTGATATAACGGTTTGGTTGCCTATTACTTCACGAACCCTGGTGATCAGGTCTCCTTCGGGATCATCCAGTCCTGCCACGCTCATGGCGCCGTGGATATCAAAGAACAGTCCGTCGTAAGGCAGGTTCTTCCGGAGTGAGTCCAGGATATAGCCCACCATCGCTTCATAGGCCTCACGGGTAACGGCGCCTCCCGGCAGGGAACGGGCGGTTACTGCGGGAAACCATTGGGCTGCCTGACGGGCAGGGGAGCCGTCCTGCATGAACCGGGGATAAGAGGTATATATTTCAGTTCCGCGTTTGATCAAAAAAGAGGCTTCCGTGCTCAGCGCCGGTGAAAAAGTGCTGGATTCTATGCCGATACCGGCTATCGCGATCCGGGGTTTGTTTTGAGCTCTAAGTGAAGCGGATATACAGAAAATAACAACAATAAAAACGAGTCTGTTCATAATTGGTTTTTGAGTCAGCATGCAAATGATGGTATCTGCCGTCTAAAATACAGGAAAAGAACGAAAGTTTGGCCGGGGGCATTTACCTGCGTTGAGAAAAGTTCCCTGCGGTAAGAAAGCGCAGGTTTCTGCGATAAGGAACCGGTCAGCATACCAAAATCCGGTATTTAACGGAGGTAATAAAAGCAACAACCTTCCTGCGTCCGGGAAGGCTGTGCTGAAGTTGACTGTGACACTACCCCGGGAACCGGGGCTTAAAAATTTTTACTGCTTGCTTTAAAGATAGGCATGTTTTGCACAAATTGCAATACCGCAAATAGTGTATTTTTTTGACTGAAAACGGAACAGTGCTGCGGGCTAATAGAATCCTGGTGCAGGCGTAGATCAGGCTTTTTAGGATTCCGAACCCTGGCATCCTGTTGATTTTTTCAAAACCTGCTACAAGGGTTCCGACCCCTGCTGCGCGGCTATATGTTTTTAAGTAACCTTCAAAGATTATTTACCTGACCGGAGGAACCGCTGCATCATATTGAGGGCGAGGTTGGCCGTTATTTCGATGTTGCGGCTCCTGTCAAAACGCAGGGAGAATTTTTCTGCCATCACTTCTTCGCTGTCCCCCACCGCTATCCATACTGTTCCCACCGGCTTTTCCGCGGAACCGCCATCCGGTCCCATAATGCCTGAAGTAGCCATGGCATAATCGGTATTGCTGACCGACAGCACACCTTTTACCATTTCGCGAACTGTTTCTTCACTAACGGCGCCCACGGTTTCCAGCGTTGCTTCCCGCACACCCAATACTTTGTTTTTTACTTCGTTGGCATAGCTGATAACAGATCCTTTATAATAAGCGGAGGAGCCCGGTACGGTTGTTATCAGGTGGGCCAGGTAACCGCCGGTACAGCTTTCGGCCGTCGCGAGGGTTTTATTACGAGCCACTAGCAGTCTGCCTACCACCTCCGGTAAGCCTATGTCTTCTGCTGTTACCAGCCACTCCTGCACCAGCGACTGCAGCTTTTCGAATTGTGTATCCAGTTCCATGGTCAAGCGGCTTTTATCTGTATCCATACCGGTAATGCGTAAACGCACCATCCCGTAGTTGGGCAGGTATGCCAGCCTGATATGTGGCGGCAGGGCGGCTTCCCAACCCGCAATTTTCTCCGCCAGGAAGGATTCGCCGATACCGGTGGTCAGCAGCGTGCGGTGGTCTATGAAGGGCAGGGAAAAATGTGCCTGCAGCCGGGGAAGCACGTAACGGCTCATCATGCCTTTCATTTCGTGCGGTACACCCGGCATGCTCATAAATATTTTCCCGTTTTTTTCAAACCACATACCCGGCGCCGTGCCATTGTCGTTGGGGATGACGGTACAAACATCCGGCAGCTCGGCCTGCTTCCGGTTTCGTTCGATCATAGGCCGGTTCAGCCGTTCGAATATCCGGGTGACTCTTTGCAGGCTTTCTTCATGCATCACCAGCTTACCGCCGAAATATTCCGTCAGCACGGGCTTGGTGATGTCGTCTGCTGTGGGCCCCAATCCTCCCGTGATCAGGATAATATCAGCCTCTTTACTTTCACTGTCCAGCGCCGCCGTAATTTCCTCCTTCACATCCCCTATAGACACCCGGCGGCGCAACCATATGCCGGATTTATTCAGTTCCTGCGCTATCCATGCGCTGTTGGTATCGATCACCTGACCTATCAGCAGTTCATCTCCGATGGTTATGATCGTGGCATTTATCCTTTCCATAACGGCTCCTGTAATTTTTTGCAAGGTAAGCCGATTCCGGTAATTGGTGCCGTGCTCCGGATGGGCATCTTTGTCTACAGGCGGGTTGTGTCATGAGAACGGATTTCCACCCACTCAGGCGTAACATTGATTTAACTCAATGCTTCAACCCCAGCGGGGGCATGCTGGTTGCCGTCCCTGCTGACCAGTAGTTTTCTCATTTTGAATAAAGGTTTCCTTCTGGTATAAACTTTCACCCGTCCCCATCGGGAAGGCAGGTTTTTTGCCAATCAATCAGAAATGTGTATGCGTTCTGCAGGGATGCCAGGTGAATATAGGGTTCCGGACCCTCGCAGCAGGTTTCAGAAAATGCAACACAAAGCCAGGGTTCGGAGTCCTTTTTATTACGGAGCCCATTCGGTGTATTTTATAGCACATCTTTTAAGTTGACGGTCATGGCGTCTCCACCTGCCTGCAAAAAAGCGCCAATTTTCAGATTGCCCGGTAACAAAGTTCCCTTTACTTTTGCCGTACCCGCAAAACAGGAATGTGCACAGAAAGCCCCTTGTTTTCCGGGCTATAAAAGCTAAACAAATGCATATGAAACAAGCGTACGTATTTCCGGGCCAGGGTTCACAGTTTTCAGGAATGGGAAAAGAGCTGTATGAGAGCAACAGCCTGGCCAAAGAACTATTTGAAAAAGCAAATGAAATAGCGCAGTTCCGTATATCGGATATTATGTTCACAGGATCGGATGAAGACCTGAAGCAAACCCGCGTTACACAACCGGCGGTGTTCCTGCATTCCGTGATCCTGTACCGCACGCTGACAGATGCCCGGCCGGATATGGTAGCGGGACATTCACTCGGAGAGTTTTCCGCGCTGGTTGCCAATAATGTATTGTCTTTTGAGGACGGACTGAAGCTGGTGATGGTGAGGGCGGGCGCCATGCAGATGGCATGTGAGCTCAACCCTTCCTCTATGGCGGCAGTGCTGGGACTGGAAGATGCAAGGGTGGAAGAAGTCTGTAAAGCTATCCGGGACGAATCCGGTGAAATAGTGGTGCCGGCTAACTATAACTGTCCCGGTCAACTGGTGATCAGCGGTTCTGTAAAAGGCATAGAGATAGCGGTAGTGAAGATGAAAGAAGCCGGCGCCAAAAGAGCCCTTCCCCTGCCGGTGGGCGGTGCCTTCCATTCGCCGCTGATGGAACCGGCAAAAGGCGAGCTGGCTGCTGCTATTGACGCAGCAGTGTTCAATCCGCCATCCTGCCCCATTTATCAAAACTTTTCTGCCACGGCGGTCACTGACCCCGCGATCATCAAAAAGAACCTGGTAGACCAGTTGACCGGCGCGGTACGCTGGACACAGAGCGTGCAGCAGATGATCGCTGACGGGGCTACCGACTTTACAGAGGTGGGCCCGGGAAAAGTGCTACAGGGATTGATAGGGAAGATTGATAAGACGGTAACGGTGGGAAGTGGGGAGTAGTTGCAGGTTGTAAAATGGTAAGAAGACCGTAAGATAGTAAAACACTTTGTTACTATTTTTATACAAGAACAGATCGTATAGGATGAAGATTCAAATCAAAACTGTTTCGGTTATGCGCATGTTTTCTTTACTGTTATTGGTTTTTGTTATGGGTTCCTGTGATACGGGAAGTGGTAATGCTGCCGGTACAGAAACGCCGGATCCTTCGAAAGAGGAGTGGATATCGCTGTTTAACGGCAAAGACATTGATGACTGGATCGTGAAGATCCATCACCACGAAACGGGGGAGAATTTCGGTAATACCTTCCGGGTGGAAGACAGCCTGATAAAAGTGCGCTACGATCAGTATGGGGATTTTAATGAACAGTACGGACACCTGTATTACAAAACGCCCTATTCATATTATCATCTGGTGCTGGAATACCGGTTTACCGGGCAATGGGTGGAAACCGCACCCTCCTATACCATCCTGAACAGTGGGGTGATGCTGCATTCCCAGGATCCGCACACCATGCCGAAAGAACAGGATTGGCCGATATCGGTTGAAATGCAGTTCCTGGCGGGCTTGGGCGACGGTAAGCCCCGTCCTACCGGTAATATGTGTTCTCCGGGTACAGATGTGGTGTACAACGGACGGATCGATCCCCGTCATTGCATAGAATCGACGTCACAAACTTATCCTAAGGAAGAATGGGTGCGGGCGGAAGCCATTGTGCTCGGCGATTCACTGATCACCCATATCATCAACGGGGATACGGTATTGCGATACTCCCAGCCGCAGATCGGCGGCGGCGTGGCCAATCGCTATGACCCTGCCATAAAAATTGACGGGAAATTGCTGCAGTCGGGATATATAGCGCTGCAAAGTGAAGGCCAGGAAATTGATTTCCGCAATATACAACTGCTCAACCTCGAAGGTTGTACGGATCCCCAATCGAAGTTTTATAAAACCTACTTTGTGAAGAATAACCCGGAGCTGTGCCGGTAGGGTGGGGCTTTTTGAACCACAAAGTTTCTATTTATTAAGTTCAATGGAAGCACAAAGCTCCAGGTTTACCCGTCAGCCCCGATTTTGGCAATACCTTGTTACCTGCTGTTTTTTTTTCAATTGTAGGGATAATGTATTTCAGCAGCATTTCGAAAGGAAGCTTGCCCCTCCAGTTGCCGTAATTGCTACCTGTAAACACCGCTGTTAGGTTATATGCGGGAAGCAACATCATATATTGTCCGCCATTTCCGGAAGCAAACAAGACTTCTGTGTCGATGTCTTTGTATTTCAAATGCTCCCTGTACCAAAAGAAGCCATAACGGGCACTTTCATATTTGGCATCCGGGATCCTGGAGTATCGGGTGAACGAAAAATCAATAACGATATGGCAATTCGTGGATGTTTCTATCCAGTCCTCACTTACGATCTGGTTGCCTTTCCAGTTACCTTTCCTTCTGACCAAATCGATGATTTTGAGCATGTCTGCAGGCTTCATGTAAAATGAACCTGCAGTCATGCCCTGGCCCTTTGGCGAGATAGTCCATCTGTAATCGTTGATTTCCAAAGGTTGGAAAAGATTTTCTTTGGCAAATTCCATGACGGTCATTCCGCTGGCCCGTGCTATGATTTCTCCCATAAGCATGGGTTCGTTGGAATTATAAGACCAGTTTAGCCCTGGTTCCCTAATTAAATCAACCCCCAAACAATAGGCTATCCAATCTCCGGTTTTAACCATTTCCTCTTCGCATTCGGGGCCTATATCATAAAACTCTTCACAGTTTAATCCCGACCGCATTTCCAATAAATGCCGGACGCTGATGTTGCGTTTGTCTTCATCTTTAAGTTCAGGGAAAAAACGCCCCAGGCGATCATCAAGTGCAATCAGTTTTTTGTCGATGGCAATTCCAGTCAAAAGGCTTGTTATGGATTTGAAAGACGAGCGCATGTCGTGTTGACTGTCTTTTTTAAACCCATTAAAATATTCTTCCATGATGATTTTATCGCCATGTTCAACTACAATAGCATCAATTTTAGGATAGGTTTTAGCAGCAACTTTTTCTTTTAGTTCCTCAATAAGTGATCTGTCTGCCTGCTGTGCCTGGCAAGTTGTAAATAATAGCATTGATATGACGAGAAGTATGTTTTTCATAAACTACCACCAACTCAAGCATATTCGAAAGCTTTGCTCTTTCGGAAATTGTACTTCTTTGCTCATTTTGTTATCCGTCAATATTTTATGTTTGGCGCTCACGGTCAAATCAGCTTCGTCTGCTCAGTTCCATTATTCTCCCGTCACCTTCCCCGGTCCGTATAAAGCCTGCCCGTTTCTCACCCCGGTATGCTTTCCTTCGACTACGGTTACCTGTCCGTTCACGATCACGTAATTGAAACCTTTGGAATAAGCGTGCGGCTTTTCAAAGGTGGCAAGGTCGGTTACGGTTTCCGCATCAAATACCACCACATCCGCGATCATTCCTTCCCGTATCATTCCTCTGTCTTTCAATTGAAACTTCTGCGCCGGCAGGGAGGTCATTCTCCTGATGGCTTCTTCCAGCGAGATCACTTTTTCTTCGCGTACATATTTTCCCAGCACACGGGCATTAGTTCCATACCCGCGGGGGTGTGGAACGCCTTCCCCGAAAATGCGGACAGAGGCATCGCTGGCGAACATGTTGAAGGGATACTGCATGATGCGTTTTACATCCTCATCGCCCATGCCGTGAAATACGGCGCTGGCGCCGCCATTCAGCATAATATCTATCACCGTCTCCGCTTCCTGTTTTGCTTTGTGTTTTCTTCCCTTTATCCGGTTGATCTGCTCAATGCTTTTTCCATTGTAGCTGGTATCGGCTGCATGATTGGCCACTACAGCATAGCTGAAGTGTTTCAGCTTTCTTTTTTTCAGGCGCATCAGCATATAGTCGATCGCTTGCTTTTTTTCCTCCGGTCTTAGCAACCTTGCCCTGATGGAGTCCGCTCCGTCTGCCAGTATATAATCCGGCAACAGGGTGCTGATGGAAGTGCTGCTGGCGGTATAGGGATACTGGTCAATCGTTACTTCTATGCCTTCCCTGCGGGCCTTTTCGATCATTGCCACGGTCTCTCTGCTTCTTCCCCAGTTTTGCTGACCGCTAAGCTTGAAGTGGGATATCTGTACCGGCACCGATGCCTCCCGGCCGATGTGCAGGGCTTCTTCTATAGCTTCCGCCACCTGGTCGCCTTCATTCCGTATATGTGATGCATATACGCCGTTGTATCTGGATACCACCTTTGCCAATCCCACTACTTCCGGCGTGGCGGCATAGGTGCCCGGGATGTATATTAGTCCGGAAGACATACCGACCGCGCCGGCTTTCATTGCCTCTTCCACCAGTTGCTCCATTTGCTGCTGCTCCACCGGGGAAGCTATGCGGTTGGCAGTTCCCATCACTGCTTTCCTGACATCATTATGGCCTATCAGGGCCGCCACGTTAATGGATAACCGGACAGAATCCACGAGCGCGAGGTATTTTTCCAGGTTTACTTTTGATAAACCGCAGTTGCCGGTAATGACCGTTGTGACACCATCATATATAAAGCTGGAAGCCAGCGGATCCTTCACTTCATCGTCTTCGATATGGGTGTGTACATCTATAAAGCCCGGCGCTACCACCCGGTTGCCGGCGTCTATGGTTTGTGTGGCCCGGAAATCCAGTTGTTTACCGGTTTTTACTATCCGGCCGTCTTTGATGGCGATATCGCCATACCACCAACTGTTGCCGGTACCGTCTATTATTTTTCCGTTCCGGATGATGATATCGCAGTCAGGTGTCTGGGCAAAACTCCATAAGGGGAGGATCAGGAAGAAGATGAGCTTATACATTAATATAAAAGGTTTTGCAGATCGGAAGTTACGAATAAACCGTTGGGGCAGGCAGGGGAAAATTGAATAGGGTTCGGAACCCTCTTTGTCAAGGGAACTGTTTGCGTTTGCGCTTCATAGCGGCTTTGCGCGAAATATGTGCCGGTGCCCGATGAAGGAGGGCTCTCCGGGCTTAAACTGACGCAACGGTGCTTCACCGACTGGTTGGTAACACTGCAAAATGAAAAAAATATAATAATGTAAATAACTATAAATGAGCTTGTTATGTTTATTTTAGTAAAATTTGCCTTATGCAGCAGGATGGACTTAGGGATTGTCTACCTATTTTTGATGAAAGTACACAGGCCGGGGACGGTGAAAAAGGCCTTCAGAAAAGATCAGTTGCGATTAAAAAATTTTTGGATTTATTTAGCTTTTTTGTACTTTTATCCGCTTGTCTGCCATTTGAATTTAAAAATATTCAGATTTTTCCATTTTTATTGATTTTTTATTAAACTGCCCGATTTATGGATTGCAAAGGCTTGTATAGAGAGGAGTTTGAACGTGATGCCTGTGGTGTAGGATTTGTTGCCAGCATCAAAGGAAATAAGTCCCACCAGATCATCTCCGATGCTTTAACAGTGCTTGAAAATATGGAACACCGGGGTGCCGTTGGCTCCGAAAAAAATTCCGGGGATGGCGCCGGACTTATGATCCAGATACCACATGAATTCTTTTTTGCGGAATGTGTAAAATTGGGGGTGCATTTACCGGCATTCGGCCGTTATGGCGTGGGGGTATTGTTTTTTCCAAAAGAAGTACGGTTGCGGGAAGAATGTCGCGAAATTTTTGCAGCGGCTGCCGAGCGGCTGGGGCTTGAGATCCTTACGTACAGGAAAGTGCCGGTAGATACCAGCGATATTGGTCCTACAGCGCTTTCGGTAGAGCCGGAAATGGAGCATGTATTTATTGCCTGTCCCGATCATATACAGGATCCCGAGGATTTTGAAAGAAAGCTTTTTGTGCTGCGCAATTATGCTGCCCACACTGTCAACAGTACTGTAAAAAAAGACAATATCGGTTTTTATATTCCTTCGCTTTCTTATAAAACAGTTGTATATAAAGGACAGTTGACCAGCCGGCAGGTACGGTACTATTTTACCGATCTTACCAACAAAAGAGTGGTAAGCGCATTCGGACTGGTGCATTCCCGTTTTGCTACCAACACATTTCCTTCCTGGAAGCTGGCGCAACCATTTCGCTTTATCGCGCATAACGGCGAGATCAATACGCTGCAGGGTAACCTCAACTGGTTAAAGACCAGCGAAAGAGGTTTTTCTTCTCCCTACTTTTCAAAGGAGGAGATGGATATGTTGCTGCCCGTAGTAATGCCGGGTTCTTCCGATTCCGCCTGTCTCGATAATATGGTAGAGCTGCTGACCCTGTCGGGTCGCTCTTTGCCGCATGTGATGATGATGCTGATCCCTGAAGCATGGGATGGCAACGACAAAATGGATCCTGTTAAAAAAGCATTTTATGAGTACCATGCGGCGGTAATGGAGCCCTGGGATGGCCCCGCGTCCATTTCTTTTACCGATGGTAAGATCATTGGCGCTACACTGGACAGGAACGGTCTTCGCCCCTCAAGGTTTTGTGTAACGCACGACGAGCGGGTGATCATGGCTTCTGAAACAGGCGCATTGCCGGTAGACCCCAAGATAGTGAAAAGCTATGGCCGCCTGCAGCCGGGCAGGATGTTTGTGGTAGACATGGAGCAGGGCCGGATCATCAGCGATGAGGAACTGAAACAGGATATCTGTTCCCGTAAGCCGTATGCAGACTGGCTGAACCAGCATAAGATCCGCATGGAGGAACTGGATGCGCCCCGCGTGACTTTCACACACCTGTCGGAAGAATCGGTGTTTAAATACCAGAAAGCATTCGGGTATAGTACAGAAGATATTGAAACTTTGATAAAGCCGATGGCCATCGACGCCAAGGAGCCTGTTGGCTCTATGGGAACGGATGTGCCGTTGGCCGTATTGTCCGATCAGCCGCAGCACATCAGCAGTTATTTTAAACAACTGTTCGCGCAGGTTACCAACCCGCCGATAGACCCGATCAGGGAGCGGCTCGTGATGAGTCTTGCTTCTTATGTAGGCAATAACGGCAATCTGCTGGCGGAAGACCCCCGTCACTGTCATGCCGTTTCTTTGCCACAGCCGATCCTGACCAGTACGGAACTGGAGAGGTTGCGAAGCATCGATACCGGCATCTTCCAGGCAAAAACACTGCAGTGTTATTTCAGGGCAGATGGTAACCCCGGTTCGCTGAAAGACGGTATCGACCGCTTGTGCCGTTACGCGGTAGATGCCGCCGAGGACGGGTTTGAAGTGATCATATTATCCGACCGTGCAATTGATTCGGACCATGCCGCCATTCCTTCCCTGCTGGCAGTATCTTCCGTGCATCACCATCTTATCCGTAAAGGATTGCGTGGGCAGGTGGGTATTGTGGTGGAAGCCGGCGATGCCTGGGAAGTGCACCATTTCGCCTGCCTGATAGGATTCGGCGCCACTGCTATCAATCCCTACCTGGCATTGGCTACGATCCGCACCATGAAGGCTACCGGCCGGTGGGAAACCGATCAGGACTGGGAAACCCTGCGCAAGAATTATGTGAAAGCGGTGTGTGACGGATTGCTGAAAGTGTTCTCCAAGATGGGTATCTCCACTTTGCAGTCTTACCAGGGTGCACAGATCTTTGAGATATTGGGATTAAATAAAGATGTGGTAAATAAATGCTTCACGGGTGCGGTCAGCCGGATAGAGGGATTGGGACTCGATGAGCTGGCGAAGGAAGCCCTGGCAAAACACGTACTGGCATTTAACCCCAAAAACATACCGGTGGATCGTTTGTCCGTGGGTGGTGTATACCAATGGAAACGTAAGGGTGAGCATCACCTTTTCAATCCCCAGACCATACACCTGCTGCAGTATGCTACCCGGATGAACGACTACAATACCTTTAAAAAATACAGTAAGGCGGTGAACGACCAGGGAGAAAAAGCCTGCACGTTGCGAAGCCTTTTTGAATTTAAAAGAAACAGGCCGTCTATCCCAATTGAGGAGGTAGAGCCGGCAGAGAATATTTACAGGCGTTTTGCTACAGGCGCCATGTCTTTCGGGTCCATTTCCTGGGAGGCGCATACCACGCTGGCAATTGCAATGAACCGCCTGGGCGGAAAGAGCAATACCGGGGAGGGAGGAGAAGATGAGATCCGTTATGAGAAACTACAGAACGGCGACTCTATGCGCTCTGCCATCAAACAGGTGGCTTCTGCCAGGTTTGGTGTTACCAGCCAGTACCTCACGGAAGCGGATGAACTGCAGATCAAAATGGCACAGGGCGCCAAGCCGGGTGAGGGCGGGCAGTTGCCGGGCGATAAAGTGGATGACTGGATCGGAAGGGTAAGACATTCCACCCCGGGCGTAGGATTGATCTCGCCGCCGCCGCACCACGATATTTATTCTATTGAAGACCTGGCCCAGTTGATATACGATCTGAAAAATGCCAACCGCGCGGCCCGCATCAACGTGAAGCTGGTGTCGAAAGCCGGTGTAGGGACCATTGCTGCCGGGGTAGCTAAAGCCAAGGCGGATGTGGTATTGATAGCAGGTTTTGACGGTGGCACCGGGGCATCCCCGATCAGCTCCATCAAACATGCAGGATTGCCCTGGGAACTGGGACTGGCGGAGAGCCATCAAACCCTGGTAAGAAATAAACTGAGAAGCCGTATTGTGCTGCAGGCAGACGGACAAATGAAAACGGGTCGCGATATTGCGATCGCCGCTTTACTGGGTGCAGAGGAATGGGGCGTGGCTACTGCAGCCCTGGTGGTGGAAGGCTGTATCATGATGCGCAAATGTCACATGAATACCTGCCCGGTGGGCGTAGCTACCCAGGATCCGGAACTGAGGAAACGCTTTACCGGCGATCCTGATCATGTGGTGAACTTCTTCAAATTTATTACCCAGGAATTGCGCGAGATAATGGCAGAGCTTGGTTTCAGAACGGTGGAAGAAATGGTGGGACAGGTAGATTGCCTGGAAAGAAGAGAAGGGGTCAACCACTGGAAATACGGCAAGCTGGACCTGTCTCCGGTATTGTATAAAGAACCTGCTTCCGAATTTACCGGACTATACAACCAGGATAGCCAGGATCATGCTCTGGACGATGTGCTCGACTGGAAGCTGCTGGAAGTTGCCCGGCCCGCGCTGGAGTCCAAACAAAGAGTGTACGGAGAATTTGCGATTAAAAATACGGATCGTACGGCAGGCACCATTCTTTCAAACGAGATCACCAAGATATACAAATCGGAAGGGCTGCCGGATGATACCGTCCACCTGAAATTTCATGGAACTGCCGGGCAGAGCTTTGGTGCTTTCAACACAAAGGGTGTGACCCTCGAACTGGAAGGAGATGCCAATGACTATTTCGGAAAAGGGCTGAGCGGCGCCAGGCTGATCATCTATCCTTCTAAAGAAGCCGGTTTTGTTCCGGAAGAGAACAGCATCATCGGCAACGTTGCCTTTTATGGCGCCACTTCCGGGGAAGCCTTCATCAGGGGAAAAGCCGGTGAGCGTTTCTGCGTGCGGAACTCCGGTGTGGTAGCAGTGGTAGAAGGGGTAGGCGATCACGGTTGCGAATACATGACAGGCGGACGCGTAGTGATACTGGGTGATACCGGAAGGAATTTTGCCGCTGGCATGAGCGGTGGTATCGCCTACGTGTATGATACCAGCGGAAAATTTGCCGGGAATTGCAACTGCGAAATGGTAGACCTTGACCCGGTGATCAACGGGGAAAGTGAAGAGCTGCATGATCTCATTACCAAACATTATGCTTTCACTGCAAGCAGTGTGGCCAAATTCGTACTGGATGATTTCGAGAACCAGCTGCGGAACTTCGTTAAAGTGTACCCGAGGGATTACAAGCGGGTGATGATGAAGAAAAAGCTGCAGGTAGAAGGAAAATAGCCACGTTACACAAAAATATTTCTTTAATTGTTAAGTGTGTAAGATAAAACAATGGGAAAACCTACAGGATTTTTAGAGTTTACACGGGAACTGCCCGGGAAAAAGAAAGTAGAAGAACGCCTGAACAACTACAACGAGTTTGTAGAGAGATTTTCGGAAGACAAGCTTACGAAACAGGCTGCCAGATGCATGAATTGCGGTGTCCCGTTTTGCCATAGCGGCAATGGATGTCCGTTAGGTAATGTAATACCGGAATTCAATGATGCCGTATACAGGAAGGCTTGGAAGGAAGCATATGATATCCTGACCTCTACCAATAATTTCCCCGAGTTTACGGGCCGTATTTGCCCGGCGCCCTGCGAAAGCGCCTGTGTATTGGGCATCAACCAGCCACCGGTTACCATCGAGGAAATTGAAAAGAACATCATAGAGATAGCATTCGAAAAAGGGTTCGTGCAACCGCGTAAACCCAACCTGAGAACCGGTAAAAAAGTAGCCGTTATTGGTTCCGGACCTGCCGGGCTTGCAGCGGCAGCGCAACTGAATTATGCCGGTCACCTGGTGACCGTATTTGAAAGAGATGATGCGGCAGGTGGTTTATTACGGTATGGTATACCCGATTTTAAGCTCGAAAAATGGGTGATAGACCGCCGGGTGGAGCTGATGGAGAAAGAAGGGGTGGAATTCCGGTACAATGCCAATGTGGGCGTAAACGTAAGCATCAACGATGTTTTGAGAGAATACAATGCCGTGGTATTGAGCGGTGGATCCACCAAGCCCCGTGATCTGCCGGTGCCCGGCCGCGACCTGAAAGGCGTTTATTTTGCCATGCAGTTTTTGAAGCAGCAAAACAAGCGCAATGCGGGGAAAGATCCGCTGGCCAAACCGAATATTGAAAGTAATATACTGCCTGAAGAAGTGCTGGCAACGGGTAAGAATGTGATCGTGATCGGTGGTGGTGATACCGGAAGTGACTGTGTGGGAACCTCCAACCGTCATAAGGCCGCATCGGTAACCCAGTTTGAGCTGATGCCGAAGCCGCCGGAGTCCAGGACCGCTTTCATGCCCTGGCCTGTTTACCCGATGGTATTGAAAACATCCACTTCGCATGAAGAAGGCTGTGACCGGCACTGGGCGGTGGCTACCAAAGCATTTTTGGGAGATGGCAACGGCAACCTGCGTGCATTAAAAGTAGTAGACCTGGAGTGGAGTATGGCAAAAGATGGCCGTCCTGCTCAATTCGTAGAAAGAGAGGGTAGTGAAAGAGAAATGCCCTGTGAACTGGCGCTGCTGGCAATGGGCTTTGTGCATCCGCAACATGAAGGCATGCTGGATGAAATAGAAATTGAATACGATGAACGTGGTAATGTAAAAGCCACGGAAAGAGCGTACCAGACGAATATACCCAAAGTGTTCGCGGCAGGGGATATACGGCGCGGACAGTCGCTGGTGGTATGGGCCATCAGCGAGGGAAGGGAATGCGCCCGGAAAGTGGATGAGTTCCTCATGGGCAGTTCGCTGCTGGAAACCAAAGATGCTTCCTTGCTGTCTTTATCGGTAGGGTAACGGAACTGGCGCAAGCGTCTCGCTTGTGCCTTTTAGGTCGCAAGTTACAGGATGAAGGTTGTATAGTGCTTCTTAAGTTGCTGATCTTATAAAGGAACACAACTGAGCGTCCGCTTGGCCTTTAAAGGGCATTTACCACTATTTACGCTATATTTGGTAAGCATCGATTTTCGATTGCGGTAATAACATCAGGTCACTATGCGGTTGCTAATAATTTTGCTGGTCTTGTCTGGCATTTCCTCCTGTCATACTAACGAGGGCAGTATACCCGATGGAGGATATCATTACCCCGATAGTTTTTCCGATAAGGATACATTAGTGTTTTTCTACCCGCTCAAAGATTCCATTTCAAGCAGGGATTCTTTTGAACTTTCCATGTATACCACGCTTCTGTACGGGTCTTTCGAAGAGCCCAATCTCAGCCTGGCTCCCCCGGGGAAGCCGTTGTACAGGATGGTTTATATACCGGATCTTATAGGAAATACGACCATTATTACACTACATGAGCATATGCTGGAAGTGAAAGAAATAAAACAGGGGTGCCCGACACCCTGGGTGGATATCGAAAACCTCGACTCATTGGATAGAGAACATTTGAATATCCTGGAAGGATATTTTCCGATAGAAGAATATGAGGGAAAAATATGGACAAAAAACTACCTGGACTCACTGGCAAAAGCGTCTCCGGAATTACTGAATGCAAACTATTACAGGAGCCTGGTAGAGCGCAACAGGATCGTTTGTGATGACGTCTTTGCCTATAACAAAAGAGAAGTTCCCTTGAGCAAAGAGAAGTATAGCGAATTTTTGAGTTTAATTGATAAATCAGGTTACTGGAAAATGAAACCCCGCAACGACTGCCCGAACTTCACCACACATCCAAACAGCTATATTTTTGAAGCCGCAACAAAATACCGATACAATTTTGTAGAATATATTGAATGTTCGGCTGATACATCGGGTTTTAAGAACGTCATCTCAGCATTAATGCGCTTTTCCGGGGTTGAGGAAAGTGAAGAAAAATTTCGTGAAGACTTTTTCGAAAAAAGAAGGAACGGTGAGCTGTGAAATAACTGAGCGTCCGCTCGTGCCTTCATAAGATCTTTACTTTTGAACCACGAAGTCGCAAAGACACGAGGGGGCACAAAGAAAACGAAGTATAATTGTGCATCTTCGTGCCCTGGAGTCTTTGTGGTTTTTAACCTTTGCATGACTTGCAAAGCTGCATCTCAGCACCCCCTTCTTTGTCATTTCGACTCCCGCCTTTTTTTAGTTGTAATTAGTACTGACCTCTGGCGGGGGAGAAATCTGTTTGGGTCGCATGAGACAGGTTCCCGGTAGCAGGTCTTATAAAGAAATAACCGGCGCAGGCGTCTGCTTGGCCTTTAAAGATTTACCGCCCGGGGCTTGTCCCCACCAATGCTATTAAAATAAGGCATGCGTCCACCTGGGGTCTGGCGTAGCCGACCCCGGGATCGCCAGAAGCCTGATTAACTACTCTAATCTCTTATGTTTTCGAAGGGTCTCACAGGATAGCCTTGTGCGCCGGGTGGACCCTGCATGCAGTAACCGATACCAATCTGTGACGTGGGGTCCCCTCCGGGAGACCCCACTGAGACATGAGATCCCGCTTGTGCCATAGAGGTCGCAAGATGCAGGTTGCAGGGATCTTCACATAACAGTAACCTCCCGCTCTTGTGCCCGCAACGATACTACCTGCTACAACTCCACTGTGATCACCGAATCAGCGCTACCTAACTTTTTCAATGCTGCCTGTACGGATTGTACCATCTCATCGGGACCGCAGATATAAAATTGTTGATCAAAATCTTTGATCCTGTCGCGCAGGTAAGCTTCGTCTATCCGGCGGTGATCGTATCCTGCTTTGGTTTCATTTGTGAGCGTGTTGATAAAATTCGCCCCCAGCATGTTGGTGAATTCATCCTTCAATATGATGTCTGCTTCCGTTTTATTAGAGAATAACAATTGATTGCTGCCGGTTGTCCCGTCTTTGTGCAGTTGGCGGAAGATGGCGATAAAAGGCGTGATGCCTGCGCCGCCGGCTATGAAAGTACCCTCGCCTTTATATTGAATAGCACCCCATACATCATGCAGGATCAGTTCGTCCCCGGGCTGTAACAGGTCCAGTTGCTTCGTAACGCCATTGTGATCCTTGTATATCTTGATCGTAAACTCCAGGTGATCCCATTCGTTGAGAGACGTAAATGTAAACGGATTGCGTTTTGTTTGCCAGCCTTCCTTGTTGATGCTTACCTCGGTGGCTTGTCCCGGAATGAAGGAGTATCCGCCGGGTTTGCTTACGGTAAAAGCTTTTACATCGTGCGTAACCTGTGTTATTGAAAGTATCCTGACAATATGTTTTTCTTCCATGACTTTTCTTTTTAAGGTGATAAAGCATGACTGCTACGCTAATTTACCCAAATAAAAACTGCCGGCAAACAGGTATCACATTTGGATACCAACCGGCATATCCTCCGTTTGTGCAGATTGTGCTTCCTGGTGGTTCTTACTTTTTGAACTACGAAGCGGCAAAGACACAAGAGTTCACAAGGAAAATGAAATATAATTGTGCATCTTCGTGTCCTGGTGTCTCCTTGGTTCATGCTTTTTGAACCATGAGGCAAAAGCTCATAAAGAAACCGGCTGACCGATCCTGTTTTTCAAATATTTATAAAGATCAATCGGATGCGAATTGTAATATGGTTACTGTTTTTTATTTTCAGCTTTCCCGGCATCCGGGCCCAGCAGATACTCACGAATGACGGCGCCTGGTGCTGGTTCAGCGACCCCCGCGCCATTTATACCCGTTCCGGAACAGGGCTGATCGTTACCGGCTGGGTTGATAAGACCGGTAATGTATATGCGGCATCGTTAGATCCCGGTTCTGGAAAAATTGCAATGAAAAAGCTTTACCCGGAACTGGAGATAGACGATCATGATAACCCGGCTTTCCTGGAATTGGCTGATGGTAACATACTGAGCCAGTATACCTGGCACAACGGCACTATGCATGCAATGGGTGTTATTCAGAATATCACCGACCAGCCTTATGACGTAACACATTTTGGGGCACCTGTAGTGTTTCAGCCCTATGATTCAGCGCTCGTTCAAAAATACCGGAAGCAAACATACAGTTATGCCAACCCGTTCAGGCTGGAATCCGAGCAAAACAAGCTGTATAGTTTTGGCCGATGGATCGGCTATAAGCCTAATATGATCACCTCAACGGATAATGGGAGAACCTGGTCAGATCCCCAGGTGGTGATCACCTCCGCAGCGCTGGATGTGAATAATCGTCCTTACGTTAAATACCATTCCGATGGAAGATCAAAGATACACCTGCTGTTTACCGACGGGCATCCCAACAACGAGCCGCTTAACTCCGTGTACTATTGTTATTACGAAAAGAATGCTTTCTGGCGGGCAGACGGCACGCAAATATGTACGATAGATAACCTGCCCTTTCACCCGGAAGATGCATCCGTGGTATATAAGGCCACCCCGGGAACGGGCAAGGCCTGGATATTTGATATAGCGATCGATAAAAAAGGGCGCCCGGTGGTCGCTTATACACGGTATCCTACCAACCGCGAGCATTTGTATTACTATGCCGTGTATAACAAAGGAAAATGGGAAGACAACCTGCTTATCCATTCAGGAAGCTGGTTCCCTGAAGATGAACCGGGCAAAAAGCAAAGAGAGGAGAATTATTCCGGCGGCATGACGTTAGATCCGCTGGATCCTTCAACCGTATATTTTTCCCACCAGGTCAACGGTGTTTTTGAGCTGTCAAAAGCTACCACAGGCAACTTTGGTAAAAGCTGGAAAATAATCCCCGTAACCCGTAACTCCCGGTTGAATAATGTGCGTCCTGTTATACCGCGTTATAGGAAAAAATCTGATCCGACGGTTTTGCTGTGGATGCAATGCAGAAAGTACCTGCATTATACAAACTATGATGCGGATATTGTGTACCGGATACTTGAATAAACCTATAAGGTAGGCTGTTCAAAAGAGCATAATAAAATCCCCCCAGAAATTTGTTGAAGGAAAAACAACCTAGAGCCCCCGTTACTACTGAAAAAAGAAGATATTTTTTCGACAAAAAGTGTAACGAAGAAATCCCCT
>JBBCJQ010000013.1:0-120425 GCA_037190885.1 Chitinophagaceae bacterium
ATACGTTTAGCCACCAGATCCCTGACGATCTGCTTTTTTAAGGATTCCGAGAAAACACGTTGTTCCCGGATTTCTAATTTTTGCTTGATTTGACCCATAATAAGTGACAGTTTCGTGTCAACCTATTTTAGGCATGCACATGGTCTTAAGTTGGGACTACTTGCAACCTGAGACTTGCGACCTGTGACCTTACTTCCCCGCCTTATCCTGTTGCTTCTGTATACGAATATTCTGTCTTACTGTTTTCCAGTAGTCTGTGCCATAGGCAACAAAGATCTCTTCTCGCGGTTGTATGTTTTTTTCGGAGTAGATATAAATTTTGTTCCCCTTTTTTTTATAAACACAATTATTACGCAGTCCCTTCACTCTTTCCAGCCCGGCAGCGTCATTGGCATACCGTGCCAGGTGTTCGGGGTGCGGACGGGCATTGATCACATAGTTGCGGGTAACATAATAGATATAGCCATTATCCCACTCGGTATCTTCCAGCTCCTTCCATTTGCTGATGGTGCCTTTGTATTCTACAATGTAAGTGCCTTTCGGGATAAAAACTTTTGTGTACAAGCCTTTACCGGCATTGGGCAGTTGGGATTTTTTTACGGATAACTGATCTTCAGGAATAAGCATAATGTACAAATAGGGCGGAAATATACACCCGAAAATGATATAAACCTTACCTGCGGAAGTTTTACGGACTAGTATTTTTTTAAAATTTTCACCAGCATCCGGGTTATGATCTCATATCCTTTGTCTGAAGGATGCAAGCCGTCATAGGTCATATCCACCGCTTCTAACGGATAAGGGTATTCATCTGCTTCGGGGTCAAAAGGAACATCTATATAGTCCGGGTATTTAAAATCTTTGTATTCACCGGTAGCCGGGTCTTTCAGCCGTTTGTATTTCACCATATTGTCCAGTTCCATGCCACTGTCATGATACAGGTCTACGACCGGGATCTTTTCAAGTTTGCCAATGGCTTTTATGGCGTCTGCAAACTGTGCCAGCGATTGACCGTTCTTTTCCCGGTAAGAGCCATACGCATTGTTTTTAAAATTAGCCACATATACAAAATCACCCCGTTGCATCGGCGTGATCAATACAATTTTTGCCCGTTTATTTAAACCGCGGAGTTTGTTGATGATGATCCGGAACGAACCGTATACGGTTTGGTTACCGGCATTGTTCCTGTAATCATCTATGGTGCCGATCGGACGCCCCTGCCACCAGTCGTTGGTACCCAGGAAAATAGTGTAGATGTCCGCCTTTTGTATACCCAGGGTTTCTATCTTGTCTGCTATGCCGCCGGAGGTCCACCCATTATGCCCCTGGTTGAAATACCGGATATGCGGCAATTGCTCTGTTACCATAGTCATATAACCTTTGGTGATGCGGTTACCGGCTTCTTCCGCATGCTCATTCAGGTAAGTAATGGAATCGCCGATGGCTACCCAGGTTTTCTCTTTTTGTACGAAAGCCTGCAGGGTGGCAAACAAAACAAAGAACAACAGGATCTTTTTCATAACAACCATTTGAGCCGGCAATTTAAGCGAAAAAGCTGTTTGAAAATCGGTCGTATCTTGCAGGTGCTATGCTGAAATTACCGATATATCTCGACAATAATGCCACCACGCCCGTAGATCCGGAAGTGTTGGAAGCCATGCTTCCCTATTTTACGGAACGCTTCGGGAATGCCGCCAGTCGCACACATGCCTTCGGGTGGGTGGCGGAAGAAGCGGTGCAAATGGCAAGAGAACAGGTGGCGGCGCTGATCGGAGCCGGCAGCGAAGAGATCGTTTTTACTTCCGGGGCAACTGAAGCCGTCAACCTGGCCATCAAAGGCGCCTGTGATATACGCGAAGGGGAGAAGCACATCATCACCTGTGCGACGGAACACAAGGCCGTATTGGATACCTGCAAGCGCCTCGAGAAAAAAGGGGTGACGGTAACTTATCTCCCGGTAGATCATAACGGACTGGTGGATCCTACCCTGCTGGAAGCATCCATCCGGCCGGAGACAGTGCTCATCAGCATCATGTTTGCCAACAACGAAACCGGTGTGCTGCAACTGGTGAACGAGATCTCCGCCATTGCCAGGCGACACGGTGTTTGGTTCTTCAGCGATGCCACGCAGGCAACGGGCAAGGTACCGGTGAACGTGGAGGAACAGGGTATAGATATGTTGTGCCTGTCTGCCCATAAATTGTATGGACCCAAAGGGGTAGGGGCACTATATATCAGGAGAAAAAATCCACGGGTACGCATAGCCGCACAAATAGACGGCGGAGGACATGAAAAGGGATTCAGAAGCGGCACGCTTAATGTGCCCGGTATTGTGGGACTCGGCAAAGCAGCCGCCATTTGCCGGGAAAAAATGACTGCAGAATCCGAAAGAATAACTGCTTTGAGAAACCAACTGGAAGCGGTGCTCGCGGAGAGCCCTACCGTCAGCGTCAATGGAAATATAGCCGGCAGGTTGCCCAATACCACCAACCTGGCTTTTCACAATGTAGCCGGTAGCAAGCTTCTGACAGCTATTAATAAGACCATTGCCGTTTCTTCGGGTTCTGCCTGCACCTCGGCCAACCCTGCACCGTCACATGTACTGCAGGCGATGGGTTTACCGGATGATCTGATCAAAAGCTCCATCCGTTTTGGTCTGGGCAGGTTTACAACACAGGAAGAAATTGACTATTGTATAACGGAGGTGAAGGCAATACTGGAGCGTTTGCAGGGTGTATTGTAGATGAGTCCGGGATTCCCGTCATTGGCATACCGACAGCAGGTCGGGAGAAGCATCCCGCTTTCGCGCGATACTGGCGCAGGTCTTGTAGCTTTGGCTTGTGTGCAGCCAGAACTCCCGCTGCGCGGGACATGTGTTGCCAGAGCGTTACTTATTCTAATAATACAGCAAGAGAACAGAAGCAGGAAGTCTGCCCTATTCGGGAGCGTCCCGCTTCTGCTGTGATCAATCACCAGGCTGAGTGTCCTTTCCCCTCACAACCACTGCGACCGGGATAAAAAAAGGTGCAAACGATAATGTCTGCACCTGCACTATTTTTTTGCTATACTATTTGTTATTCAACCGGTTGCGCCTCATATGCTTCCAGGTGCACCGCCGCTACCGCTCTTCCTGAAGGGTCGTTCAGGTTCTGGAACGATTTATCCCAGGCAAGCGCTTCGGGTGTGCTGCAGGCTACGGATGGCACAGATGGTACACAAGCCGCAGCAGCATCAGAGGGGAAGTGTTCGCTGAAGATGGAGCGGTAATGGTATTCCTCTTTTGACATCGGTGGGTTTATCGGGAAACGGTACCGTGCATTTGCCAGTTGCTCGTCTGTTACTTTTTCATTGGCGATCTGCTTCAGCGTATCTATCCAGCTATAACCAACGCCGTCGGAGAACTGTTCTTTCTGTCTCCAGGCAATGCTTTCCGGCAGATAGTCTTCAAACGCCTTGCGCAGCACCCATTTTTCCATTTTCCCGTTACCGGCCATCTTATCCGCGGGGTTCAGCTCCATAGCCACATCTATAAACTCTTTGTCCAGGAACGGCACCCTGCCTTCTATACCCCATGCCGCCAGCGATTTATTGGCGCGAAGGCAATCATACAGGTGCAACTTGCCCAGCTTACGAACGGTTTCTTCGTGGAAGGCCTGCGGGTTGGGCGCTTTGTGAAAATACAGGTATCCACCAAACAGCTCATCAGATCCTTCGCCGGATAACACCATTTTGATACCCATCGACTTGATGATCCTCGCCATCAGGTACATCGGTGTGGAAGCCCGGATAGTGGTTACGTCATAAGTTTCCAGGTGATAGATCACATCGCGGATAGCATCCAGTCCTTCCTGTATGGTGAAGTGGATCTCGTGGTGAATGGTACCGATATGGTCTGCCGCTTTCTGCGCTGCCGCCAGGTCCGGGGAGCCTTTCAGTCCAACTGCAAAAGAATGCAGTTGCGGATACCAGGCCACTTGTGTGTCGCCGGATTCCACTCTTTTGCTGGCAAATTTTTTGGTAACAGCGGCTATGATGGAAGAATCCAGTCCGCCGGATAACAATACGCCGTAGGGCACGTCAGACATCAGCTGGCGGTGCACGGCATCTTCCAGCGCCTTACGCAATTTGGCGATATCGGTGGGGTTGTCTTTTACATTTTCATAGCTTGCCCAGTCGCGCTTATACCATTTTTTCAATTCGTATCCGCCGTCCTTGCTATAAAGGTAATGGCCGGGCAAAAATTCTTTGATGGAGTTGCAAACACCTTCCAGGGCTTTCAGCTCAGAAGCCACATAGAAGTTACCCCATTCGTCCCATCCCATGTACAGGGGAATGATGCCGATATGATCGCGGGCAATAAAATAGGCTTTCTCTTCCGTATCATACAGGGCAAAGGCAAAGATCCCGTTCAGGTCTTCCAGGAAATTGATCCCTTTTTCCCTGTACAGCGCCAGTATCACCTCGCAATCTGAATTGGTCAGGAACGGGTAATCCGGCAATGTCTTGCGGATATCCTGGTGGTTGTATATTTCTCCGTTCACTGCCAGCACCAGCTTTCTGTCCTGCGTATACAGCGGTTGTTTGCCCGATTGCGGGTCAACGATTGCCAGCCGTTCGTGAGAAAGTACAATATTATCATCACTGTAAATGCCGGACCAATCCGGACCGCGGTGGCGGATCCTTTTGGACATCTTTAAGATCTTCGGTCTGAGCGATTCGGTGCCTGTTTTGCAATCAAACACCCCAACTATGCCACACATAAATAAATATATTTTAGTCTGTTAGGTTATAAAAATTCAGCAAATGTACATCAATTTTCATAAAAACAAAATAATCAGCTAAATTTTATAAATAATTTTTAACCTATCTGCTAATTTGTGTGAAAAAATTTAATTTAAATATGATCTGATTGAAAAGTGTATATGGAATAGACCTAACAGGTTTCAAAAAACCTGTTAGGTCTTCAGCGCCATTCCATCAGGGCAATGTTCAGCACCTCTTCCACCCGGCGGCGGGGCTTATGAAAATAGGCCATCCCGTGGCCGGGGATCATAATATCCGTATCGATCATTGAAAACCTTCGCAGGGACTCAATATATTTTTCTTTATTGAAATCAATGGAACCGCTCCAGCCGAAATTACCTACCAGCAGGGTGCCGATCACATCGCCGCTGAACACAATCTTTTTGCCATCCCACTCCAGAAAAAAGGCGGTACAGCCCATACTATGCCCCGGCAGATGCATCACAGTAAATTCAATACCCAGCAGGGTAATGGTCTCTCCGTCTGCCACCAGTTGGTCTACGGTTACCGGTTGAAAGGTTTTATGGTACAGGTATCCGCAGCAGCGTTCGTCACCGGACGCCACGGCATCGGCGGTTTCCCGGATGGCGATCAGCTTTACGCCTCTTTTCTGCAGGATATGCGCTCCGCCGGCATGATCCAGGTGGGGATGCGTTAGTATAAGATAACGGATATCATCAGGCGATAGCCCCCAGTAACGCATGTTCACAAAGATCTGGTCCATGGTATCACCGCAGCCGCAGTCTATCATCAGCAGCCCTTCTCCCGTTTTGATCACGTAGGAATTGGCATCGTTCCATAGGGCGCCCGGCTCGTCAAAGGTTATTCCGTTGATGTCGCCGCCTACCTGGTATATATTTTTAAGTAATTGCATATCGGTTCAGAGAAAAAGGGAGGTATCCTATACCCGGCATTGATCACCGGGTTGTCTGTTTTAAGTGTCCGGAGCACGGGATGTCCATTCACTGCCCGTTCTCATGTCAGCTTGCCTTGTACTCCGCTATATGTCTTACCGGAAAATTACAGGAGCTGGCGATAAAACACTTTTGATTCGCTTCCCTGTGCAACGCATCCAGTTGGGCGGCATTGATATCGCCGCTTATTGATACTACCGGGCGCAACACCACTTCCGAGAATGATCCGCTGCCATCTGCGTTTTCATTCATGGTGCCGGTGGCTTTGTCCTCATAAGCCGTCACGATGATATTGGATACTGCGCATAAATGCAGGAACCACAGCATATGACAGGATGATAAAGAGGCTACCAGCAGCTCTTCCGGGTTATAGCGGTTACCATCGCCGCGGAATTCAGGGTCAGACGAACCTTCAATGACCGGCTTATCTCCGGCATTCACTATGTAGTCTCTTTTGTAAGAATTGTAAAAACTCGTTCCCGAACCGAGGTTTCCCTTCCAGGTCAACCGCGTTTCGTATGAATGCAGCTTACTCATATGAAGCATATTTATGTGGTCAGTCAAAGGTATAAAAATAAAAAGCGGGGTTATCGTGTTTTTTGAGAAGCATTTTAATAGGGTTGACCAAAAATCGTTACTCGTGCAATTTCTCTATCTTTAGCTGATCCATAAAAAGGTGAATAATGAGCAAGAAAAGTATTGGGCTATTTGTAGGCAGCCTGCGTAAAGGATCCTATTCCAAAAAACTGGCAAACGCCATAACAGCGTTGGCGCCGGATGGGTTTGATTTTACCATCATCCCTATTGGTGACCTGCCGCTTTACAACCAGGATTATGACGATGACAACCAGGTACCGGCGGCATATACGGCGTTCCGCAATGCGCTGGACCAGGTACAGGGCGTTATATTCATTACACCCGAATACAACCGGTCTGTTCCGGCAGTATTAAAGAACGCGCTGGATGTGGGCTCCCGGCCCTATGGTAAAAACAAATGGAACGCGAAGCCGGGATTGGTGATCAGTTGCTCTATGGGCGGGCTGTCCGGTTTTGGCGCCAACCATCACCTGCGTCAAAGCCTGGTGTTCCTGAATGTGCCGGTCCTGCAGCAACCGGAAATATACCTGGCCAATATAAAGGAGTGTTTTGATGAATCCGGAAAATTAAATGAAGGGGTACACGGACTGCTGAAAAAAGCAGTTGACGCCTATATTCAATGGTTCAATAAGCTTACTTAATAAATGATTAATGATAGATGGTTAATGGTTAATGAAGAGAGGTATCATTAATAATTATAAAATGCTAATTATGAAAGAGAATATAGTTAAAACCAAAAGCTTTGGGTTTGCAATTAGTATAGTAAAGTTGTATCAATATTTACGTGAGGAGAAAAAGGAGTTTGTTTTATCCAAACAATTACTTCGTTCGGGAACAAGTGTTGGTGCAATGGTTCGTGAAGCAGAGCACGCAGAATCGAAAGATGATTTTAAACACAAAATGAGCATTGCCCAAAAAGAGATCAATAAACTATTTATTGGCTGGAGCTTTTGCAGGCTACCGATTATCTGACAAATGAACAATTCGAACCACTGAATAGCGATGCTGTTGAAATCCTCAGGCTTGTTACGTCTATTATTATAACAGTCAAAACAAATATGAGCAATAATGGTTAATGATAAATGGTTAATGGTTAATGAAGAAAGCCCCATTAACCATTAATAATTTACCATTAACAATTAACCATGGGTCTTCCTGATCAGGTTCAACGCCCCGCCTTCTTTAAACCATTGTATCTGCTGCTCATTATACGTATGATTCACGGTAATGGAATCAGCGCTGCCGTCCTTATGATTTAATACAACGGTAAGAGGTTTGCCGGGAGCAAAGGAAGTCAGTCCCAGGATATCAATGCTGTCGTCTTCCTGTACCTTATCATAGTCTTCCTTATTTTCAAAAGTAAGCGCCAGCATTCCCTGCTTTTTCAGGTTGGTTTCGTGGATACGGGCAAAGCTTCTTACCAGGATGGCCCTTACACCCAGGTGACGCGGCTCCATAGCGGCATGTTCGCGGCTGGAACCCTCGCCATAGTTTTCATCTCCCACTACCACGCTGCCAACCCCGGCTGCTTTATAAGCGCGGGCAGTTGCAGGCACCGGTCCGTATTCGCCCGTTAACTGGTTTTTAACCGTATCTGTTTTATCGTTGTAAAAATTGATAGCGCCGATCAGCATGTTGTTACTGATATTATCGAGGTGACCACGGAATTTCAACCAGGGACCCGCCATTGAGATATGGTCCGTAGTACATTTTCCTTTGGCCTTGATCAGCAGCTTCAACCCCTTCAGGTCTGTACCTTCCCATGAAGCAAACGGCGCCAGCAACTGCAACCGTTGAGAAGTAGGGCTCACGATCACTTCTACCTTGCTGCCATCTTCAGCGGGCGCCTGGTATCCCGGGTCGTCAACAGAAAATCCTTTGGGTGGCAGTTCCACACCGGTAGGCTCATCCAGCATTACCTCTTCGCCGTTCTCGTTTTTCAGCTTATCTTTCAGTGGGTTGAAAGTAAGGTCGCCGGCTATGGCAAATGCTGTAACGATCTCGGGAGATGCTACAAACGCGTGGGTGCTTGACAGCCCGTCGTTACGTTTGGCAAAGTTCCTGTTGAAGGAAGTGATAATAGAGTTTTTTCGGTTGGGGTCATCAATATGCCTGGCCCATTGCCCGATACAGGGCCCGCAGGCATTGGCCAGCACCACACCGCCTATTTTATCGAATGTTTTAAGGAAACCGTCTTTTTCAATGGTATACCGTACCGTTTCACTGCCTGGGGTAATGGTAAATTCGGCTTTTGTTTTCAGGTTTTTGTCAATAGCCTGCTGTGCCAGGGAAGCCGAGCGGCTGATGTCTTCGTAAGAAGAGTTGGTGCAGGAGCCGATCAGGGCAACTTCCAGCTTTTCGGGCCATTCGTTGGCTTTTACCGCTTCCGCAAATTTGCTGATCGGCCAGGCCAGGTCCGGGGTGAAGGGACCATTTACATATGGTTCCAGTTCACTCAGGTTGATCTCTATCAGTTGATCGTAATATTTTTCAGGATTGGCGTACACTTCCGCATCCGGACGCAGGTGCTCCTTAATACCATCTGCCAGGGCAGCCACTTCTTCGCGGCCGGTTGCCTTCAGGTAAGCCGCCATTTTTTCATCATATGCAAAAACGGAACAGGTAGCTCCTATTTCAGCGCCCATATTACAAATGGTACCTTTGCCGGTAGCGCTCATGCTGTCTGCACCTTCGCCAAAGTATTCCACGATAGCCCCGGTTCCACCTTTTACCGTCAGGATGCCGGCTACTTTCAGGATCACGTCTTTTGCAGACGCCCAGCCACTCAGCCTGCCCGTTAATTTAACACCGATCAGCTTCGGCATCTTCAGCTCCCAGGGCAGCCCCGCCATCACATCCACAGCATCGGCACCGCCAACGCCTATGGCTACCATTCCCAATCCGCCCGCATTGGGGGTATGCGAATCCGTACCGATCATCATACCTCCGGGGAATGCGTAGTTTTCCAGCACTACCTGGTGAATGATGCCGGCGCCGGCTTTCCAGAAGCCGATCCCGTATTTATTTGAAATAGAAGCTAGGAAGTCGTACACTTCCTTATTTACATCCAGGGCATTTGCCAGGTCTTCCGCTGCACCTACTTTCGCCTGTATCAGGTGGTCGCAGTGTACGGTAGAAGGAACGGCCACTTTGGTTCGGCCGGCGGTCATAAACTGGAGCAAAGCCATTTGAGCAGTGGCATCCTGCATAGCTACACGGTCGGGAGCAAAATCCACATAATCTTTTCCTCGCTCATAGGCCCGGCTGGCAGGTTCATACAGGTGAGCGTACAAAATCTTTTCTGCCAAAGTAAGCGGTGTGCCGGTCAACTTACGAGCCGCTTCTATTTTGGAAGGCATGCCTGCGTAAGTTTTTTTAATGAGGTCGAGATCGAATACCATAGTATTATTAATTTTTTTATTTTTTGACTCCGGTCAATTAACCCGTGTAGTGGACAGGGTTTACGCCCTGACTTATAAAAAGTTGTGCAAATTTATCGAAAAATTGCCGTTTTCATAACAAGCGAGCGCTAATACCGTTATTAATTTTTATAATTTTGTGATATGAACCGATTCAAGCACTTTATAGAATGGCAGGTGTTTGGCGTTTGCTCATATATAGGTGAAAAAATTGGAATAGCTACCACCACCATTCGTAAACATTTTATCTATATTTCCCTTCTTACAATGGGTTCTCCTATTGTGATCTATATGTTCATTGCCTTCTGGGTAAACTTCAAAAACCTGATCTGGAGCCGGAAGAGAAACCCGATCAAGGAATAGCGCCGGTAATACGCTGCGCGACAACCTGGTTTCAGAGTCCCATTTTTTCTACGGCAAGCTGGGAAGCGATCTGGCTGGCATCTTTTTTATTGTAAGCTTTTCCTGCTGCGATCAGTTCCCCGTCTACCATGGCCCCAATAGTAAACAACCGTCTGCCGTTCTCAAACTTCTCCTCCAGGGTTTCAAATTCAAGGTTTTTCCCGTTTTTGTTCGCCCAGCCGTACAGCTTGTTTTTATGGTTTATTTCCAGCGCCTCCAGGTCGTCCACAAACATATACGGGATGATCATTCTTTTAAATACCCATTGCTTGGTGGTATTAAATCCCTTATCCATGTATATAGCACCTACCAGCGCCTCCAGGGTGTTGCCAAATATCTGGCTCACCTTCAGAGAGCCGTCATTCTTATTGTAAAAGGTGATCTTTTTCAGCCCCATCTTTACCGCGATATCGTTCAGGGTTTGGCGATTGACCATCTTACTCCTCATTTCAGTCAGGAAGCCTTCCCCCTTATAAGGATACCGTTTGAACAGGTAGTCTGCCACTATCCCGCTCAGGATTGCGTCGCCCAGGTATTCGAGCCGTTCGTTGTTTTCTTCCGCACTCTCTTTCACAGACCGGTGGCTCAATGCTGTTTTGTAAAGTGTAAGCGCCCCGGGTGCAAAGCCCAACACATTGCACAATTGTTTGTAAAAGGACCTGCTGGTTTTATCTGCTCCCAGGTACTGTATAAAATACCGTACTAACGCCAAGGCAAAGAATTTAGGTTTTTCAGAACATAAAGTTACGTTAACTAAACAAGAGTAACACAGGGTGTATTTCAAATTTTCGCTTCAAAATTAATTCGCAGGGCCGCCCTATTCGGCTGGCTGTTCCCTTATTGCGAAAATTTGAATACTCCCCTACAACGTATTTGACCGCCCTAATATTTTTCATCCCGGGTGTCTGGATGGCTGCAATACAAAACTTTAATGCTGCTACACAACACAATAGCCTTATTTTTGTTTATACAGGAAAATATACATTCATGGATAATACCTCCATCATTATTCTTGCTGTTGTTATCATCGTTTCTGTATTCGGCGCCTACCTGCTGGTGTACCGTAAGGATATCCGGGGACTAAAAAAGCAGGAAGATAAAACAGGCCAGGATAAGGCCCTTCAACTGCAGGCCTATGAAAGACTGGTGATACTTACCGAAAGAATTTCGCTCCGCAACTTAATAGACAGGGTGTCGCCGGCAGGCAACGCCATGGCGTATCAAACCCTTCTGGTGGATACCATCAAGCAGGAATATGACTATAACCTTTCACAGCAGCTTTACGTATCCGCCCAGGCCTGGCAGGCCGTTAGCAGCCTGAAAGAGCAAAATATCTTTATTTTACACCAGTTATCCGCCCTGCTGCCCGCGGAAGCCACCGGTACCGATCTCGCCAAAAAAGTGCTGGAGCTGCTGGACAGCGATCCCAAAACATCCCTGCACACCGTTGTGCTGGATGCCTTGCGGTTCGAAGCGGGTAAGCTGCTGAAAAAACAGGCGTAAAAAACAGAAGGAATGAAACGGAGCATGATAACTTTTCTCACACAGGGGGAAATGCGAAGCGTTCGTGAACGCCATAAAAATATATTCAATTTGGTGAGTAATGCATATGCGGAGCTCTCCCGCAGGTGCGAGACGGCCAAATGAGAAAACAAAAGATATACGAATGAAAAAATTATTACTGACTGCTCTCGTTCTGAACGGCCTTATAACCGGTCTGCAGGCTCAAAAAATTGACAGGTACATCAAGCAAAAAAAGGTTACAAAAGTTGAAACCGCGCTGGCCGCAGACGATATGCAGGGACGCGCCGTTTTTACACCCGGCATAGAAAAAGCCGCCGCCTTTATAGCCGCTGAATTTAAAAAGGCCAAACTGCAGCCGCTGGAAACCGGCAGCTATTTCCAGGAATTTGAGCTGGTAGAGCCCAGACAGGAAGGCGCCAAAGGAAGCATTGACGGCAGGGAACTGGAGCCTAAAAATATAGTAGCCCTCACTACGCACGAAAAGTTATCCGTCAATGAAACATCCGGTTTCAAAACCGGGGTCATCGGGGCAGGGGATAACCTTTTCCGAAGCGCGTATAATTTTTTTCGCTCACCTGAAAATGCCGTGGTTTGGGTGAATACATCACATGCCGCTGCCTTTGCCAACCTGCAACGCTTCAAAAGGGAGACGTTTAAAAAGGAATCGAGTGTCATTTTTGTACTGGCAGATGATGCACCTGCAGCATATTCATTTGAGATCACCCATACCCTCATTCCCAAAAAATTAAAGAACGTAGTGGGCATACTGCCGGGTAAAAGTAAAAAAGACGAATACGTGATCTTCTCCGGGCACTACGATCACCTGGGCATCGGCAAGCCCAATGAGCAGGGCGACTCCATTTACAATGGCGCCAACGATGATGCGGCGGGGATAACGGCCGTTATTACACTGGCAAACTATTTCAGGCGCATCAAAAATAACGAACGGACGATCATTTTCGCGGCTTTCACGGCAGAGGAAACAGGGGGTTACGGCTCGCAGCATTTTTCCCGGCAATTCAACCCCGACCAGGTGATTGCCATGTTCAACATTGAAATGATAGGCACCGACAGCAAATGGGGCAAAAACGCGGCTTATATAACAGGATACGATAAAAGCGATATGGGGCAGATACTGGAGAAAAATCTGGAAGGAACCAACTTCAGATTCCACCCGGATCCCTACCCCGATCAGCAGCTGTTCTACCGTTCAGACAATGCTACGCTGGCCATGCTGGGGGTGCCGGCCCATACCATTTCCACCTCCAAGATGGACAGTGAACCTTACTATCATACCGTAGATGACGAAGTGGAAACCCTGGACCTGGCCAATATGACCGAGATTATCAAAGCCATCGCGCTTAGTTCACGAACCATTGTTTCCGGAGAGGATACGCCGTCAAGGGTAGATACTACACAACTGGAAAGGTAAGCCTGGCGGGAAATATTACGGCATGAAGTCTTCGTCTTCTTTGGGACCGTATTTGGTGAAAAGCTTTTCGATGGCGCCTGAAAATACCGGGAATTTCTCTTTCGCGAAATCCTTTATGATAGTGATCGCCTGCAACGCCTGCGCATCGGTCAGACCGGCTTCATTTTTTAAACGGTTGATCAGCTCTTCCATAACTGGTTATTTCAAATTTTGAAAACTGCTCCTGATCTTGCCCGGGAGGTCCGTCTCAGTGACTTTTTGGGCCATCAGCAGCATATTTTTGAACGCCATACCGTTGGAGATACCATGACCGATGATGACGGGTTTGTTTACGCCCAGCACCGGTACGCCGCCGTATTTTTCAAACTCAAACATCTCCAGGTATTCATCTTTGATATTGCGACGCTTCACGATATCGTGAATGCTTTCCGCCATTTTCAGCATCACGTTGCCGGTAAATCCTTCACAGACGATCACATCGGCTTTATCCAGGAAGGCATCTCTTCCTTCCACATTTCCTATAAAGTTGATGAGCGCGTTTTGCTTCAGCAGCGGGTAAGTGGCCTGTGCCAGGATATTGCCCTTCCCTTCTTCTTCACCGATATTCAGCAATCCTACTTTGGGCTGGGGGCGATTCCACACGTGCTCTGCGAACAGGGAGCCGAGGATGGCAAACTGTTCAAGATTTTCCGGCTTACAGTCCGCATTGATACCGGCATCCAGCAATAAGCCCAGCTCACCGTTCTCGCGGGGCAGGTAGGTGCCGATGGTCGGCCGGGTAACACCTTCTATCGGCTTAATGCTGAATAAGGCCCCTACCAGCATGGCGCCGGTATTGCCTGCGCTTACAAAAGCATCCGCTTTGCCGGTCGCCAGCAAATGGAAGCCCACGGCTATAGACGACTGTTGCTTTTCTTTCAGCGCTTTGGTAGGATGCTCGTGCATGCCGATCACCTGTGGCGCATGTACAACAGTTACTTTGTCTGCGGGAATGTTATTTTCAGTTAGCAACGGGTTCAACTCTACTTCGTCTCCCACCAGCAAAACATGTGCGGCGCCGGTGCTGTCAGACAGGTAAGCGGCTACTCCTTTCATTGCTTCAGCGGGGGCATAGTCGCCTCCCATCATATCCAGGGCTATATTCATGAAGTAAAGTTCAGGAAAATCTTAAAACACAAATCCCCAAGCCAAATAAAAATAATTTTTATCCGGAATGGGAACTGCTAACGAAAATGTAAACAACAATTATTTAATAGGAGATTGCTCTGCTACTACTTTGCCTTTGTAATACAATTTTCCTTCGCTTACGTGTGCACGATGACGCACATGTGTTTCACCTGTCGTGCTGTCCTTGCTTAAGGTAACAGATACGGCAGTATAGTGTGTTCTGCGTTTTGCACTGCGTTGTTGAGAGTGCCTCCGTTTGGGATTTGGCATATCACTGAATTTTAATTGTTTCTGAATTTATCCAACCCTTTCCATATCGGGTTTTCGTTAATACTGTTACTTCCATTGAGTTTTTTCAACATTTCCAGCGCCTCTTCGTTACAGCCTGAGCTACCATCCGGTTTCCTGTCGCAGGTTCTCTGCAGCGGAATGCTCAGGTTGATGAATTCATAGATCCAGCCTTCTACGTTGATATGGCTCTCCGTCCTCGATATATAATACACATCCGGGTCCTCTTCCTCCTCGTTCATTTTTTCCGGGTCGTCCACCATTTTGACCAACACTTCAAAATCGTCCCAAAGCTGCTTGTCCAGCACGTTCCCGCACATATCGCACAGCAGCTTTACCGATCCCCCGATCTCAAACTTCAGCATCAGGAAAGAAGACTTCTTATCCAGGATCAGCTTTACATTTACCTTTGGATCCGTAAAATCCTGAGGCTCTTTATCCGCAAAGAACGTATCGTCTATATCGTAAACATATTCATGTTTACCCGGCTTCAATCCTACAAAAGCAATCTCAAATTCCCGCCGGTTTACCATGATGCTTATTTTAAAGGCTTGCAAAGGTAGTTATTTTTACTGAAATGCAGTATAGAAGAGGGATAAACAATTTTTGTGCGGTCAACCAAAGATATAAATTCTTTATTTAAATGACTATTATTTATATACAAATATAAAATTTTAACTATTTAAATAAAGGGCGCAAATGAGCATGTTTGCGGGAAATAGAAAGATTAAAATTTTAGCATTGGTGGCGATACCGGCCTGTAGAGCTCCTATCAGTCCGGGTCTCGCTATGGTCGTCGATTAAGCCCGACCGGCCTTATATTTGAATACCCTTCAGTCTAAAAGGGTTTGTATTGAATCCATCTCGATAGGATAACAGAAAGGAAGCAACCTTATTAACCTTTATAACATACCGATGCAGTAAGCTCATCTTATTACCTTATCAGCGGTATCAATGGATCACCCCGACCGTTCCGACTGGATTTTGGAAATCAGCTTATCTATGCATGTTGCAAATATCACGGATGTAAGAAAAGGAAAGCGGTTACTAAGGTAATAAGGTTTTGAAATATATTGTCTCACCGGCCGCACCCTGGAAAGCGCACAAAGAATAACGCAGTATAATATCGTAGAAACCATCTTTGTATATTTAATTAATTTGCATCCCAATTAAAAGCATGATGAAGATACTTACACTGCTCAGTCCTGTCCTGGTGGTATTTGCTTTGGTCTCTGTGATTTTGCTCGTTGCGGGGGAGGCTGTTGGCAACTCCGGACTGGACGCAAACCTGCTGCTGACAGGGAATTTCTTTCTTTTCATCCTGTCGGTTTTATCGTTCTTCTTATTGTACCGCTCGGTTAAAACCCCTTCTCCGCAGTCATTCATCCGGAATTTCTATCTTTCGTTCCTGGTAAAATTTATACTGGTAGCCGGAATTACATTGTTCTATGCGGTTTCTACAGAAAAGGTCAACCGGCTGTCGGTCATTATTTGTATGGTGCTGTATCTTGTATACACCTTTATTGAATTAAGAATTATTTTAAAGGAAAGCAAGCGAAATAATGCGCAGTAAAACAGAAGCCCCCATTTCCACGCTGGAGTCTTTTTTACCGCCCGGCTCCTGTGCCGCCGTTATGCAATACCTGCATACCTACAAAGTGCACCTGACCATTACCCGTGAACGGAAAACGATCCTGGGAGATTACCGTTTTGCCGTCAACGGCAAGAACCACCGCATCAGCGTGAATGGCAACCTCAACCCCTATGCCTTCCTGGTGACCCTGCTGCATGAACTGGCCCACCTGGTGGCTTTTGTACAATACGGCAGCCGGATAGACCCGCATGGTATGGAGTGGAAGCATGTTTATGGTGAAATTTTACAGCAGTTCGTCCGGCTGAATGTATTACCGGATGATATTACAGCGGAAATAAGGATCATGATGAAAAACCCGCCGGCAACCAGTTGCGCGGAGGAAGGCTTGTCGAGGGTATTGCGTAAATACGATGCCAAACCGGCCAACCAGGTACTGGTGGAAGAAGTGCCGATGCACCAATTGTTCCGGACGGGCGATGGCAGGGTATTCCGGCGCGAAAGCCAACTGCGGAAAAGAATAAAATGCGTGGAAATAAAAACGGGCAGAACCTATCTGTTCAGCCCGGTGTATGATGTATATCTGTTACCGCAATAATTATTGCCGCTCCAGTACCATTTCATATTGTCCCGGATAGGGAACACCATCTTCGAAAAGATAGGATATTCTGAGCGTGGTGGTTGTCAGTTCCACGATGGGTACAAATACTTCCCTTTCCTCGGGAGCCGTAAAATTCCATTTGATCTCGGTGTCGTTTTTCACCAGCGACCAGGTACCGCTTCCGGCAAATTTAGGAGAGCATACATCCGCACCCTCATCTATCACAAAGCTGCCGTCCGGCTGAAAAGTCAGGATATTATCCGTGATACACTGCAATCGTGTAATCACCGGCAGTACACTCACTCCTCCTGCTTTTACGTCTTTTACCTGCCAAGTATTGGTGAGCAATTCCTTTTTCGTTACCTGCGGTGTTTTATTGTCGCCTTCCCACATGGCATCTCTTTCGCACGAAGATACCAGTACTGATAACAGGCTTACCACTGCTATATTACCCAGGAACTTTTTCATAATAGTTTGTATTTCATTTATTTAATGTAAGTAACTGCTAAGCCACGATTGCCATTACACAGTATAGTACGAAATAACCTACTGCTATAAACGCAAAAAAGTATTTGTCTGCATTTTTCATAAGTCCGTTTTACTTTCATGTAACCTTATAGATTAAAACGCAATTTTCGGCTTTAATGTTGCATGGGATACAGCCATTTGTTGTTAAAATCCGTCAAAAAGCGGATCAAAGCCGGTTTGTTATCGAAAGTTTATTACCTGTTATTTTTTATTGCTTTTTACCAGGTTGGTTTCCGTAATGTTCTGCATGAACTTCCTGTCCATGGCATAGTGTATCACCTGTGGATCGTTACCATTGTACAGGATATTCATGAAATGGCAATCGGCTGCCGGCGCCTCTATCATTACGGCTGCATGACCGGTAGACATAATATTCATGGCATATATATTATTGATCTTCCCGGGGTGGGATAATTCTCCATATCCTTTTCCCCCGATCAGCAGGGCATTGTGTTTACCTCCTTCTCCTTTCACTTCCTGCGAGATCAGTCCGTTGATATATACATGCTGTATGCCGGCGCTGTCGCTGGCCCTGATGGCAATGGCACGGCAAATAGACCAGCAGTTGATATTGGTGATAAAGATCTGCTCGGTATCATCCTCCGGCCCGTACCAGCCGGCCCGGGTAACCATGGTAGACGCCAGGCTGCCATTGCTGCGGGTGAGTGCCGGCTTTACATCCAGGCTGGAGAGTGCAATAAAATCATCGGCGGTAAACCCCGAAATATTGTGGATGCGGAAGTTTTTGCAGCCCTGCCGCAGGTCGATACCGTCTTTGTTGAATACTTTTAGGGTACGTCCCTGTACCGTTATTTCCTCGGGGTTATACAATTCTATATCGCTCAATTCAGCGTTGCGGGTTCTCTCAAAGCTGACGGCCCAGGCATGTGAATTTTCGATCCGTACATTTTTCAATGTAAATCCATCTACCTGCGCGATCAGTATCATGACGTTGCGCCAGTCACCGGTTTGTTTACGGTCGGGGTATGCGGCATCGCTGCCATAGCTCACCCGCCGGTTGCCCCGGGCAATTTCCTTATCCGGATCCAGCGTTAGCTGACGGGCGCCGTCACCGGTGGAACGGGGGTTATCCGCACCTTTTAATACAACTTTTCCTATCCCTGTCAGGCTGATATCTTGCAGCCAGCCCGGTTGGGTGATACCTTCGCCTACATTGCTGCTCCGGAACATATTGTCCCGGCAGGAGTCCGACAATTGTATGGTGCAGTTATCCAACAATACCGTAATGCTACCCGGTAACAATATGGCCTTGTCCACTTTCCAGGTAAAGCTGCCATTGGCATTCCAGGCGGGAATACGTACGATGTCTCCATGGTTTTTCGCAGCATCTACAGCCTGCTGTATCCGTTCCGTATCGGTGCCGCTGAATTGATTGGGTGTAACCGGTTCTTTTCCAAAAGCAGGGATGGAGGCTGTTTTCAACAAAACAAACAGGGCCAGGGAGAATAACTTCATAGCTGTAAATATCGAAAATGTAATGGATGATCAATCATATTTAATCTGCTTCGATATATTGAAGTAAATAAAAGAGCTGCCGCCCTGTGTAATTCATTATTCCGCCGCATCCAACAGGAGAAAATCATTCGTTATGCAGAAAAAGCTCCTGTTACCCATTGCTCTTTTTACTATTCTTATGTCCGTTCGGGCAGGCGAAAAGCCTGTTAGTACCGGTTCTGTCCTAACTGCGGTTACTGTGTACCGTAGTGGCGCCGAAATGCGGCACAAAGCCACTGTCTCCCTGCAGCAGGGCAATACGGAACTGGTGATAGAAGGGGTAAGTAATACCATCGATATCAATAGCATACAGGTGAATTGCCCAGCAACGGTTACCATCATGGGCATTGAGTTTTCCAATAACTTCCTGCAACCCGCTGTCATTCCAGAAGGGATGCGCCGGCTGAAAGACTCGCTGGAGCTAACCCGGAAAGAAAAACAGAAAGTGCAGGTGCAAATGGCAACCCTGATGGAGCTTACCGAAGTGCTGAAAGCCAACAAAGACATAAAGGGATCAGAGACAGGATTGAGTGTGGCAGAGTTGATGAAGCTGATGGACTACTACGAGCAAAAATCACAACAGTTGCAGGAAACGCTGGCAACACAAAAAGAAAAACAAAAATCCCTGGAAGAACGGATCAGCAGGCTGAGCGCTCAACTGGCAGAAGAGGAAAAAAAGAATACAACGAAGGATGGCAGGATCAGCCTGCAACTGGCAGTGGCCGCCGCCGGCAAATATGATTTCAATTTGTCTTATATCACACCCAATGCATACTGGACCCCCTATTATGATGTGCGGGTAGATGAGATCAGCCAACCGTTGCAACTGGTATACAAATCCAAAATTGTGCAAACTACCGGCATAGACTGGCAGAAAGTAAAATTATCACTATCTACTTCCGTGCCTAATCAATGGGGTAATGCACCTGTGTTGAAGTCCTGGTTTCTCAGCTATATCAATCCTGTTACGGCAATGGACAGAATGCTGCAGGGTAAAGCCGCCGGTATAGAAATAAACAACAACCAACTGGAGGAGGTAGTAGTGGTAGGATACGGCAGCCTAAAGGTAAGAGGAGTTGCTTCAATAGATGATAGTAGTGAACCGCTCTACGTTGTAAACGGATCCCCAATGAGCAAAGAAGAGTTTTCCAAATTAAGTCCGTCAGCTATCAAAAAAATAGAAACGCTCAAGTCTGCGGCAGCCACATCCCTCTATGGCGCCCGGGCCGCAAGTGGTGCTATTGTAGTCACCCTCAAAGAGGGCCTGAGCGATTATGTAACCGTCAGCGACAATGAGCTGAATGTGGTCTTTGATATTGCCCTGCCATACGATGTGCCTACCAACGGAAAAGCACAAACTGCCATCCTCCAGGAGCACGCGCTGTCTTCCGGTTATAAGTTCTATGCTGTTCCCCAACTGGATGTTGATGCCTACCTGCTGGCAGACATCACTAACTGGGAAAAGCTGAACCTCTTACCCGGGGAGGCCAATATTATTTTTGAAGGCACCTATATCGGCAAATCCTTCATTGATCCGGGCGCTATTACCGACACACTGAACCTGACCCTCGGCAGGGACAAAAGAGTGGTGGTGAAAAAAGAGAAGCTGGCTGACCTCAGCAGTGTACGCTTCCTGGGCAGCAGTAAACTACAAAAGCTGACCTATGAAATTACAGTGCGTAACAATAAAAAGGATACCGTGCAGATGCTGCTAAAGGATCAATACCCGATCCCGACCCTGAAGGAGATAGAGGTGGAACTACTGGACAGGGGCAATGCTACGGTAGATAAAGAAACGGGGCAGCTTTCATGGAACCTCTCGCTGGCGCCGAACGAAACAAAGAAAGTACGCTTCAGCTACAGTGTCAGGTACCCGAAAGACCGGAATATCAATCTGCAGTAAGTGGGAGGTAGTTAGTGGTTAGTTGATAGTCGCAGGTTGCGTGCACAAGTTGCAGATACAGACACAGCGTTCAGGCTGGTCGTATTGCTTCTTTCCACCCATTTGTCATCCCGATCCCGACCGCAGGTTGGGAGAGATATCTATTTGGCCACTACCTATCGGTGTCCCCACCGGCCGGAAATCATTCATACACCGGGACGGGAGTCCCGGCAGAACATGGCAGATACGGAGTCGGGAGACCTCCGTATCACAGTTTTCTTTTATACCCTCACATTTGCAAATCTTTCGTAATTTCCGCAGAACTATTTGAGCTTATGAACGTAACGACCCGGGTTAAACTGATCATTATGATGTTCCTCGAATTTTTTGTTTGGGGAGCCTGGTATGGAGCCATTGCCGTATATATGTCTGCCAATGGCATGAAGGACCTGACCCATTGGCCGTTCACAGGCAATGCCATCGCTGCTATTATCTCACCGTTTTTTGTGGGCTTTATCGCAGACCGTTTTTTTGCCACGCAAAAGGTACTGGGCGTATTGCATTTGCTGGGCGCTGTGTTCATGTTCCTGGCGCCTGCTTTCACCTCTTCACCCGTGGTGTTCATTTTACTGCTGATCGCCTACAATATATGCTATATGCCTACGCTCAGCCTGGCCAATACACTTGCCTTCAGGCAGATGTCCAACCAGGAAAAAGAGTTCCCGGCCATCAGGGTATTTGGTACCATCGGCTGGATCGCTTCGGGGCTTATCATCAGCTACGGACTCAGCTCTTTTGTAACCGACATAAGTCCGGAAGCAACGGCGTTGCCTCTGTATCTTTCTGCCGGTTTCAGCCTGTTGTTGGGGCTATATAGCTTTAGTCTGCCCAATACCCCTCCACCCGCAGCCGGTAAAGCTGTTTCGGCAAAAGCCATTATCGGCGTGGACGCATTCAGGCAAATGGGCAGCCCTTCATTCTATGTATTTATTTTGAGCTCATTTCTCATCTGCATTCCGCTGGCAGTATATTATAATTACACGCAGCTGTATCTGGCCAGCGCCGGGTTTGAAAAAATAGCCGCCACGCAGGTACTTGGTCAAACTTCGGAGATCATATTTATGCTGATCATGCCGCTGCTGTTCCGAAGGCTCGGTGTGAAGTGGATGCTGGCGATCGGCATGGGAGCATGGGTACTAAGATACACGCTGTTTGCTGCCGCAGCACCCGATGCCACCACCTGGATGATCCTGACAGGTATCGCTTTGCACGGGATCTGTTACGATTTCTTTTTTGTCACCGGCCAGATATATATGGACAAAGCCGCCACACCTGAAATAAGGGGGCAGGCGCAGGGGCTCATCATTTTCATTACCTATGGCATAGGAATGTTCGTAGGCACCCAGGCAGCCGGGTTCCTGTATAACAATTTCCTGGAAAACAACGAAGCCCTGTCGCTGGAACAATGGCAAAGCTTCTGGTGGATCCCTGCCGTATTTGCCCTGGGCGTATTGCTGTTTTTTATGGCAATTTTCAGGGAAAAAAAGACCGCCGTTAAATAGTTTTCACTTTAAATAAAAATAACAATATGCAGAACATTGCTATGCTTGGCTCCGGTTTTATCGGAAGATTTTATGCAGACTCGCTGCAGGGGTATCGCAGCAGGGATAAGATAGTAAGCATTTATTCCCGCAGGGAAGAAAGTGCTAAGAAATTTGCCGATGATTATAAGGTGCCTTTTCATACCACCAGTATGGAAGAAGCCATCGCCCGGCCGGAAGTGACCATTGTTTGTATTTCTTTACCTAACAACCTGCACGAAGAGGCTGTATTGCTTTGCTGCAAACACAAGAAAGCAGTAATGACCACCAAGCCCCTGGGCAGAAACGCCACAGAGGCAAAGCGTATGCTGGAGGCGGTAGAAAAAGCGGGTATCTTTAACGGTTACCTCGAAGACCTGGTGTATACCCCCAAGTTCATCAAAGCCTGGGAAAGCGTAAAGAACGGCGCCCTGGGCAGGATACTATGGACAAAATCAAGGGAAGCACACCCCGGCCCGCACAGCGAATGGTTTTGGGACCTGGAGCAGGCCGGCGGCGGCTGTATCCTGGACCTGGGTTGTCACTGCGTAGAAATAGGCAGAACCTATATCGGAAAGGATATAAGACCCGTGGAAGTAATGTGCTGGGCAGACACACAGGTGAAGCCCATTGACGCAGAGGACCACGCCATCGGACTGGTAAAATACGAAAACGGCGCCATCGGGCAGTTTGAAGTAAGCTGGACCTTCCGCGGCGGACTTGACCTCCGGGATGAAGTAATGGGCTCCGAAGGCACCATCTGGACCAACGGTTTTCTCCGTACCGGGTTTGAAATGTTTACCAGCGGAAAAGGAGCGGATTATGTGGCGGAAAAAGCCGAAACCAACAGCGGCTGGCTGTTCCCGGTAGGCGATGAGCTGAACGAGCTGGGGTATAATCATATGTTCATGGATATGTTCGACTCACTTGAAAACGGCACTGCCCCGAGGGAGACATTCTATGACGGCTATGTGGTGAACTGTATCCTGGATGCTGCTTACCGCTCTGCCAAAAGCAAGCTGTGGGAACCTGTGCAGCTGGATGTATGGCGTGGCAGAACAGGGGTTACCAAAGACAGTCACCTGGTGGAACACGATAAGGATCATTACCTCGTAAAAGAAGAAGTGACGCACTACGGCACCAAAAAGCTTATTCTCAAAGAAAAGGCTTCCGGGAAGATCATCGAAAAGATCGTTGAATAGCTCGCTCTAAAGATAATCAGGGTTTCCGGCCTTTTAAAAGTGGGAAACCCTTTTTTAATGTCCTAAAAGCACAGGCGGGCGCTCAACAAAAAGGAGCTACACCGCCAAAATAACGCTTAGATAGTATCACATTGCCATATGCAGGGTCTACACAGCGCGCAAGGCTATGCAGTGAGATCCTGCTGGGATTATCAGATTTACCGGCCCCCGGAAGGCACAAGCCCATACCTGCGTCGCTTTGCGTGCAGCCCTATTCTACATGGGTTTTCAGAAAACCCCTGATCTTTTCAATGGAATCAATCAGTTTTTCACCAGCCCAGCCATGTCCCTCGCCGGGATACAATACAAATTCATGCGCTACTCCCTTTTCTTCCAGTTGACTGACCAGCAAATTGGCCTGGGAAACCGGCACCAGTTCATCCATTCCTCCCTGTAAAATAATGGTAGGAGGCGATTGGTCCTTTATATAGTTGACAGGACTGGACTCCCGGTAGAGCTGTTCGCCATCCGGGTAAATTTTACCTGTTGCGCCGGCCAGGATGAATTTTTGTGCATCTCCGGCGCCCCATAATGCAACAAGATCTGTTGGCCCGAAAAAGTCAACAATAGCAGCTACATGGTTACCCGGGTCATTTTTATACCCATGCAGTAAAGCGAGGTGTGCGCCGGCGCTGAACCCAACCAATACTACCCTGCGGGAGGTACCGAATGAAGCATGGTTAGCGATAATAAAATCCACTGCAGACCTGACATCCTGCTCCTGGGCAGGAAAAAGATCCTTATTACCACCGGATACTAGCCGGTAGTTGATATTGGCAAAAGCATAATCCGGGAACTGCTGCCTGAACCCGGGAATACCTGAAGACAGGTCGTCCTTGCTGCCGGCGGTCCAACCACCACCATGTATCAGCACTATCGTTACGGTATTCTCATCGCGATTGGCCGGCAGATAAATATCCATTTTCTGCCGGTCGGCGATAGCGGCATAAGGTGTGTCTAAAATTATTCTCTCTGATAACGGCTGCGGCGGCCCGGGGTCCTGTTTTTTACAAGCAGTAAAAACCGCAATACTCAACCATATCAGCAATAGTCTTTTCATGCAAAAAAGATTCGTTACAGGAGCATTTACAAACGCAATATTTAAAAAACTATTGGTTTATGGCAATTATATCATGTTAAAGTTTTTATACCAGCCTTTTTACCGGGTCAAAAACTAATGAGTATCAACACCATGTTTCAAGTTCCTTGTCAGTGTTTATTGATCGTGATTTTTTCGATGCTTACCGGCAACCAGACCTGCATGTCATGGGGACCACGGTTGTTCCAGGTGTAATAGGGTATCGCATACACCTGCCGGGTTTCCGTGGAAATGGTTGTGCGATCATCGCTGACTATCATTACGGGGGCATTAAACCGGATCGTATTCACGCCACCCAGCAAAGCGGGGTCAAAATGAACGTCAAACCGGGTAGTTTCAGGCAGTAATACATGACCGGCGCTTAACTGCCCACCGTCTCCCTCGAGGCAATATACCATTGGGCCATATTGCAGCGCCACCCGGTTGATGTTTTCTTTCACTGCCGGGTGACTGGCAACCCTTTTTACCTCCATGGGCAACCGTATGTTTACCACATCCCCCTTTTTCCAGGTTCTGCTGATAACGGCATACCCGTCGGCAATTGTATAGCCGGCAGCAACACCGTTTACGGTAATTTCCGGGGTAGTGGTTCCATTTTGTACATACCGGTACAGGTCACCCGGCACCGGTGTCGTCAACCAACCGGGTATGCGTACCCGAAGCTCAAAAGCCTGCTTTTTTGCCGGCGACACGGTAAGCTTACTATCACCGTTCCACGGGTAGCCTGTTTCCTGCCTGATCTGCACTTTAGTTTTTTCAATGGTTATTTCCGTTTCGCTGCCGATAAACAGGTTTACCCACACGGCATTATGTGAGGTCGCGTAAATATAGTTGCCGATAGAGCTTACCAGCCGGGCTATATTGGAGGGGCAGCAGGCGGTACCAAACCATTCACTCCGGTTGTACCCCCCCGGAGATGCCAGCGGGTTACCATAAAAAAACCGGTCACCTGTAAGAGAAAGTCCATCCAGCGCCCCGTTATACAAGCTTCTTTCCAGCACATCAATATATTTGGCGTTACCCGAAAGCATATTCATACGCTGATTCCAGAATACCATTCCTACGGATGCGCAGGTTTCGCAGTAGGCGCTGGCATTGGGCAGCTCATAGGGCTTACCGAACCCTTCGTTGGAACCCTGTGCACCGATGCCTCCGGTGATATAAAGATGCCGGTAAACAACATCCTCCCAAATAGAGTCCATGGCGGTAATATAATCCCGGTCATTGGTTACGGCCGCCACATCTGCAGCACCGGTATACAGATACATCGCACGGACCGCATGCCCGGTAATTTTTCGTTGATCCTTCACCGGTAGTCCGTCCTGGCAATAACCGGGATCTTTCCATTCATCCCATATTTTACCGGTACCATATCCATGCCCTCTTTGCTGAAGGAACCAGTCGGCAAGGTCCAGGTACTTCCTGTTGTTTGTATGATGGTATAAGCGCATCAGGGCCAGCTCAATTTCCTGGTGCCCGCTTACCCAGGGGCGATCCTGCTGCCGGAAAACAGCGTCTATATGATCCGCGAAGCGGATACCCACATCCAGCAGTTTACGCTTGCCTGTTGTATTGTAATAGGCCAGGCCGGCTTCAATGAGATGACCGGCACAATAATCTTCATGCCGTTCCATGTCCTTCCATCGCTGGCTGAGATCGGTGAGCGTGTAGTAGGTATTCAGGTAACCATCCGGCAGTTGAGCGGCAGCGATCTTATCGATCCATTCATCCGTATTTTTTTCCAATGCCGCATCCGGGTGATTTTTGAGCGAATAAGCAATGGCCTCTATCGCTTTGTATACATCAGAGTCATCATAGTAGATGCCCTCATGGTTCCCCTTTCCGGTGGCTGCTTTTTCAAAGTTCCGGATCCTGCCGGTTTTATCTTGTGTGTAACGTACACAGGCATCCAGGGTAGCCGTAGCTACCGTTTGCAGCCTGGGCTTCCAGAAATCATCCGTAATAGTTACCCTGGAGAAATCTACCGGGTATAGCTTTTGAAAGGAAGATTGCGAGTTGAGATTAACAAATATCAAAAGGCTTCCCACAATAAAAAAAACCCGTTTCATTCGGCAATATTTAATGAACCGTCAATTTACGACAAAACGTAGTGCTATGTTAAATTTAAAATGTCGTATAATATGCCGCTAATGCACGAATGTTTATTCGTGGCTATTGTAAAACTACAATACGTTTAACTTGCAGTTTATTTTTCTAGCTTTGCTGAATGGATGCAACAATTTACCGGTTCAACGCAACGACACTGAAAGGCGACGAGGTACCGCTGGACTCTTACAGGGGTAAAACGCTGCTGATCGTCAATACTGCCAGCAAATGCGGGTTAACGCCGCAATATGAAGGGTTGGAAAAGCTTTACCGGCAATACAAAGACAGGGGGTTGGTGGTGCTGGGTTTTCCCTGCAACCAGTTTGGTAACCAGGAACCCGGCAATGCAGATGAAATAGAGAGCTTCTGCGCGCTCAACTACGGGGTAAGTTTCCCGATGTTTGCCAAAATAGACGTCAACGGTAAAAACGCCGATCCGCTGTTCAGATTTTTGAAGAAAAAGCTGAGCGGTTTCCTGGGAGGCAGGATCAAATGGAATTTCACCAAATTCCTGGTGGACAAAAACGGCAAACCTGTAAAAAGATATGCTCCTGTTACACCACCGGAAAAGCTGGCTGCAGACATTGAAAAGCTGCTGTAACACGCTTCACTCAGCGATGTTGTTCGTAATAGTTAACGGGTATCGAATTTTTGAGGAATTGTATTTCACTTTCTGTCAACACCGGGGCAGGTATGGTTCCACAGGCTTCTTTCAACTGCTGCTGCGTTCTGATGCCGACAACGGCAGCAGTGATGCCGGGCTGTTGCAGGGCAAACCATAGCGCTGTTTGTGCCATGGACCGTTCCGGTCCGGATATGGACTGTATCGCCAGGTATACCTTATGCACTGCATCTTCTGAATAACCGAGGTAGGCGTCTGCATATTTTCCCGCCAGTAAACCACCGGCCAGGCTACCCCGCGCCAAAACACTTATCTTATGTTCCTCCAGCAACGGTAAGCAGGATTCTTCCGGCCGCCTGTCCAGCAAACTGTATTGCATCATTACGCTGTTAATACGCGACCGGCTTACGTACTCCCTGATAACGTTCGGACGTATGGAAGATATGCCGTAATACCGGATCTTTCCGGCCATCACCAGGGTTTCAAATGCTTCTATGGTTTCGTCAATCGGGTCGTCGATGGTTCCCCCATGCAACTGATACAGGTCTATATGATCGGTTTGGAGCCTTTGGAGGCTTTTGTCTACGCTCGCAATGATATAGTCCTTTGATGGATTCCAACGCCAGGTTTTGCCATCCGGGCTGAGCTGGTTCCCTACCTTGGTTGCAATGATCACTTTATTTCTGCGGCCTTTTACAGCCTTTCCCAAACTGGTTTCATTATTACCCTGCTGATAAAGATCGGCCGTGTCAAAATAGTTGATGCCGGCGTCAATGGCATTGTGAATAAGCTTTGCATTTTCCGTATCATCCGTGCCAAGCGACATGCAGCCAAAACCTATCCTGCTTACCTGAAGATCTGATTTACCCAAAAAGCTGTATTTCATCCGTATACCTTTGTTGATTTGTTGGGGTCGGATGTCCGGCGGGGTAATCAGTCCACCGGAGAACTTTACCAATACACAGGCATCTGCCGGTATATTTTGCTCCGGTTCCTGCAACCGGTTATGCAAAGTTCTGATTAAAATTGAAACTTTGTATCACCGGTCAGCTTTTATTGGGAAGAAAGTAACAATTGGTCATCGTTGTCCATGGCAGCCACCACATGTCTTTTCACCTCACAGATGGCCATTTCATCCAGTGCGGCTATCAGTTGCCGGTAGTTGCTCTCCGGGCCGGGCTTGATGATGACCATCATTGAATCTGCGGTACCGGTAAGGCTGCGAAGCCGTTGTTGCTTATCCAGGATAATATTTCGCAACCCCGAACTGCCGGCATTCATATCCGCGTATTGCAGTACCGGGTTCTCACCGGCTGTTCCTTCATAGCAGGCAGCGAGGCCGGGTTCGTTCAACAAAACCGTCAGCGTCCTGGTTTGGGGAGTAGGCGTAGAAGGTCCGTCTACCGGCAATACCAGCTTCAGTGTTGTGGGTGCTTCGATCGCGGTGGTAAAAATAAAAAAAGTGATCAGCAGAAAGCCCAGGTCCACCATAGGGGTCATATCCACCTTTAATTGCCTGCTACCGGCTTTCCCGGCGCCGGGGTTATTGATTATTTCAGCCATGCTATTATGTTTACGGTAAGATGGCATTCAGCGGAAATTCCACAATACTGTAAAATCCAGCATATATTACCCTGTTGGCTATCAGTCAAATAAAATCAGGTGGGCAGATATCGCCAGTTTTTATTAGGTTTGCTACCTTAATTTTCTGAGCGTTGGCAATTGAATCACAAAGGAAGTCGTTTTTCAAACGAATAAGAGGCGCCCAGGAGGAGGACGAAGCGGAAATGAGCTTTGTAGATCACCTGGAAGCGCTGCGTTGGCATATTGTACGATCCGTATTGGCATTGGTTATTTTCGCCATTGGGGCATTTGTATTTATTGACTGGATCTTCGATTTTGTTATACTGGGCCCTACCCGTACGGATTTTATTTCGTACCGGATGTTTTGCGCCCTGAGCCATAAGCTGGGTATGGGCGACTCGCTGTGCATGCCGCCGATCAATATGAATATCCAGATCACCACTGTTGCCGGGCCGTTCATGGCCAGTATTATGATCGCTGCGGCAACCGGTCTCATCCTGGCTTTCCCTTACCTGTGCTGGGAAATATGGCGTTTTGTAAAACCCGCCCTCAAGCCGGAAGAGCTAAAGCATACCCGCGGTATCATCTTCTGGATCTCCGTGTTTTTCTTTCTCGGAGCGGCATTCGGCTATTTTATGCTGGCGCCTTTCACGTTCAATTTCTTATATAACTATCAACTCGGCACCGAGCATCAACTGGAATACCGCCCCATGCTCAACGATTACCTGGAATCCCTCATGGATATCACGATAGGGTCTGGTATTGCTTTTGAGTTGCCAATGGCATCCTGGCTGCTCTCCAGGATTGGGTTGCTGACAGCGGGTTTTTTAAGAACTTACCGGAAATATGCTTATGTGGCCCTGCTGGTACTTGCCGCCATTATCACCCCTTCGCCCGACTGGGGCAGCCAGATGATCGTGTGTATCCCGCTGGTGATCCTTTATGAATTGAGTATCGTTATTGCCGCCAGGGTCAATAAGGCACAGGATAAGAAATGGGAAGAATGGAGCTAATTAATATTTAACGAACCAGCGTTGTTTTTTAAAAAATAGTAGCTTTTTTTTGATTTTTTTGAATATTTTGTAGTAATTATGCAAAAGTTCATAAAAAACTATAGGAAATGGCCTCTAAACCTAATTTGGACAAGCTGGATCTTCAAATAATGTCTGCCATGATGGATGATGCCAGCATCTCCTATGCAGACCTGGGAAAGAGCCTCTCCGTGTCGGGAGGAACGATACACGTGAGGATAAAAAAACTACAGGAAATTGGCATCGTAAAAGGCACCCGGTTAAACGTAAACCTGAAAGAGCTCGGGTATGATATTACTGCTTTTATAGGGATCTACCTGGAAAAAAGCTCCTTGTATGACACGGTGGCAAAAGATCTAAAGAAGATACCCGAAATCGTCCGGCTGAACTATACCACCGGAAACTATAGCATGTTCATTGAAGTGGTATGCCGCGATATTGCCCAGCTCAGGCATGTTTTACATGATGAGCTTCAGAAGATCAAGGGTATCGAACGTACAGAAACGCTGATCTCCCTGGACGAAAGCTTCAACCGGAATGTACAGGTAGCCCCCTGATCCATAGCCTTTAACTTAAGTATCCGATGAGCGGCCTCAATCATGATAAGTTGGCTGATCACTTTGTTTGCGTAATATCGGGAAGACATACCGGATAAATTTTATTGTATCAAACGGCGCGTGGGGACACGTGCCGGGGCGCTCCCCTGAACGGAGCCGGGACGTTTTACCATTTTCACATTCCCAAATTTTCAAATTAAACCACCTTCCTTCCTTTCCACTCATACCGGGTAAACAGCCCGGCAAACCCGGCGATCACGGTATAAAGCGCATGCAAAGGCTGAAGCAGGACAAACATGAAAAGCAGGGGCCCGAGGGAATAAAACTGCAGGACCTGTTTAACAAACCGCCACTCGATCAGAATTTTATAAAAAGCCACCACCCAGAAAAGACGGAACCAGAGCAGGCTGAAAAAGCCGGCCACCATCAATGCAGCAAAAGACAGGTTGACCAGGAATACCAGGAGCAGCACCAGTTTTATACGCAGGCTTTTATACGTGGCAGCCTTGCTGGCCCAACGGATCCGCTGCTGAAAGAATGCCCCTATCGTTTGAGCCGGCAGAGATGTTACGATTGCTGCGGCGGCATTCAAATAACCGACTTTACCGGGAAACTTTGCCGCTATTTTTTCCATCAGCAGCATATCATCCCCGGAAGCGATATGATCCACCCCTTCAAAGCCATTGACCTCCCTGAAAGCGGCTTTTTCGTAAGCCAGGTTGGCGCCGTTACACATATTGTGGAGTCCGCCGGAAACAGATGCAGCCGTAATACCCTGCAATATGGCGAAATCCAGGCTTTGGAAAGCAGCCAGCGGCGACATGCTGCCGGCGATCCTCACCGGGGCTGCTATAAATGCATCTCTCCTGGTGTTGTAAAAATCAACGATGGTGCTTATCCATTCCGTCCCTGCAGTACAATCGGCATCGGTCGTTATAATTAAATCGCCTTCCGCTTTCGATATAGCTACCTCGATAGCTTTCTTTTTATAGGAATTGATCTTTTCACCGGGTGATACATGGTCTTTCAGCGCCATCAGCCGTATACCATCCCCTTCAAATTCCCTGGTTATGGCGGCTGTGCGGTCTTCCGAGTGGTCATCCACTACTATTATGTCAAGCAGTTGCCGGGGATATGTTTGATCAAGGATCGCCTGCAAACAGGCTTTGATATTAATTTCTTCATTCCTTGCCGGGACGATCACGGTCACTTTAACGGTTGGCGCTGTCGCCCCCTTTGTAAAAAGCGGCATCCTGTTCCACAGTTTTTCATATGTACTGATCAGGAAAAAATAACCAATAAATATTACCAGCAGAAGGAGTATGATTATATACATCTTAAAAAGCCGCCCTTATATTGCAGGGGCAAAATTAAACAATGACGGTGACAAAAGCATGAAACGGGTCTCAGGTTGCAAGACGCAGGTAGATGGCTCCGGACCTGAGACCTGTGACTTAGTACCGCAACTCCTTTCGCACACTGCCGGCCGGTATCTCCGCCGACCGGAAAAAGCATCCGCTTCCCGGTTCTACCTGAAAACCAGTATAAAAAAATACCCATTTCGGTTGATTGATTTGCCATAATTGTGAGATTACTTTTGGATGAAGCAAAAGGGTAACACTATGAAAGCAAGTTCAATTACACTCCTGTTTTCAGGATTCATTTTTACTGCCGCATCAGTTTGTCTGACATCCTGCAAAAAGGAAAAAAATGCCACACCGGATAATGTGGAAAGTGTTGTGCTGATTGCAGACCGTGAAATGGGCTATGGTGGATACTATTATGATATATACAAGCCCTGGGTATTGTTTAAGAACGGAAAATTCATCAAAGAACCGAAAGTACCTTTGGATGAAATTCAGTTTGATGTCTTAACCGGAGATATTGCTTCATCCTGGGGAGATTACAGCTATTCCGGCTCCAATGAAATTTCACTGGTATACAGTGACGGATATACGCAAAAGAAAAGAATAGGAAGCAAGGCAAGTCCCGCAAACCCGAATGAATCGCTGAACGGGCACTTCAGCTCAATTTCGGGTGGAGGAAATTTAGCATGGGGAGGTAGTGTTGGAATTCTTTCTTACGCACGAATGTCTTTTACAGAGGATGGCTATTATACTACAGAACGAATAACGGGAAGCAACAGCAGCAGCCATGCGGCGTACAACACCAACACCACTTCGGGTAAATATAAATTTGATGGAAGCTATAGCATTACGCTTACGGCTAACAACGGAGAAACCAAACGGTTTTTCTTTTGCTGGTTCAGCGGAAGTGCCTGGCACTTTCGGTTAGCAGGCAGAACATTTTCCAGGAACAGCAATTGAATGCTTTGTGAAGGGCCGCCCCGTCCCGATAGGTCTGTCGGACGGAAGCGCATCATCTGATTTTCCAGCCGGGTCTTTCCGGAAGGGACCCGTCGTTTTTTATACGTATAACGCCGGGTCCGCAGCCAGTATACACGGTCTTGTAGTGAGGCATCTGCAGGAAACTAACGCGATTTCCTTCTTCATCATACAGTCAGGCTGAGAGACCCGGCTATGACGTAAAAGGAAAGGTTCCAACCTTCGGTAAAAATTTCAAATTTTCGCAATAGGATTATAACTGGCAATATAATGGGGCAACCGTTATGTATCCTGATAGGGTTACACAACTTACTACTTCTCACTTACCACTTATTTCCGGTAACAAAATATTTGATATTACTAAAAAGAATCTTTATATTTAAAGAGATTATTTAATCTTCCAACTCTGATTACCTGCCGGATAGAAACTATCCCGGCAGGCCTGCCACTACCCCCGGACGTGTAGTATCGTTATTTTAGTGGCTTTATATGCGTGCCCTGTATAACCAGAAAGCGATGAGGCCTTTGCATACCTTACCCTTTACAAGCAACCTAAAACAGGGAATGGGATGGAAAGCCGTGCCCATATTAACCGTGTAGAAACAACTATAAACGTATCACAGGCAATACTAATTGCATTGGCACTATTAACAACCTGCCGGCAGGCAAGCGCAAGATGCATAATATTAAAAGCCCGATCTCAAACGGGTTATAATTCTATTAATTAAAATAATTGCGCCAACAACGTCAATACAAACGTTAGTAGCAACCGTTGCTAATAACTCGTCCAACACCGGCATTTTTAAGACATACGCTGGAACAAAATCTAAAATTCATAAGCCATGTATTGTTTACTATTCAACAATTGTACAAGTAAATCTGCCTGCCGGACAGGCGGGCTCAAAATCCTTGTTTTCGGTATAGTGATGCTGCTTAGCAGTGTTTCACTTTCGTTGGCGCAACAAACATCACCGGATGTTATGGCAAAAGAAACGGAACAAAAAATGACCGATGAGGAACGGTTTTCCATGATTACCAGTCTTATAGGTTATGTTCCGGCTTTGGGTATGCCCCGCGATAAACGTATCCCGGAGGGCACTACTATGAGTGCAGGCTATACGTCTGGGGTGCCACGCCTGGGTGTCCCGGCAATACAAAGCAGTGACGCCAGCATGGGTGTTACCAATCCGGGTTATCGTCCCGATGATAAAGGTGCCACTGCGCTGCCCGCGTCCATATTGGTAGGGGCAAGTTTCAACCCTGCATTGGCCTACCAGGGAGGTGTTGTCATTGGGAAGGAAGCAAGAGTAAGGGGTTTTAACGTAATGCTGGCAGGAGGTATTAACCTGACCCGTGATCCCCGGAACGGACGTAATTTCGAATATTACTCTGAAGATCCGCTTGTAAGCGCAGTACTTGCTGCCGGCGCTGTCAATGGTATTCAAAGCCAGCAGGTCATATCCACGCTAAAGCATTATACGCTCAACTGTAATGAAACCAACCGCCATTGGTTAGATGCTGTTATTGATCCTGCTGCCCACAGGGAATCTGATTTACTGGCATTCCAGATGGCAATAGAAAAATCAAATCCGGGATCCATCATGAGTAGCTACAATAAGATCAATGGCGAGTATGCAAGCGGCAATGATTACCTGCTGAACAAAGTATTAAAAGATACATGGGGGTATAAAGGTTGGGTGATGTCTGATTGGGGAGCCGTTCCCAGTTGGACCTTTGCGTTAAAAGGGCTTGACCAGGAATCCGGTATTCAGGTGGACGTGCATACCTGGGGAGCGGAAGCATTTACAGATTCCCTGAAGAATGCCTACAAAGCTGGCAGTTTCCCTAAGGAACGCTTATCCGGTATGGTTCAGCGTATCCTACGGTCCGTCTATGCTGTAGGGGCAGACAAATGGGAAGGAACGCCAACCGTTGATATGAGCAAACATAATGAAACCGCTTTGGCAACCGCCCGCCAGGGAATGGTGTTGCTAAAAAATGATGGGATGCTGCCTCTTTCAAACGAACCCATTAAAATTGCTGTAATTGGAGGGTATGCCCACCTGGGAGTGCCTACCGGTACAGGCTCGGGTGCTGTGCTTCCCGTAGGAGGTTATGCCGCTTCCATCAATGTAGGGGGGGCGGGTATTTTGGGTAATTTACGCAGTCTTTACCTGTTACCTTCATCCCCATTGGCAGAGCTAAAAAAATTAATGCCCAATGCAACGATAGAATTTGACCCCGGTTATATGATAGCGGAATCGAAGCTATTGGCAATGCGATCAGATATTGTGATTGTATTTGGTATCCGGGTGGAAGGAGAAGGCGCTGACCTGGCCGATATATCTTTGCCCTGGGGACAGGATGCCCTTATCAGTGAGATCGCCTCAACGAATCCGAATACCATTGTAGTATTGGAAACAGGCACTGCCTGCTCAATGCCGTGGCGTGACAAAGTAAAAGCCATTTTGCAGGCCTGGTTTCCGGGGCAGGCAGGAGGTACTGCCATTGCAGAAATCCTAACCGGTAAAGTAAATCCTTCAGGCAGATTGCCCATGACATTTCCTGCAAGTTTGGAGCAAACACCGAGACCTGAATTATCCGGTCTTGGAACTCGCTTTGGAACACCCACTACCATTGTTTACAATGAAGGAGCTGATGTAGGATACCGTTGGCACGCCAAAAAAAATAATAAGCCCATGTATGCTTTTGGGCATGGCCTGAGCTATACCAGCTTTTCGTATAGTGATCTTAAGTTGCAGGGAGGAAAAACAGTGACCGCGAGTTTTACCGTTACGAATACCGGTAAAATGGCAGGTGCGGATGTCCCGCAGTTATACCTCACGAATGCGGCAGGTGAAAGTACCTTGCGTTTATTGGGATTTGAAAGAATAGAACTTGCACCAGGGGAAAGTAAACAAGTAACGCTGACGGCTGACCCACGCTTATTAGCACACTTTGATTGGGCGAAACAAAAATGGCAGATAAAAGAAGGAGTGCATGAGATAGCACTGGGAAAGTCTGCTGGTGACCTGTCACTCAATTCATCAGTTAAATTGTCTGCGCAATTGTTTGGTAAATAAACAGGCAGAATACATAATGCAACATCAGCTTCACCTATCTATCAGCTGTAGTTGAGACTGAACATTCGTTATCCGGCTTCCGTTCTCTGCGATGTCTCTTCTTACAGCGTATTGCAGCCAGAGGGGGTTGCGAACTCAGTACCGCAGCATCGCCTGCCAACGCCCGGGCTATTCACGGGCAGACGCTGCGGAGAATTGAAAAAACGAAAGCTACTCCTGTACAACTGACAGGATAAAGGATTACCTGCAGTATTGTGCGGACAAGCTGAAGCTAAGCGAAAGCACGCTTTACAGCCGGATGAATACGCTGAAATTCTGCTATGAGCAGAGATTGGGCAGGGAAAATTTTTTTGGAGGGGATACTGCGCCCAAAAAGATGAATGATATTGCCAAAGGCTTTGGATGAGGAAGAACTATTCAAATTATTTCCAGCACTTGATAACGGAAAGTACAAAGCTATGTTGTTTACAACATATAGCGCAGGCTTAAGAGTAAGTTTGAGATATAAACTGACGAAGAAATAGAAACAACGACCCGCTGACATCAACAGACAGACAAAATTCAGCAAGTTTCGGATTTTACGAAAGCGATATAATTTGGACATTTACGGTATAAAATTCAGAAACGATGAACGAGCAACAACAACTCAATTACAGCCGAATTGCTGAAGCAATTGAATACATAAAAACCAATTTCAAAGACCAACCGAATTTAGACGAAGTTGCGGAACAAGTGCATTTAAGTCCGTTTCATTTTCAGCGTTTGTTTAGCGAATGGGCGGGAACGACACCGAAAAAATTTCTGCAATACACCAGCATTGAACACGCCAAAAAATTGCTGAAAGACCAACAAGCTACGCTTTTTGATACCGCTTTTGAAACAGGACTTTCAGGTACAGGGCGACTGCACGATTTGTTTGTAAATATTGAAGGAATGACACCTGCTGAATACAAAAACGGGGCGAAAAACCTTTCTATCAATTACAGTTTTGCCGAAAGTCCTTTTGGAAATCTGATTGTGGCTTCTACACCAAAAGGTGTTTGCTATATGGCGTTTGACGACGATGAAACCAATGCGTTGAACGACTTGAAACAAAAATTTCCAAACGCAGCTTTTCAGCGAAAATTAGATCTATTACAGCAAAACGCTTTGTTCATTTTTCAAAACGATTGGAGCAAACTGCCCGAAATAAAACTGCATTTGAAAGGCACGGAATTTCAACTAAAAGTTTGGGAAACGTTGTTGAAAATCCCGATGGGCAAACTTTCTACCTACGGTAACATTGCCGAAAAAATCGGCAACGCAAGTGCTTCCAGAGCCGTTGGCACGGCTATCGGAAGCAATCCTGTTGCTTTTCTTATTCCTTGTCATCGTATCATTCAGTCATCGGGAAACATTGGTGGTTATATGTGGGGCAACACCCGAAAAACCGCTATCATTGGTTGGGAAAGTGCAAAAACTGAAATCTAACACAATTAAGATATGTATGCTATTTGGCGATACTAAAAAGAATAACCCTATTAACTTCAACGACTTACACAACAAAAATAGTCCTATCCCAACCCGTTTCATTTAAGCACATCGGAAAAAATATCAAAAAAAATTATGCAACTAAATAATTGCATTTATATTTGCAACCGAATGCTTGCACAATGAAAACAAGAAGAGATATTTTTCAGGCAATAGCCGACCCAACAAGACGGGCAATCATCGCCTTGATTGCATTACAGGCAATGACACCTAATGCCATTGCAGAACATTTCGACACAACACGACAAGCCGTTTCCAAACACTTACAAATTTTGACAGAATGTGAATTGGTAACGCAAAAGCAACAAGGTAGAGAGATCTACTACCAGCTTGAAGTAAACAAAATGAAAGAAATTGACAAATGGCTGAATCAATTCCGCAAGATTTGGGAAAATAGATTTAATCAACTTGACGAAGTATTATTAACAATTAAAAACAAGAAAAAATGAACAGTAATTTATTATTTGACTTCACAGTCAATAAAGAAAACAACACGGTAAACATAAAACGTGAATTTGCCGCTGACCTTGAATTGGTATGGGAAGCGTGGACAAACCCTGAAATTCTTGACCAATGGTGGGCTCCAAAACCGTATAAATCCAAAACAAAATTTATGGACTTCAAAGTTGGCGGACGTAGATTTTACGCAATGGTAAGTCCAGAAGGAGTAGAAATAGGTTGGCAAATACAAGACTATACTTCAATAAGCCCGAAAACCAATTTCAAATTTCTCAACGCTTTTGCAGATAAAGATGAAAACCCTCAATTGCCCGGCTCTGATTGGGATTTGAATTTCAGCGAACAAAACGGAACTACAAGCGTGCATATTTCCATTTATAACGAATCACGGGAGAGAATGGAGAAGATGATAGAAATGGGCTTCAAAGAAGGATTTACAATGACTTTGAATGAACTTGATAATTTATTGTCAACCTTGATCAAATAGGAAAATGAAAAACAAATCAAAACGTATATCAACAGGCGGTTTTTATTTTGTGTTCCTGTTCTGCTCCGCAGAACCTCCGCAGAACCAAAAAAGGGGGAAAAACGGATGCTTTGAAAATGTAGCAAGTTTCGGGTTTTCTTCCATGCCACACATTCCAATCTTCGCAACATAATTTTAAAATAAAAACGATGCAAAGATTTGAAGGCAAGGTCGCACTTATCACAGGCGGAACAAACGGAATGGGATATGTCACAGCCCGACAATTCATCAACGAAGGCGAAAAGGTTATCATTACAGGACGAAGTGCCGAAACGGTAAACAAAGCCGTAGAACAATTAAGAGGAAATACGTTTGGTATTCCAAAAAATTTGGCGAACCTGCCGAAATTGCCAATGCCGTATTATTTCTTGCTTCGCAGGAAGCGTCATACATTCACGGAACGGAATTAAAAGTGGACGCAGGAATTTCAGTGATAAGATGATAAAACAACAAATACAAAAAACAGATTGGGAGTCAGTTGCAAACGAAATGCATCAAAAGGGTTTTGCGATTATCCAAAATGTTCTGACGGATGAACAGTGTAATGAACTAATAGGGAATTACAACAATCCAACCGCTTACAGAAAAGCAGTAGTAATGGAACGCTACCGTTTTGGTTTGGGCGAATACAAGTATTTCAACTATCCGTTGCCCGAACTTATTCAGCAAATCAGAACTGAAATTTATCCGCAACTCGTGCCGATTGCAAACCTTTGGTTTAGGGCGTTGAATATTGACAGGCAATTTCCGCCAACACATCAGGAACTATTGCAACAATGCCACGAAAACAATCAGCAGAAAGCAACCGTTTTAATATTGAAATATGGAAAAGGCGGACATAATACATTGCATCAGGATTTATACGGAGATATTTATTTCCCGATACAAACCGTTTTGTTTTTGAACGAACCCGATAAGGATTTTACAGGTGGAGAATTTGTTTTGACACAGCAAATTCCAAGAGCACAATCCAAAGCCATTGTTCTGAAACCAAAGAAAGGAGATATGTTGATTTTTACTACCAATTTCAAACCCGAAAAAGGGACGAAAGGTTATTATCGGGTAAATATGAAACACGGCGTAAGTGAAATCCACTGTGGAGAACGCTACACATTGGGCATTATTTTTCACGATGCCATAAGTTAGCAATGATACGGCACAGTCAAATATCCGACAATGATTTACATTGCAAAATCAAACAACAGAAAATCCGTTTTGGGGGAAACAGAAAACTAAAAATTTATGGAACTTTGTCATGTGCTTCGGGCAAAAAAATGAAAAAGGAAAGCAGGGTTTTCTTTACATCAGAGAAAGAAGCTGTTGCAAATGGTTTTCGTCCTTGCGGACATTGTATGAAAGACAAATATCAAAAATGGAAGAATGGATTTATTTGAGGATAGAACAGACAAACACAACAATGATATATTCTCCTTTACGGCTAAGATAGATATCATCGGTATAAACCCATTTGTATTTGTTCCTGAAAAAATTCTGAAAAGGGTTTTTAAACAAGCAAAAAAAGAAAAAGGACAGATCCCCATCAAAGGAGAAGTAAATGGAAAAGCATACAAACAGACCCTGGTAAAATACGCAGGGGCTTGGCGATTGTATATCAATCTGGAAATGGTGGATAATTCACCCAAAAAAATTGGAGAAACCATTCATCTGACGATAACTTTCGATAATTCAGACAGAACTATAGCCCCAATCCCCAAATTAGTAAAAGCACTTGAGCAAAACCACGAAGCGCAAAACGTATTTCAAAATTTATCTAAATCCAAACAACAGGAAATAATCAGGTACTTTTCCTTTCTGAAAACAGAAGAAAGCATTGACAGGAATATAAAACGGGCTATTGACTTTTTGTTGGGCAAAGGGCGGTTTGTTGGCAGAGATAAGCCCTGATATAATTTGGATAGGCTAAAAAAAATGTAATTAAGTGGATTTATTTGAGGATAGTATTGACAAAACAATAAACTGGCTGCCAAAAGACGGAACTGTAAATTATTACGGCAAACTATACAATCGTCAGGAAGCTGACAATTATCTGGAAAAATTGCTCAACACTATTGAATGGCGAAACGACGAAGCAATCATTTTCGGAAAGAAAATCATTACCAAACGAAAAGTGGCGTGGTATGGTGAAAACCCTTTTGAATACACTTATTCCAACACAACAAAATACGCTTTGCCGTGGACAAAAGAATTACTGGAGCTAAAAACCGCCATAGAAAAAGAAACAGGAGAAACCTTTAATTCCTGTTTGCTGAATTTGTATCACAACGGAGAAGAAGGAATGGCCTGGCACAGTGACGGAGAAACGGACCTGAAGAAAAACGGAGCAATCGGCTCACTGACTTTTGGAGCAGAACGAAAATTTGCTTTCAAACACAAACGGACCAACGAAAAAGTAGAATTGATTTTGGAACACGGCAGTTTGTTAGTAATGAAAGACACGACACAGACATTTTGGTTACATCGTTTACCGCCAACTAAGCTCATAACAAAACCGAGGGTGAACCTGACTTTCAGAACGATCATTCACTAAACCGGCCAAACCGAAAGACAAAGAACAGCCGCCAACAAGGAACATACGAACTTGAGAGAATAAACGACAAAACTTACAGACTTCATCTGTGGAGCAACTTCAAGCTGACAACGACATTTACTTTTTATGCGAGTTGGTGGGCAAATAACATAATGAAAGACATTCAATATAATATTTTACAAATTCAAAAACAAAGAGCAGAAAACGAATGAAAGAACTATAGCCAACATCGGTTTGGCAATAGCGCACGGAACGGCTTCCGTTCTTCACAATATCTTATCTTGCAGTACCTTGCTGCCAGGGTGAGAGGGTATTGCAAGCTAAGTAGGGTCACCGGAAAATGAACAGCATAATGAACAAGCACAACAGCACCACACGGTTCAGCGACAGGGTAGAAAATTATGTAAAATACCGCCCGGGTTACCCCGAAGCAATTGTTGATCACCTGGAGCGGCATTATCAACTTCATCCCGGGCTGGCTGTTGCAGATATAGGCGCCGGAACGGGGATATCTGCCAGGCTATTCCTGGAAAATGGTTATGCTGTAACCGGGATAGAGCCTAATAAGGAGATGCGGGAAGCGGCGGTTAACTATCTCAGGAATTTTGAAAAGTTCATAGTCGTAGATGGCACTGCCGAACAGACGAACCTGCCCGATAAAAGCATGGACATGATCGTCGCAGCACAGGCTTTCCACTGGTTCGACAAAACGGCTGTAAAAAAAGAATTCAAACGTATCCTGAAACCGGGCGGATGGGTAGTGCTCATCTGGAACGAGCGCCTGGCAAAGTCTGGTTTTGAAAAGGAATATGATGAGCTGATCATTACCTACTCGGTTGATTACGTAAAAGTGGATCACAGGAATATCAGGCCGGCAGACATAGAAGATTTTTTCAATCCGGAAAAATGTGAGTGGAAGGTATTTCCCAATTACCAGCGCTTCGATCTTGAAGGACTGAAAGGGCGCCTGCTATCCTCTTCCTATGCGCCGGGAGAAGGGCACTCCGGGCATGCTCCCATGCTGGAGACATTGCAGGCTCTATACAATAAATATCAGCAGAACAACAGCATTCTCATTAATTACGACACAAATGTATATGTGGGCAAAGCGGATCAATGGTAGCCGGTTGTTCTTTGTTTCCTTTGATGAAGAGTCCCGGGCCCCGGCAACCTATTACTTTTTCCGAAACCTGCTGCCAGCGTTCGGAACCCTTTTTGTTATAAGAAGAACTTAAAGGGACCCCTCCCCGCTGAAAATATCAGCCATTTTCTCAATCGACTTTTTCTGGAGCAATTTATGCCCTGTGGGCAGTACGTGAACGGAAACACTTTTACCGGCTTTCCGGACAAAATCCCTGCCTGTGGTATACCGGATCACCTTATCATACTGACCATAGATCATGATCACGGGTGTACCGCGTTCCTGCAGTAATTGTATAATAGTCGTTACATCCGGACGGATGCGCCGCATGGTGGTCCATATGGTATACAACCGTTGGCGTGAACTGTCCTGTTGCAGAAACTGGCGGGTGAAATTGTAAACCCCGGTATTGATGAGTCCCACCTTCCGGAGCATGCCGGTAACGAAAAAAAAGAAACCCGGCTTTTTCATAAAATACCGGAACAGTCTGTTGCCCGGATGCGACTGGGTGGCCAGCCAGTACCAGCCGTTCATCTTCAACCCATCAGGCGCAATCAGTAGCAGCTTGTTGATACGCTGGTGCAAATGCTGGTAAAGATGCAATGTTACCCGCCCCCCCATGCTGTAACCGCCTACAGAAAAGGTGGGTTGTATGCCGGGTATCAGGTCAATGATGGCTATAAGGTCGGTAATATCAAAGTTCAGCCCTTCCTTCCAGTCAGTATCGCCATGCCAGGGAAGGTTGATGGCGATGACGCTGTATTGCCCGGACAGTTGGTCCGCCAGCGGGGCGAATGTCAGCGCATGCTCGCCATAGCCATGAAAGCAAAGCAATGGCTCGGGCCCGCCGGGAAACCGGAAGTATTGAATGGAAGAGTTTTTATATAAAATGAGGCCCGGTATCATATAACGAAGGTATTAACATCCGCTAATAGCTGATGATCTAAAAACCTGTGAGTTTAGACCGTTTGATCTAAGCTTCGACATCCGTCTCCTGAATCTCACAGGTTAAAAGACGCCGGTCCCCTTCGGGAGACATCGGCTGGGAAATCATAAAAACTAGTTGAGCTTTGATGCAATCTGGTCGTACAACCTGCTTTTTTCCGAAGGACGCAAAGCGTCAAATTCTTTTATATTGCCTGCAGCATCGATGATAACGTATAAGGGCAGGGGTGTACCCTTGCCGTTCCAGAAAATATTGGAAATACTTTTCTGCAGGCTGGGATTGGCTCTTACATGATGTCCTTTCAGGTTATAGTATTTTATCATTTCTTTCCAGTCCTGCAATGCTGTGGGATGATCTACCGAAACAAAAAGATGTTCAATTCCCTTACTCTGCAGGAAGCGGTGCAGCTCCTGCTGGTATTGAAACTGGTCTTTGCAGGTAAAGCACCAGGAAGACCAGAATTCCACAAAAAGCGGTTTGCCGCGAAACTTGCTTACCAGCTCTGCAAAGGAATTAATGGCGGCATAATCGGGCACCATCTTTTGTTCTTCTGTAAACTCGCCCCCGGCTTTCTCCATATAGGCTGTCGCCTTGTCGATCAGCGGCTCAATATATGGCAGGTATTTGCTTTGCGGGTATCTTTTGCGAAAAGCGTTTGACAGGGGAAGCAGGTCTTTATAGTTTTTTTCGAGACTCAGCTCCGTCACCAGGATGGTGGCCTCCATGTACTCTGCAATTTCAGGCTGCATATTGTTTTGCGCCCGCTGGATCATCTGCTGTACCTCGGCAGACCAGCTCAGAGGAGCTTTGGGACCGGTTCCCTGCCTTGTCTGCAACCAGCCGAGATACCCGATAATATAGTTGCCCGCATAGGTATTAAAGCCGTCGTTGTAGCCGAAAGACTGCAGGGCTGCCACGTTGTTTACGGGATACTGTTTATAGGTTTGTTCCCACAAAGCGCTCCATTCGGCAGCAAAATCGGGCCTGTACTGTGGATGATTGGCGGCCAGGGTGGTTAAGGCATATTTGCTGAACACAATTTCGGAGATAAGCGCCGCATGATAGTAATCCAGCGTCAGCATGGAGAAGTCATAAAAGGGCTTGTCTATTTTCCGGGCATCAAAAAGGGCTTTATATACATTCTGCCGGACTTTCTTGTCGTCTTCAACGTGTTTGGCCAGCAGGGCGGCCGTTGTGTCGTTTTTATACCGGGAGATCTGGTTGCCAACATATACCAGCTCATTATTGCTCAGCAGTAGTTGTCCCTCCCTGTTATTACCTTCAATTGTCAGGGGCTGTTCTTCGTTTTCTTCATCAATGGTGACGCTTACCCTGTTCCCGTTTTGAACGAACAGCCGTATCGGGCGGTTGAAGACATCAATATTGACGTAGCCCGTTTGTGTTTCGCTCAATGAGATGGTATGCTTTTTTCCTGCCTTCAGTGTATCAATTCTGGATGCACCCCAAAATACGGTATGCTGCACCGGTAGTGTAACAGTGATAATACCTTCGTCTACATTTTTAACATTCAGTTCTATTACTGCAGCCGCCCTTTGGGCAAAGCCTGACAGGGCGCCGGCAAGCAAAAAAAATAAAACATACAACTTCATCATGCTACCTGTTGTTCGGGGGTTGAATCCCAAATGTAATTATTAATCCTCCAAAATCACCTGCGTTTGCAACAGGTCCTCGATGGTATCTCTTCTTCTTATTAAATGATATTGCCCGTTTTTCACCAGCACTTCGGCCGGCCTGAAACGGGAATTGTAATTGGAAGCCATTTCAAATCCGTAAGCCCCCGCATTGTAAAACACAAGGTAATCGCCTTCCTGTATTTTGTTCAATAACCGGTCTTCCGCGAAATTATCTGTTTCGCAGATGTTACCCACCACATTATATACCACCTCAGGGCCTTCGCTGTTACAAATATTCTCAATATGATGATAGGAGCCATAGAACATAGGACGTATGAGGTGGTTCAGCCCGCTGTTGACACCGGCAAACCGGATATCACCCGACTCTTTTAATACCGTTACCTGCGTAATAAAATAACCTGCTTCACTTACCAGGAATTTGCCCGGCTCAAACCATATCTGCAGCCTTTTACCGGTTTGCTTTTCCAATGCATCAAACTCCTCCTTCACTTTTGCCGCCAGCAGCGGAATATCCGTTCCTTTTTCGCCGGGCAGGTAGGGCACTTTAAATCCCCCGCCCAGGTCAATCACTTCCAGGTCCGGGAACAGCGGCACCAGCTCAAACAAAACCTCTATTCCCTTTGCAAATACTTCCACGTCCTTTATTTCACTACCGGTATGAATATGCAGGGTCTTTATTTTCAAACCGGTCCTTTTCACCAGGTCAACTACCTCCTGCACGTGTTCGACCGGTATCCCGAACTTACTCCTGCTGTGACCGGTGGATATTTTCAGGTTACCACCGGCCATGATATTCGGGCGCAACCGGATGCCTACCGGATAGCTGCTGCCGTATTTTTCAGCAAACTTCCGCAGGTTGGAGATGCTGTCAATATTAATATGCGCACCCAGCTCCGCGGCAGCCGTAATTTCACCAAAATCTATATTACTGGAAGTGTACAGGATCTGATGTGGTGCGAAACCTGCTTTCACTGCCAGGAGCGCTTCGTTGATAGAGCTGCAATCTATATTGCAGCCGATACTTTTGATGTGCTTCAGTATATTAAGGTTCGTCAGCGCTTTTCCGGCATAGAAAAAAGTGGTGTTCATACCGGTAAAAGCATCCGTCAACTGCCTGTATTGCTCAGTAATTCTTTCTGCATGATATACGTAAACAGGTGTTCCGAACCGGTTTGCGATGTCTCTTAGCTGCGCGTGGGATAAAATAGCTGACATATACTGTGTAAAAACTTCATCGGGGAACCGGGTACTGATACCGTTCTGATCGTAAGTTTTGTATTTAAAAAGGTTATAAAAATTGGCTGCTAATGTACGCAAAACAGGGCAGAAATTTGGGTTTCCGGAGACTTATCAGCCACGACCGGCCGGCAACATATAGATTTAATACGGATCATTTTGCCACACAGGGCGTTTTTGCTAGGTTTGGATATGGCACGGATCATGTTATACAGCATTTTCTTAATACTGGGTGCAGGCGGGGCCCTGCCGGCAGCAGGACAGGCACGGGAAAAGCAGCCCTATGTCGTATTGCTGTCACTGGACGGGTTCCGGTGGGATTTTCCTGCACGGCACCCGACGCCTCATCTTGACGCGATACATGCCGGCGGCGTAAAAGCAGTATCGCTGATCCCCTGTTTTCCTACCAAGACCTTCCCTAACCACTACAGCATCCTTACAGGCTTATACCCGGATCATCACGGTATTGTTGCCAACCGGTTTGTGGATCCCAATACCGGAAAAACATTTGCTTTGTCGAATGCTGAAAAGACGAACCCTGCATATTATGGCGGCACACCTTTTTGGGTAGCCGCAGAAGAGCAGGGAATAAAGACCGCCTCCTATAATTGGCCGGGATCGGAAACTCTGATACAGGACAGACAGCCTTCCATATGGAAACAATATGAGGAAACCGTTCCCCTGCAGCAAAGGATCGATACGGTGATACACTGGCTGCAGCTACCCCCCGCGGAACGCCCCCGGTTTATTTCCGTTTATTTTGAACAGCCGGACAAAACGCTACACAGTGTTGGGCCGGATGCGGAAGAAGCGGGCGATATCATCCGCCGGACAGACAGCCTGGTAGGCCTGCTGCATTCAAAATTGAAGTCCCTCCCTTTTGCAGACAGCATCAACCTGCTGGTGGTTTCCGATCATGGCATGACCTCTCTCAGCGCAGACAGGAATGTGACGCTCAGTGATTTTATTCCGGCTCACTGGCTGGCTTACCCGGCCACCGGCAGCCCGGTCCTGTTTCTGAAAGCCGCCCCCGGATATTATGACAGCATTGCTACACAGCTGAAAAAAATACCACATGCCAAAGGCTGGCCCTCCGGTAAGATGCCTAAAAAGCTGCGGTTCGGGAAAAATGAACGCAGTCTTGATTTTACCCTGGTTGCGGATAAAGGCTGGACGATCATCACGCATCCGAACCAGAAGCCGGAACTCGGCAATCACGGGTATGACAATACCATCAAAGATATGCATGGCATTTTCTACGCCACGGGACCAGCTTTCCGGAAAAATTATACCGGTAAAACGTTCCGGAATATCGATATATACGAATTGCTGGCCTACCTCTACGGGATACGGGTACCAGCCAACGACGGAAACCCTAAAAAAACAAAGCGGCTTTTAAAAAAACAGGCATGAACAAAACAGTTGCTTTCCGGGATGCGGACGAAAAAGACATACCCCTCATACAGGAGCTGATCGCAAAGATCTGGCCCAAAGCTTATTCACATATATTAACGCCGGCGCAAACTGAATACATGCTGGATATGATGTATGGCGAGGGATCTTTACAAAGGCAAATGACCGCCGGGCACCGCTTTATCATAACCACGCTGGATGGCATACCGGCTGGCTTTGCTTCCTGGGAAAAGAAAACAGAAACCCACTGCAGGCTGCATAAGATATACGTATTGCCGGATAGCCAGGGAAGCGGCATCGGTAAAAAACTGATCTCACATATTTGTGGGTTGGCGGTAAAAGAAGGTTGTGTTACACTGGAATTAAACGTTAACCGTCACAATACGGCAAAATCCTTCTACGAGAAGCTCGGCTTCCATATAGTGCGCGAAGAAGATATTGATATCGGCGGAGGCTATTTTATGAACGATTATGTAATGCAAGTGGATTTGTAAAATAGGTTAAGTGGCAGGTCTCAGGAGGCCTTAAGTCCTGCAACCTGAGACTTGCGGTCTCAAACTTACAACCTATGCATTCAGGGTTTAAACAACAGCTGTTTCCGTAAAAGCATATTGCCTGTTTAAATCCTGTATTGCTTCTTCGGCTGTCTGTAATGCCTGGCTGAAAAAAGGCTCCCGGGAACTTATATACGTCCTGTCACGATAGTAGGAGATACCCTTCAAAAGATTCTGAATGAACGCCTGGTAATGCTTTCTTAGTTTAGGGTTGTGCATATTACCGGCATCTGTTTCCATGTGTGTTTTCAGGTAGTTGATATACAACTCCAGCTCCGCAATGAACATATGCGGCCGGGCGGGATCTTTGATGATATTGACTTTGCCATAAATATGGTCCGTCATGGTTTGAAGCGAAACAATATCCGAAAAATAAACGATATTAGGTCCGGGGCAAATGGTAACAGCCGTAAGATGCTTAAGAAAATGGGATTTATACTGCAAAGGAGCCGCGTTGCTTAATCCTATGCACAGGCATTCTTTATCCAATACCTTTTTAATTTGCTCCTGGTACTCCTGCTCCGGCAGTTGCAGCGATTGTAACTGGGCGATCTTTAATTGCTGGTATTTGGCCGATGCAGTGCAAATAGGGTCTTTTGTAAACTCTGTATCCGATACCAGGTGCTTCTCCGTACACGGGCTTCCCGGGTTCCCTTTTTGAATGCGCTCCATCTTTTCCAATGCGCCGCTTGTTGCTTTAAGATAATGAAACGGCACACCCAAAGGAGAATGATTGCTCAGCTCTATATCTTCTTTTTTGGCCTTACTCAATAATGTCAATGTATCTTCATCTACCGTTGTAGCTTCCGGTACCAGCAAAAACGGTGTTCCCCACCCTGTGCTGGTAACGCCGTAATAATCATGCAGCATAGCGTCTTCTTCCGCCGTACCTATTCCTCCCTGCACGCTTATGCTTATGGGGTGAGGCTGGTTAAACCCTTTCCCTCCCTTTAACTGAACAGCGGCATTATACAATCCGAACAGCGTTTCGGTAAGCTCTGCTTTTTTAGCTTTAAATTCTTCGAGAATTGGTCCGAGCAGATAACCATCCGTTGCAAAAGCGTGGCCTCCGCAATTTAAGCCCGACTCGACCCTGAACTCACTGACCCATATCCCTTTTTTGGCCAGATATTTTCCCTGTATCAGTGCCGACCGGTAATCACTTACCTTTATAATAATTTTTTTACGGAAACATCCGTTGTCATCCGCATCAAACTGGCTGCATTTTTCCAGGAAATTATATAAACGCGGATTCATCCCCGCTGAAAGAACAACAGAAGAGTTGGAAAGATCACTATCTGCATAGCCCCTCAGTGCCGATACCGCATCCGAGCCATCTTCTACCAATGCCCCTGCTTTATCAAAATTATTCTTATCTAATTTCGTCATGATGTTTACGTCAATGCTGCCTGGTATGACCTGGCTGCGTAACCGGTTTTCCATACCCTCTTTTTCCGGCCCGCTTTCCGTATGCATCATTCGCCTGTACAATTGTTTTACTTTATTATCATCAGGCAGCATTTCGAAATATTTCATGATCTCTGAACCTGCTTCAAAAACTTCATTTTTGAGTTTCTGTATTTGTACGTTAACAATATGATTGATCAGATTCAGATAATCGGTAATTCTTTTGGCGCGATAATCCTTTTCCTTTGTAGTAATGGGAACAAAAGGCAGGTTGGCAATGGGATAATAATAACTCCTCATGGTTTCAATCAACCGATCTTCAATAATAGAAACAACAGATGCTATGCCAAAGCGGGCGACCTTAACAGGGCTGTCAATAGTAAAGGCAAGCCCCATTACAGGAATATGAAATGTATGGTGTGGGTTTGGATACATATAAGATCGAACAAAAAATTAAAGGATCGGTACAGCCGGTTAAACTTTTACCATATTTCCGGCAATCCCGGCAAAAAAACGAATCAATCAGCCAACAGGGTATGATTCAGGTCACATTGGGGTATAACTTTGCCCATCATCTGTTATTCCTGATTTCTGATTTGTAACCATTAAGAAGTTAATGGTACATTAAGACTTTTACTTGACTTTCTTGACTCCTGAAGGCACAGTTGGGCAGGGCTCTCAATAATCCCGGAAGTATCTACCTGCGACCTGAGACTTGCGTCCTGCAACTTCCCACTTACTACTGTCTACTACCCACTCTCCCCTACATATTCAGCCCTCCGCACACGCTGATAGCCTGTCCGGTAATATAACGGCTGAGGTCACTCGCCAGGAAGAGGGTGGCATCGGCAATATCTTCGCCGGCGCCGAAACGGCCCAACGGGATACTGCTCCTGTATTTTTCGGCGGCATCACCTTCTTTCAGGTAGCCGGTCATGTCGGTTTCTATAAAGCCCGGAGCGATGGCGTTGCAACGGATATTGCGGCTGCCCATTTCTTTGGCAATACTTTTTGTAAAACCTATGATACCGGCTTTGCTGGCCGCATAGCTGCTTTGCCCGGCATTGCCCGTAATACCAATGATAGAGCTCATGTTGATGATGCTGCCGCTTTTGGCTTTCATCATCGGGCGGATCACCTGCTTCGTCATATTGAATACGCTGGTCAGGTTGATGGCGATCACATCGTCCCACTGTTCCGGCGACATGCGCAGCAGGAGATTATCTTTGGAGATACCCGCGTTATTCACACAGATATCAATTTTCCCGAAGGTGGTCACTACCTCGTTCACAAAGTCCTCGCACTGCTTAAAGTCACCGGCGTTACTTTGGTAAGCTTTTGCCTTTACCCCCAGCGCGACAATCTTTTCTTCCAGGGCTTTTGCTTTTTCAGCGCTGCTGTCGCTTACATAGGTAAACGCAACAGCCGCGCCCTGTTCGGCCAGCTTCAATGCAATAGCTTCTCCTATTCCCCTGGCAGCGCCGGTTACGATAGCAACTTTATCAGTCAGTAGTTTCATTCGTATATCTCTTATTTTTTAATTTGAAAACCCACGTGGCGTTCGAGCGTATTCACCTTCGAAACAGTTCAGCTTTTCGCAGGCGGGTGGGGACACCCGCCTGTAGAGCACTACCGGTCGGTGTCTCCACCGACCGGAAAACCTGCAAAACCGAAGATTTGAAATACACCCTGGCGTTTCATGAAATGATCTTTCCGGTTAATACGTGCAATATAAGTAAACTCGGTTAATTCAGTTTAAGTAAAGAAGGCCGTTCTGTTATTTCGTGGTATTTGATCACATCTTCTGCATAGTAATGTATCACCATGCTCTTGCGGGTAGCAGAGGCATCGGTCACCGGCGCACCACCATGCACCAGGTTGGCATGCCATATCAAAACATCTCCCTTTCTGGCAAGAAAAGTTTCTTTCTGAAAGTTTTTTTCGGTGATCAACTCCTGCAGCAGGTCTTCATAATCTGTGTATTTTTTATTTCCCAGCGACATCAGGGTCGATTGCTGATCGTAGTCGCTGTTGAACAGGAAGGGCAGCTTATGGCTGCCGGGATAATAGAACAGGGGCCCGCTGCCGGCCGTAATATCTTCCAGCGCTATCCAGGCTGCTACCAGGTAACCCAGCGGGTAGGTGGTCATATGAATGCTGTCTGAGTGGGCTCTTTGCTCACTGCCGGTGATAAAGTTGATGGTCTGGAACGGAACCGGTTTTTTGCCCAGCAGGAAAGACATTATTCGAACAAGATCCGGGTGCTCCGTAACCGACCGGATCAGGTCAGAGTGTCTGTTGGCAAACATGAGCTTATTCCGGTTCTCAAACCGCAGCTTACCCGATGCCTGTAATTGCGCGACCTCGGTATTGATCGCATCCACTGTTGTTTCATCCAGCAATTGATCAACTATCATATAACCTTTATCAGACCAACGAGTGATCTGCTGCTGTACCGCCGGCGAAAAGGAGGTAAAGTCCGGGTGTTGCGGCGCAGCGGTGGCTGAATGGGTCTTATCCAGCCAGGCATGGGAGGTTTTGTCGGGGAAATCTTTGCCGGATATGGAAGCAAACAAAGGCTTATGCACACCATACCGGCGGTAGGCGGCAGCGTTATGCTTCAGTTGCTTATAGTGCCAGAGGTTGTAGCACCATTGAACCGGCCTCAGCCTTTTCAAATATTGTTTCCAGCTCATTGTGTATGCCTGAATTGAAGGATCTCCTCCAGGAAGTTGCGTTCGTTGCTCAACCGGGGTACTTTGTGCTGCCCGCCCAGCTTTCCCTTGCTTCTCAGCCAGGCGGTAAATGTGCCGCGGGGAACAGCATGTACCACGGGCTGGCGGAGCGCTATATCCTTATATCTTTTGGCTTCGTAATCGCTGTTTACGGATTGCAGGGTTTTGTCAAGCGCTTCCGTAAAACGCTCCATGCTTTCCGGTTCCTGGTCAAACTCCACCAACCATTCATGTGCGCCGTTGTCATTACCGCTGAAGTATACAGGAGCAGCAGTATAATCATTCACTATAGCCCCGGTTTGTTCACAGGCGGCGGATATGGCCTTATCTGTATTATCTACCATCACTTCCTCGCCAAAGGCATTTATATAATGCTTCAGTCTTCCGGCAACCTTTATCCGGAAGGGAAACAGGGATGTGAACTGGATGGTATCTCCCAGCATATAACGCCAGAGTCCACCGTTGGTGCTGATGACCAGCGCGTAGTTTTTGCCGGTCTCCACATCCTTCAGTCCGATGGTTTGCGGGTTTTCCTTACCGTATTCTTCTACCGGCATGAACTCCATAAAAATGCCATGATCCAGGTACAGCAACATGCCTTCTTCCCCCGGCCGGTCCTGTGCTGCAAAAAAACCTTCGCTGGCATTATAGCTGTCTATATAAAAAATATCCTTGCCGATGATCTTCCTGAATTGCTCACGGTAGGGCGTAAAAGACACCCCTCCGTGTATATACAGCTCCAGCGAGGGCCACACTTCTGCCATACATTGCTTGCCCGTCATCTCCAGTATCCGCTTAAACAATACGAGGGTCCAGGTAGGCACCCCAGATATGGAGGTAACGTTTTCCCGGATGGTACTTTCTGCCAGCCTTTGGATCTTTGACTCCCACTCGTCCATCAGTGTAATGGCCAGTTCCGGTGTGCGCAGCCATTGCCCTATCAGGGGAGAGTTTTGCAGCAGCACGGCGCTCAGGTCACCGAAGCTCACTTCTTCGTTCACCTGGTTGATGGTATGACTGCCCCCGATTACCAGACCTTTCCCGGTCAGGAGTTCCGACTCCGGGTTAAAGTTATAGTAGAGTGTTAGGGTATCTTTTGCGCCCTTGTAGTGGCAATCCTGCAGGCTCTCTTCGCTGATCGGGATAAATTTACTTTTATCGCTGGTGGTACCACTGCTTTTCGCGAACCATTTGATCGGCGTATTCCACAATATGTTCTCTTCCCCGTTCATCATCCGCTGGATATAAGGCTTCAGGTCGTCATATTCGTGTATGGGAATTGCTTTTTTGAAGTCCCGGGTGGAAAAAAGAGATGAAAAGTTATACTTACGCCCGAATTCGGTGTATTGGGCAGATGTTACGAGGTCCTGAAGCACTTCCCTTTGAGAGGCGATCGGATTTTGCACCCAGGCTTCTATTCTCCACAGGCGCATCCGCGCCAGTTGTGATATCGTTGATCCTAATATTCCCATAATATTGAAGCAAAATAAGAAAAAACCCGGCTTTAAGATGTTTCGGTCAACTGATTGTCGTTAGCTTCCTGACCGGCATTGGTCACTTCGCTCATGCCCCGCATGGCTTCTTCGTGAAGGTAATCCTTTCTCTTCAGCTCAAAGTTCCGGCCCAGGTACAGCCTTTTCACCTGCTCATCTGCTGCCAGCTCTTCGGCGGTACCATGCTTGAAAATCTTCCCATCTATGAGCAGGTACGCCCTGTCGCAAATGGAAAGCGTTTCATTTACATTATGGTCGGTAATGAGTATACCGATGTTCTTGAATTTCAAACGGGCCACCACTGCCTGTATATCTTCCACCGCAATCGGGTCCACGCCGGCAAAAGGCTCATCCAGCAGTATGAACTTGGGGTCTACCGCCAGGGCCCGGGCAATTTCCGTCCGGCGGCGCTCTCCCCCGCTAAGCGAATCCCCGTTGTTTTTGCGTACATGATGCAGCCGGAACTCACCCAGCAAAGCCTCCAGCTTTTCCTTTTGCTGGGCTTTGGGCAGCTTTGTCATTTCCAGTACGGCGCTGATATTGTCTTCCACGCTCAGCTTCCGGAATACAGAAGCCTCCTGCGGCAGATAACCTATCCCCATCTGTGCCCTTTTGTACATCGGGAGTTTGGTAATATTCACATCCTCCAGGAATACCTGCCCTTCATCGGGCTTTATCAGCCCCACCACCATATAGAAAGTGGTGGTTTTTCCCGCACCGTTCGGTCCCAGCAACCCTACAATTTCGCCCTGCTTTACCTCTATGGACACATGGTTTACGACCGTCCGGCTGCTATATTTTTTTACAAGTTCACTGGTGTGTATCGTTAAATTCAAGATGACTGGTTTTGGCAAAAATACAGGTTACCGGCTATTGATAAAACCGGGCGATTTACTTTAACAGCTATTTTTGGTATGAAAAGGATGATATAAGTTTGCAAATCCTGCTTTTCGACCCGTACAACCGGGCTAAACCCATGGCGATAAGCATAAAATATTCAGAGAATGAAAGTAATTGAACATATAAACCAGGCAAAAGAGACCTTATTATCTTATGAAATACTTCCCCCGCTGAAGGGAAAGACCATTAACTCGATATACGATCACCTGGATCCTTTAATGGAGTTCAAGCCTTCCTTTATTAATGTTACCTACCACCGGGCTGAACATATATTCAAGAAAAAAGCGGACGGAAATTTCGAAAAAATAGAAGTGAGGAAGCGGCCGGGTACAGTGGGCATCTGTGCCGCTATTATGGCACATTATAAAATTGACGCGGTTCCCCATCTGATCTGCGGCGGGTTTACCATCCGTGAAACGGAAGACGCGCTGATCGACCTGCATTTTCTGGGTATCGACAATGTATTGGTGCTCAGGGGAGACGCCGCCAAAAACGAGACCTTCTTTGAACCGGAACCGGAAGGACACCGCTATGCCATTGACCTGCTGAAACAAACCGTGAACCTGAACAACGGCATTTACCTGGAAGATGATATCCGGAACGGGTTCAAGACCAACTTCTGCATAGGTGTGGCGGGCTATCCTGAAAAGCACTTTGAGTCGCCCAATACAGCCACCGATATGCAGTTCCTGAAAGCCAAGGTGGAAGCGGGGGCGGATTATATCATTACCCAAATGTTTTTTGACAACCAGAAATATTTTGATTTTGTGGATAAATGCAGGGCCAATGGCATTAACGTGCCTGTTATCCCGGGACTGAAGCCTGTCTCCAGCTTTAAGCAGTTGAATATATTACCCCGTATTTTTCATGTGGACATCCCTGCCGACCTCAGCGCCGAAATAGGCAAAGCCAAAACAGACAAGGACGTGGAGCTGATCGGTGGCGAATGGCTGAAACAGCAGTCGATCGAATTGAAAAAAGCAGGAGTACCGGTATTGCATTACTACACGTTGGGTAAGCCCAAAGTGATAGAAAAAGTGGTGCGGGAGATTTTTTAGCCTCACCCTCTTATCCCTCTCCCTACCCGGAGAGGGAACGGTACAGCGGAAAAAATCCAGGCTGTATATCTTCCACTTTAGGAATAGAATATAGCCGGGTAGGTATTTTGCAATTAAAATGTCTCTCTGCTACATTTTATAAACGCTCCTCCGATTATGCGGGCATTTCCACATTCTCATCCCGAAGTTTCGGGATTCAAATTAAATTAAAAAGGTATTTTTGAAACATGTCTGATCCGTAAACAATTGTTTGTAAAATTGTCAACTATGCAAAAAAAACCGGCGATCGGTATTGTTCTGATCTTTTCTGTATTCTCTTTTTTTTCCTGCAACCAGGGGGCTGATAATGAAAGCGGCATTGTGGTAGGCGCTTCCATGCTCAGCCTGCAGTCAGAATTTGTAGTAAATGTAAAAGACGCAATGGAAGAGGAAGCAAAAAACCAAAAGATAAAGCTGATCGTGAACGACGCTCAGCGAACAGCCGACAGGCAGGTGCAGCAAATAGAGAACTTCATTGCCCGGAAAGTAAATGCGATCATATTAAATCCATGCGAGGTGGAAGCCAGCTCTCCCGCAGTGGAAAAAGCCAAAGCGGCCGGCATCACTATCATAAATGTAAATTCAGAAACCTCCGCTGCACCTGACGGCTTTGTAGGGTCGCGGGATGAAGAATCCGGCGAGATGGCTATGGAGCATATCGCAAAGCTGCTGAACGGCAAGGGAAATATTGTGATCCTGGCAGGCTATATGGGGCAGGCAGCGCAGCTAAAGAGAAATGCCGGCGCCCGGACCATCCTGGATAAATACCCGGATATAAAAGTGCTGGCAGAACAAACGGCGGAATGGGACCGTGCAAAGGCAATGAGCCTGATGGAAAACTGGATACAGTCTTATGGCGATAAAATTGATGCGGTATTTGCCCATAACGATGAAATGGGAATGGGGGCCTTACAGGCCCTGGAGCAGGCAAAGATGAAAGACAGGGTAGTGGTGGTAAGTATCGATGCCATTGCCGATGCCTTACAGGCGGTAAAGAGCGGCAGGCTTGATGCCACTGTTTTCCAGGATGCGAAAGGACAGGGTGCAGGCGCGGTAGAGATGGCTGTAAAGCTGGCAAAAAGCGAACCCGTGGAAAACAAAACTGTTTTTATACCTTTTCAACTGGTTACCAAAGACAACGTAGATACTTTTATCCAATAATTCATTTACAAATCCTTTTTATGACAAGTATTCCTGTTGTTGATCTGAGAACATTTACCGAAGGAGACCCGGCATCCAGGGCGGCTTTCATAGAACAGCTGGGCAAGGCATATGAAGAAGTTGGTTTTGTAGCGGTAAAAAACCATGGTATCAGCCCTGCGTTAATAGACAATCTTTACAAAGAGGTAAAGCAGTTCTTTGCGCTGCCGCAGACGCAAAAATCTGTATACGAAATTGAAGGGCTGGCCGGTCAGAGAGGCTACACTTCCTTTGGTAAAGAACATGCAAAAGGAAGCGATGCACCGGATCTGAAAGAATTTTTTCAATACGGACAAGTCCTCCACAACGGCGAATATCCCGATAACGTGGTGGTGAAAGAGCTGCCGCAGTTTAACCCCACATTTGACGAGGCATACAGGGCGTTTGAAACCTCCGGCGGCAACCTGCTGAAAGCCATTGCCCTGTACCTGGGACTGGACGAGCTTTATTTTGAACCGTATATAGAACGCGGAAATTCCATACTGAGGGCCATTCACTATCCCCCGATCACACAGGAGCCTGCCTCCGCGATACGGGCAGAACAGCACGAGGATATCAACCTGATCACGCTGCTGGTAGGCGCCAGCGCCGATGGGCTGGAAATACTGAATAAGCAGGGCAAATGGTTTCCCGTAACGTCCCTGCCCGACCAGATCGTGGTGAACGTGGGGGATATGCTGCAGCGGCTTACCAACAACAGGCTGAAGAGCACCACACACCGGGTGGTGAATCCGTCCCGGGAGCTATGGGGTACTTCCCGTTTTTCCATTCCTTTTTTCCTGCATCCGAAAAGCGAAATGTCGCTGGCCTGCCTAAGCAGTTGCATCGATGCAGATCATCCCAAACAATACGAAGATATCACGGCCGGGGAGTACCTGGACGAAAGGCTGAGAGAGATCGGGTTGAAAAAGTAGTACGGTTAAAACATTTTAGGTCAAATAAAAACGGAGCGCCTGTCAGACGCCCCGTTTTTTAATTTTATGACCGGTGGATAATGTTAGAAAGTGTATCGAACCGAAAGTCCTACGTTACCCGGATAGAAGCGGTTGTAATAGTCGTAAGGTTCCACGATAGTGAAAGTTGGTCTGATATCAGCAGACACATTTAAAGGCATGTTGCCGAATTTATAGTCAACACCTCCGGTGGGGAAAATACCCAATCCGAAGCCTCTGTATGCGCTATAGGAGGAAAAGCTATTAGATGCAGTCAGACCTCCACCTACAAACCACCTGAATCCTTCAATATTTGCGATAGGAAAATGATGCTGGTAAGATGCGGAAGCGGAAAGATTAAACCAGTTAAAGCCGGTTATGCCATATGGTCTGAAACCAACATTGAATTCCAAAGCGCCCGGGTTTGTGATGAAAGTTTTAAATGAGCCGGAGATCAAGTCATAGTAACCTCCGCCTACTCTACCTCCGATTGCATTTTTATAATCACCATCCTGGGCGTATGTAGACACCAGCATACCGAAAGAACATACTAAGATCAATAAACTCTTTTTCATCTTTTTGTGTTTTATTAAGTATATTGGAGCAAAAGTATATAAAATTTCCAGTTTTCCGATCAAATGCGCAGTTATTGGAAAATGTCAATTTTAACTTGTATTTCAACACTTTACCCAAACCCACCCGCTTGTCATGAACCCCGGAATCATCCCTACCGTTCTATTGCCGCTGGCATTGGCTGTTATCATGTTCGGTCTCGGTCTATCACTGAGAGTGAGCGATTTCAAAAAGATCTTTCAGTATCCCAAAGCCGTGCTGACCGGCTCGTTTACGCAACTTGTGCTGCTTCCCCTGCTGGGCTTCGGTATTGCAGCGCTGCTGTTGTCGCATAGCCCGGAGCTGGCGATCGGGCTGATCATTCTTGCCATGTGTCCAGGCGGGCCCACGGCCAATTTAATTACCCATCTTGCCAACGGCGATACCGCATTGTGTATATCCCTCACCGCTATTTCCAGCATAGTGAAAATATTCACCATACCGGTAATGGTGAATATCGCCATTCAGCAATATATGGGAGAGTCGCAGGTGTTGCAACTGGCGGTGGTAGATTCCATTATAAAGATCATAACGATCACGCTGGTACCTGCCGCGCTCGGTATGCTGGTGAAAGCAAAGTTTTCCCGGTTTGCGGAAGCGGCACAAAAGCCGGTAAAGATCCTTTCCGCGGTGTTCCTGGTGCTGGTGATCCTGGCAGCGATATTGCAGGAGCGTGATACGATCGGTCATTCTTTTTCCGTGGCGGGACCTGCCGCCCTGCTGCTGAATATATCGGGCATGACATTGGGTTATTTTATCCCGCAGCTGCTCAGGTTGCCTGTCAACCAGCGTATCACCATCAGTATCGAAACCAGCATTCAGAACGGCACCCTGGCCATAGCCATTGCCAGCAGTCCACTGATGCTGAATAACTCCACCATGGCCATTCCCGCCGTGGTGTACAGTCTTATCATGTTCATAACCGCAGGGATCTTTGTCAGTTTCCTCAGCAGGAGAAGAAAGGCGCTGCTTGCGGGGAAGTAAGATGGTAAGACCGTAAAATAGTAAGATGGTAAGAAGTGTGCTCCTAAGGTCTTTACATCTTACAATCTACTCTCGGGAGCGATGTCTTCATCCTCTGCGCTTCTTAGCGGCTTTGCGTGAAACGAGGTGCCGTTGGCAATCCCATTTCCACATTTTCAAATTACTTCACCGGCTGCAGGTCCATCGTTTCAGCCACCTTCAGCATATGCGCATAAGCTGCTTCATAGTTATTTTCAATATCACCGTCGAGAATGGCTTCCCTGATCGCATTCTTGATATCCCCTACCTGCCTGCAGGGAGGAATGCCAAACACCTCCATGATCATTTCGCCGGTTACGGGCGGCTGCCAGTTCCGTATCCTGTCGCTTGTTTCCACCTCTTCCAGGCGGTACCGCACCGTTTCAAAATTATCCAGGTAACGTTTTACTTTCTGCTTGTTTTTTGACGTAATGTCGGCTTTGCACAACATCATCAGCGCGTCAATATCATCCCCTGCGTCAAACAGCAGACGGCGTATGGCCGAGTCCGTTATATTCTCTTGGGTAAGACTTATAGGTCGCAGGTGCAGTTCCACCAGCTTCCGCACAAACCGCATTTTGTGGTCCATCGGCAGCTTCAGCTGGCTGAATATTTTCGGTACCATACGGCCTCCTACCACTTCATGCCCGTGAAAAGTCCAGCCATGCCCCTCCTCAAATTTTTTGGTGGCGGGCTTTCCTATATCGTGCAATACTGCCGCCCAACGTAACCACAGGTCATCCGTATGAGCAGATATATTGTCCACCACCTGCAGGGTATGATAGAAATTGTCTTTATGCCCCATCCCGTCTATATACTCAGCACCCGCCAGTTGCACCATCTGCGGGAAAATGATCGCCAGTATACCCGACTTGTACAGCAGGTCCAGCCCTGTGGAAGGCGTGGGACTCAGCAATATCTTATTCAGCTCATCGGTGATCCGCTCTTGTGACACGATCCGTATCCTGTCCCTGTTGTTTTTTATACCCCGCCAGGTGGCATCGTCAATGGTAAACTGCAGTTGCGCGGCAAACCGGATGCCCCGCATCATACGCAACGGGTCATCACTGAATGTTTGATCGGGGTCCAGCGGTGTGCGGATGATCTTGTCTTCGATGGCTTTGATACCGTCAAAGGGATCCACCAATTCGCCATAGCTGTCTTTGTTGAGACTGATGGCCAGCGCATTGATGGTAAAGTCACGGCGCTTCTGATCGTCTTCCAGGGTGCCGGGCTCTACCTGCGGCTTGCGTGAGTGTGAACGGTAGCTTTCCTTCCGGGCGCCCACAAATTCTATGTCCAGCTCGCCTACCCTTATATGTGCCGTACCGAAATTTTTGAAAAAAGATACTTTCGGCGCCGGCGAAAAATACGCGGCTGCTTTTTGGGCCAATGTTATGCCGTCTCCCAGGCAAACAATATCCACATCTTTCGATTCCCTGCCGATTATTTTATCGCGGACAAAACCACCTATAACGTAACCGTCCATGCCCAAATCCGCTGCTGCCCGCGCTATCTTGTCAAATACAACAAGCTCCTGCTCTGAACATTTAATAAACATGCGCTCAAAAGTACAAAGGTTAGTCAGAAAGGTAAAAATCCTCCGGGCAATTTTACCGGGGCTTGTATTTAGACTGGTGCAGGATGGTTTGCGCATCGGTAGCCAACAACGTCTCCAGGCTGGTTTCGGGAAACAGCTCCATGTATTTTTTTACGATCTGCCAGCCTGTGAAAAGCGCAATATTCCCCGGGGAGCCTTCACCCAGTTCCTGGGTATAGGGACTTTCTTCCACGTAAGACTGTATCCGCAAGGGATCGCTGTTATATATCAGGTTGTTCTGTGCCAGGAAGCTCCAGATATATCCTTCGTTATCGTAAGCGCCTTTCAGTTGTTGCTTTGTATAGCCGGTTTTGATCTCGTCCGGGGTATGGGGCATCATCAGGTCCAGCAGGTACATTCTTTTCCCTTTGTCTACCACATAGTCCAGCAGGGTTTTGTTCGGCAGCCCTGGAAAGATATCGTCCACTACATTTTTAATGCTGTTCACCGCAATATACTCCGGCGTGAATTTCCTGGATACATATTGGGGGAAAATGGTTTGCGCTATCTCGCTCTGGTACAAAGAAGCGTCTGCACCCAGGTGCAGTTGCAGGGCTATAGCCAGCGCATCCTGTGTAATGACGTCACCGGTCTTGCCAAACGGGGTCTGAAACACGGCGTCCAAAGGCCCGATGAAGGTTATCAGCTTTTCGGGCAGAGGGTAATCCGGGAAATAATACCGGACAAACTGCAACCCGCGCCTGATCTCTTTTTCAATACCGGAAAGATCCTTAAACACCTGGTCGGCGGTATCCTTCACCAGCTGATAGTCGCGGAGGAATATGCGGATCGCTTCATTGGTTCTCTCTGTTTCTTCCAGCGACAACCCCAGGATGTGTTGCACAAAATCACCGAGGAAAAACGGGTATTTCTGATGTAACCCGGGTATGGAAGCATCAATATTATTGGTGTCAATGGCAAAAAAGTCCTGTTCAAAACGTTGCACCTGCAGGTCTGCTTTGATATGCGAAACATCCGGAACTTTTTTTTTGCCGGAGCAGCTCCAGCAGCATACCGCCAGCAACATAAACGCTGTTAACTTGTGCATGAATGCCTAACGCTTTAAGTATTAATTTGTTGTATTTTCGCCCCTTTCAAATGTTCCGGTCGGTGAGACACCGACCGGTAGCGGGAATTTGTTGTACTTCTACTATTTTACAGGCTGCACCGTATATCCCCTTTTCTGCAGCAGTTGTATTACGCCCTCTTCCCCTGCCAGATGACCGGCGCCCACGGCTATAAAAACGGGTTCCTTCCGGGCAGCTTCTTCAATCACCGGTATCCAGCGCCGGTTGCGGGCAAAAAGCAAGGCATCCTGCGAACCGGCCATATCGGGAGAAGCTATAATGGCAGCATATAAGGCTTCCAGGTCTTCCTTTTTGTAATTGTCTACCAGTTTGGCGAACTCATCCCGCTGACTGGCATATTCATTTACATAACGCATCACCATTTGGGCCTGTACGGAGTCGGGCATTTCATCAAATACCTTCATCTGGTCTTCTATGGTTTCCAGACCCAGCACTTCTTTTGACTGTTCTTTGGCCATTTCCACAAAAGTAAGCTCGTAGGATTTCTGGTTGTCGCAGGGCATGGCTTTCATCAGCATGATGCTGAAGAGGGTAAACGGTTTCATCGTTGTCATCATAGCCAACGGCATTTTTATAGAATCCCGGAAAAAATCATTCAGCTTTGCATATTCTTCCTGCGTAAAAAAATCGCTCAGCTTTTTGTCTTTCAACATGGCATGCTGCAGCATCTTCATATTCATCGACGGGTCATCCATATCAATTTCCAGGTAAAGCTTTTCTGTAGCGGCAAACTTTTCCTTCAACCGGTCCTTTATAAAAAAATCCGTTTCACAGATCAAATGTACGGTCCCGTAGAGGTAAGACGGTTTTGCCAGTCCGTTCCCGGATATCTCCCATAACAGGTTATTCATATCATTTGATTGTCCAAATCCTTTTACCGGCGACAGGTTTTGTAAAAATAAAGCCGCAAATAAGATCGATACGTGTTTCATATGTTGTAATATAGTTGGTTTTACTGCTCGTTCAGCTCCGCAAGCAGCGATTTTAGCCTTTTAATATACTTTCCGTACAACAAATTAACATTCCATTTGTTGAAAATATATAAGCCGACAGTGAGCGTAAGTGTACACAGGAGGTACAGTATTGTAAAGCTATTGGAACCACGTGAAACACCCAACATTTGCAACGGTATATTTTTTTGCTCCAGCAGAAAGTAAAAAGCCATCATCACCACCGGCACCAGCAGCGAACCTGCCAGCACGTACCAACGGGTATAGGTTTCCAGCCTTTTTAATTGTCTTTCCAGGCTTTGCCGGATGCTGCCGATGCTGACAAGCATGCTTTTCAACAGCCTGTTCTTGGCATAATAGTATATCAAAAATACAACAGCCAGCAGCATGTACATCCAACTGATCTCCTGCAACCTTCCGTTGAGCGCAGTAAAGTAAAATACGGATACAACGGTTACAGAAACCAGCACGATCAATAATTCGGCCAGCAGGTTAGCGCTCATCCGGGAGATATCGTTGCGTGTGCGCTGCCGGAGCGCCTTCTCAACATCGGGCTGCTGAAAGGGTTGCTGCCCGGACTGCTTCCATATTTTTTCCAGCTCTTCCAGTTCCATAGTCAGTTCGTTTGCGCGTTAATATTTTGTCTCAGCTTTTCTTTAATGCGATTCATTTTTACCCGCAACGCCCCCTGGCTTACGCCCAGCACCTCTTCCATTTCGGCATAGGATTTCTTTTCGAGGTATAAAATGATGATCGCTTTTTCGATATCTGTTAAGCATGCCATGGCCGTTTGCAGCATTTTCCAGTGTTCGTCGAAAAGGCTGTTATCAGTCTCTTCCGGCATTATCACATCTTCCGTAATGGATTGGGTAGGCGCTTTTCTTTTTTCGGTTCTGAAATGCGTAATAGCCGTGTTCAGTACCACCCGGTATATCCAGGTGCTGAGCTTTGCTTCCTGCCTGTAGCCGGGAAATGCTTTCCAGAGCTGCAGCAACATTTCCTGCAGCAGGTCCTGCCTGTCGCTTCTGTTCGGACAATACAGGTTACATACCTTATGAAGGATACCTGCATGCTCCTGTACCAGTTGTAAAAATGCGGCTTCCAAAATGAATGATGCTCAAATATCAGTCGTTGACCCGGCAAAAATGTTACGGCAATACCAAAAAATCAGGGCACAAGCACCCTTTGTTGTGTCTTCGGGTCATATATCAGCTCCCGGACAGCGCTGACGGCACTTTCCATATTAACAGCGTCTACCGTGGTAAATCCGAAGTAGAGACAATCATCCGGCGGTACCTGACCAGCCAGTTCCGACAGGGACAACCTGAATGCAAGGGAATCGCCCGGCATGGGAATAACGGCCCGGGGAACTTTTTGCGATACATCGAAGCTATCCTGCCCATTGAACAGGTACAACGCCAGCTTCCGTATCCGCTTTGTTGCATCGCTGTTTACAATACGGATCGCCAGCGAGTCGCTGCCCAACTGCGTGATGGCGGCAATATCCGGCGCCGCGGGCGCTATGCTGTCAATCCAGTGCATGGGCGGTATCAAGGCCGGGTATTTGTAATAGTTATTCCGGAGGCTGTCGTTCCAGCCGTTGGGGTTGGATACGAAAGATTTAGAGCTGAAATAGACCTGTCCCTGCACGGTCTCATATTTCCTGGCATCCTGTATCTGGTGTGGAATAATGTTGGTATCGCGCCAGCGGGTATTGCTGCCGCCTTTGTATACCCCCAAACCGATATAACAATGCCGCCCGTAGGAGTTGTTGGCCCACCAGTCTACCAGCACTTCGTAGGGCGCTGCCCGGTGCCCATGCTCCCAGTATAATTGCGGTACCACGTAATCTATATACCCTTCCTGCAGCCACAGCAGGATATCAGCATACAGATCGTCATAATTGGTTTGCCCTGCAGTAGTTTCGCTGCCCAGGCTGTCCTGGCTTTTGTTGCGCCATACACCAAAAGGGCTGATACCGAACCGGCAATGCGGCTTCTCCTCCTTAATGGCACGGTTCAGCTTCACAATAATGGAATCCACATTGCTTCTTCTCCAGTCGTCCCTTGCCATCCCTTTCCCATATTTGGCATAGGTTCTGCCATCCGGGAACTCCCTGTTGGGGATGCGGTAGGGATAAAAATAATCGTCAAAATGAAGGGCGTCCACATCATATCGTTTTACAATATCCCTGATCACTTTTACTACAAAGTCCTGTGCCTCTTTGTTACCGGGATCGAAATACCGTTTGCCTCCGTATACTACAAACCAGTCGGGGCGTTTCCGGGTAATATGATCAGGGGCAATAGAGGATTTTCCCACGGTCATTTCCGCGCGGTAGGGGTTACACCAGGCATGAAATTCCAGCCCCCGCTTATGCGCTTCTTCGATCATAAACCGGAGGGGGTCATAATAAGGATGGGGCGCTTTGCCCTGCTTTCCGGTAAGCCACTCACTCCAGGGTTCAAGTTCCGAAGGATAAAATGCATCGGCCGCCGGTCGTATCTGCATCACTACCGCGTTCATGCCGTTTTTTACATGCAGGTCCAGCAGGGCTATATACTCCGTTTTTTGTTTTTCCGTGTCATAATTGCCCCTTGTAGGCCAGTCAATATTGGCAACCGTGGCTATCCAGGCAGCCCGAAACTCGTATTTCGGCTGGGCAAAGCCGGGCTTCATTAAAAACAATATACAAATACAGAAAATATTCAATGCTTTCATGCGAATAGCAGGTTATAAAATTGAAGATAGGGCAAATTAGCTTCTCACCTTATCTAACAGTCTGTTAAGCTGTTTTATTTCATCTTCGGAAAGTTCTTTCAGCAGTTCGTCCATTTCTTCATTACGGGTATCCAGGCGTGCCAGCAGTTCTATCCCTTTTTCAGTGATGGATACATCTACCAGACGCTTGTCGTAAGTGCATGTTTTTTTTGATACTAACTGCTTGGCTACCAGCCTGTCTACAATACGGCTGGTATCGCTCATTTTGTCCAGCAGGCGTTCGCGTATCTGCATGGTGGACAGGGGGCGGGGGGAGGATCCTCTTAATATCCTCAAAATGTTAAATTGCTGGGGAGTCACATTTTCTGAGTCGAGAATCTTTTTCTGGCGTTCCATCAACCAGCCATAGGTATATATCAGGTTTACGGTCCCTTTATGAAATTCATTCCTGAATTTATCCTGCTTTATATCCTGCTCAATGGGCATACAGATATTTTTACGAAAGTCGGCGATTAATTTTTCTGACTTTTTAATCCTTTTCTCCCCGGAATTATCTTGGTAATTTTACAAATATTATGGAACACACACAATTAAAAAGAAAAGAACATCTCTCGCACCTCGCGGAGACGCTGATCGGCTCCGAAATAATCAAGCTCTCCGGTGAAATAAAGGAAAAAATTCAACAGGGTGCTAAAATATACAATTTTACTATAGGAGACTTCGATCCCTCGATTTTTCCTATACCACAAGCGCTGGAAGACGAGATCGTCAATGCCTACAGGGAGCATTTTACCAATTACCCGGCTGCGGAGGGCAATGCAGACCTCCGGGAAGCGATTGCAGGTTTTCTGTCTGATAAGGAAAAATTGCGCTACACGCCATCCGAAATACTGGTGGCTTCGGGTGGCCGGCCCCTTATTTACGGATTTTTTCGAACGATAGCCGACAAGAACGATAAGATCATTTATGCTGTTCCCTCATGGAACAATAATCACTATACACATTTTATAGAAGGACGGCACTGCGAAATACAGGCTACGGCTGAAAACAATTTTATGCCGCTGGCAAAAGATATCCGGCCGCACCTGAAAGGAGCGGTGATCCTGGCGCTTTGTTCTCCCCAAAACCCCACGGGCACCACTTTCTCCAAAGAAACGCTGGAGGAAATATGCGATATGGTGCTGCAGGAAAATGCCGCAAGACAGGAAGGAGAGAAAAAGCTGTACGTGCTGTACGACCAGATGTACTGGCAGTTGACCTACGATGGTATAACACATTACGACCCCGTTTCGCTCCGCCCGGCAATGAAGGACTACACGCTGTATGTAGATGCCATCAGCAAAAGCTTTGCTGCCACCGGTGTAAGGGTAGGCTGGGCCATGGGGCCCTCCGCCGTGATCGCTAAAATGAAAGCTATCCTGTCTCATATAGGCGCCTGGGCGCCGATGGCGGAGCAAAAAGCCGTGGCCCGGTTCCTGCAGAACAGCGAAGCAGTGAACACCTATATCACCTGGTTTAAGGAAGAAATTTCTTACCGGCTGCAGAAAATTTATGCCGGGCTGATGACGTTAAAGAGTGAAGGACTTCCGGTGGATGCCATTACGCCGCAGGCAGCTATTTATTTGACCATCAAGGTGGAAGCGGCCGGCTGTAAAACTGATAACGGAACCGTGCTGAAAGATCAAAAGGACGTTACCTCCTACCTGCTGAACGAAGCGGGGCTGGCGGTGGTTCCATTCTATGCGTTCGGAGCACCGGACAGCTCGGCATGGTACCGCCTGAGCGTAGGCACCTGTAAAAAGGAATCGATTGATGATATGCTGACCGCACTGGGAGCCGCGTTGAGAAAATTGAAAAGCTAATATTATACCATACAGATGAAACGAATATTCTGCATACTGACAGGCACCGTACTACTATTGACCACTCCGGGGTGCGAAACCGCACAGCAGGTGCTGAGCGGCATGAACACGCAAAACGGGACGCTCAGCAGCGCAGAAATCACAGCCGGATTAAAGGAAGCGCTCAGCATAGGCACACAAAACAGCAGCAGCAAATTGTCTGCCGTGGATGGCTTTTTCACCAATGCCGCCATTAAAATACTGATGCCGGAAGAAGCGCAGAAAGTAGAAAGCACCCTGAGAAGCTTTGGATTGGGAGGACTGGTAGACAAGGCGGTACTGTCGATGAACCGGGCTGCGGAAGAAGCTTCGAAATCTGCCACACCGATCTTTGTAAATGCGGTAAAGGAAATGACAATTACGGACGCGCTGGGCATACTAAAGGGAGGAGACTATGCTGCCACGGATTATTTTAAATCCAAAACTACCACCCCGCTCACCAACGCATTCCGTCCCGTAATAGAAAAAGCACTGGCAAAAACAGACGCGACCAAATACTGGAATGATGTATTCTCTGCCTATAACAAGCTGGCGGCAACGCCCGTCAACACAGACCTGGCAGGCTATGTTACGGAAAGGTCACTGGGCGGCTTGTTTTATGAAATAGGGCTCGAAGAACAAAAGATCAGGAAAGACCCTGCCGCGAGGGTCACTACCCTGCTGAAAAAAGTGTTTGCGGGGTCGGGCAGTTAGTACACTGTTGTTTATCTTCGGCGCTTTAAATGCCATATGAAGATTTACCCAACAAATGATATATGATAAAGGACGAGATCATTTATCATATCTTTCTAAGAAGCTTCTACGATAGTAACGGGGATATGCATGGCGACCTGGCAGGTGTGAGGGAAAAGCTGGACTACCTGCAGGACCTGGGTGTTACCAGCCTGCTATTGACCCCCATTTACAAATCGGCTTTTTACCACAACTATTTTGCCGATGACTTTGAAGGGATAGACCCGCAATATGGATCGCGTATCAATTATATAGAACTGGTGAAAGCGGTTCACCAAAAGGGAATGAAGCTATATATAGATATGGAGATCCAGTATGTGACCGAAGATCATCCCTGGTTCAGGTCTTCCTTTGGTAACCCTTTCTCGCCTTATACCGAATTTATCGTTTATAAGGACGCAGAGAATTTCTTACCGGAGACCGTCATCTTCAACCTGCCCGGGTTGCATGGATACAATAATATTTACCGTCGTGTCACTACGGTCAATCTTTTAAGCAAGCGGGTGCAGGACTACATGTACACCCTTCTCAGGTATTGGATAGACCCTCTCGGCGACGGGAGCTTTGAATACGGCGTTGACGGTTTCAGGCTGGATCATATGATGGATATGCTGGATGATAAGCCGGGCCTGAATAACCTCTTCACCACGTTTTGGCAACCACTGATCCAGCGGTTAAAAAAAATAAATCCCGCGATCGTCTTCCTGGGCGAGCAAACGGACTGGAACTCTACCGGCGCAGATCTTATCCAGTATGCCGGCGTGGACAAAGTGTTTGCCTTCCGTCTGCGGGAAGCTTTTATTTCTTTTAATAAGGAAAACATCGCTGCGGCTGCCAATGCGGCTTTTAACGGAAGTACAGACCCGGAGCGGCAACTGGTTTTTATTGAAAATCATGATGTGCACCGGTATGCCACCCTGGTGAACAGCCATCCCGCGGCTTTAAAAACAGGGGCGGCCCTTACCCTGCTGACAGGCGGAGTGCCCGTTGTATATTACGGGCAGGAAATAGGGATGAAGGGCGACGGTGGTTTTGGAAAATACGGCAATTCGGACGGGAACGATATTCCCCGCCGGGAAGCCATGCGGTGGCACAGCAAGGTGGAAGGAAAGGGAATGGCGCTGTGGTACAAAAATACCGGTCCCTGGTGGGATGACAGTACCCTGAAAGATGACGATGGTATTTCGGTAGCGGAGCAACAACCGGATCCTACCTCATTGTGGAACTACTACCGGAACCTGATCGATCTGCGAAGCAGGTACCCTTCCCTGATCAAAGGGAAGCACCGGGTGTTGGGCAATAATAATGGAGCAGTATATTCTTTTTCCAGAACCCTGGAAAAAGAATCTGTGATCGTCCTGATCAATTTTTCTGATAAAAGTGAAAACGTGCAGGTAGATCCCGATCCTGACAGGGAAGCCAGCAGGCAGGGAAAAAAGATCATTCCCCTGGTGGGACATATGCCGGTGAGGGTGTACGCATCAGGGATGAAAGTGAATATGCCCGCATTCGGCGTAGGGGTTTGGGAAATACGATATGGTAATAACAAATATTGAAATTAGTAAAAGGATAGTGGTATTTTAGCCGGCAACAGGCAACGAACCCTGGCACAAGTGTTCTGCAAGCAGAACACTTGTGCCGCAAAGTTCCGCCTGATTGTATCAGGGCACAACGGTTTCCAACCCGGACACAGTCCGGCAGAATTAAAAGGCAACAAGTCATCCTGCGGAAGACTTGTGCCAGCATGGGTCCATCTGGGGTCTGGCGTAGCCGACCCCGGGATCACCAGGGGTATCTTTTTATGAAAACGGTAGTGCAGATATAATAAGCTGATGGATCGGGGAGTTGATGTAGCATTCCATACCTCCGGGGTCGGCGCTGCCAGACCCCGAGAGACATAAAATTCCGCCCTGATTGTATCAGAGCACAACGGTTTTCAACCCGGACACAGTCCGGCAGCATTAGAAGGCAACAAGTCGTCCTGCGGAAGACTTGCGCCAGCATGGGAAATATTTACCAGGCGTTATCCCGCAGTTGCGGGACGACCAAACTGAAAAATAAATAATATACGAATGAAATTGGCTTTTCATGGCGCTGCCAGAACGGTGACCGGCTCCAAGCACCTGATCACCCTTAAAACCGGGACAAAGATCTTACTCGACTGCGGCATGTTCCAGGGAATGGGTAAGGAGACGGACGAGCTGAACCGCAACTGGGGCTTCGATCCCGCCGGGATCAATTACCTGGTGTTGTCGCATGCTCATATAGACCATAGCGGGCTGATCCCCAAGCTTATAAAGGATGGCTTTAAAGGAAAAATTTTTTGTACCCCCGCCACGGAGCGGCTTACCCGTGTGTTGCTGGAAGATTCCGGGGGCATACAGGAAGACGAGGTAAAATACATCAATAAACGGCGGGCCGCCTCCGGCAGACCCTATGTGCAACCGTTATATACAACCGAGGATGCCCGCAAATCATTCGGCTTTTTTCACCCGGTAGAATACGGGCAATGGTTCAACATAACGGATGATATAGCGTTGTTGTTTACAGATACCGGGCACATCATCGGCAGCGCGGCGGTGCACCTCAGGATCACCGAAAACGGTAAAACCACAGCGATCAGCTTTAGCGGAGATGTAGGACGGTACAGGGATATGATCCTGCGTTCACCGCAGGATTTCCCCCAGGCAGATTATATCATCCTGGAGTCTACCTATGGCAACAGCCTCCACCAGACCTTTGCCACCACCCCGGATCATTTGCTGGAATGGATAGAAAAAGCCTGCCTGCAAAAAAGAGGCAAGCTGATCATTCCTGCCTTCAGTGTTGGGCGTACGCAGGAGATACTGTTTGCCCTGAACCAGCTGGAGCTGGAAAACAGGTTGCCGGCTTTGGATTATTTCCTGGATAGCCCTTTAAGCGTGAAAGCAACAGAGATCATCAAAAGCTATCCCCAGTACTTCAACAACACGATTCAAAAAATAATGAGATCTGATGATGATCCCTTTGAATTCAAAGGCTTACGTTTCATAAAGTCGGTAGAAGAATCCAAGCTGCTGAACTACCGCAACGAACCCTGCGTGATCATTTCCGCCAGCGGTATGGCCGAAGGTGGCCGCATCCTGCATCATATCAGCAATAATATAGAAAACAGCCGCAATGTGGTGTTGTTTACCGGGTATTGCGAGCCCCGGACGTTGGGTGGACGCCTGCTGGCAGGCGCCAAAGAAGTATCCATATTTGGTGTGGAGCACGAGGTGCACGCCGAGGTAAGCGCCATCAGGAGCATGAGCGCCCACGGCGACTATGAAGATCTTTCACAGTTCCTGGCCTGCCAGGAGCCGCGTGAAATAAAAACCTTGTTCCTGGTACACGGAGAGTATGATGTGCAGATGGATTTCAAGAACAGGCTGCTTAAGAAGGGTTTCCTGGATGTGCAGATACCCGAAATGCATTACGAGATCGGGCTATCTTAATTTTTTATTTTGATCTGTCAGATCTGGCTATTACCTTTGCGCCCGTTATGATGACAATAAAGCATACAAAGATCACGAAGAAGCGTTCCCTGCCGGGAAAGGTGTAAGAGTGTATTGTATGACCGGATATATTCGAGCCTTTCCCAGAGCGGAAAGGCTTTTTCTTTTAATAACCATTAAAACAAACAACTAAAAATGAAAGTTGCAGTAGTAGGAGCCACAGGCCTGGTCGGCTCCAAAATGTTGCAGGTGCTTGCAGAGAGAAATTTTCCTGTAACAGAATTGATCCCCGTCGCATCGGAAAAATCCATCGGTAAAGAAGTGGAATTCAAAGGAAAGAAGTACAAGGTAGTAAGTGCCGACGACGCTATTGCCGCAAAACCTGCTGTAGCTTTATTCTCCGCCGGCGGCAGCACCTCACTGGCCCAGGCGCCGCGCTTTGCCGAAGCCGGTATTACCGTGATCGATAACTCGTCTGCCTGGAGAATGGATCCTACAAAAAAACTGGTGGTACCGGAAGTGAACGCGGACGCTCTCACGAAAGACGATAAGATCATTGCCAACCCCAACTGTTCCACTATCCAGATGGTGGTGGCGCTGAACCCCCTGCATAAAAAATACCGTATCAAAAGGGTGGTGGTAAGCACCTATCAAAGTGTAACGGGTACCGGCGTAAAAGCGGTAGACCAGCTGATGGGAGAAAGAAGCCGGTCCGTAAACGGGGGCGGGAATGAATATCCGATGGCATACGCCTACGAAATTGACCTGAACGTGATCCCCCAGATCGATGTATTCCTGGACAACGGATACACCAAGGAAGAAATGAAGATGGTGAACGAAACCAAAAAGATCATGCGCGATGACAGTATCCGGGTGACAGCTACAACGGTTCGCATCCCGGTAATGGGTGGACACAGCGAAAGTGTGAACATAGAGTTTGAAAATGATTTCGACCTCGCTGAGGTAAAAGAATTGCTTGGTAAGGCGCAGGGTGTGATAGTGGTAGACGACCCCTCTACATCACAGTATCCCATGCCGAAAGATGCACATGAAAAAGATGAAGTGTTCGTAGGCAGACTGAGAAGGGATGAATCGAACCCCAATACGCTGAACATGTGGATCGTGAGCGACAATCTCCGTAAGGGCGCCGCCACCAATACGATCCAGATCGCAGAGTACCTGCTCGCACAGAACCTGCTGGCATAGGTATGGTATACCGCCGGTATAGCCGGGACTTATATAACGGTACTAAAAAAGGAAAGGCTTCCAGCCTTCGGAAGGTTGGAAGCCTTTATTTATTCAAAATAGCGTAAAACATCTTTATTTCATATAACAGCAGTCGCTTTTCCGGGGCCGGCGATCCGAAAATCATCCCATCCGCCTTATTCCATTAATAAAAAAGTGAGGAAGACGAATGCCTGCCTCACTTTGCTGCAATAACGCGGGACTCGAACCCTTCAAAAAACGCTCATAACGAAGAAATCTGCGGACAACTAAAACATTGACGAATCAGAAGGAACCACTTCAAACCTCAAACTTGCACATACTGACCCTACCATGGGAATTGCGCTATACACTATAAGTTTACGAAATAAAACGGATATATCCAAATTTTCCTTCCCTTTTTTATGGTGTATTGCTGGCGCTTACTACCCCGCCGGAAACGATGACCGGTGCGTTTTGAGCGATCGCCACATTATACATTACCAGCCATTGCTGCAGATTGGTTTTCCTGCCGATGGGATGCACCAAAATGCCTGTGGTGAAGCTGTTGTTCCTAAGCTCATCTGTGCCGGAAACCACATTGTTGCTGATCATCATCCGTTCTCCCAAAACACCCCAGATCTTTATACCTTCTATTGGCATTCTTTCGGCGCCGGTTAAGCGTTGTATCAAAAGACGGTTATTTTCAATGGAAAGGATCCTGCAGTTTCCAACAAATATGCCATGCCGTTCCAGCCGGGCCACATCTCTCGGCAAAACGGTCTGAACAGCATTGCCTGCAATAGTCACCGATTGGGCCCTGTCGTGCACATTGCGTTCGGCGTGGTGACTTAACCCTACATGAATTCCGGCTAATGCACTATTGATATTATTGTCCAGGATCTTTACGTCCCGGGCAATGCTTCCGCCGATCGTTATTCCCTTCGTAGCTACTGCCTGGTTCTGTATTAGAATAGCCCTTCGCAGAGCTCTGAAAGAAGCAATGGTTTCCGCAAAGTTTTTGTCAAGCAACACTTTGTCAGCCAACTTTTTTACGTGCCCCAGCAGATCATTGGAGGAGTGAATATTACCGGCCGGGTTCTGCGCCAGCAGCCGGTTCCAGTCATTCTTTAACGATGAGGAAGTAAGGAAGCTCACTGTTTGTCCCGAGGCAGTAAGCGTAACCACCGACATGCCCTGGGTGGCGGTAAGCCCTTTTACATTGGCTTTTGATACAAGCGCCGATCTTGCGGTTGAAAGGTATAACTTATCGCTTAGCAGGGCTTCTTTCTTTATCGTAGTGAACGAATCATAAGTGGTCAGGTAATTATGCTGAATAACGGCATTACCGGTATTTATCAGTAAAATGCCCTGCTGGTAATGTCCTATATTCAGCATACAATCCCGGATAGTAACAGCAGCCAATGCTTCGGCCCTATTGCGGACAGTAATGCAGGTTACCTGCTCTTTAGCTGCTGCCCCGCATTGCAACACCAGATCACTGAGCTTCACCGCAGCACAATCGATGCAGGTAATAACCCCGTTCAGATGCCTGGTATTTTTTGCCGGTGTACTGATAAATGAAGACGTAGCGGCATAGAGGTCGCGGGCCGTAACAGACCGGCATTGCTCAAATATAAGCGCCGCTTCGGCGCCGGAGGCCAAAATGCGTGTGCCGGTTCCCGCCCCCGATAATTTTAAATGTCCTTTGTTTTTTATCTCTACTGATGCCGTTAAAGGATAATCACCCACCTGGAAACATATTTGCGCATCTCTTCCCGGTTCAATTTTTTCAAATACTTTTTCCCAACCTGCCCCGGGAAATGCCATATAGGTGCAGGCGCCATCACGTTTGTGGCATAGCTCGTCCAGCGCTTCCTGCACATTGGTGGCAGTGGAGTTGCTGCATCCGCGGTTCGAATAGCAGATATCTTCTGCACAGATCTCTGTCAACGCGGGAAACAACTGCCGGCAATCATCTACCGTCACATTTCCGTTGGCTACTTTTACCAATGCAAGCCTGGCGAAATATTTTTCAATACCTGTAGGCGGTTGAGGCAGGCTGTTTTGGGCGTTATCCCTGGGCCATTCAATATCGGCGGTTGCAGTACGCGCGGGTATCAGCCAGTAATCTCCCGTGCGATAGGAACCTGCTGAAAACATCACCTGTATACCGTTTTCTATATTGGACCATGCGGTTGATACAGGTATACCATTTTGTAATCCCGTTCCTGCCTGATCCCATCTTCTCAGCTTCAACCCGGCTTTTCCCTGGAAGCTATTGGCCGATGTTGTGAGCACTATTTGCTTCAACCCGGGGTTTACCGCATCAATTTCGAAAAGAACAGGCGCAGCGGAAGAAGGTTCTGCTTCAACGATCTCTACCCATTGCCCTCCCGAAAAGCCCAGCACTTCGTCTTTCCCTATATCAGAAACGGTCAGCACGCTTCCACTGACCTGGATAATGGCTGTTTCTACCGAGGCATTGTACCTCGACCAGGCATAAGTGGCAGCAGCCTGTGTTCCACCCCGGACGATCTGCACCCGGTACAACTGGTTTTCGAGGCTGCTGTAACCTCCTTTGGCCGGTAGCAGGCATGGTGTTGCGCTTTCAGCATCCTCAACTGTTTGTACGTTCAGTTTACCGGTTGGCGGGGCAATGAGGTTGTTCCATTCGGCAATATCTGTTTTGCAGCTGAGCGTGCCGGCCGGGTTGACGGGTAATAATTTAACCTGCCATATATTCTGTAAACGGGTAGTGGTATCTGCTTCACCAATGGCTACTTCCTGTATGGAAGGGTCATCCAGGTAGCTGATCTCCCGTTGCCAGGCTTCAATGTAAGCAATATAGTTGCCGTCATTGATGTTTGCTTCCGTGGAATCGGCAAACATGGATTTGTCCGGCTCCTTGTAATGTGGCTGGTTCAGATAGCTGGTCGTGCTGTCTGCTTCACATTCTAACAGGAGCCCGCCTATATACATTCGCCCGGGCGCGATGAGCAGATCCGATTTGCCGGCGTTTATGCTGATTTTGAAACCTCCGTTCTTTTTAGGAACACCCGATCTTCCTATCAGGTCCGTTGAAGTGGTCTGATCGTAGTATTGCTGAAGGTCAACCTGCTCGTTCCGGTCGGCATCTAGCTGCACTCTTCCCTGCTGTTCAAGTACGGCGCTGTAGTGCTTTTTCCGGTTGAATAATTTTCGTGAATAATCTCCGGGCATGGTAAAAAGTTTATTATGAACCAAAGAAAATACCGGCTTCCAGTCCGAAACGCAGGTATTCGTTTATCTTCTTTTGCAGGTTGGCCACCCGCTGGGGCTGGTAAAGGTTATTGAAGGCTCCCATTTCCGACTCATTATCGGCACCCTGTTTTATTTCTTTTGCACAATGCGCGTTCAGTTGGCCGTAAGCCGGGTCACCAAAACGGAGTGAATTGAAAATGGGACGCATCCTTGCAGCGTCGGATAAATTGTTGGGTTGACATTTATATTTTTTCGGTACTACAGAACCAACCGGTATGTATGAAAAACGCACACATCCTTCCTGTGTGCGTTGAACGGATACAGGCGGCTCAATGTCATGTGCTGATAAAAAGACGGTGTTGGATGCAGAAAGCAAGGTGGTTGCCATCCGGCCGATCACTGTAGTATTGCTGATCGCTGATCTTCCGCCAAAATCACCCAATCCCCTGTATGCCCATTCTTCTTCCAGTGTAGCATCCAATATTGAATTATTTATTTCGCAGGAAGCGTTTTCATGCATAACGACTGCTCCCGTTATTGAATTATTTATTATACAGGTAGTGCCTGCGGTTTCTATCCGGATGCGTGCCTGGCGCGGTTGTGCAGGAACGGTTGCGATGGCAGGGGTGTCGCCGGGCAGCAAAGTGCAATGATCGATCTGTAGTGAACCTAACTCATTCAAAAAACCGGTTGGTTTGCCCGGCGGCACATATATGCTCCCCCCGCATATCAGCAAACCGTTCAGTATCAGCGTGCCTGTATCTTCTGCAAAAACGGTAAGATCGCCATTTAATACAAGCACAGGACGTTTTTTGTCAGCCGCTCTCAGCTCAATGGTTTGCCCTTCTTCCAGGTGCAGGACAGGTGTTTCTATATAATAATCGTTTTGAGTAAGCTCGATAATACCGTTTGATACAGCCAATTCAGCTAATGCCGCCTGGATGGTAGGCAGCTCATCCGGCACACGAATGATACGGGTTGATGCATCTGTTTCCTGTATGTTGCGACCGTATTCGCCGGCACCGATCTTACCGCAAAATCCATAGTAGTAATTCACGTATAGGTTTTCCGGTGCTGTTCCGGGAGGAAAAGCAATCCTTCCCAAAACGGGGTCTATCGCAATTTCGGTAGCTGGAGTGTTCAGCCAGTTTCCGGAGCCGTCGTCCCCCAGGTTACAAACCTTTATATCCTCCACCGGTATATCATACAGGTATATGCTCCTGCCACCCGGCCCATAATACCGGCCGGTATCTTTATGCAACCGCAGCCGCCCGATGGGTGCAGGCACATGGTCAATGGAAGCGGTTTGACTGATCGTTTCTTCAGCAAAAGGAGAATGGTAAAGCGGGGTATCCCTGCCCAGGCAGTCGAATGTAAACCGGTCGCTATCTATTTTATAAGCCGGTCCCCGGGTAACGGAATGAGCCGCTATCCGCCACAGGAAAATACCAATATTGGGAATATTATATTTTCCTTTGCGGGAACTGATACTCCTGACATCAACGGTATGCGTGTAAGGATCAAAAGGTGTTTCAGCAAGCTCCCTTGCATACGCGTTTCGCACACCGGTAATGGAAATATTTGCCGGGCGGATATGGTTGAGATATTGAGTAGTAGATAGCTGCTGGAAGTATTCAATTACGTTGACAGGCCAGGCAGTTATATCCTGCGCCAGTTGTTCGATCACAGAAGCTGTTCCTTTACGCCGGCGGTAAGCCAGCATATTGGCCACCTGTGCCCGTTCGCTGAATGTTGCTCCCGGAATGGAAAGCAGATCTCTTGCGCCTACCAGGTCGCCAATGTACGGTACCACCCATTCGGTGCATGTTTCAATAAACTGATCGTCATACAGCTGATCAAGATTATCCTCCAAAAGGGATACCTGTTCACTGAATAGTTCAATGAATGCCTTTAACGGGCCTTTGGCCTGCCCGGTTGAAGCGGCTATCGCTTCGTCCTTTAAGCGGTACACCGTTGGTATCAACCGGTATAGGCGTTCCTGGTTAAAGCTCATACAATCATTTTGAGGCTTATGCCACCGGGCGCCAGCGTTAACAGTTCGGCCCCGGTGAATGTATTTGATCCGATAGCGGGTAATGATGCTTCCAGGAAGTATTGAACAGAAGAAGCCGCATCTTCGGCACGATGCAGGCTGTCGATATCCACTGCCACTACGCCTTTGGTATCCTGTAAGCAGGCAATCAATTCACTAAAGCTGACCGGCTGCATAAAGTTCCTTGACGCAAAGGAAAACTGTTTGCCAAGCCGGCCGGCAGCCTCTTCCAATACTTTATCCGGCATGAAATCGGGATCGATCATTAATCCCGCGTTCACATTGAAATACCGGGGTGTATAAGAAGCGATATTCAGCGGGGCATGGTTGGTTCCTGCCCGGCTGATGGCATTAGACAGGTTTTGATACAGCACAGAACCGGTGTCGATGATGGCGCCGTCTTCACCGGCAACGGTGAGGAATACCTGTTGTTTGTTTTGCCTTCTTGCCCATGTGGCATGCGCTTTGGCCACGCCCGCAAAAGCCATTGCAAAATCTTCATAGTCGCGCAAGGACACTACCCTGTCCAATGTGAGGATGGTGAGCGTCGCATTTCTTTTTGCGGTATCCATTGTTTCGGGGTCTTCCGCACCGGATGTAACCACAGGATTAATGGCCGATTTGACCTGCAACGGTTTTGTGGCCAACTGCGACAGTTGTTTCGCTTTCAGGATTCCGGCGGAACCGATCCCTTTCCTGTAAGTAGCTGTCACGTTGTTGTTACCTGTGGGTAAGCGAGAGCCGTTTACGCCATCACCAAATATGACAGTTGTGTTACCATCATTATCCCTCCGGGTTATGTAAATGCGTTCATCATGCTGATGGTTATGGAAGAAATCTGTTTCATGCCAGCGGATATCATTTACCCTTACTTCCAGGGAGGAGCTGATTCCCGAAGGTGTTGCGGCACTTGTATAGGTCAGCGGCGATTGTTTTAATACAAATTTCTGGAAGGTTTTCGCGGCATTGCCGCTGCCCAGTATTTCCTGCACGGTTTCGCCGTTGGTTGCAGGCGCTACATTGGCATTGATGTAAACGGATTTCCGTATATAACGGTATTTCAACGCTTCCGTCAGCAGCAGCTTTGTCTGGCCGCCCTCTACTTTGATCTCTTTTATAATGGCTATTTCACTATAAAGAATGCCCGGCAGATCCTGTTTTTCACCACTGACCGCAACGGGTTGCTTTTCTTTCAGATCAGGATAGTATTTGTCCAACACGATCGAGTCGCCCTCAACAGCCGACTCATCCGGTAGCATGGAAAGAGAAAGCTTTTCGCTTTGCGCCAGTACAGATGCCTGCCGGATGCTGTTCATATTTTTAACAGGACCCCACCATTCGGCCTTGCTGTCAGCATCAGCAGGTTCTACTTCGATGGTTGTTGTTTTGGAGCTGATGCCATAACGGGTGAGTACCCCTGTTGCAGCCTTGTTTATTTTGTAGTAAGAGATCGTATTGGCGGTGTTTGCCGGGTTTTGAACGGCAATATATCCGCCTGAGAGTATCTCATCGTAAGCATTGTCGAGGCATATTGTCCCTGCTTTTTCAATCTGTGAATATTCAGATTGTGTGGGAGGATTTTCTCCATTTAATGTGATTTGCTTCTGCGCATTGTAGCCAAATACAGGTGCTTTTTTTCGGAAGACGTATAGCAGCCCGGCTGTTTGCGGCAGGTCAGCGGGTTTGTTAAGTCCCGTTTTCATTTCAAGATCAGTCCATTTGTTTACCTCTTTGATCATTTTGAGGTCTTTTCCAATAAAGCTGGATTGCATGATCTGACCGGATACAACGCTTGTAAAGCTTACAGGCTGCATATAACCGGCAAGGTGAGCAATGCTGTACACAAACCTGTATGTTGAAGAAGGAGTGATCACCACAGCTTCAAGGTTTAACCGGGTAACCAGCCTCTCTTCATCCGGGATGGCATCGTGAACTGTTCTGAGCTTGTATTCATTATTATTTATAAGGAGCAGCGTATCTCCCTTTTTAATGTTGTTATTGGTTCCTTTTATAAATATCACGTTCTCGTCCACGGGCTCCTGGGGAAGCTCCAGCCGGGGGCGGATGCTGTTCCATTCTATTCTCGCATCTAAGTCGCCGGCGGTTTCGAATATCTGCGGTAATTCGTCTTTTTCGGGTATACTTTGAATTTTAACACCTTTGCCGATCTTCACGGGTAAGGAGCCTCCATATAGGTTGGTCGCATTTACGGTCGGTAGTTGGGCATCAAAGGTGGACTGAGGCTCTTCCAGTGTAAAAGCAATATAAGTAGAAGCCGAAACGCCCGGGCGCAGCTCGTATCCTACCAGCCTTGCCAGTGCTGCTACCGAAAAGCGTTCGGTAGCTGTTCGTAAGTACGATTCGTTGACGATCCTTTCCTGGTAAAAAGTAAGCACATCCGCCACTATGCTCCAGGCATCCATCAGCGCTATGCTATAATCATCTTTATCCCTGGCGCTAAGCCCTTTCAGGTTTTCATGAAGCGACAATTTATTCAGCAGTGCCTGCCGGAAGTCGTTATACCCGCCAACCCGGTACGCCACGGCATTCAGGCCCGGGCGGTTACTGACGGTAAGCGGTACCTGCTCTGCAATGTTGTCGCAATGATCACAACAGGACTGTTTCATCTGAAAGTGGTTTATAAATAGAATTGTTTAAAATTATTGTAACCGAGAGCATGTTAAAGAAAAACAGCATTGAACATTTGTAAAAAGAATCACACGGCCCCTAAGGCACGAAGATGTCCAAATAGAAGACGATAAAATTCAGTACTTCTCAGAATTTTAGCACGTCATGGTTTAAACGATTTCGGATATTAATTTCCCCCGGACAGATTGATGGTAAGTACACCTTTTTCAAATGCATTCGGGTCATTATCAAGGCGTGCTATTTCGGTTCTTCCCATATTCAACCTGCCTGTATTCAGAGCTTCGGAGCTATTGATGCCCAGGCGTTGAAATTTTTTTATAGTAACCGTAGCTACACCGGTCTGCTTCTGTACAACCGCATATAATTTGCTGAGATACACGGGCTGGCCGAAACTGAAATTATCGGGATGAAAGAATCCGGTTTCGCCATTGCTTAAATTTTTATTACTTAATTTTTGGAGTATCGTCACTGTAATGTCCGACCGGGAATAGCCCGGCAGTACACAGATATCGATCTCTATATCAAGAGAAACATAATCCGGCTTTTCTATTGCAAGGTCCTGCCCGGCCATCCGGTACTTTTCCAGATCATTCTTCAGCTTTGAAATAAACAGGTTATCCACTGATTTTTGTCCGTAGGTATCTACGGACAAAAAAACAGTGCGCCAGCTTCCCGTCCACCGAAGCGTAGCGGCGCTTCTTTGAATGTACTTGTTGCAGGCCTTGCTTTTTTCTTCGTAATCGGCGGTGGTAACCGCTCTTTCCTGCCTGCGGAAGGCAACAGGCGCTTTGTACTTTACTTCCTCCATTGTTTCAGGCTCCGTACCCCCTGTGCCGGGTGTAAGGTTTGTAATGCTGATAATGTTGCCTGCATTGATTGCAGGATCATTCGAAACAAGATGCGTTAATGCTCCCGTTGCAATATTCCCTTTTTGCCCGTTCCCAATCCGGTAAATGGTGTTGAAGCCAATTCCTTCCGGCGGTTTCCGGCCGCTTATATCATTTCCAAACCGCAGGTGTGTTCTACCTTCGTTATCTGTTTCGGCAACGAAATGCCTGCTGTTAAACCGGCTGGAAATAAGATCGGCAACAGGCTCCCATAGCAGGGCAGCTTCATTTTTTTCATATAACCCTATCAACGGTTTTGCCTGTTGCGGCCCGGGGCTTATCATAGCCGAAGCGGTATTGGCCGTGGTATCAAACAAGGCCCCGTTGGTAACGGGCGTATCTTTCAAAGCCGGTGATCTGTTATCCTTTGAGTAGGTCAGCTCTTCTGTTATAGAGTGACCATGATCAGCCAGTACTATATTCCCCAGCATGCCGGCAGTGACAACCGGCTCACCTTTTTTATTTATTGTACTAAGGCAAAGTGAAAAAGGCAGGGCGTCTTCCTCATTCCAGGTTATAGTTGTAACCGGCCTTCCTGCAGGGTCGGCGGGATCAGCAGGGTTCTCTCCCAATATATCATATTCGTGCCTGTAAGTCATTACAAGTACAGCGTGCCGCTTCAAAATATCGGCATCCGCTTTTTCGAAGGTATGGGAGTTAGCCTCTTCCCGAAGTATTAATATTTTTCCTGGCAGTCCGTCAATATGCCCGTCGATGGTAGCGACTGTGGAACCTTCCTTTAAATGGGATTGACGTTTTCCCCAGGTATAAAACGAGAGTTTGTTGAGCCGGTAATTAAGCTCAAGATCATGCATAGGCTCAAACACTTCGTACCCTGTGCTGTTAAACAGTTCATCGGCAACAGCAGTATCTCTTTTTATAATTGCCGGTTTACCCGGGACGGTTGTTACAAATTTTACCCCGCCCACATTGTTGTTCCCGGGCAGTATGATGCCGGAAATGCCATCCGCTACTTCCAGGTGAACCCAGGTCCGGGCGTTGCAGCCATCGTGCATTTTGTAATCCACCAACCGTGCATGTCGTTTTACAGAAATGCGTTGCCTTGCAGTACCCAGGTAGGCTTCTGTGGCAACCACATCCTGCCTGTAGCTAAGATAATCGCCGGCGTAAGCCAGCAGCTCCACAAGCATGATACCCATATCAGCAGGGTTGCGCTCTTTCCAACCGGGAATGGTCAGCGCCATCCTGTCGAGCATCAACTGCCGGAAGCCTGCATAGTCTTTTGCGAGATAATTGATCGTGGGTTGCTCAATGATTTTTGTTGTGGTACAATCGCTTGTTGAAGCACAATCAAATTCATTGGGGCAGGCCACCTTAAAAGAAAAATCAATTACCGATAACACAGGGTCAAAGCCGCCCGGCGGATCCGATGTTCCTGCTTCTCCGACCAGTTGTAACCGGTAGGTGGAGAAGTCGCCGGCCCTGTTTAGTTTTACTGCCAGCACATTTGTGGCACCATTCGCAACAGGCGGCAAGGACAGGTCGGCTCTCGCCACTTCAATGGTAAGGATATTTGTGATCCGCTCACCGCCGCTGATAAGAATATTTTCCGGGGCAAAGGTATCCGGCTGTATCTCTTTCAGGAAGTGAACGAGCAAAACGGTCTGCCGGATATCATCCGGGTCAGCGGGATCATCAACCACCTCGATAAAATCAATACCGTTTACCAGCGGATGTTGTAAAACCGCTATACGGCGTTCATCATTATTGCAGCAGGTATTGCTCATATTTCTAGGCGGAAGTGAATACAGCACGTTTCATTTCCTGTGTGTTTATATTTTTGTAAATAACCGTGATCTGCAAAGTTGAATCGACGGCGCGAACCTGCACATCAGCTACTTCAATCAGATCGCTTAACCATTGAATAAGCGAGCCCTGGACCAGGAATTTGGTGGTAGCGGCAAGCTCATCGCTTAAAGGCTCAAACACAAGCTGCAGCAATCCACAACCAAATTCAGGGTGGTTCACCCTTTCTCCCGGATTGGTAAATAATACCTGCCAGATCATATCGCGTATATGCGCATCCTCGTTTACAGTTGCAGTACGAAGTGTTTGATCAAACTGGTATGGAAATTTTACATTCATCAGTATTGCTTATATACCTGTTACGCGTGTTTGCGTAGCAGCAATCACCAGGGGAGTGCCATTGGGAGTGCAAATAGCCTGGCTGTCGAATAGTAAAACCGGCATGCCCATTGAAGTGACCCTTGTAGCGGCTGTAACCCATTGGGCGGTTAAACAGGGCAGAGGATTACCGCCCGGGGTAGTAAAGGGGCAACCGGCAATAGTGTAAGGCATCGGCTGCAACACAATGGGCTGTCCGTTTACAAAAACTCTTGAGCTGGGCGATGTGGGTTGCGCCTGTCCTGCATGTGCGCACATAACCGTGGCGCCTAGATGTAATAAAAAGCCTGGCATCTTTTAGCAGTGTCAGATTATGTTCAATGCACCATTATTGACAGATACCTGCGGTCCTACCATTACTATGCTGGCGCCTTTGCCGTTTTGAATATAAATGCCTGTATCATTCACAATAATGGAAGCGCCTGTCGGACTCTTCAGCATGATACCTCCTGTAGGGTCGGGCATATCGTTGATGACAACTGAATACTGGCCGGCCGTTTGAAAAACGACAGGTGGCGATACCGGTAATCCCTTTTTGGAAAGAGGGGGAATATCCGCTGCTGTTCCCCACCTGCAACCCACCCATATCGGGTGGTTAGGATCACCGTTTTCAAATTCTACCCATACCCCGGTGCCTATAGGCGGTACAATATAAAAGCCCATCGGCGGCCCTGTTGGCCCTGCAAGCGGTGTACAGGCTTCGGCCCATGTGCTTGGAACTATTCCCAGCACATCGGGTACCATTACAATGAGCCTTCCTTTCATTTCAGGATCAATATTGTTCACTACTGTCCCCCTGTACTTTCCGAAATATGTATTCATATCATCAAGGTATTACCACCGGTGTGTTGCTAATAACGCCATCTCTAGAAAGCGTAAAATTCTGTTTGTATTCGCCTTTTTTGATGTTATGCGAAACACTGTCTACATAATATAATCCATCATAGGCAATACCTGCACCACGCACACCTACCATCATTCCCCACCTTAGTATTCCTTTATATCTCGATACATCAAGCGAACCTGTTGCTGTGACTGATGGAGGATTGTTGGAGCTGCTTAATATATCGGCCGTAATTTTTTTCATCGCTTCACTGGTATTCTTATTAGAAAAAGAACCGGCAAAAGCTACTTTGGGTATGGGTTGCGCAGGCTTGATCCCCATTGGTGGTTTAAGGGCATTGATATTGGGGACGGGAATGGGAACCGTTATTTTTTCTGTTATCTCATCAAAGATGGTATAGATATTTATTTTTTTTGCCAACCCGTCTATCGTAAAGCTCAATGATTCTACATTGGTATGCGCATCCATATTCACTGATAAGGCGCGTTGGGGAATCGGTATATTTACTTCAGGACCAAAATAGGCAATGTTTTGCCCGGGCAAAGGGCCCGGTATGATCGTAAATATATAACCGCATTCCTGCGCCAGGCTTCTTAAAAACTGCAGTGGGGTTTGTTTGGGGATGCTCTCCCAGCTATCGGTAGGCGATCTTACCGTAAATACCGGTGGTGGGATAACAACAGGCATAAGACCCAAAAACGAAAAAGGTGCCAGGGCTGTGTATACTTTTGCCACATCGGGCATGGCAGGTAACGGAACAATCACTTCTACCATATCCATCAATACACTTACGTCTTCTCCCGTTATAGTAAAGGTTGATTTGCCCGGCTCATTCGCAGGCGCCATCTGGTGATTGGATATGATGCCATCGATAAGCACATTGGGTATGCCATTCATAGTAGCTACAATAATCACTCTTGTGGTAGTCGGATCAAAAAAGCCATTGGTGATCAGGGTCGTGATAAAAGCTTCGCTTTTTGAAAGCGTTAAGGACACCTGGAACCCGTTTCTGTCCTTGCCGCTGTTTACCTGTATGTCGGTAACCAGGTCCATCAATATCTTAGGTACCGGCACCGGAACACCCGCTCCGATCAGCATTGTTAAATAAACTCCTTTAAGCATTTGTATTGCCCGGTATACCGTTTGGCAGGGTTATATGGATGGTGTTGCCCGGGTTGGCTGTCAGTTCATTGGCGTCCGATACCAGGTTGGCATCGGCCAGTTGCCAGAATCTTTCTGCATCATTGTAATACTCGTGTGCCAGCAGGTCCGGGCGCTCGCCCTCGGCAACAAGATGCTTTTTTAACAGAAAAAATGTATCCTGTGGCGGGATCAGTCTTCTTTTCACGTAAGGAACCCGTTCGTCATTCTCTCCTTCAAGCGCAGTGATCTCAATGCCATTGTACCTGCTTGAAGGAGAAAAGGGGCTTGCTTTGAAGCCTGCCTGCTGAAATAATTTTGATATATCGGTCATGATATGGAATTGATCCCTAAATCCTGCAGCTTACCTGTGGCAAACTCAGCGGCAAGCCTTTCTTTATTTTGCTGGTAGCTCATATACAGGTTGCCGCCTTTGTGATTGAAGCCCAGGTCATCGGTGCTTAATACGCGCATACCCAGGCTTACTTTGGCCCGGATGGGGTTGAGCTGCGGATCGAATGCTTCCTCGGTAATGCTGAACTCTGTGATGCGTACAGGGATGATGCGGTTTTTGTTCCAGATAAATAAAGTCAGTGGCATTTCCATCGGTAATATTTCTATAGTACCCAGGTTGGCCATCGTGTTATTGAAATTCATCTGGGTGCTCGTGGGGTAGATCAATGTTTCCAGTACTGCCAGTTGCGGCTGAATGCCCAGTTCGGCCGTTTGCGCGTCTCCCGATTCCATTTTATCGGTAGCGTCTATTTCTGCTTCCAGCTTGATGGTTTCTACCGGAGGTCCTGAAAGCCGCAATGGCTCCGAACGATTTCCATTTCCCTCACCTGTACCCTGCACCTGCAGGCTGCGCGTTAAAGTATCCGGATTATATTGCAGGGGAATGATTTTCTCAACCGTGGCTGTACCGGGGTTGAGCAAAACAATACCGCCTTTGATCAGTCGGGGTGAACCGGGGAAGGAAGACATATAAAAATGCTAAGTTTTAAAAATAGATCGTTACAAAAACCGGGCAGCGGACAGGAGATTAACCTGTCACCTTTGAAAACAGCGGCTATACAAGCGGTTCTACTGAAAATACATCCAGCTTTGAGCTCCGGTAATTCCTTACTCTTTTTAATACGGCAACACCATTTCTCGATCCGCCGTCATTGGTATTGCCTTCAACTGTTTCAAACACATCTCCGATCACAGCAGTAACGATACCGGTATGCACCCAGTCGTGAGGAGTTTGCTGCAACAGGAAAATATCGCCGGGTTTTACAACAGAAGGATCATTGCGGACAGCCGTATACCTGGTTAACAGGCCTTTTTGTAAACCGACAGTGCCAACCGTATCGCAGCTATACGTGAGCGGCATAAGTGTTTTAAAATTTTTACCTGCCTGAGAGGCAGCCTGATCGATTATCGCCTGCACAAATCCCATACACCAGAACCAGGCACTTCCTTCATGGTTATCCATATAGGCTCTTACCCACGGACCCATATTGGATTTTCCTCCTATTGTCAGCTCAAGTGGTTTAAATTTTGCATGATGGAGCGCAGTATGTACGATCAATTGCCGCAGCCCGCTGCCCTGCACTTTTTGTTCGAATGCTTTTTGCATGGGTTCGCACAAAACCGAAAAAGTCTCTTGGGTTACAACACCGGATTGGGGCAGGTTTTTCGCTTTCTGAAAATTATTAACAGCCTGCTCTGTTGCCGGCCCGAAATCGCCATCCACACCCGTGGCAGTACCGGCGCCGGGATTGCTCATGGAATACAGGGTAAGCCATGACTGGATCTTCATCACATCCTTCTTGTTGTTATTGGAGCCTTTCTTTCTTTGGGTGGCGGCAATAGTCAGCTCTTTTTGATAGTGCGTTTTTTGCATAGCTATTGATTTTCAAAATTCGATATGCATATTCAAATATGACCAATGTAAAAATGTAGTAACAAATCATTCTGAAACATCGGGCAGAGTTACCCCCATTCACTTATCTACCCTTTTGCCAACTCTATGGATTCTATTTCTATAAAACAAGGGATATTCACAGTTAAAGGTTGTTCATCCAAACCGGGCTTTGAAAGGGATGTACGTTCCAAAACAATTCCCCTGACTGTTACGTTCTTCCCTACTAAACGTTGAACTTCTTCTTTTGGCCTTACTGCTTCTTTAAGATAGGGTGGCAACAGGATAATATCTAATGAATCATTAACAACAATTTTATAATATCCCGAATCATTTCCCTGCCCCTTCTTTGATAATGTACTCTTCGTATATACACCCGTAACGGTAACCGTTTCATTGAACTCCAAACTTATATTATTTTGCATACCATTGTTTTTGGAGAGGATTGCATACACTGATCAACATACGCATGCAAAAGCTACTTATCCTTGCGCTCATTTCTTCTCTATTGTCATTGTTGTCGGCCTATCTCCATGCTGTTTGGTGTCATGATGTTGCTCATGGAATGTTTGTCCCTTTTTGGCAGCCGTTCCATACATTGCAAAATCCCATCTACTATTTTCAACATTTCCGGGTACGGCATAATTTTCCAGCGTAACTGTATCATTCTGATCATTACTTTTCATCACTACACCTCCCCAGTGAAAATTCCATGTACTTTCGCCAGGGTAGTTGGTACCACCAGATGACATCGTATATCCCTGTCCGACACCGGGGGTCGCGAACTTGTTTATGCCCAAATATTTGTCTATTTCTTCGCGTTTTGACTCAGACATCGTATTATAGAAGGACATCATAATATTTCCATACTCATCAACCTTTGCCCAGTAAATATTTCCTTTCGCTTCTTTGTCTGCTTCGGTAGTGGCTGCAGCAAAAGCTGTTTCAGCTGCAGTTATTTCACGCTTCTTGGCAGATGCCTTTACTATTACATCAGTAATCTTTGCCTTGGTCACAGCTGTAGTTGATGAATCAGCAAGCCATTTGATAAGCAGCTTCAACATTATTTCAGCTTTCATTAATGATGGTGTAGTTGCGGCTGTTTTTAAATTTAGTCCTGTAAGTGCATCTTTATGCAGAGCCCCTCTTGTATTACTTCCCACTACTACAGCACAGCTGGTTCCACAGTCATCGGAAATTTTCATACTATCGCCTGATGTTGCATTTCGTATATTCTTGGGGGTTATTTTCTTAAGTGTATTCTTATTGCTTCCCTGCGATACATGAAAATTAGAATTTTCTTCTACTAATTCAATTCCGGAACCTACACTTTTTAGTACAATATTTGAGAGCGCTGCTTTGCCGCTTTGGGCATAGAAGTCATGATTAGGGTAACCAACTTTAACAGCCATAGTGAGATCATTTGCCACCCTGTAAGGCTTACCAACTGCAGCCCCTGCTGTTCCTTTTGCTTCAAAGTATCTTTGTATTAAATTACTGTTGTCGTTTCCCCGCTTGCTATGTCCACCCTGCTGCATCACATGCACTAATTCATGTCCTAATAATCTTTTACCCACGCTTGATTGTGGCGCATATTTGCCGATATTAAATACAATACTATTCCCATATGTATAAGCCAATGCATTTATACTCTGCGCCGATTGCGCTGCTGCTGTATCATTATGTATCCTCACTTTGCTGAAATCATATCCAAACCGTGGTTCATAAAAACTTCTTACACCAGCCGATAAAGGCTGACCACCATTATTCAGTCCGCTTACATAATTATGTAAAGATCTATTGATGGCAGGTGTCTGTGACCCGGATTCCTTCCGTTGCAGCTTTTTCTTTTCTTCCTCCTCGCAATGCGCACATTTGCGTTGTATAGTGGAGACGGGCAAAGGGCTTACCGTTTTGCCCGGCATCTCCATGTGCATCACTTTATCCGCCATAGTGTCCGCTTCCTGCTCGTATTTGTCACCGGGTTCGTTGATGGTTAATTTGGGTTGAATACAGGGATAGTCCGGGGTATGGATATTCATTCTGCTGAAATCAGCGGGTACCGGGGTGTCTGAATATGGCTTCAGCTCCCGGCCTGCATTTTTGTCTGCAGACTGTTCCCTGGTAGTGCTTCGGGCAGTATTGTTGGGTTGCGCTTCCCTGGTTGAATGAGCTTTCATTACTGTAAACAACGGGTGACTTTGATAACTTTATTGGCGCCGGCAGGCAGAAGGAGGGTCGGTAGAAGGGTTCCCTGCAGTACCGTCTACTGTGGATCGTCTGGTTAATAAGGCTCGCAGATTGGGGCTATACCTGGTTTTGAGAGAAGCCTCCAAACAATAATAATAACCAATCGCTCCGTCTATCAGGCCTCTTCTTGTGGCGTGCTGCATACGGCCTGTACCGATAAACTCGTCTGCCAGCGCTTCTTCATAAAATGCAAGAAACTCTCTTTCATCACTGCGATTGGCTCCTGCCATTCCGCTCCTGTATTGATCAATATGTTGTATTTCATGTGTCAGTTGCAGCAGCCGCCTTGAAATTCCGGAATTGGTTGTATTGTTTACAAAATAGTCACCAACACATATATCTGCCCTGGTGGTAGCTCCCGACCCTACACTTCTTACCTGCAAACCATTCTCACTTGCATAGTAGGTTATTTTCCTGATTTTGGAAACCTGCGATGGCATATAGGCACAGATCATATCATTAACTACCTGCAGGGCCCTGTTCTGTATTGATATGGATGCATTTTGTGCAGTGGTGATTATTGCATTTGCCCGCGCATCTCTTCTGTTGGATTGTCCCTGTGCCTGCCTTCCTACATCCTGACTGCCTTCGGGGCAGGCACTTATATTCCGGCTGGGTTGATCTTCAGCAAAACAAGCCCGCTGCACACTATTTTGTCGGCCCGATTGCTGCACCACATGCGCCAGCTCATGCCCAAGCAATCTTTTCCCTTCGCCGGTCCGGGGCGAATATCGCCCGCTGTTAAACACGATGTTGTTTCCATATGTGTATGCCAGGGCATGTATGCTTTGAGCCGATTGCACCGCGCTTGCATCATTGTGTATTTTCACTTTACTGAAATCATATCCAAACCGCGGCTCATAAAAATTTCTCAGGTCCGGAGGTAAAGGTTGTCCGCCGCTATTCAAACTGCTTACATAAGTATTTAAGGAATTATTTATAGCCGTCGTTGGCACACCGGTTTCCTTGCGTTGTAATTTTTTCTTTTCTTCTTCCTCACAATGTGCGCATTTTCGTTGTATAGCGGAAGCAGGCAAAGCGCCCACTGTTTCGCCCGGCATCTCCATGCGCATCACTTTATCTGCCATGGCATCGGCTTCCTGCTCGTATTTGTCGCCGGGCTCGTTGATGGTTAATTTGGGTTGTATACCCATAGGAAAGCCTGTTTGGCAACCGAAACCCGATTGTTGTGAAAAACAGAGATCAGCGATATTTTCTTGCCCGGCTCTTTCCCGAAGAACATGATTTTTGGAGGCCGGGGTATTTTTATCCGCGTTTATGAGTGCAGGGTTATGTATGATATCATTTGCCCTCATGGGAAAAGCCTTTGTATATAGTTGTTGCAATGTTTTCACCCGAACTTGCAGGTTGCTGTGCGGTATGCATATCAAAGTTACCTGCATCAATATAAGGAGTGAATCCTCCAACGGACAGCAAAGGGGGAAGTCCATTCATTGCAAAATGTGCATGCAGGGCTGCCTGCACCGCCTCGCCGATTCGGTAACGGTCATGCGGGGAGAACCCATGTAATACCAGCTCTTCAATATGAACTTCGATCACCTTTTTCATGTCAGTGTTTTTAGCTCTGCTGTATATGGTATTTCCATTTTTGCATACTCGGTTTTTGCAGCCTTCAGGATATGCTGCATTTCAACCGGTACCTCTTCATTTGCTGCAAGGAAGGCAGCATTCATCGCAATGTTCCGGATATTACCGCCGGTAATGGTGAGCCTGGATAGTTTTTCAATATCCAGCGCTTTTTTGGGTGTTGCTACAGGGAATACTTTGTTCCATATTTCGGCCCGCTGCACAGCATCGGGAAAGGGGAACTGGATAATAAAGCGGATCCTTCTTAAAAAGGCTTTGTCAAGAGCGGTTTTCATATTTGTTGTCAGGATAGCCAATCCCCGGTAGGTCTCCATCCGCTGCAGCAGATAGCTTACTTCGATATTACTGTAGCGATCGTGGCTGTCTTTTACATCGCTTCTTTTCCCAAACAGGGCATCTGCCTCATCGAATAGTAAGATAGCGCCTCCGCTTTCAGCAGCATCAAATATTTTTTTCAGGTTTTTTTCGGTTTCGCCAATGTATTTGTTCACTACTTTACTAAGATCAATTTTATACAGATCGAGGTGCAGTTCGTTAGCCAGTACTTCGGAAGCCATTGTTTTTCCGGTTCCGCTTTCGCCGGCAAACAAGGTGCTAATACCCAACCCCCGCGAACCTTTTGCCGCAAAACCCCAGCGATTGTAGACCGTATTCCGGTTTTTTACATGCGCCACTATCTCCTTTAGTATATTTTTTTGCTGATCCGGTAAAACCAGGTCATCCCAGCCTGCGGCAGGCTCTATTCGCAGTGCCAGGTCATCAAGGGAAGGTCGGGCATGCCGGCTGCATATTTTCCATAGTTGTTGTTCTGTAGCATAAGCCTCCTGCTGTTTTTCCCCTGCTACCCGGCGCTGCATTTCCGATGCCGCTTTTTGTATTGCGCTGTTGCTAAAGCTGAACTGGGAAACGACCCGGTCTAACATACCGTTTGTACCGGTCTGTATATTTCCCAATGCCGCTTTCCATAATTCCAGTTGCTCTTCTCCTGTGGGTTTAGGTATAGTGATGATCAGTCTGTCACCCTCCCAGCGGGGTATCCAATTGTTTGTGCTGATCACCAATGGCGTTTTGATCCCGGCAATAAAGCTTTGCAGCGCATGTATCTTCAGCTTGTCGTTTATATCTGCTGTGTCGCATTCGAGTAAAAGCATATTCCCGTTTAGCAATGCTTCCCTGTTCCATGATCTTGCCAGCGTCTCGGTTTCTGCATTGCCCGCCGGGATCACAGAAGCCGTTATGCTGAAGAGCTGAAGCTCCATACTGGCGGCCAGTGTTTTTGCAGCGATCTGGCGGTCGGCCGGGTCATCACCCGTTAAAATGATATGTGGAAGGGAGCTTTCTGTTTTTAGCCTTTGGGCTACCGCCTCATTTATTGCTGCCTGTTGCAACGGAGTAAGTTGTCCTGTCAACTGCACAGGTGAGATCAAAGTTGCCAGTTCTTCATTCATATATGCTGTGCCTGTCAGGTAATGTAAGATGCTTTCATCAATCATTAACGGAGCCTGTGTTTTAATGGCTGCTTTTCCTGTTTCGATCATATTCCAGTATCGCAACGCCCCCCGGGGCGAGAGTGCGTTCCAATGCGATTGATCAAATATGGCCAGAGCCAGTGCAAAAGAGGGCTGACCTGTTCCATTTATCCTTGAAAGAACAGACGCGAACCGGATGTCCAGTTCTACGCCTGCGCATAGCAACAGGATATTTTTTTCGAAAGGAGACAGACCGAACCGCTGCACTAATATTTCCAGGGCAGGGGGGTGCTCCATGGCACTGCCTGGTGTTTCAGGCGCCGGGTCAACGGGCGGTGCCGCGGGAGTGGGTTCATTATTGCCGGCGATATAACTTTCCAGTCTTGTTAATACTTTGTTCAACTGTAAGGAAAGGTATTGCTGATTAGCGTTCACCCAGTTATTATATGCAGCGTTTTCATTCATATTGAAACAGCAGGAGAAATATATTGATGGCCGGCATCTGTCTGCAAGGGCGAGGTTGCTCCATCTGTCACTACCCGGACAAGATAGTTGCCGGCTTTTACGACTGATATCCCGAAACTGATGTCTGAAACAGCCTGTTTCGGTTCGCCAAAAGCCGAATCTGGCATTGTGAATGTGTATGCTTTGGCTACGCCTGAAGCTACTATTTCATTCAGTAACAATTGCACCCGCTGGCCGGGTTGCACCATGGGCTGAACGGTTGCTTCTATTGTTGCAGATACCAATCCATTACCATTAACCGTTCTGTTGCTTATTGAGATACTTCCTTCAATATGCGGCGAAAGCGTAAAGAGAACCGATTTTGATCCAACGCCTTTATGAGGCACAGCCGGTGTGCCCATTAAAAGGGGATGTACCACTTTTAGCTCGTGTGTGCCGGCAGGCAACTGGTCGGGCAATGTGAAGCTGATTTCGGCAGGGCTCACCTGCTGGCTGGAAGTGACCGCATCAACGGCTGTTCCGTCAATATTGATTTCCACCACATCGTTAAATAAATTATTACCTCTTACAGTCAAACGATATCCATTCAAAATTTTTTGGTCTTCAACAACAGGCTGACCCGGCGCTGATTGTGAAAGTATCTTTTCGATGACAGGCAGCTTAAAAGGCTGCACATAAATATTCCTTTCCTTCACGGGCAAACCCGGGCTTGTATGTTTCTCGCTTTCGATCAGCACAACTGTCACCTTATAAGCTGCCGTTGGCCGGTACTTGGCGCCAAATGCTGCCCATAGCTTTGATATGTCTTCAATGCTCAGCGCTTCCGGAGTTATGGTAACCTGTTCTGCCTGGTCGGCCAGAGAAGCCTGCGAAAGAAACCGTAAAGAATCGGGCAAATTATCCGCCAGGTTATTGACCTGCGCCGAACCGGTGGCTTCTGCTATTTGCTCTCTTCCCAATACCGGCGTTTCATGCAGGAACCGCATCCCCATTCCCAATAAAATATCGGCATGTAATTCAGATGCGCCATAGGCCGTTAGCAGGTAATGAAGGTCAAGCGCTAAAGGAGGGTTGGTCATCCTTTCTCCCTTGTAATTAAAAGAAGGATAGGCCAGATTCGTCCATCCCTGGTTGTAAGTAGCCTGGTACATAAAAATATTGAGCTGGCTCGCCTCTGAACCGTTATCAATTGCTATCCGGTCGGGCGGTAAAGAACTAACCGTAATGTTGTTTTGCGTAATGCCCGATACATCGTTATTGATCAGTCCGTCGTTTAAAAGGTCTTTTAATACCTGCGTAACAGCCGCTATGCGTAAAGCTGTGCTCATTATTTTTTACACGTTCTTTTTCTTATTGAAATAGTCGTCCAGCGACATACGATTGGTTTTGGCCGGTATGCTGTTTTGTTTGACAGGAGTAGCGGTTGTGGTTGCCCGCACGTCAATTCTTCCTATCGAAACTTTGATCACTGATTGTGCTGTGCCAGCCTGGATTACAGGAGCTGTGAATTCTTTTGCTACCGGCGATATGTTTAACAGGTAATTGCTTTGCCCGTAATGATGCAAAAAGCCGTCTGCTGCTTCTTTTTCAGTAAACGCATTATTTTCCTGCTGCTGTCCGGCGGTTTTCTGACGACCAGGCACGTTCAATTCCTGTGTATTATAAAATTGACCGGGAGATGCTCTATCCGGATAGCCCGGATCCTGGACAAGGCCTTCAGCATTTTCATTCCCGGCGGCTATGGTTTGGGAAGGGGAAGGATACAGATGTGATGTAGTTGCTCTGTCATTATGTCGCATTGGCTGCGGGTTTAAAATATTACCGGCAGAAGTTATGTTATCACCGGGTTCTGCATCTGCAACGATATTTGGCAGGTCATGCTGCCGTTTCAGCGCAACCGGCTGACCCGGAGCGGGGGATGGGGTAGCGATGTATTCATCCGGAACGGAAAGGTTTTCGGACTCATGGTTTGAATGCCGGGCATGTGTTTCGAATCTTCCAGGCAAACGGGGTTGCACCTGTGAAGCAGCATTGGTATGCCTTGTGACAATATTATTGAGAAAGCTGCTCATGTATTTATCATTTGCAGGTACAATTGCCGGCGGCGCGGCGACATGGCCAGGATGTCTTTTTCTGACCAGCTAAAAGATCTTGCGAGTAAAAACACTTCCTGCATCAGTCGCTGGGCCCAACTGTTGATCTCTGTCCAGAAAAACTGCATAATATCAAAACCAGCCTGCCATTGATGAGCGCAGGCCGGGCAGGCGAGGTTCAATTGTATATCGGCCAGCGGATCCTGCTTAGACATTTCGTTCTCCAGGGCGTCCGCAATTTCTGCGGGCAGCTTTTCTTTGTCAATTATCCGGTCCGATCTTTTTATTTGCAACAGGCAACTGTGGAGCAAATATTTTTTCGACCGTTCAAGTGGAATTTTATTGTTCACCAGGTTCATTATATCTGCGCTGTTCACCAGGCGGAATTGTATTTCATAGCCGTCTTTATTGAACTCAATAGCTCCTGACAGAGAGGGAGTATCCTTCACCAGCATATCTTCTGAACGGGTTTCCCATTCTATTTTTTCGGAGCAGGCAGGGCAGGTAGCGGTTTGATACATCCTGTGTCCAAACAGCCGATCGCGTATCCGGAACAGCCTTGCATCTCTTTCCCCAATGGGCAATGTCGCTACATTAACATCCCCGTCAGAAGCTGTTTTCAACAGCCTGAGCGTTTTGACAAGTACCGGCTGATCCAGTGTCTGCTCCCAAACACTGAATAATTCAATTGTTGTTAGAGCCTGCATACCAACTCATTATTACGGCTCGGTAAAAGAGGGCTCAGAGGGTTCGGTCACCTCATAGTCCCGCTCCCAGCCTTCGTTCTCCAGCTTGATGTTCTGAATGGCAACTGCGTTGGCATTAGCATCCAGATCGGGGAGCGCCTGGTATTCCGAAACCCAGCAACGGTACACTTTGTAAGCAATGACCAATTGACCGGCCTCATTATAGAGCTCTATTATGATATCCTTCCTGAAATCTTTAAGCGAGGTTTCGGCGCCCAGGCCCGAGCCAAAATTCCAGACCTTGTTGGCCCATTGCTCAAATTCTGTATCATGCGTTACACCCCGTTCAAGTGTAACTGCTTCATACTTGGTTCTGCCCGGCGATTTACGCCCGGCGCTCGGGTCACCGCCTTCGCGATGCTCCACCACTTCTGTTGTGCGCTTTAAGCCGCCCACTTTGCTTACTCCCGCTACATATTTTCCATCCCACTTTACACGGAATTTGAAATTCTTATAAGGATCAAAGCGTTGTGCATTTACAGTAAACTGTGCCATAAGTTTGTTTTTTTAAGATTCAATTTGACCTGCCAGTTGCTGGATTTGTATAATCACAAATTCTGCAGGCTTAAGGGGAGCAAAGCCGACAAGGATATTAACGATGCCCCTATTGATATCGTTTTGAGTGGTCGTTTCCCTGTCGCATTTCACAAGGTAGGCCTCGCGGGGTGTTTTGCCCTGGAAGGCGCCCTGCCTGAAAAGGTTGTGCATGAAAGCACCTATATTCAGGCGTATCTGCGCCCAAAGCGGTTCGTCGTTGGGCTCAAATACTACCCATTGTGTACCCCGGTACAGGCTTTCTTCTATGAACAGGGCTGTACGGCGCACCGGCACGTATTTCCATTCATCAGCCAGTTGGTCTGCTCCCCGCATGGTACGTGCTCCCCAAACCAGGTTTCCCCTTAAAGGAAATGAGCGCAGGCAATTGATCCCGATTTTGTTTAAAGCCCCGTTTTCACTGTCTGAAAGATTGATCTGTAAGGACTGCACACCGTTCAATGCTACATCATTGCCGGCAGGCGCCTTCCAAACGCCTCTCTGCGAATCTGTTTTTGCAATAGCGCCTGCAATAGCGCCGCAGGGTACAAAAATATCAGCCTGGTTATTTCTTAGCGGGTCTGCTTTTTTAACAAGTGGATAATATAATATAGCATTTCTTGCATTGGTACCCGATATGCCAAGGTTGCCGAGGTTGGAGATGGGGTTGGATACGGCAGTATTTACCGATGATGCCCAGGCAATGGGGCTATCTGTAATCAGCATGGCCCTTCTGCTTACACATAATTCAACAGCTTTCGACCAGGTGGTATCGGCAGTATCCGCACCTCGCTGCGGCGGCGGAATGCAAAGCAGGTTGAACAGATCTGCTTTGTTTAGCGCATATATTCCTGTTTTATCCCCCTGGCTGCCTTCATAATCCTGCGGTTCCAGGATCGATCCATCGGAACCTCCTGTACTATCAATGTTATCTATTTCTCCGGGTCGTGCGTCGGTTCCGGGTATATCCCACCCGCCCCCGTTGTTTTTATTTACCTGCAGGCGGTCGGAGCTTTGTTCCAGCATGCGGGGCAGAAAACGAAGATCGTTTTCTGAGAGGGTGACCCTGAGATATTCCTCTGCTTTAATTTTAGCGCCCTCGTTATTTTTTTCGTAAACGATCAGGTTAAACTCCTTGCTGTCTGAAGGGGCGGCAGTAGCAGACGTAGGATCTTTTATGTTATGATCTATACTTACCGACAGGCTTTGTCCCCATATACCTGGACTTTTTGCAGATAATACCAGAGAATCTTCCCCGGGAACGGGTATGGTTATAGTAGCCACCGTAGTTTCAACTGCTTCACTTTCTTCCGGTTCCTCACTTTCCTCAGGTCCTTCACCTTCTTCAGGCTCCTCACCCTCTTCGGGTTCTTCAGGTTCTTCGGGTTCTTCCGGCGCTTCATTTTCCCTGTATATTCTCACAATGACGGCTTCACTGCCACCGTTCTGGTAAAAGTCCTGTACGGCATAGCTCATGGTGCTTTCGATCCAGAGGCCGCCGAATTGCCGCTCAAAATCGGCATAGCTTCTTACAGTTACCGGCTCGTTTACCGGCCCTTTTTTAGCACGGCCAATAAACGCCGTAACGGAAGTGGCAACACCTGTTATGGTTCGTACACCGCTGGGTAATTCTTCGATATAAACACCCGGGTAGGTTGGTTCTACTGGCATAGTTATAATTTTAAAATTGATTGGTATTGATATGTTATTGAGGGGAACGATCTCTTTCGAAAAAGAAATGTCAGAAAGTTTCCGCAGAAAAAGTACCGGTAACAGCTTTTTCAGTCATCAGGCTTGATACCGGGATATCAACAATTACATTCCGCTGGATAATATCTATCCGTACCAGTGCTTTGTATTTTCCATTGTGCTGTACCACTTCACAATTAAACCCGGCAAACGGTCCGTTACTTATTACAAGTTTTTCGCCAGGGGAAATCCGGTCGGATGAAACTGCTATTTCATTATAGTTTAGTGCTATAAGGTGCTTCAGGTTGTATATGACGGATTCATCTACATTGGCAATTTCCCTGCCTGTTCTGACAAAATATAAAATGCCATTTAAGTCCAGGCTCCTGAAATACGTTTGACGATCAGGTACTTTTATAAATACATAAGAGGGGAAGAGGGGGGCATCAAAATATTTTCGCCTGTCTGACCATTGTTTTAGCTTTTTTACCAATGGCAGAAAATACTCAATATCAGATTGAGCCAACTGTGTTACAACTTTTTTTTCATGCTGGGGTCTTGTATAAACAACGTGCCACCCTTTTTTGAAATTATCCATTTTTTGACGCCTTAAAAGGTGAAGATTTAAACGGTTCCTGTTACGTTCCTGGAAGGGTTATTATGGGCAGGCACAGAGCTATCGCTGATGTTGGTCACATTCCTGTAGCCAAAATCAAAAATGCAGGCAGGTGTTCAATAGAAATTTTACAATGGATAAAAAGAAAGAAATTAACCTGAAAATATTAAATCAATTACTTGGATGTATGATTTGAAATATCAGCTCAAGCTAATCCAGGTAGTTAAGACATCAGAATAAATGCTTTCAAGAGGGAGATTACATTACTAAGATATACATTATTTTATAAAGTTTTAAATATTTTGCTATAAATAAATGCAGCCTTTGTGCTATTCAGCGCCAGCCTAACCCGGGTGCAACATGCTCCAAAATAGAAGACAGTACATGTACATTGTAATCAACCCCTAATGTATTGGGTATGGTCAAAAGGATGGTATCCGCTTCCCGGATAGCTTCGTCGGCAGCCAGTTCTTTTATAAGCTGATCCGGTTCCGCCGCATAGCTTCTTCCGAAAATAGCGCGTTTGTCCTGTTCGATCATTCCTATTTTATCTACCCGGTTGGCTTCCTGGCCAAAGTAATGGTGATCCTGATCCGTTACGAGGGCAAAAACAGACCGGCTTACCGAAACCCTCGGCTCACGGGGGTGTCCCGCTTTTTTCCACGCTTCTTTGTATAACCTGATCTGCTCGGCCTGCTGTATATGAAAAGGCTTGCCGCTTTCATCGTATTTCAGGGTAGAGCTTTGAAGGTTCATGCCATTTTCGGCCGCCCAGACAGCCGTGGCATTAGAAGCAGCGCCCCACCAGATCCGTTCCCGCAATCCTTCCGAGTGTGGTTCCAGGCGGAGCAGTCCCGGCGGGTTCGGGAACATCGGGTAAGGGTTCGGGCGGGCAAATCCTTCGCCTTTTAGTATATCGAGAAACTCCAGCGCTTTACGTCGCCCCATATCTGCATCGGTTTCTCCTTCTGTGAGCTCGTATCCGAAATAGCGCCACCCGTCTATCACCTGTTCCGGTGAGCCCCTGCTTATCCCCAGTTGCAACCGTCCTTCCGAGATAAGGTCAGCAGCCCCGGCTTCTTCCACCATATACAGTGGATTTTCATAACGCATATCAATGACACCCGTTCCGATCTCTATTTTGCTTGTTTTGGCGCCGATCGCCGAAAGTAAAGGAAATGGTGATGCCAGCTGAGCCGCAAAATGATGTACCCGAAAATAGGCTCCGTCTAAGCCGATCTCTTCGGCGGCCACCGCCAGATCAATGGACTGCAGCAGGGTGTCGCTTGCTGTGCGGGTACTATAGGCAGGATGGTTTGCCCAATGCCCGAACGATAAAAATCCTATCTTCTTCATAACGCTTCCTGGTTTCTGTTCTATTAAAATTACGTATCCTGACGGAGAGATATCTCAAATCCTAAAATATCAAAAAACATTCAACCGGAAAAGGAAGAAAGCTTTTTCCCGGTTCAAAATATAGTTCCACGGGAGCCTACACCAGAATTATAATTTCGATCTACTACTATTATATTAATAATAGCTTATGTTTTTACAATGTCTGTATCATCAACTATTGATATCGGAAAGCATTTTTTCCGTTTCATTCAATATTTTGTTGTAAGACCTTAGCACCCAAAAAGCAAAGACCAAAAATAATGCAATTGATATGGGGAAAATCAATGTCCAGAAGTAAGGTATCTGACCAATGTCTCTACCCTGTATCGCTGAAAGTACGGGGATTGCCACGAGCATTAAAAACAAACCCAGTGAAACATTTAATTTTTGAAGTTTTTGAAACCTGATCTTTCGTTCCGCAAAATCTTCAATGGCCTGCATATAGGTTTTGGATGAAATATTTACATTTCTCACTGCACGCAAAGATCTGAGTGAAATAATGGGTAGCACAAAAAGCAACAAAATGGCAAGGAATGCCAAAACCTGCATTAGGGTGTCATCTATCTTTGTAAAGTTTATTATTAAATAAGCAGTTCCTATATAGCATATTAAGGTGCCGATATATTCTGAATAGCCGATTTTATTGATTTTGGAATGATACCTGTCACGTGTTATTTTCTCAAGGAGTTGATCGGTCAGGAATTCCTGGTTTCTTACCCTTTCACTTATTTCCTGCCATGTATTTCTCATTTCTTCCAGTTCCATGATTATTGTGTTTTAATGATTTGAAATTTTAATTTCTCTTTGATCCGCGAGATCTTGGTGCCTACATTACTGGTTGTTATGCCAATGATCTCCCCAATTTCCTGGTGGCTTTTCCCTTCAAGATAAAGCAGGATGATGCCTTTTTCCAGCAGGTTAAGTGTTTGGATACTCTCATAAAGAAGTCTTATTGTTTTCTCTTCCGCCTTATCTGCCACTTCGGCAACCCGCTCTGTTTCTGTACCCATTGAAACAGTACTTATCTGCCTTTTAGCAGTCTTTACATTATAGATTGCCGTATTCATAGCCACCCGATACATCCAGGTGCTCAGTTTTGATTGGTCCCTGAAGGTGTCGAACGATTTCCAGAGCTGGAAAACGATTTCCTGGTACAGGTCTTCTTTGTCCTGAGGGCTGTTTGTATAAAAGCCGGCTACTTTAAAGATCAGTCCTTCGTTTTCCTTGATAATGTTTAAAAATTGTTTTTTTACGCTCATCCGGATTCAAGCTTCAACGTATTAGTGTATGAAGTTGTCAAAAAATCACAGTTCCTGAATTATTTTTTTGAGAGAACGTGAAAGCCCGCCTACGCTAAAGCTTCGGTGGGCGAAGGCGGGCTGAGAAGGATTACAGTCGAACACCTGATACCGCTTTTGACGTTTTTGGATGGGATTAAATATGCTGATAAGTAGAGAAATATTTTCCCAAAAGAAAAAACAGAAAGCCATTCTGCCAATGGATACAAGATAACAGAGCACTATAAGCCCCGAAGGATGGTGCTGCGAGGAATAAGCAGAGACATTATGCATGAGTAGTTATCGGTATCCGTTACCTTTGCTTTTTGTTTGGTTTTGGTTAAGCGTTAATACACGGATTGTTTGAAAACAGCAATACGTCAGAGTCGAACCAACTATCTTTCTTAACTTATAAACAACTAATCTAATATCTATCTTTGTATTATGGAGAAGTTTGCGCCAATAATTAAGAATGTTTCCCGATTGGTTGATTTAACAGAAGAAGAAAAAGAAATTTTTATTTCTCACTTGCGCATTGTCAAGGTCAAGAAAAAACAGTTCATTGTCCAGCCTGATTTTGTTTGCCAATTTCGCAGCTATGTATTGACCGGTGCATTACAGGTTTATTTGGTTGGCAATGACGGACAGGAACATATTATTGCGCTTGTCATTGAAGATTGGTGGACTTCCGATTTTGCAAGCTACATCAATCAAGAACCGGCTACCCTATTTGTTGAAGCTGCAGAAGATTCTACGTTAATACAATTAAGTTACAAAGATGAGCAGGAGCTCTATAAGCAAGTTCCAAAATTTGAGCGTTTTTTCCGTTTGCAAGTAGAGCGTTCGGGCGTGGCTATCCAAAAAAGGATGCTGTCAAATATAAGCAAGACTGCCGAAGAACGCTATGATGAATTGATGAACCGCCAACCGCAGTTTTTACAACGCTTTCCACAATACGTCATCGCTTCCTATTTGGGTATGACAACACAATTCCTTTCTAAAATTCGAAACCAGAAAGCAAAAAGTTAATCTACTTTCACTCCTTTTTTTAATGTAATTGATTTGTTATCGCAGGTATCTGCAACACTTTTGCATTGTCGATTTTGACATGCCATCAAAAGTGAAATAAAATGCGAAAGACATCAGATACAGGTTCGGTTGGCGAGCCACGCTTGCAAAAAATCCAAGAATGCGTAAAATTCGGCAAAAATGGATGGGAAAAATTGGTTTTGGAATAATACCCTTGATATTGTTCGTCCTTGGCTCCTGCAACCAGCGAAATCAAGAGAATAGTCAACCTGCAACGCAGAAAAATGAACTAATTGAAGTCGTGAAACAGAGCACAATGCTTGTTCAGGGACAAGGCGATTTTGAATTGTTTGACAAAATATTCGCTGATGAATACATAGACCATACACCACAAAAAGGTGGATTTGCAGCGGATAAAGACGGAACAAAATCCTTGTACAAAGCCCTACGTCAAGCCTTTCCCGACTTTCGTGCTGAAATCCATTGGCAAATATGTGATGGAGATATGGTAACTACCTATAAAACCTATTATGGCACACATAAGTGTGAGTTTTTAAACGTTAAACCAGCAAACAAAAAAATACAATTCATTGCAGTGGATGTAATGCGAGTTCAAAATGGCCAAATTACCGAGCATTGGGGTGTTGGGGATTTGCTTTCATTGTATAAGCAACTTGATTTAATCCCATTCCTTGAAAATCAGTAAAAGCAGGCACATCAAATTAAAAATCGAACGAAAAATGAAAAAATTAGAAAACAAAGTAGCCGTTATCACAGGTGGCAGCAGCGGAATTGGCCTAGCCACAGCCAAAAGATTTGTGTGGGAGGGCGCTTATGTTTTTATTACAGGCAGGCGGCAATCCCAATTGGACGAAGCCGTAAAAGAGATAGGTTCAAATGTTACAGCCGTCCGGGGTGATATTTCAGACCTTGATGATTTGGACAGGCTCTACGATATCGTAAAAAAAGAAAAAGGCACTATTGATATAGTAGTTACAAGCGCAGGTTATGTGCAGATGGCCGGAACGCCGCAAGTAACACCTGAACACTTCGAGGCAACGTTCAATACAAATGCAAAAGGCACTTTTTTTACTGTCCAGAAAGCAATCCCCTTGCTTAACAATGGAGGAACCATTGTCGTGGTTTCCTCGAACGTACAAAGGAAAGGGTTTCCGAAATATGCCACTTATGCAGCCACCAAAGCAGCATTAAGGTCTTTTGTAAGAACGTGGGCATCAGAACTGAAAGACAAACAGATTAGGGTAAACTCAATTAGCCCCGGCCCCATCGAAACACCTTTGATGGATGGACAATTCAACTCAATAGAAGAAGCGGAACAAACCAAAGAATATTTCGCACAACTAATCCCTTTGGGGCGTCTTGGAAACACGGACGAAATAGCAACATCCATTCTTTTCTTGGCTTCAAGCGATAGTGGTTATGTCAATGCTGTTGATTTAGTTGCTAACGGAGGTTATACACAAATTTAAAATAAATATTAAATGAAAAAGTTAGGAAACAAAGTAGCTGTCATCACAGGAGGCAGTAGTGGAATTGGCTTGGCCACAGCCAAAAGATTTGTGGCAGAGGGAGCTTATGTATTCATTACGGGCAGGCGGCAGTCACAATTGGATAAAGCCGTAAAAGAAATAGGTTCAAATGTCACTGCCGTGCAGGGAGATATTTCAAATTTAGAAGATATAGACCGCTTGTATAGCGTTGTCGTAAAAGAAAAAGGTAAGCTGGATATTATCATGGTAAGTGCAGGAATTGTGGAGCGTATTTTATTGGAAAATGCCACACCAGAACATTTTGACAAGATTTTCAACATTAATGTAAGAGCTGCTTATTTTACGGTTCAAAAAGCACTTCCATTTTTGAATGATAATGCTTCAGTAGTACTCGTGGCTTCAAGTGCTCATCTTGTAGGTGTGCCGGAGCATAGTGTGTACAGTGCTTCAAAAGCGGCTTTACGTTCGTTCAGCCGGACATTTTCAGCAGAATTGAAAGGTCGCAAAATCCGTGTCAATACCCTTAGTCCAGGCCCGGTGGACACACCTATTTTTGAAACTCAGGCAGACACAAAAGAAGGTCAGGAAGCAATTAAACAATTGTATGCCGGATTTTTACCTATGCAAAGAATTGGTACCCCCGAAGAAATTGCAGCCGCAGCACTTTTCCTTGCTTCTAATGAAAGTTCATTCAGTACAGGAATAGACCTTGTTTCAGACGGCGGTCAAACGCAATTATAACATTTCTATGAAGTGCATGCCATTCGTATATGCACTTCATTTTTAAATCGACGGCGGTTATGGAAGATAGAGCACTTCTTGTTAAAATGGTTCTTGATATGTGGAACGCAAGAGTTAAACAAATCGATAGTTTGCTGAGGGGGTTGAGCGACGAGCAGTTGTGTAAGAAAGTCGCGCCCACAAAAAACAGAGGCATATACCTGTTAGGGCACCTCACAGCAACACATGACCAACTCTTTCGTTTACTTGATATTTGTAAGCCGATTTTTCCCGATTACCAAACTTTTTTCTTAGACAACCCCGACAAAGGCATTTCCAAAATTCCCAGTGTTAGCGACGTCAGAAAAAGCTGGGCAAACGTAAATATCCAATTATCTAAGCATTTCAAGCTTATGCATACTAACGAGTGGTTTCTGCGACATACATCTGTTTCGCAAGACGATTTTGAGAAAGAACCACATCGCAACAAGCTGAATATAATGCTTACACGAAGCAATCATTTAGGCTATCATTTTGGACAATTGGTTTTGCTGAAAAAGTGACAAAATTTCCTACTGCTGGCAAAAAAGCGGTTTGTAATATGGGTTGAGCTGGATAACTTTTAGTATTCTATGAAAAAGCCATTTAACCCATTTGAAGCAAGACTTCCGAACTGAAAAAATATATGCTGAAAAAAGGCTTTAAGGATCAAAAGGAAGAGATAAACTTTTTCAAACGTATGTGGTGTCACAAACCATTTGAAAATGAAAGAAAAAGGATTGTTGGTTTACGAAAAAAAAGAGGGGCTTCTTAATGAAACCCCTCTCAGCGGGCTAGGGGGATTACATTCAAACACTTGATCTCGCTTTTGACCTTTCTAAGGAGTTTGAAAATTTAATAAGCTATTGATTATTAACTATTTGAATAACATTAACCTCTCTCTTAATGTTTTGATGGTGTCACAAATCAATTGTGTTGGCCTATTCCCTTTCCATAATCGCTTTCACCTGTTTTTCCAGTTGTTTTTTGTCCGGCAGATAAAGCTGGTATTTCGAAACGAATATTTTATTAGAAATTCCACCTGTTGCATACTCCACCAGTACTTCGTCCTTGTCTGCGGAAAGAATAATGCCGATGGGTTCATTGTCGCCTTCTACGTTTTCTTCGGTCTTAAAATAGTTCAGGTAAAGATTCATTTGCCCGATGTCGTTATGCCTTACCGATTTTGTTTTCAGGTCAATCAGCACAAAACATTTCAGGATGCGGTGATAAAATACCAAATCAATATAAAAGTGTTTGTTGCGCAGGGATATTTTATATTGTCTGGCAATGAATGCAAATCCTTTCCCAAGTTCGAGAAGGAACATTTGCAGGTTGTCAATGATTTTTTGCTCGAGGTGCTTTTCCGTTACGCGGTTGTTCTGCGGAATTTTCAAAAAGTCCAGAACATATGGATCTTTGATTACTTCGGTCGGGTGATTGGCAACATGTCCTTTTTCTGAAAGCTGTAGCACACCCTTTTTGTCCCGGCTTAATGCCAGCCGTTCAAACAGGGATGAATCTATTTGTCGTTCCAGTTCGCGTTTCGACCAGTTTTCGCGGATAGCCTGTTTTTCGTAAAATTTCCGTGCGCTATTATCTGAAACCCCTAATAACTCGATAAAATGGCTCCAGCTTAATTTGGCAGACACTGTCTGCCATTTTGGATAAGACAGATAAAATCTCCGCATGTCCAGTACGTTCCGTCTGCTGAATCCTTTGCCGTAACGTAGCTTTAAATCTTTGGAAAGTTTTGCAAGCAGATCACTTCCATACTCAGCCCGTTCGTGACCGTGCTGCTCAAATTCAACGATATGTCTACCAATTTCCCAGTTGGCCTTCACCAATTCAGCATTCACGGCTTTAACGGCATTCTGCCTGGCCGTTTCAATGGTTTGGCCGATGTTGTTGAGCAGGTCATTATATTTGGTTTTGCTAGGTTTCATTTACCTGGGACTTTTACTTTTTTGAAGACCTCTTTTTTATTGGCCGTTTAACATTTACTTTTTTCTTTCTGTATGCTCCTTTTGGCTCCGCGGCCATGGACAAATTAGGTTCTGTAGCTTCTCCCATCAAATGAGATTTAATCACTGCTTCTTTGCGTTTAGCAATTCCGGCAATAATCTCTTGCGATTCTTTAATTTTCTTTTCCTTCTTCTCAACTTCTTTGACAAGATCGGATTGAATTTCCTTAGATGGGACTTTAACACTAAGCCCCCTCATGCTATCCATGGACGCACGATTAGTTCGAGAAAATCGAACCCGTTCTCCTTCTTTTTGAAGAACCCAAGCTAAATATTTAGGATTAATTTTATCGCTTTTTATACGTAAGACTCCACAATGGTCTGTGGGATAGAAAGGTTCATTTTCGGGAATGTAATTTACCATCCAATCACCATCAATTCCCCACAAAACAGAAGGAACGCCAAAATTTTCAAGTAACGTTTTTTTTATATACCCGAATGGTTGAAATATGTTTGCACTATAAACAGGAATACCGACTCCGTCATTATTTATTTCATCCTTTAAGACTCGTTTGCCAATTGAAAGTTCAAAATGCTCAGTATCGCTTATTCTATAACTTGTTTTTGCATTAGAGAAAGCTTCTTCAAAAAGTTTCTGAGTTTCTTCTATGGTATTATTTAGATTTTTTTGAGATCTATCTGCCTCCAAATCGATCTTTGAACACGCATCAATGATTTGCTTTTGAATGTTTATAGGAGGAAGTGGGATTTCAAAATTACGAATGTCCGTACTATTAATCTCCTTATATTTAGTTCCAGGCGGGACGATAGACTCGATCTCTTGTTTAAAACACTTTAACACATAATATAAATATTCATAGTGCAATTTTTTCGGATCACAGATAAAATTTTTATACCCTTGATTCGTAGTAGTAGGGTTTTTATTAATACAAACTTCACCAATTGTTGCTCTGCTTGAAAAAATTACGGTATTAACAGGTAAAAGTTTTGCACTACTATTGTTTAATCCTTCTTGGGTAATTTTCTTTTTTGTATCAAATAAATATTTTGTCTTCGTATCAACTAAGGTTGCCCAGTTTATTGTCCCACCTTCCCAATAATTCATATTGTTTGTATCAGGAGTTCCCCCACCTTGTATTTCGGCTATATCTCCTAATTTAACCGATTCCCATTTTGATTTGATAGTGATTTTCTTTTGAGGAGAAAGAGAAAGCGATTTATTAAAATCAGGTCGAGAAAAATCTAACATATCAATAAGACTGGCCGAAATGACATTTCGAGTCAATTCTTCAGAAATATCAAAGTCTTCACCTTTAAAATTCTGGTTTATCAGATAGTTAATTTTCTCGGGATTAAGTTTCTCATTGGGGTCATAAAGCGGGGTATTGATATTATTCAAATTAAAGATATTGCTCAATACACGTTTATCATCTTCTTCTAATTCTGAATCTTCATCCTCGTCACTTTCGAATCTGTTTAACTGAACACCTCCTAAATATTTGATCCCTTCATTTCCTTTGGCAGAACTCCATTCATAACCAAGAAATTCTTTTATTTCAGTAGTTTTAGATGGGCTCTTAATGATTAGCACTTTCTGAGGGTTCTGACCCGCCAATACAAAATAGTAAAGTTTTTCTTTCTCGTTGTCGGTAAGGTAGGAAAGGAAACGTTTTTTTATTTCTGCTTGTTGTTTCTCTTTGGTAAGTTCTTTAAAAGAACTTTTCTTTTTCAGGTTTTGTATATCAGCCCATTTGTCAAATTCCCGCTGGTAATCTTTGAATAAATCTGTTTTAAGTAGTTCTTCACTGGGTTCACCTTTTAAGAGAGTCTGATAATCTACAAAATCTAATTCTAAATGATTACAATACTGTTTTAAAAGATATTCGTCTTCAAACAATCCGTCTTTGGTTTTGTCAAAACTTAACCATGCATTTACTCTGTTTTTAAAGTGGTCTGCCGGTGCCGGATTTTCTTTTTTACGCCTAATGAAAAGTGTAACTGTATTCGTGCCTGTTTTACCAAACGTTCCACTCCCAAATTCTGAGATAGCCACAATATCAAAATACTTCAGCAAAAGTTCACGTGTAGCAACATAGATATTTGTTGACTTGGATGTACTCTTGGCTTTTCCTTTAGTGAGAATAGACGAAGGAACAATTATTCCGGCCACGCCTCCTGGTTTTATTAACTGTTTGGCGCGTTCAATAAAGAATGTTTCAATACTGTTGTTATTTGGAAAACTTTTTTCTTCAATGGTTTCGATTAGTTGGTATTTCTTTCTTTCTGTTTCCGTAAGCGTTTCCAGAAATCCCTTTACGCTGTAAGGAGGATTGGCTACCAAGAGTGAAAAACTGCTATCCTTAATGTTTTTGTCATCCATAGCTTTACCGGAGGACAAGGCATCAGCATAAACAATGTTAATATTATCCTGCCCATACATAAAAGCAGAAACTTTAGCCACTTTGGACAAGCGGTATTCCTTCTCTATCCCAAATACATTTGCATAGTAGTCCGTTATATTGCCTTCCTTCTCTTTCTCGACTATCGATTTGATTTCTTTAGCATACTCATTCAGAAAATGACCCGCGCCACAGGCGAAATCTATTACTTTCGGTATTTCGTCCCCTTTGGTAATAATATCTTCCAGAGGTAGTGATTTAAGGATGAATTTTACAATAGGCATTGGCGTGAAAAATTGACCTTCAGACTGTTTCACACCTTGGTCAAGAAATCCTTCGAACATATCGCCCAAAAACTGATTTTCTTCGCTGGCAGATTCATTGTCGGTTTTCAAACGGAGGTCTTGAAGCATTTTTACAATCTTCAAGAGAATGGCAGTATTTTGATAAAATAACTTTTCGTTATGGACATCAATAAAACCAAAATCATTGTTATTGAAGAACTTTAATTCTCTGAAATATTTTTTAATGGTATCCTTTGTTGCGTCTGGATCATTTTTAAAAAAATCAAACGCTTTGTCGATTTGATCTGCACTGATGTACACTACGTCTTCTCCGAGGAAACGCTGCATACCGTCCTGATATAGTTTTTGAAGGCGATCGATCAAACTAAATTGGTCATCATATGCAATACCTTTCCAGTAGAATTTTAATTCTTCAGGATTATTGGTTTCATCAACTATTTTGCATAAAAACAAGCTTACCAGTTTGTCAAAAGCGTTTTCGCGTCCTGATACGTTATGTTGACGTAAGATGGTTGCGAACTCATGGTATTTCCCCTGAATATCATTACTACTTATTGTACTTAAATCTTTGAGGGAATATTTGGTTTTCCCGATCTCATAAGCTGGAATGTCGTCTTCAAATATTCCTTTAGTGGCATAATCTTGTTGGTAAGTTTCACTCCAGGCTTTAAAGATGTCCTCCACATCAAGCCCTTTTGCTTTTTCAAAAGAAAGGGGTGACTTTTCTGCAAGTTCTAAAAGTAATTTTTCATTATCCTTCAGAGTAATAAGATAATTATTCCAAACTACTTTTCCATTTAGATAATCCGAAGAATATAGACAGACAAATTGCGTACTGCCTGCTTGTTTTACATACGATAGTATTTGTCCTCCATTGACTAAGGTTTTCTTCCAGGCAATATCAAATTCCTTCCCTTCTGTTTTACATTCAATGATTATTAAAGATTTTCCAGAATTGTCCTTAACCATTATGTCCGCACGTCCGCCACTGGCCCCATGACCTACTTTCCACTTGGGCTCAAGCTCAATGTGCTCCGGTTTGTAACCCTTTTCAAAAAGCCTGTTTACACATTCAAAAACTACAAAATTTTCGTTTTGGCCAAAATTGCAGGTTTGTCTCTCATTTACCTTTAAACCTTTATCCTCAGGATAAATGAGTTTTTCATTTTTAAAGTCTACTTTAAGGGAGGCATCTATTTCCTTGAATCTTTTCGTGAACATACTCCGATTGTCCGAAAACCCAAGGGTAATCAATAGCTCTTTGAAATTATTTTTTGTAATCATCTTTTACTTTTCGTTTTCCAAATGCAATTCTTTGAATATCTCATTAAGCATTTCTCCTGGATCTACATCAATAGCTAAACCGATTAAATACAATTCGTCAGCTCGTAGTTTCGTGCTTTCATTGGATGTTAGCTGAGTTAGCCGGGATTTACTTATGCCTGTCCTTCGGGAAATTGCAGCCTTATTAACGGACTTTTTGGCAAGAAATAAACCTAATTCAGTCATTTTGTATCGATTGTATGGACATAAATTTAGAAATATTATACGATTGTTATGTAAATAACAATAATAATTTTGTAAACAGATTTCATATCTATTCTTTGTTTACAAACAATTATATGAATGTTTGCACCATGAGACAGGGGACAGTTCATGGCAACTCCTTCTACATCTTCATAATATATAACAGAACATTCATAGCATTCAGATTTTCTAACACTTCATGAGTATCTATTCGCCATCGGCTTTTATGTAAGTTCTTGTAGTAAAGATTCTCGGGTTGACCAACAAGCACTATAGCTTCTTTCCCACTATTTCGCCGCATCACTTGAAGCCATCGTAATAAGAGAAATATGTCAGTGAAGGGTTTTCCGAACGATTCATAAATGAAGAAAGTGCGAAAGAGTTGCGCTAACAATCCTTTTACACTTTGCGGAGAGGGAGGGATTACTTTCAGTGATCCCTTGCGCCTGCGGCGGGCGCGCTTAAATCAAACAAAGCCGGTGCTACGCGCCTTTCATTTTTTATTTTCATCTGCTTAGCAAAGCAAGCTTTGCACGCTCCTGAAAGAAAAAATGCCCCTTGCGGGGCTTTGTTTGGTTTGCGGAGGGAGAGGGATTCGAACCCCCGGACCTGTGACAGTCAACGGTTTTCAAGACCGTCGCAATCGACCACTCTGCCATCCCTCCGGCGCAAAAATAGCGTGAGGACCTTAAACCACAAAAACTTGTTGCACTTTTATACCGATTGCAGATCTGTAACAGCCGGTTTCATTGGGCAAAATAGTCGAAGCGTCGACCCTCCGAATAGGCTAGCCGGGCGGGTATTATACTGGAATATACAGGTCAGAAAAATGCCATTTCGCAGGAATGCAGCAGGATGAAAGGCAGCGCTACACATAGTCTGGGCAAGCCGGGTCAGCCGTTACGCTATAAAGTTATCGGGACCGGCCCGTCTGCTCGGCTAACTCGAGCGCTTTCTGCATTTTACCGTCGATATCGTTTTTCAGGTTCTCTACGGTTGCCGGAACAAGGATATCCGGCGGAACGCCTCTTCCGTTCTTCGGCACATGTTTATATTGTACGATGCGGTGCAGGGGTATCCGCACCTTCATTTTGCTGTTGGGCAGCACCACGTTGGGTATCAGCATACCGGTATTGCCGTGCCACCCGCCACCGGCTTCTTCGCCCACCAGCAGCACATTTTCCTGTCCTTTTACCGCGTTGGCAAACAGGGTGGACGCCGAAAAAGTAGACCCGGCGATCAGGACAAATACATTGCCGGTATAATGGTTCCTGGTGCGGGGCCTGTATGTTTTCCGCTCCCAATATCGGAAATGATATTCTCCCCCCTTCCCCTTGCGGGATCCGAAATAAAGTACCAGGGAGTTGATAAAGCCCGCATGGTAGTACTTTTTTTCCCGACCCAGCCAGTTGGTTACCGCAATAACGGAATCCGCCACTTTAAAAGGCTCGGTTTTTATATACCGCGCCAAAGCGGCATAATTGTCCACCCGGCCCCCACCGTTCATCCGCAGGTCTATGACCAGGTTGGGTATGCTGTTTTTCCTGAGCGTACGGAAGCTCTTCCGGTAGAAGGAACGTAAATGCCCCCCGTCCCCGAAGCTGTTGATATTCATGACTCCCATATGATGGACTGTATCCAGCTCAAAGCTCCTGACCAACGCTTTCCGGCTTTTCCTTTTTTGCTTTTTTCCCTTTTCGAGGTTTCTTCTTTCTTTAACCAGCTCCCTTTGCTCTTCCCTCTGCGTACTGTCGCCGGGGTTGAAAAAAGGAATGGTTATCTGCCGGGGTTGTCCGGTACTGTCAATATAGCCGATATTGTATTTTTGCGAAACACCGAAAATGGCGCGGTGGTACTGCGGGAATGCCATAGACAGGCGGATATAACTAATGCCGTTTGAATACCCGTCTGTAGGCATCAGCCGAAAGAATGTGTCTGTCAGTTGCCTGGCATTCAAGCCATTAATGCCGGTAATAATAGTACCTTTTTTGAGAACAGCGTCCTTCCTGTTCAGGTTGGACAGTACCGCCATGGTATCTGTTTCACCGGCAGACTGCGGGGGAAACACCCGGATGTGTAAGGGAAAGGAAGGTAATGGAACTTTCCGCTGCATCCTGTTGTAACGGGATGGGTAGCTGACGCTGGTATGCCCGCACCGTATTTTAGCCGTAAGCGGAGCCAGCACCCTGGTACCGAAATCCTGCCGGGTCATAGAGTCCGTAATAACCTGGTAATACTGATCAAAAAACAGGTCCATGCTATCTTTGGGCGTGTACCAGTAGAGGGCGGGATGCTGTTTCTCGAGTATGGTGCGCAATACCCGGTAATCTTCCCGGAGATCTTCAGCCGGAAATTTGAGCGCCGCGCTGTAGAATGCGCTGCTTTTGCAACTGGCAAACAGCGTCATAACTGCCAGCATGCAACAGCCGGTCAGCCAATTGCTTTTTATTCTTATCACAGGCATACATCCATACTTCTTGAACACCCGCCCGACTGAACATCGTTCGGGCGGGCGATCAGGTGCTGATTTCATAAACGTAAAAAAGCAGGGTTTATTTAAATGCATTCCAACCCTGGGCTGTTAACGCATGTTTTTTGTCGGAACGGGTAATAATATGGGCGCCTTCCGGCGCTTCTGTGATATAGCCGATAACACTGATCTGCTCATTCAGGGTTATTTTTTCGTAATCCTCCTGCTTCAGGGTAAACAGCAGCTCATAGTCTTCGCCGCCGCTGAGGGCGCAGGCGGTGGGGTCCATCTTCAGCTTGAAAGCAAAATTGCGGGAATCTTCCGCCACGGGGAGCTTGTCTTCATATATCACGCAACCCACATTGCTTTGCTTGCAGATATGCAGCAGATCGCTGCTGAGCCCGTCGCTTACGTCTATCATGGCGGTGGGCAGGATGTTTTGCTGCTCAAAAAAGCCAATGATATCCTTCCTGGCTTCCGGCTTCAGCAGCCGGCGCAGTATATAGTCCTGGTTTTCCAGGTCGGGCTGTACCGAAGGACTTTCCAGGAAGATCTTTTTCTCCCGTTCCATCAGCAGCAGTCCCAGGTAAGCCGCGCCCAGGTCTCCGCTCACACAGATCAGGTCTCCGTTTTTCGCACCATCCCGCTTCACAAACTGGTCGGCATTCACCTCTCCCATGGCCGTCACGCTGATCACAAATCCTTTTAAGGAACTGGTGGTGTCTCCGCCTACCAGGTCCACGTTGTATCTTTCACAGGCAGCATATACCCCTTCATAAAATTCCTCCAGGGCTTCCAGGCTGAACCGGTTGCTGATGGCAATGCTCATGGTTATCTGCGTGGGGGTGGCGTTCATGGCATATACATCACTAAGGTTCACCACCACGCTTTTATAGCCCAGGTGGGTCAGCGGCGTATAGGTAAGGTCAAAATGCACGCCCTCTATCAGCAGGTCTGTGGTGACCACGATCTGCTTTCCCAGGTGATCCAGCACCGCGGCATCGTCGCCTACACTTACCAGTGTGGAAGCATGCCTGGTTTCGTTGTTCCGGGTCAGGTGATCTATCAATCCGAATTCGCCCAATGAAGAAATTTCAGTTCTTGTTGACATGAAGGTTGCACGTTTATAATGTTAAACAACGCCGTTTATATAATCCAGGAGCTCGTTGTGCAGCTTTCCATTGGTAGCCACGATATGCGGCTGGTAAGGGGAGTAGTCATTACCGGCAAAGTCGGTTACCCTGCCCCCGGCTTCTTCCACCATCAGGAAGCCGGCGGCGCTGTCCCAGGCGTTCAGCTTATGCTCATAGAAACCGTCAAACCTGCCGGCGGCTACCCAGCACAGATCGATGGCGGCCGAACCCAGTCTCCGTACCGGCACCCCTATCCTTATCAGCTTTTCAAAAACCACCAGCGGCCCGTTGGGCTCGTCCAGGTAAGAATACGGAAAGCCCGTTACCAGGCAGGAAGTGGCTACATTGTCTTTTTCCGTTACGTGCAGCTTTTTGCCGTTGAGGGTGGCGCCCCCGCCTTTTTCGGCAAAGAACATTTCGTCGAGGAAAGGGTTATATACAGCGCCCAGCACCATTTCACCCGCCTTCTCAACACCAATGCTTACACAGCAAAGCGGTATGCCGTTCGCGAAGTTGACGGTGCCGTCTATCGGATCGATGATCCATTTGTATTCCGAGTCCATTATGTGTTCTCCTGATTCTTCACTCAGGATATAATGTTCCGGAAACTGTTTTTTTATGGTGTCCATGATCAGCTTTTCGGCAGCAGTGTCTACTTCCGTCACCAGGTTGTTGAACCCTTCTTTGTTGGATATTTTGAAATTGCCGTTAAAAGATCCCTTCATTAAACGCCCTGCCTCCTGCGCCGCCTGTAGTAGTGTCGTTTGTAGCATGGCGCAAAGATAACATTTGAAAAGGAAAGGTTTCTAATCTTCGAACGGAACCCGCCCCGAACTGGCACAAGTGTTCGGCTTGCCGATCACTTGTGCCTTTTAATTCATCCTGATTGTATCAGGCACACGTATGCCCAATCCGGACGCAGTCCGGCAGATTTATAAGGCAACAAGTCATCCTTCGGAAGACTTGCGCCAGTATGCGTGGACACAAGCGCCCGTGTTTTCACGAAATGGACTTTATTGGTTTATTTTGCCTGCTGGGGTAAAATATATTAATTCGTTATCAAATTGACCCGGTTTGCAGCTTTCCGTTATTATCGTCAACTATAATGTCCGGTTTTTCCTGGAGCAATGCCTTCTTTCCGTATACAAGGCGGGCGCTTCCATAGATATGGAGGTGATCGTAGTGGATAATAACTCCTACGACGGCAGTCGTTCCTTCCTGGAGCCCCTGTTTCCGCAGGTACAATTTTACTGGCTGCAGGAAAATACCGGCTTCAGCAGGGCCTGCAACTACGGATTGCAAAAAGCAACCGGCAGGTATATCCTGTTCTTAAACCCCGATACCCTGTTGCCGGAGGACTGCTTCCAAAAAACGCTTGCCTTTATGCAAAGTCACCCGGACGCCGGAGCTATGGGGGTAAGGATGATCGACGGCAGCGGCCGGTTTTTGAAGGAAAGCAAACGGGGCCTGCCGTCTGCCGGGGCTTCCTTTTTTAAATTCACCGGTTTGATCCGCCTGTTCCCGCGTTCCGGGCTTTTTGCCAGGTATTACAGCGGACACCTGCCGGAAACGGATATCAACCGGGTGGATGTGCTCTCCGGCGCTTTCTTCCTGGCGAGCCGCGAGGTGCTCGACCGGTTAGGTGGCTTCGATGAACAGTTTTTTATGTACGGGGAAGATATAGACCTCTCCTACCGGATCACGCTCGCCGGTTTTTACAATTACTATTTTCCCGGCACCACCATCATCCATTTTAAAGGAGAAAGTACCCAGAAAGCAGATGTTCGCTACCTGCAGCGGTTTTACGGCGCGATGAAGATATTCGTCGCCAAGCACTATCCCCGGGGAAAAGTCCTGGTGCTACGCGCCTTGATCCAACTGGTTCTTTGGGTGAAGCAATGCCGGCTTTTCTTCAAAAAACGGATGGGTGAAAAGCAGTCGGGTACACCCGCACAACCGCCGTCGTTTTTGGTATTGGGCGATGAGGCCGGTTACCAGGAGGTGAAACAAATCCTCGGTTCCTATGACGGCACTGTTACCTATGGCGGTACAAAAACCGGTGTCATGCAGGATGGTGATGCTGTCGTTTTGTGCGAGGGAGCGGTTTTTTCATTTAAAACGATCATTGAGCAGGTGGATAAAGCCGGGAGCGGTACTGCCGTCTGGATACATGCCGGGGGCAGTAATAGTATTGTTACGAGTGCGTCTGATAGAACAAACGGAACGGTGATTGGAGTGGAGTAAGGTGGGGTCGCAGGATACAGGTTGCAGGGAGGCAAAACAAGGTTCAATCAGGTTTCATTTTTTGATGCACGCAGACCAGGTTTCGTAAATTTATAGGTCAGCGGTCATTGTAAGTGCAAGCCTGAAAACGAAAACAAAGGCAGTTAAAAGTAATTTTTATGGCAAACGTCAATTCACAAAACGTATTAGATTATCCTAATAATAACACCATTTTTATGGTTTGGCATTTTAAAGAAGATACCAATCTCAATCCTGCTTTTCAACGGGTATGTGCATTGATGAGCAACCTGAACAATTCAGCTCAGGTGCGTACCGTAACATCGAGGGCAAGCGTAGTGATGGGAATCGGTTACAATGCCTGGAAAAAGCTGAACCTGCCCGAACCCATGCCCAAAGAATTAACCGACTTTTCTCCCATTGTTGGAGCGAAACATACCGCTGTTGCCACACCCGGGGATCTGCATTTTCATATCCGTGCAGACGAGAAGAGCTATTGCATAGATATGGCTGCTGCGATTTCGGAGGTATTATCACAGACCGCGGATTGCATCGAAGAAGTGCACGGATTCAGGTATTGGGATGGCAGAAGTATTCTGGGCTTTGTGGACGGCACCGAAAATCCTAACGGTCAGGACAGGGCATTTTTCGGTATTGTGGACGATGAAGATGAAAGATACAAAGGCGGCAGTTACCTGTTTGTGCAGAAGTACATTCACGATTTGGTAGCATGGAGAGCTTTGCCGCTTGCCGAACAGGAAAAAGTGTTTGGCAGAAGCAAAGCAGATGATATTGAGATGTCCGACGAGGTGAAGCCCTCCAATTCCCACTCTGCTTTGGCAAATGTAGGCGACGATAGAAAGATTGTACGTGACAATATGCCTTTTGGCAATATAGCAAGCAACGAAATGGGGACATATTTCATTGCGTATGCCAGCACTTTCAGCACCGTTACGGAAATGCTTACCAAAATGTTCAAAGGAGAACCTGAAGGCAATTACGACAGAATTCTGGATTTCAGCATACCCAAAACGGGCACACTGTTCTTTGTGCCAACGTTTGAAATGCTGGATAGCTTTGGTGGGTAAATGAAATTATCCGGCAAACATACAGTGAAGTAACAAAAAATGGCTTCCGCTACGATGATAAATCATTGAAAATCAAAACTCATTTTTTGATAAACTCCACCCGGATTTCGTAAATTTTTGAGTTAGACGATACTATTCCCCAGAATAAATGTTGACATTTTTAAAGAAAATATATGCAATTTTCATTTGGCGAAAGAAATATTTTATTTCTCTTTCTTATAAAGATCTTGATCTATTCGAACAAAATCGAGCTCTTCTTCCCAAATGGATCGATCCATTTGTTTTCCCCACAAAGGAAATAACGCCAAATGAAATGATTAGTAACGAGCTCATCAAATCAATCAGACAACTTGATGGACTTATTTATCTAAATACTGAAAAGTCGTCAAGATCAAATTGGGTGGCGCTTGAAAGAGACTATGCTCTCCGCCTTAATAAAACAGTTTATCTTTTCGACCCGACGAAAAATCTATTTCAAAGAGATGAATCCAAACCTCTCAACCTTAACATATATGCAAGCTATCACAGGGAGGATGAAGCAATAGTCAAAAAGATAAAAAAATGTTGTTAGAACGAAATTTTCAAATTAATCTTGATGACTACGGGATGCCGCCACCTATTGATTTGTCAGCGAATTTGACTAATCAAATAAAAAAAAACTTTAGAATCCGGCGGCTATACAGTATTGTTTTTATCAAATTCAAGTGCTAAAAGTAAATGGATTCAAGAGGAATTAAAATATACATTAAATGAAAATAAAGACCGTGTAGTAAATTGTAATATTAATAATCTGGAAGTATTAAACGAATCATCCTCTGAGAATTTCGTTAACTTATATAATCCAGACTGCAAGGATAGTATTAATAGAAATGCCCTTGATTTTCTTATTGTCAAACTTTATTGGCTCATTTACCAAAATACACGAACCAACTAACTTTAAAACATCGCTTAACAGCGGTTTTAATCAAGTGGGGCAGTAGCAAGTTCAATCGACAGTAAATCGTTACTGTACTTCATCCCCGCACGATGGAATTCTACTCGTCGAACTTTGTTAACTTCAACCTATTAATTTTATTGGTCTTCATATCCGGTCTGGACGATCTGCAATTCCCCACCTGCTTAAAGCCATCGACGTTATCGGTAACCTAACTGGACACACCGCCGTCAGCCTCCCCCAAAATTATTTTACAAATTAGTCATCTTAAACCCCAGAATATTTTTATCAGTGAGCTTATAGGTTTCCGCTATTTCTATTAATGTGCTAAAGCGAATGTCAACTTCCCCCTTTTCTATTTTTGCAAGCTTACTGTTATCCAGTTTTGAAGAATAGGAAAAGTTTAAAAGGTTTTTTTCCTGTAAGACTTCTTCACGATGCTTTTTTAAATAAGCACCAAAAGCCTGCTGTATGGTGGGTTTTGTTTTTCTTGCCATGTCTAAAATTCATAATAGTATAAAAAAATATTTGGTCGAATTCGACCAAATTCATATTTTAGCGATAGAATTAGTTAAACAAGCTTATTCACTGAGTCTTACTGGCGAAACGTAGGAAATTTCAATTAGTACGAAGACGATAGGTGAAAGGCTCGTACTTTTAACATAGTGCGAGCCCTCTTATCTGTACTATAGGTCTCCTACGGCCTCGCTGGTTGGTAAGTCGGGCTTCGCACTTTTTTATGCCTTATTACCAAAGACTCATCTACAATAAAAGATGAGCAATTATGACAGAAGCCGTTGCCACACCTGCGCAAGACACCAACATTCATTTCAACGAAGCCCAGTGGCTGCAGGCCCTCTTCCTGCTGGCAGATACCGTTATAGTCGCAGGTCGCAAGATGCAGGTAATTCCCTCAAAGGGTTCCGAACCACTGTTGTCCGGTTAAAATATTTTTGTGTGCATAAAAAAGGAGGTCTTTCGACCTCCGGGATTGGTATTTTTGAGTTACGACACAAAAAAATGACCAATGAACAAAAGTAACTTTTTTATCGGACAGCCGATCTTCA
>JBBCJQ010000014.1:0-170361 GCA_037190885.1 Chitinophagaceae bacterium
ATCCCCTGTATAACTACCGTTACAGCTTTAACGGGAAGGAGCATGACAATGAAATGTTCGGCGTCGGCAATGAACTGGACTACGGCATGCGGGTGTATGACCCGAGAGCGGGCAGGTTTTTGAGTGTTGACCCACTGACGAGTAAGTTCCCGTGGTGGACACCGTACCAGTTTGCAGGGAATACACCGATAAATACAATAGATCTGGACGGCGCCGAGGTTCCATCGGAAAGAAATAAAAATGTAGTAGAAGGCGGTAGCATCAATGGTCGTAAAGTAATAGAAGATGCCAATGGTACTTTATATTATCAAGGAAAGGCTGGGGATAATTTAGGTGCATTCAGATATGTCAATAATGATCTTGTTTCGAGATATCTGGGTGGGGTTTTGCAGCCCAAACATGTTTCACAGGCGCTAAATTTCGCTGATGCTGTTGATGGTTATGCCTACCAAACAAATAAAGATGCTACTGTATATGGGCCTCATTTTGAAACAGGTAAATCAGTATCGGTAAAAATTTCGTCAGAATCTGTTATAGTAACAAAAACGATAGAAGCTCTTCAAACAGCTTTAGGTGCTAAGTTAGATCAACCTGAGATAGACATTGTTAAGAACGAAGTTTCTAATATGGAATTCGTCTTTTCCCCAGGACAGGATCAGAGTAATTTATTTGCGATAAGAGTTCCTACCGTTCAGTTAGCAAGATCAATAGCCCTACCAGCCCCCTCAACAGCAGTTGGACTTCCCGCAATTTATCCTGGTCAAGGTGTTAATACTAAGGGTGCGGATATTATTGTAAACGTTGAAGCAGTAACTGGTCAAATTGCATCCACTCTTGCTCCTGTTATTCTGCAGGCTAAAAAGAAGTTACAGGGTGAGACAGAATTGGAAAGGGCTCAAGAGCAATTAGAGGGAATAGAAAAAGCTCAAGATCATCACACAAAAAATAAGACAAAGGGACAAAAAAAGCAATCAAAAATTAATTCAATAAAGAAAAGCGAGCAGAGGCTCAAAAATTCCTTAAAAGACATTAAATCCTTAGATGATGTGCAATAGGGCTGTTAAGGACATAAAAGAGGAAGACAAATTGTTGTTTGATACATTTTTTAGTTTAAAAAATGAGGGTAACTATATCGAAGCTTTCGAGATACTTTATAACCTAAGAGACAAATATCAAACATACTATTTATTCTGGTTTCTATTGGGAACTGTTTTGTATTTGGATGAAAACTATGAAGAAGCCGCTAACTATTTTAAAAAAGCTGTTTCATTAAACCCTAATCATGAGTTATCATCGCTTAGTTTGTTTCATTCTTTATTCCATATACAAAAAATTTATTTAGCCATAAATGAAATAAGAAGATACTTATTGAGTAACTCTTCAGCAACGCAAAAACATAAAGCTGCATTAACGGAATTGTATGAGAATATCAATAATTTTTCCACTGCAGAGAGAAAGCTGATTAAAAGTTCCTATAATACTTTTTTAAATAGTAAAATTAGGTAGGTTGTACATTAAACTATCAGGTTTTCAAAAACCTGCTCAACATAATCTAAAAATCCGCTGCATTTGCAGCGGATTTTTTATTGCATGATTGATTGTAATTTATGTTTAGCAAAAAACGCATCCATGGTAGCAAAGAGGTGAGAACGTTCTTCTTTGGGAAGCTTTTCAATGAGCTTTAAGCGGTTGAGGTCCTCGTTATCAATATTCTGGTATTGCCCGTCTTTTACCAGGTAATCGAGGGTAACGCTAAGGGCATCTGCGATCTTCGCAGCCACTTCCACGGAGGGGGTAGCTTCTTCCCGCTCGTACCTGCCCAGCACATTGGGGTGTATGCCCACCTTCTCTGCCAGCTCTCCCTGATCTATTTTCCGTTCCTTCCGGATACGGCTTATCTGGCTACCTAAACTCATATTAGTTGTAATGTAAAGATAGTGAGCTCCGTAGTTTTTTACGAAAAAAAAGTAAAATATTTCTGCCCAATAGGCTTACTGCAGTACAAGAGTGCGACCCCGAATTTCGTCACTTTACTCCTCATCGGGGCAGGCGCAACCGAAGCTTAATAATGGAACAGCAGTTTAGTACAAAAATATTTTGTATAGAGCCTGCAGCTAGCCACTATTCCGCCGGCAGAACTGTATATTCGTGTCTCTTCCAAAAAATAAATATGCAGATATTGCGGTATTCTTTTTTACTGATATTAGTGCTAAGCTGTTGCCGGGCGGCTGCGCAAACATCGGCTCCTTTTTACCTGGGCAACAGGGCACCGCTCATCACAAACCCATACACTCCCTTGCCGTTGGGCGCTATAGAAGCAAAAGGCTGGCTGAAAGAGCAACTGGAAAGAATGAAAGCCGGGTTGACGGGTAATCTTGATACTTATTATCCATTGGTGATGGGCCCGCGAAATGCCTGGCTGGGAGGAGACGGCGATGCCTGGGAACGCGGACCTTACTGGATAGACGGATTGCTGCCGCTGGCATATATATTGAAGGATGAACAGCTGATCGCTAAAGTGCAACCCTGGATAGAATGGACCTTACGCAACCAGCGACAGGATGGATATATGGGACCGGGAATATTGAAAGAAAGACCTCCGGCGGAGCCTGGTTTACAGAAAGAACCCAGGGAAGACTGGTGGCCGAGAATGGTAATGCTGAAAGTATTGCAGCAATACTACCAGGCCACACAAGATGAAAGGGTCATTTCTTTTCTTACCCGGTATTTTCGCTACCAGTTGCAGCAATTACCCCAAACACCGGTTGACCACTGGTCGTTCTGGGGGAATAAAAGAGCCGCCGACAATATGATGGTGGTATACTGGTTGTACAATATTACGGGAGAGTCTTTTTTGCTGGAACTGGCAACCCTGCTTTATAAGCAGGCTTTCCCGTTCACAAAGGTATTTATGAACCCATACCCGGAAAGATCCAACTGGACAGATCACCTGTATCCCGAAAATGCAGCTAACAAATACCCTTACAACGAAGAGCTGATCAGCCGGCTGCACGTGGGATTGTGGCAGAGCTTTCATTGTGTAAACCTGGCGCAGGGCATCAAAACGCCGGTGATCTATTCTCAGCAGGACTCCAATCCCCTGTATCCGGAAGCGGTGAAGAAGGCATTGGCAGACATAGAGCGTTATCACGGTCAGGCACAGGGTATGTTTGGTGGGGATGAACCCATGCATGGCAACGATCCCACACAGGGAGTAGAGTTGTGCGCGGTGGTAGAAATGATGTTTTCGCTGGAAAGCATGCTACCCGTAACGGCGGACGTTTCTATGGCTGATCAATTGGAGAAAATAGCGTATAACGCCCTTCCTGCCCAGGTAACGGATGATTACATGTACCGGCAGTATTTTCAGTCCGCAAACCAGGTACTGATAACAAGAGCCACCCGTAATTTTTTTGAAGAAGAATACCATGGTGGTACGGATCTCTGTTTCGGGTTATTGACCGGGTATCCCTGTTGCACTTCCAATATGCACCAGGGATGGCCAAAATTTGTGCAGAATCTTTGGTACAGTACACCGGATAATGGCGTAGCAGCACTTGTTTACGGGCCCTCGGAGGTCCGGTTGAAGGTGGGAGATGGCGTTGACATCCGCATCACGGAAGACACCGGTTATCCGTTCAATGAAACCATACGCTTTACAATTGAAGCGCCGCAAAAGGCCACATTTCCCTTTCATCTTCGTATTCCCGGATGGGCGGAGCATGCGGGCATCAAAATAAATGGTAAGGTCTGGCAGCAGGATGTCGGGCGCAATACGATCGTGCAGGTTAAAAGAGAGTGGCATAACGGTGATGTGCTGGAATTAAGCTTACCGATGAAAGTGAGGATCAGCCGGTGGGCTGCTGCTTCGGCTGCGGTAGAAAGGGGACCACTGGTATATTCGCTGAAAATGGACGAAGAATGGAAAAAAGCAGAAGCAACAGATCATTATGGACCTTACTATGAAGTGTACCCTAAATCGGACTGGAACTACGGTCTTCTCAGGGAACATATTCTGAACCCAGAAGCAGGCTTTACTGTGACAGCGGAACAACACTGGTCGGGTTATCCCTGGAATCCCGAAAATGTGCCCGTAAAAATAGAAACGGCCGGCAGGCAAATACCTTTCTGGCAACTATACAATCATATGCCGGGACCGCTGCCCAATCCCCAGGTGCCGATGAAAATAAAAGAAACCACCCGTCTTACACTGATACCATACGGTAGCACCACATTACGTATCACGCAGTTCCCGGTGGTGAAGTAGCGGCGTTCATCCGCTGATGGATCTATTCCGTATTTAAATCTTTTCTTATCCGCGGTTATCTGCGTCATCTTCGGGATATCTATTTCCCGCAGATCGTGCTGATTTTCGCAGGTGGGTTTTTACTCAGGATTTTTGTAAAATGATACAAGTAAGCAGTCTGAAATTCTCTATCCGGTCATCGCATCAGCTTCATCATATAAAAGCGGTGCTTTGAAGTGGCCGACAGGATATATATACCTTTTGGGAGAAAGTTAAGCTCATTGATAGTATAGTTGTAATTTCCTCTTCCAAACTGTAGTTTTTCTGTTTTTACTACCCGCCCTGATATGTCGGTAATACGAAGTACCAGTTCCTGCGGTTCCCGGCTGTTAAAGTTGATCGTGAGCCTGTTGATAAAAGGAACAGGGTATGCGCTGAAGTCAGCCTGTAGATTCATTACCGGCCTTACCCGGATGATATTGCTGTAATAGCTGCTGTTATCGGCTCTCACTCCTTTGATACGATAAGAGCGGCTTCTTTCGTCAGATAAGATCGTATCTGTATAGGAATAGGCACTATGCTGATGTGCAGCCACTTTCCCCACATATTGATAGCTTTCGTTGTCAAATGCTACCTCCACTTCAAACCAGAGGGTTGATTTACTATCAGACTCCCAGTTCAGGTAGATATGATCATCGTTTACCCGGGCCATGAACAGTTCTATCCCGAACGACAGTGCGTGTTGAGGCATAACCGGAAGTGTGGATAAGCCATACACTCTTTGCGGAACATCCACGGATAGTGCACCCAGTGATTGCCGGAACTGCTCGTTCGAAACCTGCGCCCATGCGGGATTTACCGCGGCAATAGCTTCTATCTGTCCGCGGGAGTTTGCTTCGTTGCCTAATATGGCTACCGACCCCAGTGAAATATATCTTTTATTACCGCTGATAAAAAGATCCTGCATGGAACTGAAGCCGGAGATCATCCATACGCCACATGGAAAAAAATGCTGAAGAGTGACGCCATAGCCAATCAACAGAACAGTATTGTCATTCATCCTGGTGGCCCCGGTGATCAGGATATTTCCCTGGGAAGGCGTCTCAGTAGGTAATGTTCCCAGCTTTTGTGCTACATGGGCGCCGGCTGTAGCGGGGATCATATAGTGAGCGGAGTTGTTTCCTGTCCAGTTTTTGGTGAACAGGTGTAAGAAGCCCTCATGATAAAAGAAAGCTTCGCAATCAAATTCGGTGTTATTGACTCCTTTGGGTGTAAAGTCGGCCTGATCCGCATAAGAAAACTGTATGACCTGGATATGATCATACGGAATGGTTATTTCCGGGACATCAGTTTCCAGTAATGACAGCGGGAATTTATATATGCGCAGGTTGGAACGGTTGCCATTGACGTTATTACCAAAGTCGCCTATATACATATAGGTATCGTCTTTGGTCAGGTCTTCCCAATCCTTTTCGGCATGATCTATTCCTTCAAAAAAAATAGTTTGCTCAATGCTGGTATAATCGGTGGTATCCAGGCGGTAAAGTACATTGGGGGTACCGGTTATGCCATCGTTGTGCGCATACAGCTTACTGCCGATCACTTCCATCCCGCTTATTTCACTCAATACAACCGGAAGCTGCTCCTGCTGAACAAGGGGTAAGCTGGTATTGTCGTAGACACAACTTCCGTTATTTACGGTAGCAGCCGGATCGTAGTTTTGTGCCTGAACATCCATGCATCCCGGCGTTTGTGCATAGCTGGTATTGCAAAAAAGCAGTATAGTAATCCAGAGGGTAACTATTTTCATATACAGCAATATTAATTATTGCGTTGATGCAAGTTAATATATTTCCCGTATAGGTATCAATTATAATATGCTTCCTGAAGCGGTCTGGGGCAGGGATGTAAGGTTTCGAACCCTGGCTGCATGTTGCAAAATCTCATACAATCCGGATAGGGTTCGGAACCCTCTTTTTCCGGCGGTCTGCTTTCTGCCGAAATCCCTGATTTTCACAACAAAAGTTACATCATCCCCTGGCATGATATTAATCACAAGGTGAATTGAGGACAAATATATCCTTAATTATTTTGACGACTATTTTTGCACTCTAATAACGGGTGTCGGTTATGGACGCATTTTCCACTTTTTGCAATGTTTTTTCAGCACTTATGGTAACAGTTTTTACTGTTGGTACCACGCTTGCGCAAAACAGCGCTGATACTTCGGGTAAGCTTACCGTTACAGCACAGATACGGCCGCGGGCAGAATTGCGCCATGGTACTTTTCGTCCCCTGGCTGCAGATGAAAAACCGGCTTTTTTGATCAGCCAGCGGAGCAGGATCACTTTGAATTACCGGCATAAAAACATGTTGTCTTTGCAGCTTTCGCCCCAAAAGGTAAGTATCTGGGGACAGGAGGCGCTAACACAGGGTATGGGCGGCCATAACGGCATGGCTTTTTTTGAAGCCTGGGCAAAACTTCACATCAGTCCTGCGGCTTCGTTGCAGATAGGCCGCCAGGTTATTTCCCTGGATGATGAACGCTTTTTCGGGGCGTTGGACTGGGCGCAGGGCGGCCGGGCACACGATGCCGTTTCTTTTCAGTTCCAAAAGAACAGGCTGGAGCTTAGGGCACATGCAGCCTTCAATCAAAACTATGCGGACTTATATGGTAATAACCTGGGCAATGTATCCGGGTCGCTGTTCTCTTCAAAAGATGCGGCGCCGTATAAATGGATGCAGAATGTATGGCTGAAGTACAATTTTGATCCCCACAACAGCTTCAGTTTTTTAATAAATAACCTGGGTTTCCAGGATGCAGCGCACAACGGGGATGATACTGCCAAAACCTGGTTTACGCAGACCATCGGTGCCAATTATTTTCATTCCGGCAGTAAATGGAAATACAGCGCTTCTGCCTACTACCAGGGAGGCAGAAGAAGCCCGCAGGGTATTAAAACCCATGCATACCTGTTAGCAGTAAGCGCAGAACGAATGCTGAACACCCGGTGGGGCCTCTCCTTCGGCGGTGATCTGCTGAGCGGTAACCATGCGGATGGCAGCTTGCAAAAGCACAACCATTCATTTGTCCCTTATTTCGGCACCAACCACAAGTTTTACGGCACCATGGACTATTACTATACCGGTAACGCGCATAAAAATACCGGGTTGGGAGATGCCTATCTGAAGCTGGGTTACAGGCCGGATGCCGGGTGGATGCTGGCGTTGACGGCACACCAGTTTGTTGCCCCGGTTTCATTAAAAGACGGTGCGAAAGATCTATCCTCCAACCTGGGGCAGGAATTTGATCTTGATATCAGTTACAACATTCATCCATACATCGGCCTGGTGGGCGGCTATTCGGTATATGCCGTTACGCCGTCCACGAATTTCCTGAAAGGGGTGGTTTCTTCTAACCCTCTCCAGCACTGGGCCTGGTGTACGCTGAATGTAAATGCTGAGATACTGAAACTGAAATGGTAAACAATAGATTTTTCATTTAAATATCAAAAGTTATGACAAACAACCTTGCATTAGTCGCCCTTTCCGTAATGCTGGTTTTCGGAGCCTGCAAAAGCAATACGGAAAATGTATCCTTTGCAAAGCCATCAACTGCAAAAATGGAAGAAGCCAAAGGACAGCCCGAAGAAGCTGAAATTACCGCGGCGCCCCATGTGCCTGCACCCGTAGGTAAACGGGGACCTAAAAAGCTGATCGTAAAATTGCTCACCACTGAAATTGAAGGTGAAATTGCCGATGGAAAAAAATACACCTTCTGGACCTTCAACGATATCGTGCCGGGTAGCTTTATCCGTGTGCGTGAGGGCGATGAAGTGGAAGTGCGTCTGAAAAATGATGCCAGCAGCGTATTGCCGCACAATATTGACCTGCACGCGGTAAACGGCCCCGGTGGCGGCGCCGAAGCTACTTCCGCCGTACCCGGGCAGGAAGAAACATTTACCTTCAAAGCAATGAATCCCGGTCTGTATGTTTACCACTGTGCCGCGCCTCCCGTGCCGATGCACATCGGGAACGGTATGTACGGGCTGATCCTGGTGGAACCGGCCGGCGGTCTTCCACCGGTGGACAGGGAGTATTACATTATGCAGGGCGATTTTTACACCAAAGCATCTGAGGTCAAGGAAGGGCTCCTGGAGTTTGATAATGACAAAGCCGTTGCAGAAAACCCCGACTATGTTTTGTTTAACGGTAAAAAAGGTTCTATGCTGGGCGCCAATATGCTGGAAGCAAAAGTAGGTGAAACCGTTCGTTTGTTTCTGGGTAACGGCGGTCCGAACCTGACTTCTTCCTTCCATGTTATCGGGGAGATCTTTGACAAGGTTTACCTCGAAGGTGGCAGCACTGTAACGCACAATGTACAAACCACCATGATACCTGCAGGTGGTTCTGCTATCGTAGAGTTTACCGTGGATGTTCCGGGGGAATATGTGTTGGTTGACCACGCTCTTTCGAGAGCATTCAACAAAGGTGCTATCGGTAAATTGAAAGTTACCGGTGATGCCAATGCGAAAATATTTAAAAAAGGCGGGCTATAAGTCCCGGAAAAAATGAACCGTTTATTCATTCATATCATCTTTTTTTCAGCCTCGGCCTGGTGCGCTTCCTGCAATCTGCAGGAGGCGGCGCCGGCTGCCGCTTCCCCGGCTGTACACACGGAGCAGCTTATATCTCACACTAAAATGGTGTTGATACCCGGCGGATCCTATCAGCCTTTTTACGGTTCCGATACCGCCCTGGTAGCAGTAAAGCCGTTTTTGATAGATGAACGGCCTGTTACCAACGGTGAGTTCCTGGCATTTGTAAAAGCCAACCCGCAATGGCAGCGTTCGCAGGTAAAACGCCTGTATGCCGATACGAGTTATCTGCGGAATTGGATAGGGGATACGCTATTACCCGAAGGGATCAATGTGGATGCGCCGGTGACGCAATTATCGTGGTACGCTGCAAAAGCCTATGCAACGGCGGTGGGTAAACGTTTGCCCCTGCTGGATGAATGGGAACTGGTGGCTATGGCGGATGAAACAACAGCCAATGCGCGGGAAAAGAAGTCTTATTCGGATAAGATCATCGGTCTTTATCCGGTGAAGAACCGGCAGTACAATGCGGTAAAGCAGTCGCCTCCTAACTATTGGGGCGTATATAATTTCTTTGACCTGGTGTGGGAGTGGACGGATGATTTTAATTCCGTACTGGTAACGGGTGATGCCCGTTCCGGTGAATACGGCGATAATAATCTTTTTTGTGCGGGCAGTGCTACCAGCGCCACGGATGTACTGAACTACGCAGCTTTTATGCGGTTCAGCATGCGGGCCGGACTGAAAGCGCATTATACCGTGGCCAACCTCGGGTTCCGCTGCGCAAAAGACATTGATGATGACTAAGAATTTTGAACCCCGCCCGACTGAACATCGTTCGCCCGCCTGAATGACGCAGTCAGGCAGGGGCGGGTATTAAGGAGTTAAGGATAGTTAACTATTTTGATGTCACCAATATTCTTAATATTCTTAACTTCTTAATGGTAAAATAAAAAAATAGCAATGAAACAATTGTTTTATATACTGGCAGCAGGCTTTTTGTTCTTTTCCTGTAAGCAGGACAAGGCTGTGGAAGAACTGCCTTCCGGTTCCATATTTCACCTGACCAGCCAATGGCAGGATCAGCATAACCGGTCGTACCAGTTAGACGCGCTGAGAGGAAAAGCGCTGGTGGTGGTAATGATCTATACTTCCTGTAAGGCCACCTGCCCGCTGCTGGTAGCTGATATGAAAAAAATAGAAAAGCAAATAAACCCGTCCTCTCTCGACAAAACATCCCTGGTGCTGGTGACCATCGACCCGGAAAAGGATACACCCGACCACCTTGCCGAATTTGCCAAAACCAGCGGTATGGATGCGCCGCACTGGGTGTTTTTGCGAAGCAATGAAGCCGCCACACAGGAGTTTGCCAACGTGCTGTCGATGAAGTACAAAAAAATATCACCGGTAGATTTTTCCCATTCCAATATCATCAGCGTTTTTAATCCGGAAGGAGAGCTGGTACTGCAGGAGGAAGGCACCGGTATCAATGCGGAAAAAGTAGCAGGTAAAGTGAATGAAGCCGTTAAAGGCAGTTGAGTTATTTTTGCTGATCTAAAAAGACAGCCTGTGTTTTCAAAGTCCACCGAGTACGCGCTGCGTGCAACGATATTTATAGCCCGCAGGGCATCCGAAGAAAAAAAGGCCACGATCAAAATGGTGGCAGACGGTATTGGTGCGCCGCAATCATTCACGGCAAAGATCCTGCAGCAGCTTACAAAGAAACATACCGGTATTATCTCTTCGGTAACCGGGCCTGCCGGAGGATTGTATATCTCAAAGGAAGCGCAGCAACGTTCTATCTTTACCGTACTGGAGATGATGGGTGAAATAGAAGTAATAGAAAAGTGCATCATGGGACTGCCCAAGTGCAACGATGCCAATCCCTGCTCCATGCATGCGTCATACAAGATCATAAAGCAGGATCTTTTGAAAATGTTCCGTGAGAAAACGATTGAAGAGCTGGCGAAGTCAAAAGATGCGATCATGTAAATGGTGCAGGCGAGATCTGCGGGTTAACTATGATCGCAGGAATTTAGTAGAATCTGTGTTGCTACCAGGATTTATTCGTTTGCAGAATACATTTTTGTTTTAAGAGAAATTAGCTGATTGAAGATGCTTTAGGGAAATTTCAAGATATTTTGGATTTGAAAACAAACTACGCTTTCGGTCACTCCAATCTTCAAGAGATTGAGAAATTAATTGCTTGTTAAAAGTTTTCTCTTTAGTCGAAATGTAGTCTACGGACGATAAAAGTTCCAGGGCAAAGTCTGAATAGAATCCTTGTAAGAAAGTAATGGTCTTATTAGCAATTTCTAAAAGTTCGTTGTCATTTTCAATATGGCTTTTTACATTTTCATAAGCGTCAGGTATTAAAGTTAGCGGTTCAAATGGCTTTTTATTCATATCACTATAGCCCATTAAATAGCTTCCATTAATCGCGTTTAATACAAATCTTACCTTGCCTGAATAGGGACCATAAAAATTGGGCTCAAATGTTAACTTAAAATATTTTTTTGCTCCGAATTTCTGCAAAAAGTAGCAGATCTTTTCACTTGAGAACTCTGACACATATTCACCATTTTTTACCAGATCATACAGAATATAAAGTAATAAAGCACGTGCATCGGTGAGTTTAACTCTTTCTTTTCTTAAATGTTCCTGTATTTGTACGGTTGGCTCATAAACATGAATATCAATATCTAAGTGCCCCAATTTTTCTTCTATCATTTTCTTTACAACCGCCCAGTTCAAACCGCCATTTCCTGCTCCTAGTGGAGGAATTGCAATACTCTTTATTTGTTTTTCATTTATTATTTCGATAAGGTTATCTAATCCATCTTCGATATATTTATATTCAGAGGGCTTTCTCCAATCCGTCTTTGTTGGAAAGTTGATTATTATCCTTTCCCCTGAAGTTGTATTGCTATCTGATGTGACAAACATTTTACCAACATGAATCCCATTGTTTTTACAAGCTTTTTCATATGCTTTATAATTATTGGGATATGCTTTTTTAAATTGCAGAGCAATCCCTTTTCCCATTACTCCCACAGTGTTTACAGTATTAACCAACGCCCTGGCACTGCTGTCTAAAATGTTACCTGTAATATACCGTATCATATCTGTTTTTATTAGTAATAAGCATTTGGTATTATCTTGATTTGTTCTTCTTCAATACCCCAGCCGACTAACTTGTTTTTGGACATATTGTCATAACAACCAAATCCAATTATAAGATTGGGAGATATATCTTCAGAGACTAAAAACTCCGCCTGTTTTTTTCGTTTTACATTTAAGTTTTCCTGCCCGCCCCAGTAGGCTGCTTTTACAGCATCCCATTCTATTACTTTTGATAAATCATTAATTTTGGTTTTGTCATAGAACGTTGTCAGATTATCAGTTGCATGACCATCAGAAAAATAATAAGTATCGTGTTGCTTAATTATTAGATCAACTGAACAAGCCACATATACTATTTTATTTGGTGGTGTAGGATGAACTACGAAGTTACCGCCATTTTGTATAACATACAACATTGGCATTTTTGTACCAAAATAAAATGGGATAAAATCACCAAGGGTAATTACAGGAGCGGTCAAGTTAAGAAAATCCCCGTTGTCTACCCTAACTTGTTTAATATCTCTTGTGTTTATTAGAGTAATATCGCCGATAGAAACAAAGTTTGGATTATGATTTGGAGAATTTCTATGCGTAATTCCATATTGTAACATGTGTGGTATATTGTCAATATGTGTTATGCGATATATGTTGATTTTCGCCAAATCCACTAACTCTCTTATTTTATTTCTTTGATATGGTTTCTATTTCCCTTCGATCAATCTTTCCAATCTCATTATCATTTCCTCCTTTTCCTTTAGCATTCTTTCATACAATGAAATCTTCTCTTCATGGAGTTGAATAATTTTGTCGATAGGATTGAAGTGCTGAATGTGGACACCATTATTGTTTACAGCGTTGTCCGAAAAATTGCAGGAAATATTATAGATCGCCTGCTCCTCATCAAAGTTTTGGAAAGCCTCTACCGGTATTTTTAAGGCAGCGGATACCTGTTGCAGTATAGCCGGTTCCACCGCTTCTTTCTGTTCCAGCAGGGATATTTTTTGCTGATTCCAGTCATCGCCCAGTTCTATGGCCAGCCCTTCCTGCTTGATGCCCAGCATTTCCCGGAAGCGTTTTATATTTCTTCCTTCGTGTATCTTATTTTGCATAATAGTGGTGTTTGTAACAAGTCAAATGTAAGGTTTTACGGTGAAAAGAACCATCTGCAGCAATAGTAATTTACCTGGAAATGATCTCACAAAGCTGGTATAATATCCACATGTGGAATAGCTTCCTGTCTTGCAAGCGTGAGACCGTATATACCGTTGTCTGGAAAAAAGGGTTCCTACCCCTACACCCTACAGGGCAGAATTCCTGCCGTACAGGAGTACGACCCCGAATTTCGTCGCTTCGCTCCTCATCGGGGCAGGCGCAACCGGTGTCTAATAGCATTACCCTGCCTGGTAAAAAATATTTCAAATTCATCTCCTTATGTAACCTAAGTCACCGTATAGCAATAATTAAGGCATGAATTTTACACCATCAACAATCATCAGTCACCATAAAATTTACAGTATGTTTTTTCAACACGTGTATGATAAGAGCCTGGCACAGGGCAGCTACCTGGTAGGATGCCAGGCAACCGGGGAAGCTATCGTGATCGACGCTAAAAGGGATATTGACACCTATCTCGACATAGCGAAGGAAAACAACCTGCGGATCACACATATTACCGAAACACATATTCACGCGGATTTTCTTTGCGGTTCGAGGGAACTGGCTGCAGTGACCGGCGCTCCAATGTACCTGTCTGACGAAGGCGGCGAAGCCTGGCAGTATGGATTCCCGCATACCGGGCTGAAAGACGGCGATACGATCAAAGTGGGTAATCTTTCGCTGAAAGTATTACATACGCCGGGGCATACACCGGAAAGCATCAGCTTTTTGCTGACCGACCACCCGGCTACGGATGAACCGGTGATGCTGTTTACCGGTGACTTTGTGTTCGTAGGTGATATCGGCCGCCCCGACCTGCTGGAAAAAGCGGCCGGGCTGATCGGCACCAAAGAGATCGGGGCGCACCAGATGTTCCGGTCGCTGAAAAAGTTCACTGACTTACCGGAATATGTGCAGGTATGGTCGGCGCATGGTGCAGGTTCTGCCTGTGGTAAAGCTTTGGGCGCTGTGCACAGCTCTACCGTGGGATATGAGAAGATCAGGAACTGGGCTTTTCAATTTGGAGAAGATGAAAAAGCATTTACTGATTACCTGCTGTCGGAGCAGCCGGAGGCGCCGAAGTATTTTGCCATGATGAAACACCTCAATAAGGTGAAACGTCCGTTGCTGGTAGAAGTGCCTAAACACCCTGAGTTGACAAAGGAGCAGTTTTTGACAGCGTATGGAAGAGGACTAAAGCTGATAGATACCCGCAGCAAACCGGAGTTTGCAAAAGGATTTATCCCGGGCAGCATCAATATACAGAATAATAACAGCTTTTCTACCTGGATGGGATGGCTGTTGAATTACGAGGAGCAGTTTATGCTGGTGGCGGATAAAGACCAGGTGGAAGACCTGACCCGTAAGCTGATGCGTATCGGTATGGACAATGTATACGGATTTATAACCGATGTGCAGGAAACGGGGCTTCCGCTGAAAACAGCCGATGTAATAGACTACCATGAATTTAAACAATATGCCGGCAACCCGGATGTGCAGGTAATAGACGTAAGAGGTGTTACGGAATACGATGCCCATCACGTGGAGGGAGCAGACAATTTATTTGTAGGCACATTGCCGGACAACCTGGACAAGGTGAGCAGGGATAAGCTGGTGGTAGTGCATTGCCAGGCAGGCGACCGTTCTACCATTGCCTACTCCGTGCTGGCACGCAATGGGTTCACTAACATTAAAAACTATGCAGGCGGCATGAAGGAATGGATGGAAAAAAAATCAGCGGCCAGAAAGAAAGCAGACCTGGCGGCAATGAACAATTAAAAACTGTATAATGGGCTTTTTTGCATCTTTATTTGGAAAAACAGACAATACCGCACTATCCCAAACGATCAGCGAAGGCACCTTTTTGGTAGATGTTCGTACGCCGGGAGAGTTTTCATCCGGCAGCGTAAAAGGCGCAGTGAATATTCCGCTGGACAGGCTCTCTTCCAGCCTGGCGAAGTTCAAAGGCAAAAAGAATATCGTAGTGTTTTGCCGGAGTGGTAACCGGAGCGGACAGGCGAAGGCCTACCTGGAGCGGCAGGGTTTTACAGATGTGATCAACGGCGGTACCTGGCTGAATGTAAAGAGAGTAGTAGAAGGGTAGCAGGTATAGAAAAATAGGGGATTCCGGATTGGTTGTCCGTTCCGTCCACCTGGGGTCTGGCGTAGCCGACCCCGGAGAGGCATAGATCGGTGGGGACACCGACCGGTAGTGCGCTCTACAGGCGTTTTATTTTTTACTCTTATGCTATCCTAAGTCTCCGGACTTAGGATACACTATGTTCTCCCCCGTTTCCAACGGGCAGATGTTATAGGAAGTGTGGCAAGGTTTTGTCGGAGACAAAGAAGAACATATTAGTTACGAAGTCAGGGACTGCGTGAGGCTTTTGCAAAATCTACTATCAACCCGCCTTAGTGTAACAATGGTTACAAAAAAGGGCGCGCATTCTTCTTTACTTTGATTTATCATAAACAGCCTGACAATGAAAGATCATTACCAAATACTGATAATAGGGGGCGGAACAGCCGGGATCATGGTAGCGGCCCAGTTAAAAAGAAAAGGAACAAAGGCGGATATTGCCATCGTGGAGCCTTCAAAGTATCATTGGTACCAGCCTGCCTGGACCCTGACAGGCGCCGGCGCTTTTGACTACGCGGCTACCCGCAGAGAGGAAGCGTCGGTGATACCTACGGGTGTAGACTGGATACAGGATAAGGCAACCCGGTTGTTGCCGGATGAAAATGCCGTGGAAACCGGGAGCAGCGGTAAGCTTACTTACGACTACCTGGTAGTGGCGCCCGGTTTGGTAAACGATTATTCACTGCTGGATGGACTGGAAGAAGCCCTGGCCAAAGGAGTGGCCTGCAGCAATTACGTGGATCCGGAATATACCTGGACCTGCCTGCAGCAATTCAGGGGTGGGAATGCCTTATTTACCCAACCGGCTACACCCATCAAGTGTGGGGGAGCGCCGCAGAAGATCATGTACCTGGCAGCGGATTACTTCAGGAAGAAAGGGTTATCAGGCAAAACCCATGTGATCTTTGCCACGCCGGGTACGGTAATATTTGGTGTACAACAGGTGGCGGATACGCTGACAAGTGTGCTGAACCGTTACCATGTTCACTTTAAGCCATTTTATACACCGGTAAAAATTGACGCTGATAATAAGCTGGTACATTTTAAGCTTACCGGCGGTGAATACAATATACAGGAAGGAAACATATTAAAAGAGATCATGGACGGGGATTCTTCGGTGGTCATGCCATTCGATCTGTTGCACCTGGCACCTCCGCAAACGGCGCCGGTATTTGTAAAAGATTCGTCTCTTGCAAATGCCGCCGGTTGGCTGGATGTGAACATCAACAGTATGCAGCATAATACCTATCTGAATGTATTCGGGTTGGGAGATGTGGCGGCATTGCCCACCGCCAAAACAGGAGCAGCTATCCGGAAGCAGGCGCCGGTGGTGGTAGATAACCTGCTGAAGCTGATCAGCAAAAAGCCTGCGGATAATTTTTCGTATGAAGGATATTCCTCCTGCCCGCTGGTGACCGGTTATGGTAAAATGGTATTGGCGGAGTTTAATTATAAAAATGAATTTACACCGGATCCTATGCTAAAATATATAGGTGTTTTTGACAGCTATAAAGAGCACTGGCGTTTGTGGATGCTGAAGAAATACGGGTTGCCGTACCTGTACTGGAACCGGATGATGAAGGGGAAAATGTAAGGGATGTCAACTAAACGTCATTCCGATCCCAACCGAAGGGCGGGAGAGGAACCTGCTGAAGGAGTGGGAGATATCTCCCTTCGGTCGAGATGACGATCGACCAGAAAAGTAACACTATATCATTAACCAAAAACATGATACCATGAAAGCGAATCTCGGTTCTGCAGACAAAACGGCCCGCCTGATCATAGCGGCTGTTATCGCGGTTTTGTATTTTACCCATACCATTACCGGAACATGGGCAATTGTCCTGGGCATTTTTGCCATTGTACTGGTGCTGACATCTTTTATCAGCTTTTGCCCGTTGTACAGGTCTTTCGGGATCAATACTTTAAAAAAGCATAAAAAACAGGCATCATGAAGGAAATGATCTTAAATAACTGGAACTTTATGCGCGTGCTGCGCCTGGCGTTGGGCATATTCATCCTCGTGCAGGGGATATGGATGAAAGATTGGACACTGGGGTTGCTGGGCGGGTTGTTTGGGTTGATGCCGCTGTTCAATATCGGGTGCTGCGGTGCCGGCGGATGCAGTACACCGGCGCAGCGGAAAAATGCAGGAGGAATAGAAGATATAACATATGAAGAAGTGAAATGAACAGGTTGATGCAAAGTATAATGATTATCTTATTGGGCCTGTTGTGGTTCGGTTGTAATCCTTCGGAAAAGAAAGCAGCAACAGATATCAATGAGCCTGTTTTACTGCAGAAAGGGGATAGCATTGCCGGACTGGTGCAGGGTGTTTTGTTATCCAATGTGATGCAGGCTACCCGGCAATCGGGTGTTGCCGGAGCCGTTGGCTTTTGTAATGAAAAAGCAGAGTATCTTACAGATTCGGCGGGCGGCGGATACCATGTGCAAAGGCTGAGCGATCAAAACCGTAACCCGGCTAATGCGTTGGTCACCAATGCGGATAAAGCCGCCTGGCACAGGATGCAGGACTTGCTGCTGGACAGCACGATGCAGCAGAAGCATTTTGTTGACGTGCAGGAGAAAAATATTTATTATTATAAAGCGATCCACATCGCTATGCCGGCCTGTCTCAATTGCCATGGTACCGTGGAAAAAGATATTCAGCCGGAAACCCTGCAGGCTATACAGGAAAGATACCCTGCGGATAAAGCAACCGGTTATGCCATGGGCGCATTCAGGGGCATTTGGAAAATCAAAATGAACGATATACATGAAAACCTTCCTTAAGAAAAATATATTAGCCGTAACAGGTGTGATCGTGGGTGCGGTGGCAGGCTATTTGTATTGGCATTTTGTGGGCTGTAATTCCGGCTCCTGCGCCATCACGTCCAAACCCGTGAACAGCACGGTATACGGCTCTGTGATGGGCGGTTTATTGTTTTCTATTTTTCAACGTAAAAAAGAAGAAGTATGACATTCCGGGAAGTGATCAACCAGGATAAGCCTGTGTTGGTGGATTTTTTTGCAGAATGGTGTGGCCCGTGTAAAATGCAGGCGCCCATACTCGAAGCCGTGAAAAAACGGATGGGGGATGAGGTTACCGTCATTAAAATAGACGTAGATAAAAACCCGCAGGCGGCTGCCGCCTACCAGGTGCAGGGCGTACCTACGCTGATGATCTTTAAAAAAGGAGAGGTGCTTTGGCGGAGATCAGGTGTATCGCAGGCAAATGAACTGGAAAGACTGATCAAAGAACATGTGTAATATGAAGAGGGTTGTTTTATTGTTTATAGCAGCAGCGTTTTTGAATATGGGTTGCGATAGTCAGCCGGGGGCGGCCAAAGAAAAATTGTCTGCCAAAGAATTTGCAAAAATGCTGGAAAAGGAAAGCGCCCCCCAGTTGCTGGACGTACGCAGTGCGGGTGAGTTTGCCGGCGGTCACCTGGAGCATGCGGTGAATGTTGATTGGAACGGAGATGGGTTCCGGCAATATGCATCCACCCTGGATAAGCAGGCGCCGGTATATGTATATTGCCTCAGCGGTAGCAGAAGCGCTTCCGCCGCTGCATTCCTGCGCGAGCAGGGGTTTGGAAAAGTGTATGAGATGCCGGGGGGTATGGTGGAATGGCGGGCAGAAAAACTGTCTGAAGCCGGATCAACCAGTCCGGCCGGTGGCTTAACCCTGCAACAGTATGAAAAACTGCTGGATGGGGATAAGCTGGTGCTGGTAGACTTTTATGCAGACTGGTGCGGTCCCTGTAAGAAGATGGAACCCTACCTGAAAAAAATGGAAAAAGAGCTGGCAGATAAAATGATACTGGTACGTATAGACGCAGATCAAAATCCTGAATTGTGCAGTCAATTGAATGTAACGGCATTGCCTACACTAAAGCTGTATAAAAATAAGGAGCTTAGCTGGAACCATGTCGGCTTTGTAGAGGAAAGCCGGGTACGGGAAAAAATGGGCTTGTAAAAGAAATTCAGAGACCTGTGAGGTTTTTGCAGCCCGCCTTTAAAAGGTAACGGCTTGAGCAAACCTCACAGGGCTTTTTCCGTATGTAACCAAAGTAACGTAACTTAAGAAGTCGACGACCGAGCTTTGCGCCTGATCTTTTTATCTAAAACAGTAAATAAAATATGCTGGAATTTATCAAACAACCCTGGCCCTGGTATGTAGCGGGTCCGCTGATCGGTTTAACAGTGCCCGCTCTTTTGATCCTGGGTAATAAGTCATTTGGCATCAGCTCTTCATTGCGGCATATTTGTGCTGCCTGTATGCCAGCCAATATTCCCTTTTTTAAGTACGACTGGAAAAAAGAGGTATGGAACCTGTTCTTTGTGCTGGGGATCCTGTCCGGAGGCGCTATTGCGGCACTGCTGCTTTCCAATCCCGGCCCGGTAGTTGTAAACCCTACCCTGGCTTCTGACCTGGCAGGGTACGGTATCACCAATTACAGCAATCTGGTGCCGGTGGACATCATCAGCTGGGAGGGGCTGCTGAGCCTGCGCGGAATTATCCTGATGGTGGCAGGCGGTTTCCTGGTGGGTTTCGGTACACGCTATGCCGGTGGTTGTACCAGCGGACATGCTATCATGGGCTTGTCTAACCTGCAATGGCCATCACTGGTAGCCACCATTTGTTTTATGGCGGGCGGTTTTATCATGGCAAACCTGCTGCTGCCGTATGTACTTTCCCTGTAAAAGCAGTAACGAATATTTAAACAGAAAAAAATGAATTACGAATATAAAGTGACCGATACGGAATTTTCGGAAAAAGAGATCCGCTCGCTGGATGCGATGTGCGTCAATGAAAGCGAGCTGCAGCACAAATGGTATCATAATATAAAATACATGCTGACAGGTATCCTGTTCGGCATCATCTTCGTAAAGGCGGAAGTGGTCAGCTGGTTCAGGATACAGGAGATGTTCCGCCTGGAATCCTTCCATATGTACGGTATTATCGGCAGCGCAGTGGTCGTAGGCGCCCTTTCGGTATGGCTGATCAAAAAGTTCAACATTAAAACCATTTATGGCGAACCCATTACCATCGCCCCCAAGAAATTCAATAAAGGACAGGTATATGGCGGTCTGCTGTTCGGTTTCGGATGGGCATTGACCGGCGCCTGCCCGGGACCGTTATTTGCCCAGATCGGAACCGGTGCTACCGTAGTGATCGTTACCTTGTTCAGCGCCATCGCCGGTACCTGGGTGTATGGATGGCTGAGGGAGAAGCTTCCACATTAGCAAAACCGGTTGTATGCTTCGTTCAAAATGGCTGTTCATGATAACGGCAGGGATGCTTATTGTATTCAGTGCGGAGGGGCAATACAGTAATGCCTGGTTCAGGGCGACTGTCAGTTACCCGCTAAGTGAAAAGATAAAACTGGACGGGGAGTTCCAGCACCGGCGACAGAGCGGCTGGGATAACCGGAACCCGGTGGATCAAAACCTGATGTTCACGCTCCGCAACTGGATCCATTATCAGCATAGCCGGGATCTGAAATTTTCCGTATCTCCCTTCACTTATTTTTATCACTACCGGGTGATTGAGCATAAGCCGGATGAAGATATAAAACCCGGCCGGGAATACAGGGTCTCCGCGGCTGTTGACTGGCAGACGCCCTTATCCGACCAGTTATTCTTCGTAAGCAGGAGCGCTGCAGAATACCGCATGTTTGCAGGAAACCCGGTTCATGTGACCCGGTTACGCAGTCGCCTTGGACTACGGTATGATATCAGTCAGCATCTTACAGCCGGGTTGTATGATGAATTGTTTGTGAACGTATCCGGTGTGACACGTGAGCACTTCTATGATCATAACCGCATAGCAGCTACGGTGGAATACCGTCTTTCCTGCGGATGCAAGCTGGAAACAGGATATTTATATACAGACAGGCTGTTGCCCTATAACAGCTATACAACAACAGAAAACAATATATTCCTGAACATGGCCTGGACGATTTCCAAAGCCAGGAAATAAACAAAAAAGAGACGGCATGGTTGCCATCTCTTTTTTAAAAAAGTCGGGACAGGTTATTTCGGATCATTTACCACCAGCCGGAACCCGTTGCCGTGAATGTTCACGATTTCTATCGAACTGTCTTCTTTCAGGTATTTCCTGAGCTTGGCAATGTACACGTCCATGCTCCTGCCGTTAAAATAAGTGTCGCTGCCCCATATGCGCTTCAGCGCTATCTCGCGCGGCAGCAGGTCATTTTTATATTCTGCCAGCATCTTCAGCAGCTCATTTTCTTTGGGAGATAATGTCTGTGTTTTGCCGCCGATGCTCAGCTCCCTCAGCTTGGGATTGAAGTGATAATTGCCCAGGTCGTACTCTACATTGCTGTTGTCCTTGCTCAGGTCGTCGTTCCTTTTCAGGATGGCCTTTATTTTCATGAGCAATACTTCGCTGTCAAAGGGCTTGGTAATATAGTCATCCGCGCCCAGCTTATATCCCTGTATGATATCGTCTTTCATGGTTTTGGCCGAAAGAAAGAACAGGGGCACATCCGGGTTGATGTCCCGTATTTCTTCTGCCAGCTTAAAGCCATCCATATTGGGCATCATTACGTCCAGCAGGCACAGTTCAAATTTTTCACGCTGAAATGCAGCCAGGCCCAACCGGCCATCCCTTTCCAGGGTAACATCATAATCATTAAGTTCCAGGTAATTCTTTAAAACCAATCCAAGATTCTGATCGTCTTCGCACAATAATATTTTGTGTTTTTGAGCTTCCATACTATTAAATATATTTAAAACAAATAAATAAAATTCATTTTCTATTTGTAAGATAAGGCTAATAATGTTTTGTTAAACCGTAATTTATTGAAAATCTTTTAAAAATCATCATTTCCGGGGTGTTCCCCGCTGGTTTTTGCAATATCTGAACCATTAAGAAGTGAAGGGTAGTTAAGTCCATGATCAGCGGCTAATGGTCTGATGCTTGCGAAAGCAATGTCGTTCAGCAATTCACTTTATCCACATCCATATAAAATTTGTGCTGCATTATATTTATTTTCCGATACTTATTTTTGCGATCTAATTTGAACAGATTATGAGATTGACCCCGGAAAACAAGTTTAAAAAGCTTATTGTAATAGGCGACCGGATACTGATCAAACCCGTACAGGGAAATGAAAAGACCGCCAGCGGGCTATACCTGCCGCCGGGCGTGCAGGAAAAAGAAAAAGTGCAGCAGGGATATGTCATTAAGCACGGTCCCGGGTATGCGATCCCTATGCCCATGGAAAATGAAAGCTGGAAACCGGAAGAAGAACAGGTAAAGTATATACCGCTGCAGGCACGCGAGGGTGATCTCGCCATTTTTCTGCTCAGCGGCGCCACCGAAGTGATGTATGAAAATGAGAAATACTTTATAGTGCCTCAAAGCGCTATCCTGATGCTGGAGAGGGAAGAGGAACTGTAAAATATGTTCCGTCATCCCGGGTCCTGTCACACCGGAAGAAATTTTCAAACAGCGATTTGAGTGGGGAAAATTCGTACTATCTTTTTCCCGCAGATTGCGCAGATAAGCGCAGATTTTAAAGAGCTATTTCTGCGAAAATCCGCGAGGTCTGCGGGAGATTTATTCTTCAGATTTTCATTTCGCTACCTGTAACCTGCGGATATGAACCTGTTTGCCTGCTTCTCTCTAAAAACCGGTCTCTATTTGTTTACCAACTTCAGGGCGCCTTCGCTATAGCGGGCGCCTACATTCGGGTATTTTTCAAAAATGTCGTTTAAAGTGGTCAGGTCCGCAGGTGTAAGAATAATATCCACTGAAGCGGCATTTTCTTCCAGGTATTTTACCCTTTTTGTCCCCGGTATCGGTATCATGTCTTCTCCCTGGGCAAGTACCCATGCCAACGCCAGTTGCGTTCCTTTTACGTTTTTTGAGGCGGCAAAATCATTTAATGCTGTTGCCATCTTCCGGTTGTTTTCCAGGCTTTCTCCCTGGTAGCGTGGTAAAGAATTTCGAAAATCGCCGGGCGTAAGGCCATTGGCCTCGTTGATATTGGCAAACAGTCCTCTTGCCAGCGGAGAATAGGGTACCAGAGTAAGACCCAGCTCCCGTATGGTATCCAATATTTCCCCTTCAATATCCCGTGTTATCAGGGAATATTCGCTTTGCAGTGCGGTAATGGGGTGAACAGCATGTGCCCTCCTGATAGAGTCTGCGGAGGCTTCGCTCAGTCCCAGGTAACGCACTTTTCCCTGCTTCACCAGTTCTGCCATTGCTCCTACCGTTTCTTCCACGGGGATAGTGGTATCAATCCGGTGTGCATAATAAAGGTCAATGGTTTCGATCTGTAAGCGGCGTAAGCTGGCTTCTACTGCCTGTTTGATCCATGCAGGCGATCCGTCTACGTATGTACCAGGCATACCACTGTGTCCCACGGATCCATCCCTGAATCTAAAGCCGAATTTTGTTGCGATAAAAACCCGGCTTCTGTTGGGCACCAGCACTTTGCTCACCAGCTCTTCGTTGGCGCCATTGCCATACATATCCGCTGTATCCCAGAAATTAATGCCAAGGTCCAGCGCTTTCTCCAGTGTAGCTATATTTTCCTTTTCATCTGCAGGACCGTATGCATAGCTCATGCCCATACATCCGAGGCCGATTGCAGATAGCTTTTCACCTGTCTGTCCAAGATCCCTGTACTTCATGTTATTTATTTTGTCAACAAAGTTAAAGACTATTATATAGACAGGCCCTCCCGATAAATCAGCTCCTGAAATGATCCGTTTACGGTTCGTTTCCACCCGGATTCCGTATCTTTAAAGAACATCATAAACCTCGTTATATGAAGAATGTATGCTGTTTCCTCGCTGTCATTGTATTATTGGGTTGTAACGCCGGGCAAAATGCTGCTCCTGATCCGGGCGTGTATGTCATACAGGACGTAGCGGTGATCCCTATGGATACGGAAGAAGTGGAAGAAAACCGGGATGTTTTTATTGAGAACGGAAAAATTACGGAGATAACGGCAGCCGGTTCAAAAAAGGCCGGAAAGAATGCCCTGGTCATTGATGGGAAGGGTAAATTCCTGATACCGGGTCTTGCAGAAATGCATGCGCATGTACCGAGGGGCGAAGATGTGGAGAATATGAAAAACGTACTGGAATTGTTTGCCCTGAACGGTGTCACTACCATCCGCGGTATGCTGGGCGACACCCGTCACCTGGAATTGAGAGACCAGATAAAAAGTGGCGAGTTGCTGGGCCCCGATTTTTATGCCGGCGCCCCGGGACTGATGGGCAGTACGGTGAAGTCTGTGCAGGATGCCGACAGCCTCGTGAGAAAATACAAAGCGGAAGGATATGACTTCCTGAAACTGCTGCCCGGACTTACGCTGGAGAACTTCAATGCGGTGGCTAAAACAGCAAAGGAAGTGGGGATCCCGTTCGCGGGTCACGTTTCTTCAGATGTAGGTGTCTGGAATGCTATTGCGGCGGGGTATGCTTCCATTGATCACCTGGATGGCTTTGTAGAAGCCCTGGTGCCGGGTATAGAAAAGATCCCGGAAAACCGGAGGGGACTCTTTGGACTGGGTATCGCGGATAAAGCCGATCTCAGCCGGATCGATACGCTGGTAAAGGCGTTGCAGCAAAATAATATCTGGGTAGTGCCCACGGAAGCCCTGCCCGAAAGGTGGTTTACGCCTTTAAGGTCTCCGGAAGACTTTGCAAAAGACCCGGAAATGGTATATATGCACGAGTCGACCCTGAACAACTGGGTAAAATCAAAGCAGAACCTGATGGCAGATCCCCTGTACGATTCAGCAAAAGTGATCGCCCTGATAGCGCTACGCAAAAATATCCTGAAGGCCTGCCAGGATAACGGGGTGGGGGTGATCGCAGGTTCCGATGCCCCACAGGTTTTTGATGTGCCGGGCTTTTCGCTGCACCAGGAGCTGGAGTATATGGCGAACGCCGGACTGACGCCTTACCAGGTATTGGTGACCGGCACGGTAAATGCAGCAAAATATTTTAACCGGCCGGGCGATGGTGTTGTAAAGCCCGGCGCTACCGCCAACCTGGTGTTGCTCAACGGCAACCCGCTGGGCGACATAAAACAAACGAGTAATATAGCCGGTGTGATGGTTGGGCAAAACTGGTTGCCCAAAGAAGAAATAGACCGCAGGCTGGAAAACCTGAAAGGAAAGATCAAACAATAGAATAGGTTATCTTACGATTTTACCATCTTACGGTCTTATATAGCCTGCCGGGTCTTTAGCTCCAGGTATTTGTTGATAGCGTTGACGGTTACCTGCTGCGGTGGGGTCAGCAGCGCGATGATGCCCTGCTGCCGGAGCGCTTTTACGATCAGCCTTTTTTCAAAAGCATATTTATCGGCAATGGTTTTTATATAGATTTCTTCCAGGTCTTCCGCCGGTTTTTCCTGCAATTGCCGGAGCTCGGTATTCTCGAAAAACACCACCAGCAGCAGGTGATGCTTGGCGATCTGCTTCAGATAGGGGAGCTGGCGTTGAAAGCCCTGCATGGATTCGAAATTGGTAAACAATACCAGCAGCGACCTGCTTTTGATGCGGTTGCGTATCTGCATATACAGGGCTTCAAAATCCGGTTCCGTAAAATCCGTGTGCTGGCGATACAGGTTTTGCAGCATCAGCTCCATTTGCATTCCCTTCCTGTCGGCAGGTAAAAAGGTTTCTGACTTATGAGAGAAAGTGATCAGCCCGGCCTTGTCATTTCTCAGCAAGGTTATATTTGCCAGTACCAGGGAAGCGTTGATGGCATAATCCAGTAACGTCATTCCTTCAAAAGGCATTTTCATGTTACGCCCCTTATCAACGATACAGTACACGTGCTGGCTTTTTTCGTCCGTAAACGTGTTCATCATCAGGTCACCCTTTCGCGCAGTTGCCTTCCAGTTGATATTACGGTAGTCATCTCCCGTAACGTATTCCTTTATTTGTTCAAATTCCATACTGTTGCCCAGCTTTCTCAGCCGCCTGGCCCCTGTTTCATTCAGCCGGTTGGATATGGCCAGCAACTGGTATTTTTTCAGTTGCAGAAAGGAAGGATACACGGGTACCGTCTTATCTGCATTTTCAATAAAGCGGCGTTCCGCCAGTTGCAGGGGGCTGGTCACCAGCAAATTGATCTTACCAAACTGGTATTCTCCCCGCAGCATAGGGGTAAGATCGTATCGTATCCTGACCTGGCTGCTACCTTTTATTGACAAACGATGGAACCAACTGGGCTTTTGAAACTGGAATGGCAGCTCGTCTATTACCCGGCATGCTATTACGAACGGGTAATTATTGGTGATATCCAGCGCAACGGGGTTGATGTCTCCGTTGCTGAATCTTTCAGCCAGCAGCCGGTTGGCTGTTACTGCTTTTTTCCTGGTATACAGTACGATGGTATCTACCAATACGGCGAAGCAGAGCACCCACAGCAACAGGATACCGATGCTGTATAGTGGCGGCACAAAAAAGGAAACAACAAACAGCACCGAAATGCCTCCCAGTATCCGGTAGGTACGGGGAGTTAATTTATATGATTTATAAAAATCAACGGGGTTCACGTTTACCTGGGGATTTCTAATGAGTGTATGATTTCTTTGATAACGGCATCTTCGGTACCACCTTCCATTTCTTTTTCGGGAGTAAGGATGATGCGGTGCCGCAGCACCGGCGTTGCCATTTCAATAATATCTTCCGGTGTCACGAAGTCACGACCCTGCATAGCCGCCAGCGCTTTGGAAGAGACCATGATCGCCAGGGAGGCTCTCGGGGAAGCACCCAGGTATATGGATTTATTGGAACGGGTAGCCGTAACGATCTGTGCTATAAACTGCAGCAGCTTTTCCTCCACGATCACCTGCCGCACCAGCTTTCGAAGTTCACCGATCTGCGTATCGCTGAGTATACGTTCCAGTTGAGCCGCCACTTCTTCTCCTGTGGCCTGGTGAAAGCGATTCAGTATGGCTACTTCCTGTTCGGCAGTAGGATAAGGCACCAGTATCTTGAATAAAAAGCGGTCGAGCTGCGCTTCGGGCAGCCGGTAAGTGCCTTCCTGCTCCACCGGGTTTTGGGTGGCCAGCACCATGAACGGTCTTTGCATCTGGTGCGACTGTCCGTCTACCGTTACCTGCTTTTCTTCCATTACTTCAAACAGCGCCGCCTGGGTTTTTGCCGGTGCACGGTTTATTTCATCTACCAGCACAATGTTGCCGAAAATAGGTCCCCGCTTGAACTGGAACACTCCTTCTTTGGGGTTAAAAATTGAAGTGCCCAATACATCCGACGGCATCAGGTCAGGCGTAAACTGCACACGGGAAAAATGAAGATCGATACATTTAGCTACCAGCCGGGCCGTAAGGGTTTTAGCCACCCCGGGAACTCCCTCTATCAATACATGACCATCCGATAAAAGGGCCGCAATGATCAGCTTTACCATTTCATCCTGCCCGACGATCACCTTGCTGATCTCATGCCTCATTTTCATCACGGCTTCATTCAACTGTGAAAGATCGGTTCGGTTTTGAAACAAATTTTCTTCCATTATATTGAATTTAAGTTGTTTTGTAAAATTGCTCCAGCAGGTTGTAAAAATCACTTACCTGCTCGTTGGTAAAATCGTTGCCTTCCCTGGCAAAGCTGATATAGTTCACAATTGATTGTATATGCTGCTTATTACCGCCTGATTTCCCGGACAGCCTGTCTACATAATCTTCGTCCAGGTTGTCGGAGTTCAGGAAATAACGGTTATGCACATGCTCTATAAAGAAGCCGGCCATTTTCCGGGCTATATTGCTATTGTCATTTTTCTGGTAATATAACCTGCCGATGGTTTTTACAAAATCCAGCGAATCATTCGCCGGTGGCGGAACGGCAGCAAATATCCGTTGGTTGCGTTTTAACCCCAGGAGTACAAATATCAGTGCCCCTGCCAGTGCGGTATACAATGCCATCCTGAAGGAAGGCTGGTTTAGCAGCACACGAAAAGGAGAGGGTGTAGGATCGCGGTATGAAACGGTTTTATGCAAAAAATATTCATCCCATGCCACTGACCGGGCTTCGGAATTTAAAACCGACAACAACTGGTTGTAATACTCCATATTATCCTGGTGAAGCAGGAAATAGTTGCTGAAAGCCAGGGGGGCGCCATGCAGTATGAAATGCCCGTCGCCGGCTTTTATTTTCAGGCAGTTTACCCGGTCGTTCCGTGCCCTGCCCAACACATAGCTCATAGTAGAGTCGAATTTTATAAAATCTGCGTTGTACCTGCGGCCGGGATACCGAAAGCTATTTTTTCCTTCGTTGAAAGGCATAGCGCTCAGGCTGATCTCCAGCGTATCAAGCTGCGGTGAAAAATCGTATACAGGCAGCCCGATATCTGTGGAGTAGGCCTGTAAATGAAAAAAAGAAGCGGCCTCATAGCTGAAGCTATGGGCTGATATGAATACGTCATTTCCCCTGCTGACAAAGCTGTGAAGCTCCCTCAATTCCGAGGAAAAGGCATTAAAATTCCGCGTAACGATCATCAGTACCTGCCCGGAACTGTCGGTGTCCAATACATCATAATCCCAGTAACCGGGCTCTTTTTTATTGGTTGTACATGTTGCCTTCTTAAAGATATACGGCAGGTTATTGTAAGCAACAAAGGTACCATACGGAATTTTGTCCTTTTTGTTGAGGGTGATCCTGTGATCAAATTTCTCCTTTTTATCTCCCAGCAAAAGGGCTGCCAGCAACAGCAGCAGGAGCACCCCAGCGATATATGGTAAAGCTCTTTTCAAATTATGCGGTTAACAGGGTTTTGTGTAATGATGCAAAATCCGAAACAAGCTGCTGATAGATCTCTGTAGTAACCTCCGCTTCGCCGTACCAGGCATATTCGTAGTGCCGAGTAAGCGAAAAAAACTGAGGATAGCAGGGCTTACCGTATAATTGAGCAAGATATTCCATATTGGTAGCATCGTCACGGTACTGTATCAGTTGGTGCTCCGACAATATTTTCAGCAACTGAAGGTACCGTACCCGCACTGCCAGGCGATAATCGTTTGCGGCCTCTGCATCCCGGAGGGCTTTTTCCAGGTCACTGCTCAGGATATCCTCTCCGCCGGACCCCGTTTCCCGGGCGGATTTGATCCGCTGTTTCGATCTTCCCAGGATATTCATCTGGTTATTGATCAGGAACCAGGTAACGGCCAGCACAAACAGGAATATGATGCTATAGAACAGGATCCGGCGGACAACCGGGTTACCGAGGAATTCAAAAAGGCCTTCGAGAAAACGCTGCCACCACGATGTTTCCTTTTGCCTTTTTGCTTCTTTCTTTTTTCGTTGCAGGTCTTTATCAACATACCAGAAGGCATCATCGTTCTTCAATTGCTGTACCAGGCTGTCCGGCACGTTTCGCCATACCACCCGTCCTGAATCATATAAAGCGGTCGTATCTTCCTTACCGGTAAAATAGAGAACATCCGTATCCTCATAGTTATAGTCGTAGTAATCTTCCGGGTTGTCCGGATCGATGATGATAGCTGTATCCACAGCCGGCTCTGCCGTTTCTTCAAACGGCTGCGTATCCTGTGCCTTGGCATACCCGGAAGCCAGGACAAGAAAGACCAGTAACCATCTATATAAAAAAGATACACGCACTTTATGCAACCGACTTTAGCTCCTCCCTTACACGCCTGCTTACCTGTATGGGGTATATAATATAATACCAGACAATATATGCTGCAGATGCCAGTAAAATAAAACCGCTCAATATCATGGGCATGGTATAATACCGTGTAATGAAGCCTTCAAAAAAAGCTGCCACCACAAACACAGGAATGAGACTTACCAGTATTATCACCGCATCACGGGCGCCCCGTATAAAGGCATCCAACCGTTTGGCGGTTCCGGGAAACATCCAGCCCTTGCCCAATACCACACCGGCAGCTCCTGCAATAACGATGGCGGATATTTCCAGCGTGCCGTGTATGAATACCGTTAAAACAGAATGCAATCCCAGCCCCTTCGCAAAAAACATCTGCTCAAAAGCGCCCAGGCGAATGGCTTCGTTTACCAGGGAATACAATACGGGAAAACAAAAGAACAATCCTCTTAAAAAATACCCGAAGGCCACAAACAGGTTGTTGATCATGATGCCCAGCCACATCAGCAGTGAGCTTCCTTCGGCATACACTCCAAATGGCTGTCCCTTTTCAATATTTTCCTCTGTCATATTTACATAAGAATTGCCGAACATTTCCCGCACAAAGCTTTCGTCATGTTGCGAAGAATAAAACCCAACAACAAAGAAGGTGATAAACAACAAGGCGCAAAGCAGCAACACGCTGTGATGTTTTCTGACGGTAAGCGGGATGATGGTGGTCCAGAATTCTTTAATGCGGTTTCGCTCCTCCTTCCGGTTCTGGTAAATGCTCATATAGGTTTTGGAAGCCTGGGTATTGAGGTAACGGGTAACCTTGCTGTGGGGATAGAAAGTTTTGGCATAGGATAAATCATCCACCAGGCGGGTAAATTCAACCGCCATTTCATCCGGGTCGTCTGCCGGCATATGCTGCGCCTTTAACCACTCATCTTTATTTTTCTTAATAAATAGTGCTTCTCTCAATCAAAATGTATTATTCCGATATAAATATATGCTATAACCACGTTATAGAACCAGTTAAAAAAATTATTATTGTGCAGCGATGGGTAAAATTAATATACCAACAACTTTTAATATTGATCTGGAGTTTGAGGCGGCTCCGTTCCCTGCCAGGATGTTTGCCTGGATCATTGATTTTGTCATACAGGTGTTCTATATCATAATAGCGCTCAATATTTATTCCGGTATTGCTTCCCGCAATACCTGGGATCGTGCTACGGGATACGATATGTGGGCTATAGAACTGCTGTTGATCCTTCCGGTTTTCCTGTATCATCTTTTATGTGAAATATTCTGGAACGGGCAAAGTCTTGGTAAAAAGCTCCTGGGACTTCGTGTGGTCAATGACAATGGGGGAAAAGTGGCCCCTGCGCAGTGTATGATCCGGTGGCTGCTGAGGGCATCGGACCTGTCCATTCCGTTTATCATTTTATCCCTTCTTTTTAACCTGGACAGCATTCTCAGGGTGCTGAGCATTACATCGCTGCTTTTCCTGGCAGATCTTGTGCTGATCGCTGTCACCAAAGCTTCCAAACGCATGGGCGACCTGGCAGCAGGTACCATGCTAATAAAGATCAATACCAAAAGCAGCCTTGATGAAACCATTTTCATGGAAATGAGCGACAGCTATGTGCCGGTGTTTCCGCAGGTGATGAAGCTGAGCGACCGTGATATCAATACCATGAAAAGCATCCTGGATACGGCTGTTAAAACCGGTAACTACAACATGGTGGCGAATGCATCGGATAAAGTAAAGACCGCCCTTGCTATCCAGAATGATATGTCACCTTACGATTTGCTGGAAACCCTGTTGAAAGATTACAATTATATTTCTACGAGGCAGTAAGAGTAGTAAGTGGACAGTGATAGGTAGTAAGATACAGGTCGCAGGTTTCAGGTTGACACAGTAGAAACCAAATCAGAAATCATATATCATACATCAGCAATAACAGACGATGGACCAGTTGGAGGTTGCAAGTCGTAGGTGAATAATCCATTTTCAAATTAGTCCGTTTTGCCTCCTTATTCCTTCTTAAAAAAATTGTACATTTAACGAAACACTAAAACCGGATCTATGTATTTGAATCTTTCCACACGATGGTTATGCTGCCTGTTACTTTCCATATTCATCAACAGCGTATCAGCGCAGCAATGGGCTCCTCTCTTTAACGGTAAAAATCTTGATGGCTGGCATGCCATTCCCGGTGGTGAATGGAAGGTAGACAAAGGCGCTATTGCGGGCACCAGTCCGGCATCGGAAAAAAGACACGGACTGCTGGTATCTGACAAACAATTCAGCGATTTTGAAATAGAGATCGAATATAAAGCAGTGAAAGGAAACAGCGGTTTGTATTTCCGGGCCGAAAAGGTAAATGATGCCGTAGGGGTATATGGTTTCCAGGCCGAAATAGATGATGAAAAAGATGCCGGCGGATTGTATGAAACCGGGGGGCGTACCTGGGTGGTACAACCTACTCCGGATGCCGTAAAAACCTGGTATAAGCCGGGCGCGTGGAACACCATGAAGGTCAGGGCGGTCGGCAGGGATATTACGGTATGGGTAAATGGTAAAGAATCTGCAAAGCTCACCAATGATCCCGGCAGAACCAGCGGTCATATTGCATTACAGCTTCACGGGGATATGGATATGGAAGTGTATTTCCGGAAAATACGCATCAGGCAATTATAACTCCTTTTTACTGCCTGTTGGCAGATTTCCTGAAAAAGTAGTATTGAAAGATACTATTACCTGCTTTATTTTGTTTAAGCGAAGTATACAATATTGCCTGTATGGCAAACAACCACCTTTTATGATACGCCTTAATTTTTGGGTTATGGGTCTTATAAGCTTTCTTAGTTCCTGTAATACATGGACGGATATACACGTAGGAGAATACAACGGAAAACAATACAAAATACAGGAGAAAGAATACCGGGGCTTCTCTACCAATCATTTTGAATGGCGTATGCAGCGCAGGGGACTTCCGGCTATTCACATAAACGCCAACACGCATGACTGGGGACCACCTTATAGTGATGATATCTTTAACGGACGCAGATATATGTACCTGGAAAGTATCCCGTATTCAAATATCCCGCTGGAATATTACAACCGGGAAAACAGGGGTACCATGCTGTATATTCCCTGTGCTTCGGATGATGATAAAAGCTGCGATGAATGGTTTGATCTTATCAGCAAAGAATGGGCAGCACTGAAGCCGGTATTCGCTGAGCGGCATTCCGCGAAATTCCCGGAGATCATCGGACTGGTAACCGGCAAACCGGCGGACTATGAGCAGTTGTTTTATGGTACTTACATGGACCAGAAACTGGTTTTGATCGTGTTTAATGACGGCCGTATACAGTTTGAGACGGCTAACCGTTCGGGTATTGTCGGCACGGGCGTATATCCGAAACTGATCATGCCCGGTAAAAGAATACTGATCGAAACAGGAGAGGGCGCCATTACCAAAGCCGGATTGCTGCAGTTTGCAGATAAAAACGGCAACACGCCTGACCGGTATTTCAGCATAGAGGAGACAATGGAAAATCCCCATTCAGAAAATATTCAGCACCAGTTTAACAAAGCCGTAGCTTCTCTTGAGGAAAACAATAAGCACGCGGCAATATTGCTCCTGGAGGATGTAAAAGAATACGCCACCCGGCAACGGGATGATATACGGCTCGTAAAAGCAACCCGCTTGCTGGCAGAACTCTATATCGAAAGAGGGGATACAGCCATTGCAACAGCCATATTGCGTAATGCGCTTTCTCTGGAAAAATATACGGAAAACCTGCGGGACAGCACCGGCGCCGACCTGCAGGCAATAGAACAATTGCTTTCGGGATTGGAGGGAAGTGGTATTTGATTAAACTAAAAAGCAAAACGGACAGACGAGCATCTTTGGTTGTATTTCAGGTTTGGCTCCGAGCATTCGGAGGCAGATTGGATTTAACTGAATGTCTAAACCCCGCCGACGGGAAGTCCGTTAACTCCGAATGGGATTTTGCGATACCCATGCTGTTGCAACTTATACCAAACGGATTTTTACTTTTAACCCTATGTATCCTTGTATAATGTCCGTCAGGCTGAAGCCGTTCGCCGGAAAGTAAGTTGATTTCCTACTCCATCATAAAGCCAGGCTGAGAGATCCGGGTATGAAGTAACGCAGTTGATTACATTAAAGATAAAGCGGAAGTTAACACTGATCTTCCGTTTACCGGTACATAAATCTTTCTGACCATCTGAGCGGTGGTGGGAGCTCGGTATTGGAAAACTCAATATGGATCACCCGTCTTTTTTGATGATTGATCGTCCTGCCTGAACTGTGCATTAATAAGGGCTTCATGATCATGATGCCGCCCTCCGGAACATTACAGACTGTTATCGGTGCTTGCGCTTCAACGTTTTCCGGCCGGTAAATACCCCTGAGATGTGATTGTTCAATAGCTTTTAATGCGCCGTTGTTTTCATCGGTATCGTCAAGATGAATTCTAACGGTAAAGTTGTTTTGTAGTATATGGAGGGGTGGTTGAACGGCAAATTGATTTTGTTTTATTGTCCATGGACCAAACCCCTCCAGGGATAGCTTTTGGTCTACAGAAATAGTCAGATCCTGATGCCAGGCTACATACCAGTTGGATGTATCAGGTTTGTCGAAGTAAATGCTCTTTACAATAAAATAATCATCTCCAAAAACATCACGGATCACCTGGCGGAACTTGTCATTGAAGATCAGTGGCAGTATAACGGGAACCTCTTTCAGGAACTGCCTGATGGCAAAAAGATCATTTGATTTTCGGAAGTTGTGGCTGGTAGAGTTCACTTTATTGACCATTTCCAGCATCTGTTTTATTTCGCCGGCAGAGAAGATATCATCCACCACGGCAAAGCCTTTATCGGCAACAGCTATTCTATATTTATCCAGGTTAACCACGCCAACATTATAATACACCCAGCTTTGCAAAGGCGTAGTAAATGCAGGTTACATGCATCGCTTGCAGAATGCTGTTGTCAGCCAGCATCTGCTTTACTTCATCAATGGTAAACAGGTAAACTTCAATCTCCTCGTTGGGATCAAGGTGTTGCTCCGCAATTTTTTTGCCTCCTTTGGCCAGGTACATATGCATCAGGTTGTCGTTGGTGGAAGGGTTAGCGGATATTTTCCCCAGGTATTCGTAGCTGGAGAAGCTATATCCCGTTTCTTCCAGCAGTTCCCGGGCTATTCCTTCCTCCCAGGTGCTATCCGTATCGTCTATGCAGCCGCCCGGAATTTCAAAAAGAGTTTCGCCAAGGGCATGCCGGTACTGGCGTACCATCACCACTTTATTATCTTCCGTAAGCGCTACCGCCGTTGCCCATGTAGGGAATTCATATACATAATAAGGATCTACAATGGTGTTCTCCGGTGTCAGGCACCTGTCTTTGCGAATGGTGAACCATTCCGCTTTATATAAATATTCGGAAGAGAGTGTCTTCCATTTCAAGTCTTTCATTCGTGTATGGTTGTTTGGTCTTGCAGGCAGCCTTCAAATTTACCAATTTTCCCTTTCCCTCAGCGCCGTGATATGAGCGGTATGGTGTTTTCCGTGCCAGGCATAGCTGCCGAGTAAAAACCACAACGATACTGATCTTCCGTACCCTGGGTGGAAAACAGTTTTCTGCAGGTCTTCCTCGCTCAGCGACTGTAACAGGCTGTACCACCGTGCATGCAAAGCGTGCAGCAGGGTCAGCGATATATTTACCGGCATATTTTTTACATCATACAGCTCCGACCAGCTTTTTTCATCATAGGTCTTGATGGTTGGACAATGCTCCGTGAGTCCCAGCTTGAAACGGCAGTAGGCATTCATATGGCTGTCTGCTATATGGTGTATTAACTGGTGAACTGTCCATCCGCCTTCCCGGTAAGGGGTATTCAGTTGTTCTTCATCCAGGTTGCTGATGGCATTTTCTATCAAACCGGGAAGGTATTTTATATCCGCCAGCCATTCTTCTTTCTGGTGCTCGGAAAAATCGCGGGAAGTGTATTCCCCGATAGGGTACTGTAGATAATTGGTTACTGTCATGCAATTATTAAACAGAGTTGTTTACAGGAACTGTTTTATTCAATCCCCAGCAGTTCCACATCAAATATCAAAGCGGCGCCACCGGGTATATTGGCGCCGGCGCCCTGCTCCCCGTATCCCAGAGTATACGGAATATATAGCTTATACCTGGAACCTACCGGCATCAGTTGAACGCCTTCTGTCCAGCCTTTGATCACCTGGTTCAGTCCAAAGGTAATGGGCTCGCCGCGATCGCGGGAGCTGTCGAATTTTTTACCATCGATCAGGAAGCCCTCGTAATGTACTTTTACCCGGCTGGTTTCGGTGGGTACGGGTCCGTCCCCCTGGGTGATGACCTCATATTGAAGCCCGCTGGACAAAACTTTTACGCCCTCTCTTTTTTTGTTTTCTTCCAGGAATTTTTCACCTGCGTCAATGGTAGCCTGCGATTTTTTACGCAGGAATGCCTGTAGTTGTTCTCTTATGGTCATATCTGCCTGTTGTTGATCTAATAATGTAAGTTTTCCTTTTAGTACATCATCAAAACCCTGGTTCATCAGCACATAGTTGATCTCTGTTACGCCCTGCGACTTAAAAAAAGTGGCGTCCATCATTCCCATGGCATAGCTGAAGCTATCGAGGGCGGTGTTTAAGACCGGTGGACGTGCTTCACCCGGCTGGGTGGCGGCTGCTGGTTTTTTTGAAGGTGTTGCCGGGGTTTGTGCAACTGTGTACAGCGAAGCCGATACTAAAAAAGAAAATACCAGATACTTTTTCATGTTGGTTGTATTTATAATTGGCTTATTCAGCCCGCAAGGTACGGCCTGTCAGGTGAATAAACACGTCTTCCAGGTTGGCCTGCTTTACTTCTTTGGGTCTTTCAAAACCGGTGGCAACCAGTTCATCTATCAGCTTATCGGGTGTTTGCAGGGCAATGATCTTTCCTTCATCTATGATGGCTACCCTGTCGCAAAGGATCTCCGCCTCATCCATATAATGGGTGGTAAGGATGACGGTGGTTCCCTGTGTCCTGATATCTTTGATCAGGTCCCACAGGTTGCGCCTGGCCTGCGGGTCAAGCCCGGTGGTAGGTTCATCCAGGAAAATGATCCTGGGTTTGTTGATCAGGGTAGTGGCTATGGAAAACCGCTGTTTCTGTCCGCCGCTCAGTGCCTTGAACCTGGCATGGGCCTTGTCTTCCAGGTTCACTATCCGTAACAGCTCCATCGCGTCCACCGGTTGGTTATACAATCCGCTGAACAGATGGATAAGCTCTGTAAGGTTCAGTCCAGGGTAAAAGCCCGAGGTCTGCAGCTGCACCCCAATGATCTGTTTGATCTTATCCGGCTGGCGGTCAATATCGTATCCGTCTACGATTATCTCTCCGCCGGTTTTCTTCCGGAGCGTTTCTATGATTTCAAGGGTGGTGGATTTACCGGCGCCATTGGGTCCCAGCAAGCCGAATATTTCTCCTTCCAGCACATCAAAGCTGATGCCTTTTACCGCTTCAAAACTTCCGTAAAACTTCGTCAGATTCCTTACGGAGATCACTGTTTTTTGCTCCATCAGGGGCAAGTTAAGCCAGTTACGTTTTACGGCAAATTTTTTAAATGCTTCTTATCAAATGATTATGATCGACCGTCATGTTATATTTGCATATTTATCCCTCAATCAACTTTTATCAGATGCAGGTTTTCAAACTGGGAGGCGCCAGTATTAACAGTGTAGAGCGGATCCGGCAGGCGGCAGATTTACTGGAACAATACAGGGAACAAAAATTACTGGTTGTCATTTCTGCTATGGGAAAGACCACCAATGCGCTGGAAAAAGTAGCCGAAGCTTTTTTTGAGGAAAGACAGGACAACGCGCTGCAACTGTTTGAGCAGGTAAAGCAGCACCATCTTACCATTGCCAAATATTTGCTGATCACCCGCTTTAATGATACCCTGGAACAGATGTCGCAATTGTTTACAGAAATAGAATGGGCACTGTATGACAAGCCGGTCAGGGATTTTGATTATTATTACGACCAGATCGTTTGTTGTGGTGAGCTGTTGTCCACCACCATTATCAGCGCCTATCTGAACGAAAAAGGCATCACCAATACCTGGCTGGATATAAGGGATATTTTACGCACTAACAACAATTTCCGGGTAGCGGGGGTAGACGAGGCTGTTACCCTGCAGAATATTGAGACTTCGTTGTTGCCCCGTTTTGAAGAAACGAATATGGTGATCACCCAGGGATTTATTGGCGCAACGGATGAAAACGAAACGACTACCCTGGGGCGCGAAGGAAGTGATTTTACCGCGGCGATCATGGCATCGTTGCTGAAAGCCGAAAGTGTGACGATCTGGAAAGATGTGGCAGGGGTGATGAGCGCCGATCCTCAATTATTCCCGGAAGCAAAGCTGATAGAAAAGCTCGGCTATGACGAAGCAATTGAGATGGCTTATTACGGCGCCCGGGTCATTCATCCCAAGACCATTAAACCTCTCAGGAACAGTAATATTCCGTTGTTTGTGAGGTGTTTCCTGGATCCCTTGCTTCCCGGCACCGTGATCCACCGCACGGGCGATGCCCTGCTTCCCCCTGTGGTGGTGGTCAAGCCTGGTCAGGTATTGCTCCGGCTACAGTCGCCCGATTTTTCCTTTATCGGCGAAAAAGAGATGTCCGGACTGTACCAATTGCTGAAAGAAAATAAAGAAAGAGCCAACCTTATCCAAACCGGCGCCGTATCTATAATGGTATGTGTGGATGACAGGGGTAGCCGGACGGATGAGTTTGCATTGGCTTCAGCCGCTTTGTTTGAGGTGCAGGTAGAAAAGGAGCTGACCCTGTTGACCATCCGGCACTGTACGCCGGTAGTATTGGGCAAGCTGACGGATGGCAAACCGCCCGTATTGCGACAGGAATCAGGAGCAACGGTTCAGGTTTTGATGCGAAATGGATAAAAATCAATGCTTTGGCAAATTATTAACATATGAACCGGAAGTGATTTCTGGGTGAATTTTGGAAGGATTTTATACAAAAAAAGGAAGATTTTGCTGTAAAATACCGTTAATTGAATAGAAATAGTTGCAGATACCGCCGTTTTATATTAAATATCAGCAAAATTGCATATGTTAAAAATGATGTATTTGTAAAATGAATAAAAATACTATTTACTTTTGCACTAAAGTTGCTAACTAATTCGTTAGAGAGACTTCATTACTAACACACAAATTTTAATATCAGAATTTTTTATTTTATGAAAAGATTATTATCTGTTATTTGTCTGGCTGGCTTAACCTTGATGGCATGTAAAAAGGACAAGGAAAATCCCGAACCTCCTACTCCGGATCCCGTTAATGTTATTGGTTTTTGGGAAGGGAAGTATGTAGATACATCCAAAGACCCTGCAGTTGAAGGATATTTTGCTTTTGAGCTTAAAGCGGATAGTTCAGCTATCATTTATATTGACCAGAAAGAAGGAGGTGCTGTGAGCAAGGAAAATGCAAAAGTTGAAGACCATACAACGTTTAAGCATTTGGTGGATAGTAAAAAGATCACATTTGCTTACACGTATGATGATGGCGTTCATCCTTCCGCAGACCTGTCTACATCAGGTACGCTGAATACGAATGTTGATGGTATTGCCGGTACCTGGGGCGAAACACCGAACGAAACAAACAGGGGTACTTACACAGTTACCAAAAAGTAAACCAAAGTAGTCAATACATAACTTTTTTGTAAAGCCGGATTTTATCCGGCTTTTTTATAGTTACTTTAAAGTAGGTCTTTTGAGGAATATACCGCGTGGCTGTAACGAATAAAATTGATATCAGAATCTGTTATTTATGAAAAGATTATTGTCTGTTATTTGTTTAACCAGCGTAATGCTGCCGGGGTGCCAAAAGGAACTAGAAGGACCCGATCCTGATCCGGATGATGTAATTGGCTTTTGGGAAGGCGGATACGTAGACGTTAAATACGGCAATGTCGAAGGATATTTTGCTTTTGATCTTAGGGCAGACAGCACAGCTACTATCTACATTGACCAGAAAGACGCAGGTTTGCCTGTAACCCCGGAAAATGCCGATGGAAAAGTGGAAACTACTTTTAAGTATTCACAGAGTACTAAGAAGTTAACATTTGTTTACAAATATAAAACGAAGGAACTGGCAACATCCGGTACCGTAAACGATGCGGTTACCCAAATTCCAGGCACCTGGGGCGAGGCTCCGGATGTTGAGGACAGGGGTATATATACCGTTACCAAAAAGAAGAAATAAACCCCTTTATTATTCGTACATTGACGGTTGATTTAAACTTGCCGATATGAACGCTTCAACAGGCGCCAGAGAAAAGCGCAAGCTCGTTTTGTTATTGCTGATCATCCTGACCTTCGCGTTGCTGAATAACTTTCTGAGCAGAAAATATTACGACAAACTGGATAAAAACATGTCGTCCATTTATGAGGACCGTTTGATGCCGACCAGCTACCTTTTCCGCTTAAGCGATCATCTGTACCAGAAAAAGCTGTTGCTGCAGGATATGCTGAACGGTATTCCCGTAGCCGATGCACTGGATAGCCATAATCAAGCTGTCAACAACATTATAGAAGCATATGCTCAAACCTACCTCACCGAAAAAGAGGAGGAATACTGGAATGCCTTTATTACCAGCCTGGAAAGATACAACGAAGCGGAAGCCACCCAGCTAAAGCAGACCAATAGCACCGGTATCAGCCGTGCTTTAAGCGTCAATTTCCTGGAAGCCCTGTCGGTGCTGAACAAGCTGAATGAATTGCAGACGGTAGAGGGATTGAAGCTGCAGGATGATTCCAAGTCGCTGATACACAGTACAAAAATGGGAGCATACCTGGAAGTTTCCCTTTTGTTTATCCTGGGCATTGTAGCGCTCTGGATGCTCACCACCTATGAGCGGGTGGTATACCCCGTTACCATGGGTGGAAGCTTACTCAATTGATTTCTTAACGGAAAGCCCGTACAGGATGGCGGCATATACCAGTAAAAATTGGGCGGTACAATAAGTAGTCATTACCCAAATACCTGACCACTGAATGCTAACGGCAAATTTGTTGATGGCGAGGAGGCTGTCTGACAGTACAAAAAGGGTGGCGCCTGCCGCGAAGCAACCGGCTGTCTTTCGATCCGTTTTTCCAAAAGTGTTCAGGCATAGTAGCAGGAACATACCGATAACCGTCGCATAAAGGATCACCGGTATGCGCAGTTCATGCAGGTAGGGAAACAAAAACTTCATCAGCCCTATAAAATAAACAATGACAGGAAGGACGAGATAAGGCCGGTATTGCAGCAAGCCTTTTCCTTTGATCCGTACCACCGCCAGGATATAGAAGATATGTCCTGTAAGAAATGCCGCTAACCCGTAAATGAATAAGTCATCTTTCGTCAGCAATATATCTCCCAACCAGCAAAAGGCCAATGCTGCCGCTACCAGCCTTGAAAAGCCGGTCTCCAGGCGGGTCGCCGTTATCCATGCCGTCAATAAAACCGGTATAAGGAGAAATTTGGTTAGAGGGATCCATACAGGTACTCCGGTTGCAATGAAAACAAGATGGCATACGGAAAGAAAGCTATACACTACAAGCAACCTAAGGACAACCGGTCTCATTGTGTAATATTACAATGTTAATGTGGAAATTTGAAAATGTAGGAATTAGGAATCGCCCTGTTGCAACCCCTCTTAGTTTTTAAACAATTTAAGGTTAGACAACAAAATACCCGCGAATACCACTACCATGCTCACCAGGTGCAGGGAGGTAAAGCTTTCATCCAGGATCAGCACCGCTTCTATGCTGCTGAAAACAGGCAGCAGGTTACCGAACAACGCCGTTCGCCCGGCTCCCAATACATTGATGGCAGCATTCCAGCAGGTATAAGCCAATGCCGATGCACCGGCGCCCAGGAACAGGATGATCATTACCAGGTTAAAGTTCCAGCTTATGGGTGGTGTTACTGCCCTTTCTGCTATATAAAAAGGAAACAACATAACAGCGCCCATGGCTATTGCCACAAACAGAAAGCTGCCGGGAGAAACCTCCTGTGGTTTTTTACGAACAAGAATATTGTAAACGGAAAAGCAGAAAGCACCCAGCAACACCCATTGATCTCCTTTGGTAAATTGAAAGCCGACCAGGTTTTGCCAGTTGCCTCCTGACAGTAAAAACAGGATACCGGCTACGCAAAGCAATACCCCGGCAAGCTTGTAGCCGTCTATCTTTTCCTTCAGGAAAATACGGGCCAATATGATTGACATAACAGGAGAGGAGGTGGTGCCGATGATGGCGAGATTGGTGGCTGTGGTGTGATGTCCTCCGAAATATACAAAAGTATTGAAGAGAGTGATGCCTGATAAGGATATCCAGAAAAAATACCCGGCTGATCTTTTAATATGCCGCCATTCGTGCTTTGTCTGCTGTATGGCAAAGGGAAGCAATATAAGAGCAGCGACAGCCCACCGGAAAAAAGCCAGGCTTACAGGCGGTATTTTACCCACTACACCCCTTGCAATAATGAAATTCGCCGACCATAGTATCACTGCTGCCATTGCCATCAGGAGGGCTATGAGGTTTTTTTTGTTGGTATGCTGCATACGGGGTGCGAAGATACGCTGCGTATACATTGTTATTGTACCTGCTTTTAAATAGAGTTTCCAACTTTGAAAAGTTGGAAACCCTGCCCAACGGAAGGAGTAACATTGCTGCTTGCTTCGGGTGCTACCCGGTTACATACTCCACTTCATGCGCTTCTGTTGTTTCCGGAACCTCCAGTTTGCGCAGCATTTTATCCAGCACCGCCGCCGGTACCGGGTATTGGCGTTGCCGGTTCTGCAGTTGCCAGCGCTGCCAGGGTTTTTCTATATACACGATCCTGGTATATGCCCCATAGGTGCTGAACAGGGCTATCAGTTGACTGCGCATCTGACGTGTAATACAGGTTGCATTCCACACAAAATCTGTTTTGGAGCGCAGGTATTGTCTTGCCTGCTCCTTTGCCTGCTGTACTATCCGGCCATTCGCTGATTTGTCGGTAGGCTTTATTTTATGAAGCCTCCTGATCTCGTCCAGGCTCACTACGGCTGTACCTTTCAGGTTTTTTTGGATAAAAAAATCCTTGCCCATACCGGGTAGTCCGCAAACCATGGTTACTATGCTTCCCGGAGCCGCAAACGGTATATAGTCCGGACTGCTTTGCAGGGACACATTACAATAATGGAACCGGGCGGCCGCATTGGCAAAAGGATAAGACTGCTGCCACACATTTTGTTCCTTACAATAGGCTTCAAAAAAATCCAGCTTTTCCAGCAATACCGCTTTGTCATCACAATACCGCCCGAGCAGGTCAGCGGTAGACAGCAGGTGCAGCCATTGCATTTTGACCGAAAAGGATGCCTGTATAAGGCTATGCTGCGGATGCGGCTTTTCCATCAGCCACAAGGGCAATCCGTGGTGTCTGACAAGAAACACGATCTGCTCCCTTTGTACAAAAGGAATATCAAATTGTGTAAACAGGATCCGCCTGGCTGTCAATGCGCCTTTCTTTGCATGCCCCGGAGAAACGATCGCTCCTTTTTCGTCGGTGAAGGTGGTGCTCCTTTTTTCAACGTCATGCAGCAAAGCGCTCATCCAGAGTACCTGCTGATCCGGTACAGGCATTTGTTTGTATGTTTCCAGTGCTGTCAGCGCATCCAGCACCATTTGCGTGTGTATGGCCACATCACCTTCCGCATGGTGTACCGGGCTTTGCGGTACACCATACATACCGGCAACCCACTCGTACTGTTCCGATAGTTCATCCAGCCGTTTATTCCATATCTTTTCCATGATGATTGTTTTGTTGTTCATGTAGCAGTGGCGCCGGTTTCCAGTTGCGTGTCCAGTGCGTATCTGTTTTTACATGGTCTTTTCGCACATACTTAAAAACATTGTCTGCCAGCCGGTCAGCAGGAAATCCTGTGCTATTCCTGCTTACGACTCCTTCGCGGGTGCAGGGCCGGCCATAATTAACATCAACCGCATCAAAAATGCTGTTTTCATTGGCCAGGTCAATAACGTTTTGCCTGAATATTGATTCATCCTCTGTTTTCGTAATGATTTGCAGCACCGGTACGGTCGGCAGGTCGAACATGGCAGCATAAAAACAAACTTCTTCCCAACCCAGCCATTCATCCCGGCAGCGAACAGCAAATACATAGTAGTGATGTTCTATTTTTCTATACGCAATGCTGTGGATCGCATACAGGTTTTCGCCGAATATTTCCAGGTCGCCAAGGTCGTTTTTTATGATGTTCCAGAATGTCCTGAGCGTAACAGTCCAGGGAGCAGCAGACGGCGCCGCATGTGAGCGGGCAAATACGCCGTACCTGCTCAGGCAATTGTTTTCTCCATCCAGTTTTTCAGTATGTATGATGGCAGGCATTTTTTGTACCAGTTCCCAGTAGTCATATTGAATCCGGTCATCGCTTGTCGTACCGGGCGAGAACGGGTAATGCAGGGTTCTGCCATATTTTCTGGCATCCATAAATAAAAGGTTTATCCGGTCATGCAGCAGCATAACCTGGTGAATTAACGAAAATGTTTTAACAGGAAGTATATGCACGGGAAGGCCTGTTCGCCTGGTAAAAGCGAATTAAGCAGTGCATATATTGTAAGCGTTACATAACAAGGCGGTTGTATGGTGCGTTTGAAAGTGCAAAGGTATAATATCAGGACTGTAAAGGGAATTTTCCGCCATCGTTATTGTACAAAATATTGCCGAAACCGGCTGCTGGCCGTATCCGACACTTCTCCGTTGTCATTTCTGTAAATAAAGAATGCTGCCACGTCCTCTTTCTTTTCCACGAATGCCAGGGCTTTGGTCAATCCCATAGCCATCAGGGCATTGTCGTACGCATCGGCTGTCATAGCATCAGGGGCAATTACCGTCACACTGATCAGTTCATTCCGGGTGGGGTACCCGGTAACGGGGTCAATGATATGATGGATCAGGTTACCGTCGGTTTCATGGAATTTGCGATAGTTGCCGGAAGTGGTAACGGCGCCCTGCTCCAGCGATATTATCCTTTGCATGATCTGCCCCGCATTACCCGCATTACCCGGCGCTTCAATCCCGATCTTCATTTTTCCTCCATCCGGTTTTCTTCCTTTTACCCTGATCTCACCTCCCACTTCCACGATATAGGCAGACAACCCGCGTGCATCCAGGAAATCAGCGATCACATCCACACTATACCCCTGGGCAATGCCGTTGACATCTATCGTTACGCATTGTTTTTGTTTGATGAGTGTGAGATTGTCCAGCTTTATTTTTTCTGTACCTATGCAGGGCAATATACCGGCTATGGTAATACTGTCAGGATATTGTGCTACCGGGCGCACACCAAATCCCCACGCTTTCACAAGCGGCTGAACCGTTATGTCAAATAACCCGTCCGTATCTTTCCACACTTCCTGCGAACGGGTGACCACAGTTGCCAGGTGGTTATCTATTTTCAATTTTTTCTTCGCTTTATTGAACCTGCTGATGACGGATCTCGGCTGGTATATGGAAAGTGACTGGTCTAACATCCGGAACAGGCTGTCTGCCTGTACTTTTTTCACAATGCTGTCAGTTGCATAATACGTGATGTGGTAAGTGGTACCCTGGGCAGTGCCTTCAATAAAATATTGCTGAAGCGGTTGCCGGGGTTGAAAAAACAGGCTGATGAAAAGAAACAAATGCCATATCATCGTTCAAAAATACGGTAAGCGGTTGTAATGAGGCCGGCAGGGAGAGCTTATTAAATAATTATTAAGTACCGGTCCTGTTACATTCTCCTTCTGCGCGGTATATAATTTTGCCGCGGTACTGCAAACGAGGGCATATTCCCCGTGAAATATCCCTGCCGGCTATGCGTGTGATATGCCGTTAAAAATTTCAAACGTTTGCATAGTTGCCAGATAGTAATAAATAAAATTATAGTATTATGTTTATGATTATTACCAAACCAAAACCACCTAGGCTCATGAAGAAACGATTGCTATGGTTACTGGCATTTTTATTGCCATGTACTTTGTATGTTTCGGCGCAGGACAGATTTACTGTTTCCGGAACAGTCAAAAATGAAAGCGGTGAGGCGCTGCCAGGCGCCAGCATTACTGCAGAAAACAACGCCACAAGATCAAGTACCACTGCTATTTCTGATGAAGATGGCAGTTTCAGGCTGCAAAATATTACGGCAGGTACTTATACTATTACGATCAGTTCTATTGGATTTGAGCCGGAAGTGCTTACGCATTATACACTAGGGGCCGGCAGCCAACTGGATGTTGTATTAAAAGCGGAAGGTAAGAGCCTGGATGACATTGTGGTGGTGGGATACGGAACCCAGCGGAAAAGCGATGTAACCGGTGCTGTAAAATCGGTAAGGGCAGAAGAATTTAACCGCGGGATCGTAAACAACCCCCAACAACTGATCCAGGGTAAGGTTGCCGGTGTAAACGTTACCGCCACCAGCGGGGAGCCCGGCGCTCCTATTAATATTGTAATCCGGGGCGCAGCCAGTGTGCGGAACAGCAGCGCACCGTTGTTCGTGATAGATGGTATTCCGCTGGACAATGCGGGCACCGGTACCGGCGATGCGTTGAACTTTCTCAATCCGCAGGATATTGCCTCTATGGACGTATTGAAAGATGCATCTGCCACTGCTATTTATGGTTCCCGTGGCGCCAACGGTGTTATCATCATTACTACCAAAAAAGGCAGGGCAGGAACTTCTGTCCTGAATTTTACCACTAGCGCGGGACTGTCGCAGGTGGCCAGGAAGCTGCCCGTATTTTCTACCGATGAATTTAAGCGGCAGGTAGTGGCAGTAGGCGGCGACCTGGAAGACTTTGGCGCAACTACCGACTGGCAGGATGAGATCTTCCGGACCGGCAGCGCATTCGAAAATAACCTGACATTGAGCGGCGGTAGCAACAAGCTTGTATATTATGCTTCGTTAAATGCCCAGAATCAAAACGGTATTTTGCTGGGAAGCAATATGAAAAGATACACCGGCCGTTTTAACGCCACCCAGAAGTTCTGGGACGATCGTTTATCCATTGACGTTAACCTTACGGCCAGCAATACCAATAACCGTCGTCCGCCCATAGAAGGATTGCTGGGCAGCGCTATATCCAACAATCCTACGCTTCCGGCCAGGGATGCAGACGGAAAGCCTGCGATATTTGATAATGTTAGCAACCCGCTGCTGGAGCTGGAATTATTTAAGGATATCGCTTCCGTAAACCGTGTATTGGGAAATATTTCTCCCACCCTGAGGATCATGAAGGGACTTACCTACCGGCTGAATTTCGGTATCGACAATACAACTACCGGCAGGGATATCGTAAACTTTGCCAACGCGGTTCCGCAACGGAACGGTCGCTTTGAAGCAGAGAATATCCTGTTAAGGAACCGCCTGATAGAAAACTACCTGACCTATACAACAGATATTGATAAGCACAGCTTTTCCGCGATGGCAGGACATTCCTACCAGAATATCTTTTATCACCGTCGTATGTTCAGCATCAATAATTTACCGCTCAACGACCTGGATCCCATATACAATCCCGGCATAGGGCAGGAGCTGACCCTGGTGAATAACCTTCCCCAGGGTAATTCCCATATCAGTGAATTACAGTCCTATTTCGCCCGTATTAACTACGGATTCGACAACAAATACCTGTTGACGGTAAACTTCAGGATGGACGGCTCTACCAAGTTCGGGGAAAACAATAAATACGGTTATTTCCCTTCTTTCTCCCTGGGATGGAACATTGCAAAAGAGTCCTTCATGCAAAATTCCGCTTTCAGCGCGCTTAAGCTGAGAGGCGGATGGGGTATGACCGGTAACCAGGAAATAGATCCCAAGCTGACGCAGGCTTTGTTCAGAACAGAGGTGCGGGCAGACGTGAGCTATCCGTTATATCCCACAGGCGCTTATCCTCCCGGTACCTTTTATGCCCGTTTCGCCAACCCGAACCTGAAATGGGAAGCGACACAGCAAACGAATATCGGTTTGGAGTTCGGACTGCTGAATGGTGACTTAAGCGGTTCGGTTGATTGGTTTAACAAGAAGACAAATAATATACTGCTGTCCATTCCACCCGAGGATCCCGTGCAGCCTGCCGGTGACCTCTACGCGAATATACCGGGAATGGAGATCACGAATTCAGGTATAGAATTTGACCTGGAGTATCGCAAAAGGATCAACACCAACCTGAGCTTTGGTGTAGGGGGAAATGCGACTTTTATGAAAAATAATGTCAGCGGGTCTCCATACCAGGTGATCTTTTCAGGGTCGGCTACCGGCTCCGGTCTGACAAGCGCTACTCTAAACGGGTACATCAATGGTCATCCCATCGGGTCGTTTTACCTGCTTGATTTTGTCGGCATAAATGCAGATGGAGAAAGCCAGTTTGCGGATGCGGATAAGGATGGTATTATAACAGCCAAAGACAGGATCGTAGCCGGTTCTGCAGTGCCGAAATACCTGTATAGCTTTTTCGGGAACCTGTCTTACCGGGGATTTGACTTTATTGTAAACTTTAACGGTGTGGGAGGTAATAAAATATATGACAACACCGCCACTGCTTTTTTTAACAAGACCCTTATAGCGAAAAACCGTAACACAACCCCGGAAGCCGTAGAATATCCTGCGGAGGATATCAATAATGCCGCAGGGGTAAGTACCCGGTATCTGAAAGACGGCGGCTACCTGCGTTTAAATAATATGGTAGTGGGGTATAATATCAACCCACAGCATATTGGTTTAGGAAAGTGGATTACCAACCTGCGCATATCGGTAACCGGTCAGAACCTTTTTGTGATAACCAAATATGACGGATTTGATCCCGAGATCAACAAAGAAGGCAGGTCTATCCGGCAGGCGATATCATATGGTATTGACTACCTGGGCTACCCTAGACCCCGGTCTGTTATTTTTGGTTTAAACCTATCATTCTAAAACCCGATTGTATGATCAAGAAAATATTTTATATACTGTCTATTTACGTCGTATCAGCCACCCTGGGTAGTTGTACCAAGCTGAATGAGCAGATACTGGATGAAACGTCCAGCACCGGTTCCACAGATAAGGAGATCACGGAAGGGTTGATCGGACCTGTTTACGCGATATTACCTTCACTGTTCCAGCATACGCGCTATTTTGCTTTACAGCAAATATCTACTGATGAATCTATATTACCCTACAGGGGTGGAACGGACTGGGGAGATAATGGCATCTATATGGCTATGACCCGGCATCAGACAACAAGCGTTGATCCCAATGTAAATGGTGTATGGCTTAACCTTACGCAGGGAATTTCCCGGGCCATACTGGCAATAAATACCCTGCCCACCAGCTCGGATCCGAATGCTGCGCTTTTCCTGGCAGAAGCAAGAGCTATGCGGGCTTACTATAATCTTTTATGTCTTGACCTGTTTGGCATTGCTTTCCTGAAAGAAGATCCTTTGGAAAATTCAGTCATTTTAAGGGGAAATGATGCCGTAGAGTATATTAAATCTGAACTGGAGGCTGTAGAATCCCAACTGAGCGAGGATACCGGTCCCGGCAGGTTGACCAAACAAGCGGCATGGGGATTGCTGGCACGATTACACCTGCAATCTGCCGTTTACCGTGATATCTATGCTTCTTCCTTTAATTTTACGGGAGAAGATATGGACAAGGTAATTGAGTATTGCGACAGGCTGATCAATTCAGGTAAATTCGCGTTATCGCCTGAGTACTTTGAAATTTTTGATGATGCCAATCATAGCAACAGAGAGCTGATCTTTGCCGTTGACCAGCGGGCAGACCTGAACGGGCATAACCGTATGGGATATTTTTCCCTTTCCGGCGACCAGTTCCCGTTAGCCGCCTATCCCGGTGCCAACGGTACAGACGGTCCCGGCATTACTTCCGATTTTTACCAGACATGGGCACAGGCTTATGCACCCCACGACCCCGCGGATATGGACGGTCGTTTCTTTAAGAGAAATCATCCGGATGCGGACGGGTGTATATCCGGACCGAATTTCCATATAAACAGAGGGATACTCAGGGGGCAGCAATACGGGCTTATCAGAACAGGCGGCGTGTTTGAAACCTGTCCCAACGGAGATATGCGGATCGGACCCTTGTATAATGTTACCCGGAACCGCCCCGATCTTCCGGTGAATTTTACAGAAAATATAGACTTTGGCACCTGGAGTAACTACAACCACGGCTACCGGGTTTCAAAATATGAATTCAGCAGGGGCTCTGTAAGCGGAAGAAATTTTGGAGAGCACGATATTGTAATTCTCCGGCTGGCAGATGTGTACCTGATGCGTGCCGAAGCGAAGCTGCGTAAAGGTGCAGGCAATGAAGCTGCCGCATTGGACGATGTGAATACCATTCGCGCCGCCAGAACAGCGAGGATAGTACCGCCTGCGTTGACGGAGATGAACCTCGATCTGTTATACAGGGAAAGAGGGTTCGAATTGTATTGGGAAAATGTACGTCGTACGGATATGATCCGTTTTGGAAAATACGAAAATACATGGACAGAAAAAACGGATAGTAATCCCCAGAAGAGAATATTCCCTATTCCCCAGAATGCAATTGACGGAGCGTCAAATTTGCCGGGTTACCTGGAGCAGAATCCCGGTTACTGATAGTGAATTCCCTATGTATCAAGAACCGTCGTATCATATAACGATACGGCGGTTTTTTTAGGCGCCATCCGACAAGCGCCGTACGTCATTTCGATCCCGCATTCTTTTTGGTTGTAATTAGTACATGGCCACAGGCGGGAGAGAAATCTGCTGAGATGCGTATTGTGCTATTTACGAATAAGTAATTCCTCTGTCGTCAGACCTCTCTCTGCGATCGAGGTGACGTAAGGGAAGTACCTAAGGTGGGAGAGAAATCTGTCGGAGGTGCGCACACCGAAGATAATCTACTTACTGCTTCCGCCCGTCATAATCATCTCCCTCTTCCGGTTGCAGGGGGAATTTAATGACCGCATTATCCCTGTTGGAACGGTAAATAGCCGTAAATAACTCCACTGTTTTCCTGCCCGCTTCGCCATCCACCACCGGCGGACGATCATTTAAAATGGCATCACAGAAATCCTCATGCTGCAATTGCATGGGATACTCTACCATACTAACGGTATTGTATAGATGCTCATCTTCCCTGATCCAGCCAGCCAGCAAATGTTCTTCGCCGGGAACCGTCCACAGGTCATTGACGGGAATATAAGGCGCAGCCGGCTTACCGGGTAGCGGCATAGAGCCGCCATCTACCTGCACACCCACAGAAGCCGCATTGGAACCATGCACCTGTATTTTTCCATATATACCGGGCTTCATCGAGTTACTGACAATGATGTTGCCGAGTCCCCCGTTTCTGAACTTTACAATGGCCACGGCAGTATCTTCAATTTCCACATACGGATGGTTAAAGTTGCGCCATACACCATATACTTCGTCTACATCTCCCATCATCCATAACAACAGATCCAGTTGATGAGAAGCCTGGTTCACCATCACGCCGCCTCCTTCCGTATCCCACTTTCCGCGCCATGCATCACTGTCGTAATAGGCTTTATCACGCCAGCCCAATACGTTTACCGTACCTAATACAGGGCTACCGATCTTTCCGTCTTCTATGGCTTTTTTTACTCTTTGCACCGGCTGCAAAAAACGCCGCTGGCTGATCATGCCAAGCTTTACTCCGGCCTGCTTACAGGCATGTATCATGGCATCACAATCCTGCAGAGAAGAGGCAAGGGGTTTTTCCACCATACAATGCGCACCTGCCGCAGCAGCTTCCAGTACGGCATCCTTGTGGTAGGGATGCGGTGTACAGATAACAACAGCATCAATATTGGCGGCTTTGATCATTGTAGTGATATTATCATAAGGTGTTAGTCCATACTTTTCACCGAACGCCCGGGCTTTTTCCATATTTCTGCTGTAGATGGCTGCACAATCTGCATTAGACGACTGTTTTAGCGCAGCGATATGCCATTGACTTACTTTTCCGCAACCGATAATTGCGACTCTTATTTTGTTTGTCATACGAATCGTTATTGGTAGAGGGTCAAAATAAATCAAAAAAGTATAATAACCGCTATAAATAGCAAAAATCAGGTCTGTTCAATGCCGGTTTTTGTTCGTCTCTTTTTTATATTCAGATAAGAATTGAATAACCTGGTGGTGTAATAAAAGCATTTAATTGTTAGCTTTATTGATGTTACGATAAACTTTTATCACTATCTGTAAATAAAAGCGGATGACGCAGGATACAATATTTCAGGGTATAGACACCATTATCATACGGGTTTCCGATCTCAGCCGGTCGAGACAGTGGTATACAGAAAATCTCGGGCTGACGGTTCTTTGGGAAGACCCCGCCATGAAGCTGGTCGTTTTTGATATGAGTGGTACAGCCAGTATAACGATCTGGCAAACAGATGTCCCGATTAACCCTGACAGGGATACCGCGTCTTATCCTATTTTCGGGACTACTGATGCGAGGGCTGCAAGGCAGGCTTTGCTGCAAAAGGCTGTGGAGGTCAGCGACCTGACAGAAGATGATGCAACCGCCTGGTTCCTGTTCTATGATCCGGACGGAAATGTCCTGGAAGCCTGCCAGGTGCTTTAGCTATGAGTTGCCTGACTATACCTGAACAGGCTGTGCTGGCGGGCAGTATGTATATCGAGCCAGATGCGGTTCAGAACAGTATCTTTAGTAGCCGCTTCCAGTCCGCAATAGGGATATAGTTGCTGTACACTGTTGAAGGCTGTAACAACAAGATGGTGGCTCAGCCTGCTCAGTGTATCCAATCCTGCCTGGTTCCATTGTTTCCTGCCGGCGCCTTCATTCCATACCGCATTTATGGTATCAAAAAAGGAGACACGGGCATCCTTAAAAGCTTTTTCTGCCCGCCGGACCGTGTTGCTTACGATCTGCTTTTGAACTGGGGTACAGGTTTCTTCTGACTTCTGCCTGAAGCGTTCTTCGAAGCATTGCAGCCAGTGTAGCGCCATGCCACTGAAGTTGGCTGCCAGGGTTGCTTCCGCGAAAGGCAGGAACGGAAAATAAAAGACGGGATCGGGGAGAAGGGATTGTGTTGCATCAATGATGAAGCTCCGCGCGGCAGGTACGTATACCTGTTGCACGCGAAATGAATGGCTGGCAGTGGCTTTCATGCCCATGGTATGCCAGTCGGCTTCCGTGGTCACTTCTTCCGGTTTAAAGATAAAGGAACGGACAACAGGCGCTCCGTTTTCATCCTTTACATAGTCGCCGTTGTTTTTGATATAACAATTAGCTGTAAAAGCCGTGGCATGCGGGGCTCCGGTGGCATATTTCCAGTAGCCATTCACCCGGTAACCTTCCTGCGTGACTTCGGCTATACCTCCGGGTAAACCGCTGCCTGACAGGCAGGTGGAATGACCTGTGAAAAAAGCGCTTCGGGTTTCCTCCGGCAGGAAGCCGACAAACCAATTGGCGCCCGCACACAGGGTGACGGTCCAGCCCAGGCTGGCGTCTGCCTCTGCCAGTTGTTCCAGGAGGATTACGGCTTCCGGCAGGTTCAGACCCAGACCACTCAGTTCCCGTGGAACGTACAGGTTGAACCAGTTGTTTGAATAAATGAGCTGCAGCAGTGCGGGGGTCAGCTTTCCTTTTTCAGCCGACTGATCAGAAAAAGCCCGGATCGTCTGTATGTCTTCGTTTTTAATGAATGGTTCCATTCCTTACCTGTAAATATCCGTTTTGTGTAAAAATAGTAAAAACATGTCCGACTACTGTCATTTGCATCAGTGCACGGAATTGATATGATGTTTTCATATCGCAGGGTTTTGATTAAAATCACAAAGTTTGAAAATCCTGAAGAATATATTGGTTATGAAGTCAGTCTTCGAACAGCAGTGCTTATAGCACAGTTTAACACCCGGCATAACAAAAATAAAAGGTGCAGGCACAGTTTTTAACATATTAAAACCGTCCGGCGACAGATAAGTTCTGATTTTTTTATAGATTTAATGATGCACCTTGTTCTTTAAAAACAAATACTATGGCAACATTTTTCAGCAATATTAAAAATGCTATATCCCTCTTTCAAAAAGTAGACCTGAAGGAGCTGAGCAAAATATCCCAAAAAGTGGATATTCCCCGGATGATGCACGCGTTTTCAAAACTGGATGACAAACAGGTGAAACACCTGATGAAGATGCTGGAAGGGGGCGGCAGTCCCGCCAAGGAACTGCCGGAGATCAACGGCGATTTTTACGAGCTGAGCCTGCGCCTGAACGAGGAAGACCGGGCGACGCAACTGCAGGTGCGGCAGTTCATGGAAGCTGAAGTGGCGCCTATCGTCAACAACTTCTGGCTGCACGATGAGTTTCCCTATGATATCATACCAAAATTCGCTGAATTAAATCTCTGTGGAGTTACATACCAGGGTTATGGCTGTCCCGGAAAATCATTCCTGATGGAAGGGATCATTGCGATGGAAATGGCACGGGTGGACTCTTCCATCGCCACTTTTTTTGGCGTACAAAGCGGTTTGACCATGGGGTCGATATATATGTGCGGATCGGAGGAACAAAGGTCTTACTGGCTGCCCAGGCTACAGCAATTTAAAAGCATCGGGGCATTCGGACTGACAGAGCCGGAGGTAGGTTCAGGCGCTGCCGGTGGATTAACGACAACGGCTAAACGAAACGGTGATACCTGGGTGCTGAACGGGCAGAAAAAATGGATCGGTAATGCCACGTTCGCAGATGTTACCGTTATCTGGGCACGTGATATAGATGACAACCAGGTGAAGGGCTTCCTGGTGAAAAAGGGTACACCCGGTTTTTCAGTAGAGAAGATCAAAGGGAAAATGGCGTTGCGGATCGTACAGAACGGACTGATCACGATGAAGGATTGCGAGGTGACGGAAGCAGACCGTTTGCCTTTGGCTAATTCTTTTAAGGATACTGCCAAAGTATTGCAGATGACCCGTGCCGGCGTGGCGTGGATGGCGGTAGGCTGTGCCCGTGGCGCTTACGAAAATGCCCTGGATTATACGAGAAAACGGAAGCAATTCGGTAAACCGATCGCCTCATTCCAGTTGATCCAGAACCACCTGGTGGAGATGCTGAGCAACCTCACAGCGATGCAGTCCCTGGTTTTCCGGTTATCTGAACTGCAGGACCAGGGCTTGCTGAAAGACGAACATGCTTCACTGGCGAAAGTCTTTTGTTCCCTGCGTACGCGGGATATTGTAAGCCAGGCGCGGGAGGTAATGGGTGGCAACGGTATTCTCCTTGACCATAATGTTGCAAGATTTGTGGCCGATGCGGAAGCTATTTATTCCTATGAGGGTACCAAGGAGATCAATTCGCTGATCGTGGGCAGGGCGATCACAGGGTTCAGCGCATTTGTATAGCACCAGAACCTTTTACAGGTGTCCTTACCGGAGGAATTGCTTACTGGCCATACCATTAGCGGTAGATATGGTCATTACCGATATAACAGGCGCAGCTGCTCCGGTCTGCATGGTAATTTCCTGCACACCCCTGGTTACATTTGCACTTTGCTGAAATACTGTTCGCCCGTCAAAAGTAGCGATCGTTATTCTGGCAATCCCCGGTTCGGGTGCATACACTTCAAGCCGCAGGTTTGATCCGTTTGATGAAATATGCCTGATATTCAGCGCTTCCTGCAGCGACTGGTGCAATATCATGATATCGGAATAGATGATCTCTCCATGCTGCAGGGTGGCTTTTACCCTGTAGAATAACTTAGGGATATTCCGGTTGGCTGTATAGTCTGTGGCAGTGTATGTGGTCGATCCTTCGTTTTTTACTCTCGTAACGTTTGAGAACAGGGTGCCATCAGCAGATCTTTCAAGCGTGAAATCAACAATATTGCCGCCTTCTATATTCCATTTAATTACCGGGCCGGAGGGCATAATGCTGCCGGATATGCCTGTAAATTGTACTGGCAGGATGCTCAGCCCGGTGATCCTGATATTGTCGAAAACAAACCGGTTGGAACCTCCCGGATTTACGTGCGCATCATAACCGTAGAGCCTGAATGTGACGGTAGATGAAAGATAAAGAAATTCAGTTCCGAAATGGACGGTAAAGGTACTGCTGGGAATAGTCAATGCGCCGGAGCTTACATCACTGGTAAAATCATCCAGGCTGGATCGTAATACCCATGCTCTTGGACCTCCACCGGAGGGGCTTCCCAGGTTGCTTCTGCGCATCACAAGCTCTATAGTCTCTAAATGTAACTGTTGACCGGGGTTGGATGTAACTGAAAATTCCAGGTACATGGTCGGGTCTACCGCAGTTCCCGTTGGCCAACCGTTCAGTCCGTAGTAAACGGTACCGCCATTGTACTCACCTTTTGGAACGGCAGGACTTAAAGCAGCATGACTCGCGGAGTTATGGGTCCCGGTAGTGGGTGTCAGGGTATTATTAAATGTCCAGTTAGCCACCATTTGCGCTTTACTGCCTGTTGCAAACAGTATTCCGCAGATAAAACCGATAATCGGCAGCCATATCCTGAAATAAGTGTAAACTCTCATGCCAGTATAAACGAGGTGCCGGAATTGTTCGTATTTTTTCTAAGGGGTATTCCATGGAAGCGGCTGATTTGCCGGTGAACGGGATATTTATTGCGATAGAATAAGTGTATACCCCGTTGACATAAAATAAAACAGGGAAAACCAAATGTTTTCCCTGATAAAAAAGTCAAAATTTACTGAGACCTCTTATTTGACATTGGCACTAACCACTTTTGCCAGATCAAACATGGAGATCTGTGACTTGCCGCCAAACAGGGTTTTCAACTTGTCATCCGCGTTGATCATTCTCCTGTTTTTGCTGTCCTGCAGTCCATTCTTTTTGATGTAGTCCCATATCTTTTTTACAATATCCGGCCGGGAGGCTGGTTTAGCTCCGATAACATCCGCTAAGGCGGCGCTTGGAGTTAATGGCACCAATAGCGCGGGATTAATTTTTCTTTTCTTTTTTGGTGCTGCTTTTTTAGCTGCCTTCTTCGGTGCTGCTTTTTTCACGGCTTTTTTGGGTGCTGCTTTTTTAGCTGCCTTCTTTGGCGCTGCTTTTTTTGCGGCTTTTTTAGGTGCTGCTTTTTTTGCTGCCTTCTTCGGCGCTGCTTTCTTTGGAGCAGCTTTTTTTGAAGCGGCTTTTTTGGATGTTGCCATTTTTGAGTGTATTGAGTTAGTAAGTATGATAACGTGATAAAGTTATATAAAATAAATGCATGTAAATACACGTACCCTGTAGAAAATTATTTCCCCGCCTTGCCAGGGCTGTAACGGAATATACCGGTTGGGGTCTGTTGACACCGATCCCTGACGGACTACAGGTAAGGAAGAGGACCGAAAATCGGTGGTTAATAAAAAATAAGATACTGTAAATCAATTTTTTACAATTCCACTTACTACATTTCAGGTAAGACCTCTTTTTGCCTGTGACAAATACCAGCGTTGCGGGAACAGGGCTTCTTCATACGGGTTCGCTTAGCCTGTGAACAGGGATGTCGGAAAATTGCAGAGGAACCCGGATTGCCTGGCGAAGCACTAAAGCTTTCTGTCATTATTATACCGCTAAGGTCTGCGGCGCCCTCGTTTAGCGATAGGGCGCCGCTTTTGAGGACTACTGCCTGGCGACGCGTGTTGGTGGTAATACTAACATTGTTGTCCTCATCCCATGGATGGTTACAGTGCCGGCGGCAGTACTTAGCGAACTGATGTCCTGGTGTTCTTTGGTGTTATAGCATAGCAACGGCTTTGCGAATGCGATGGTAATACCAATATTTTATAGATAACGAAAATATATTCACCGTATTTCGGCAGGGGATAGACCCCGGGGTTCTAATTTTTTGTATAGTAATGAGAATACCTACTGCCTTCCACCGGAATATAAAAGGATGTTTATCTTTAATTTTATGCCGTTAGCAAACCAAACCGGTATTTGATCAATCAGGGCACCGTTATATTTTGAAACAGTTTACACAACTTTTTTTATTCTTTATCCTGTTTTGCGGTAAAACAAGGGCAGCTGCCGACAGTATTGTTTTTAACCCGGCAGCGCCGACAATATCCATGCGGCCTTACTTTGGTATCATAGAGGATAATGCCGGTCTTTACCATCCTGATACGCTTATTACCAATCCCGGCCTGTTTACATCCATTGCAGGTTTCAGAACGGAGAGGCCCGGCAGCACTTTCTGGCTTTTTGCGCGTATCAAAAGTACAGGTACAGCCGATGCCGTCATATCGTTTAAGCATCTTAGTTATGCCGATCTGTATATTATGCCTGATACACCGGGCGCAGCAGTCATACACCACCGTGCAGGCGCTTTCCGCCCGGCGGAACAGATCAGTCCCGGCGACAGCCGTTTTCATTTTCATCTGAAGCTGGCGGCGGGCACCACGTACCGGGTGCTTATCCGCAGCCTGCATACCAAGCAATATCAGCCGGTATTTGATTTTGAGCTGAGCGATGCCTATCGTTTTAGCAAAGCCAAACAGCAGCGGGAACTGGTGGATTTCTGGTTTCAGGGTGCGGGGTTGCTGCTATTGCTATACGTGTTCATCACCTGGGTTACTACCCGCTACCGGCCATACCTGTGGCTGGGGGTTTTTATTATGGGGCTGATGCTGTATAACCTTGCTTTGAGCCGTTACCTGATCGACTGGTTTTTCCCCTCCCGTCCCTATTTTGGCTGGCGGCTTACCGTTCATTTTTTACACCTGGCCCTGGCGGGGCTTTACCTGCTGATACTGGACTTTTGGAAAGTGAAAGAAAAAAATTATCGGTTGTACCGCCTGGGCAAAGCTGTTTTGTACGGCATCTTACTGCTTTCGGTGTTGTCTTTTTTCATCCATCATTACACAGGTAATTTTAGAATAATGAGCCAGGTCAACAGCTTTTTTATTGTTGTACAGGTCAGTTACCTGTTGCGGGTGCTGCTGCTTTGGAAAAGTTTTGACAAACAGGAGCTTTTCTTAGCCTACGGCGTCATTCTTTACCTGGGAGTCGCTCTATTCGTTACCCTGGCACTGATGGTAGCAGGAGAAGCGGCATTTAACCTATTCTCCATATTATCAGGTAGTCTGCTGGTGACGGTAAGCTTGCTTTTTTTGACCGGTATTAACGGTAAGCTCTGGCAAAATGAAAAAGACAAAACTCTCTACCTGGCACAGCTTAACCGGCTGCAACAACAGCAAAACCAGCTATTGGAAGAAAGCGTAGCCGAACGTACCCGCGAACTCAACCGCCGGAATGAACATATCGAATTGCTGATGAACGAACTGAATCACCGGGTGAAGAATAACCTGCAACTGCTATACAGTCTCAACAGTCTGCAACTGTCTGGCAATAAAGATGGGCATGCAGGTAATATTTTGAAAGATAATGTAGCCCGCATCAAAGCCATGATGCTGGTGAACGACAGCCTCAATCCCGGTAAGCATTCCGGCAATACAACCATTTCACCGGTAACTTTTATTGCAGACATCGCTGAACATTCCAAAAAAATGTTTGCGCAATCCGCGCCGGCAGATATCAGGCTCAGGATAGATGATAGCCTGGTTTTAGATGCAACAGCCGGCTTATGCCTGGGGCTTATCGTTAGCGAACTTATCACAAACTCCTGTAAGCACGCTTTCGAACAGCAGTCGCAGCCGCAAATAGACATTGCCATCCTGGCTACCGGTGATAGCTGGAAAATGCATTACCGCGACAACGGCAAAGGCTTCAGCACCCAACCGGCTAACAGCTTTGGTCTGACCCTTATAGCCGACCTTACCCGGCAGTTGAAAGGTCATTACAGCCTTCACCAGCACAACGGTGTCCATTATTTATTCAACTTCCCCAACCTGGTATAAATGCGCATACTTATTATAGAAGACGAAATTATCATAGCCCGGTTCATAGAGCAGCAGCTTACCGCCAGTTTTGATTGCCGTACTGCTATTGCCCTTAACGAGCAGGAGGTAACCAATACCATGCCCCGGTTTTTGCCCCATCTTATCTTATGCGATATCAACCTGGAAGAAGAAAAAGATGGCATCACACTGGTAGAAAACCTTCGCAGGCAGTATGCGTTTGAGGTGATCTTTATAACCTCGTATCAATCCAGAGCGATCATTGAAAGGGCATTGCTCTACCGTCCTTTAAATTACATCATTAAACCGGCTGACGAAGCGGCTGTTTTTGCGGCAGTGAAGCTGGCCTGGCCGATCATAGAAGCCAATCCTGTATTAGGAAAGCTGCATGACAACGCCCCGCCCCATCAAATGCTCAATCCTACCGAACGGAAGATCATCCAACTGATCCTGCAGAACAGAACGACCAGGGAAATAGCCGCTATCCTGTTCCTGAGCCCTTATACTGTTAAAAATCATCGCCATGGTATTTGTCGTAAGCTGGGTCTGAAAGATGGCAATAATTCCTTGCTGAAATGGGCGATGCAGCACAAAGAGCTGTTGGGGTAGGGGGATAAGATGGTAAGATGTGTAAGACAATGTAAAATGGTAAGGCGTGCAAAATGGTAAGAGGTTGCTTCTCTTACCGTCTTACATAAAGATCCTTTAATGAATGGACTGTTTAAAAACTAAATTAATGAAGTCTCTTGTTTTGTTTATATTTTTACTGGTGACCCATTCGTGGAAAGAACGGGACTAATAAATTCATAGAGCAGGTCGCCAAAATAAAAGAAGGTATAAAAAATTATGAGCTTAGGACAAATTCATTGGATAATATTATAGCCGCCATTTCTGTTAAGTTAAAGAGGCCAATATAAACAATAGACATGTCAGGTTTCTTATTAAAGAAAATATGGAAAGGGCTTCATTCCTTTTTTAAAGTGATTATAGTTTTACTGCTTCTTTGGCTGGTATTGATCTTTCTTGTTGATATTTCAATTCAACTTGCCGACTTTAGAAAATTTGATTAGATGACTATTGTAGGGGGGTAAATGCATAAAAAAGGGCCATATAGAAATACAGCCCCGTTTGTTTCTAAATCCAATTTCTATTTTACTTATGAATCAAAAAATTTATGTCCTACAGGCGAATGGGTTTAAAAGTAGCAATGCGGGCCGGCAAAATAATTATGGCGATAAGCCGGCTTTTGTATATTGTCCGTTTTTTTAACGGCCTCGCTAATACTCTTTGAGCAGGTGGTGTTCGTTTCGTTCGTATATTTCCTGAACACTGATATTATTTTAGTCCAAATGGAATTTAATAATACTTCGTTGTGTGCTGTATGCTTAACTTCCTGTATCATACGATTAAGATTTTACGTGTTCGTTGTATGATAGCAAGTCAATGTTAGTTAAAAGTATCAATCACCTCGTGTAATCAGCTAGACTGTTCTTACCTGTTTCCCGTATTGTAAGGCAAGAGATGCAATATCCAAATCCTCATTAATGCCCGGATTTGTCAGTATAACCAACGGAATAGAAGTGTCTTCTATAATCGATATTGCATCGTCTGCAAATTCCGCCAGCGGATAATACTCATGGGCAATTTTCCTAGTCAGTCCTAATCTTTATTAATCAATTGTATGCATTTAGTGTTTTATCCCTATTGATATTTTTTATATATTTAATCTTATAGATTAATATTGCTTATAGACGTCTTTCCGGATTATTCAGATCCTATTATTAACTATTCGTTTCTTTATAAGCCAGCCCCCTACAGCTTCCGTATCTTTTGGCTGACTGCAACGCTTTTTTAATCCTCCCTATTCGGCTATTATTTAACTTTTAAACCTCATTACATGAATCCCTTTTCAAATTCATTTGTCCAGGCAATGTTGATTGCCCTTATTATTTTCTTGATAACTCCTCATCTTAAAACAAGAGTAGAAAAGTTGATAAAAAGATGCGCAGTTCTTCCGGATGATTTTGATTTTTCCGGAAAAATAATTCCTTCTGCTATGAGGGTCATCTTTTTAAATTGGTATACCTACCTTATGCTTTTCCTGCTTTGGTTCATTTTGTTCAGGATACCCGTGGGAAAAGATACTATAGAGACGTTCCTGACCACAGTGGGTGGCGATAAAGTAAATTTTGGTGAACGGTTATTGTCTTATCTCTGGTTGTTTTCTTGCACTTTTCTATTAAGTATTTCTACATGGGTAATTCCATTTTTTCTTTATTCGGATAAAAAAAGGGAGGATATTCTGAAGAATTTTGAACGCTTCTATCTTTCAACAAAGCTTTTAGCTCTTGTAGCCATGTTACCTTTCCTGATTATCAGTAATGCGTTCCTGCTTTCGGGGCTTGGTATTGATACCCCCTGGCTAAAAATTATTTTAATTAATTTAGGTTCCTTTGTCGTATTCATCCTTTTTGTAAGGTTATTTACCTGGATAAATAGAAAAATTGCAGGTTCCAGATTGAGGCGGGAAATAGTCCAGGCAAGGCAAAAGGTTCGCAACACTTATGTAAAGATCCTTTTATTGATTATTCTATTCGTTACTTTTTTAGCACTAATATTTTCTATATTTGGAGATAGTGGACACTATCTTTCATACCGGGTAGGCATATTTATTTTCACTTCAAGTATTGTTGTTTTTCGGCTATTATTTTTTAGTGATGAAAGTAGCCCTAAAAATATATCGGGTGTACCTAAGCCAATGGGGGTACCTGATTTACCTGAGATTGATAAAGAAACTGACCCGGAAAAACTTAAAAATATCAGGCTCATGGTTAGCAGGATGCTAAGTCCTGAAAATAAAAAGTATTCCAGATGTTTTTACTTTTCTTTATTTGGAGTAGTCTCCATTATTGTATTTTTCTATTTTCTTGTTCCTTCCTTAGACGCAACTAACACGCTTTTTATAATTATGATCGTGTTCAGCTTCTTTATATTTTATCTGGATTTTTGGCGTAATTGTATTCGAGCAAGTGACGAAGGTTGGAAAAGTAGAATACTCAAGAGTATAGGCATTGTTGCAACTGCCTTTTTTCTCGTTTTGCCTTTTGTTACAAAGGAAAAACAATTTAGTATTCCGTTAAGGGAAATATCTTCGGATATTACGCCGAAACCATATCTGGAGGATGCTGTTAGAACTCGCCTGGCTAAAATAAACGAAAAAGATTCTTCAGGTAATATTTATATTATATGTGCTATGGGAGGAGGGTCAAGAGCCGGTTATTTTACTGCAGCCACGTTAAACAATCTTGATTCAAATAAAAGTCTCAATAATATATGGGAGCGAACACTTTGTTTTAGTACAGTATCGGGCGGGTCTGTTGGTGCCTTCAATTTTATAAAGGGCAAGCAAATGGGAGTTCTGCCAAAAAATTCCAAATTCCTATATAATATTTATCAAAAAAATTACAATTCCAGTGGTGTCTTTGGCATTTTATTGGGCGACCCTGTAGAAACCTTATTAGGCGATATTGCATCCGGACCTAGAACTTGGATTTCAAAGTCAGATCCAATTACAGGGTTTCATGATAGAAATTATAGAATAAGACAAGAGTACGATTATATATTAGAACAGGGCTTAAAAGGAGAAACTTTCTCCGGATTTGATGGATATTGGAAAAGGACATTCTATCCTTACTTCAGGAAAGACACAATCATGCCTGACCTTTTTCAATCTTATTTTATAAAACAAAACGGAGAAATTCCAATTCATTTGATTAATACATTTGAAATAAACAGTGGCAGAAGAGCGGTTGTCTCTCCTTTTCCTGTTTTATCTTTGGATTTTTTTCCTAATGCCATTAAACCGCTTCAGGATACATCATTTGATTGCGGTATTGCACGTAAAGATATCTTGTATCGTGAGGCTGTTAATCTATCTGAATTATTCCCATTCATCAGTGCCGCCTCTCATATAGGATATAAAAATAAAGACCAGTTTGTTGATGGGGGATATTATGAAAATTATGGAGTTTCTACAGCTTTAGATGTATTCCATTTCCTTAAATCAGAGACGCTTGTTGATCCTTCCCGCATCAAGCTTATTCTTATTAAGAATAGCAAACAGGAACCTGAAGTTTCGTCTACTAAAGTTCAGGTTATAGCTCCACTTATTGGTGCAATGCAGGCGCCATTTACAGGGCATGCAAATCATTTGTGGGAAGAATGTAAAAGGGTTATGGGGAAAGAGAATGTAATAGATATCGTTTTTGACGCTGATGCTTATAAAGTTCCGCTGACGAGGGCTTTGACGTCAAGACAAATTGATTCGTTAAATGCCTATTTTAAAACCTTTCCTAGTGAATCTTTAAAATCATTTATAGGAACAACAAAGAACTTTGAGTAAACATCTGAAAAGTTGGCAGCCCTCTATTGCATAAGTCTAAAATTTTTATAGAGGGCTGTTATGTTTTATTGATGTAAGTTTTCCAAATGAAAATTTCGTTTTTAAAAAGACCTCATCATATTTTGTATAGGTTCCAATGATCATTTAATAATAATTTTGTTTTACAGAATATGAAAATCAGGAGATAGTTTTCATAAAAAGCAATTGCAATAGCAAAGCCCCCAGCTATTCAAAGAAGTTTTGTTAGTAACTAAAGCCAGCTTGAAAAACACGGTAGATTTCCAGGGTTCGGAAATCGGCAAGATGTACGGTTGTTAAACACAACCGTGCATCTTGGCCCTTACGCTCCAAAGTCGCTGCGGGCGGCTGAAGCCAATATAGAGAACTGTATTTAAGTAACAACTAAATATTGCATGATGACTGAACAGAAAAATAACAGGACAAAAATCGTTGGGGTAAGATTTAATACGCAGGAATATGCTTTATTAAAAAAGCAATCCTCTCAAACAACCACACCACGGGTAAGTGAATTTATCCGCCGTGCTTTGTTTGAAAAACCCATCACGGTAAAACAACGCAATCAATCCCTGGATGACTTTATGACAGAGATGATACAGCTAAGAACAGAGCTGAACCATGTTGGTAATAACTTTAACCAGGCAGTAAGAAAATTACATACGCTGATACAAGTCCCGGACTTCAGGAACTGAATAACCACTTATGACAATGACAGGCTATCACTGTTAAAAAAAGTTGAGGAGATCCAACATAAAATAAATGAAATAGCAGATATATGGTTGCAGTAGTACACCAGAGCAAGAGCTTGTCCACTGTCTTAAACTACAATGAGCAAAAGGTAAAGCAGGGAAAAGCAGTTTGTTTAGCAGCGAAGAACTATCCAAAGGAGGCAGATAATCTGAACTTTTACCAGAGGTTAAACCGTTTAAGAAAACAAGCTGCCTTAAATGAGAGAACCAGGGTAAACGCGGTGCATATTAGCCTAAACTTTGATGTGAGTGAACATTTACCCGGAAGTATTCTGAAAAAGATTGCTGACAGTTATATGCAGAAGATCGGCTTTGGTGAGCAACCTTACCTGGTCTATCAGCATAAAGATGCCGGGCATGAGCACCTGCATATAGTTACCACCAACATAAAAGCGGATGGGAGAAGAATTGAGCTACATAATATCGGTAGGAACCAATCGGAAAAAGCCAGGAAAGAAATCGAAATTGATTATGGTTTGGTGAAAGCGGATAGTAAAAAAATGAATGAGGCATGGAGGATAAAGCCTGTAAACGCAGCTAAAGTTATTTATGGAAAATCCGATACCCGCAGAGCCATTACAAATGTACTGAATAGCGTGTTAACCAAATACAACTTTACATCCTTACAGGAATTAAATGCGATTCTTAAACAATTTAATGTTATGGCGGACAGGGGTACCGAGGATTCAAGAGTATATAAAAAAGGGGGGCTGGTGTATAGAGTATTGGATGAAGAAGGGAATAAAATCGGTGTACCTATAAAAGCCAGTCTAATGTATAACAAGCCAACGCTTCACTTTTTGGAGCAGCGTTTTATCGTAAACAAACCTTTACGCCAGCAGCCTATGAAAAGACGTATTAAAAATGCAGTAGACTGGGCATTAGCTCAAAAAGGAATGACCCCGGAGCAATTAAAAGGTCAATTGAAAAAAGAAGCCATAGATATGATAATGTGAAAAAACAAGGATGGGATTATATACGGCATTACTTATGTTGATCATAAAAACAAAGTGGTATTCAACGGCAGCGAATTAGCAAAGCAATATGGGGCTAAGGGATTATTGGAAAGGTGCAAGCCGGAAAACGCTTTGCAACAAGAGATAAACTCCAGTAGGGAAAAAGTACAGGAATCCTTACCCAACTTGAAAAAGTCCTCAACAAGTCGAACCTCTCTGCCATCCAAACCTGAACCGGCTTTGGAACAGCGTACCTTACTGGAGCTGTTAACCGAGCCGAAAGAGTTTACTGATCTGGTGGTAAGTCCCAAAAAGAAAAAGAGGAAAAAAAGAAAATCCCAATAAAATCGGTAATTATATGTCAATGCAAACAGGAGAAAGCGCAGAGGGCTTACGAAAAATACTGGATATGACCAGGATGATCAGCATTGTATTACTTGTCATTCATGCCTATTATTATTGTTATGCTGCTTTCGTCGAATGAGAACTTACAACTGGTATTACCGACTCTTTATTAGGTAATGTAGCCAGGACAGGTTTTTTAAATAGTTTTCATGTGTCGAAAGCTATTGCGTTGGGCTTTTTGTTTATTTCCCTAATGGGCGCCAAAGGCAGAAAAAATGAAAAGCTGCACTATAAAACCGCCTTCACCTGGTTACTATGTGGACAGGCTATCTTTTGGTCTGCAGGATTGGTATTGTATGCCCCTTTGGAAGTTACAGGAATAGCTTTCTTATATATGGCTATTACAACTTTGGGATTTATCATGACCATCACAGGTGGAACCATCCTAAGCCGTATAATCACAAAAAAAATGAATGATAAAGACATTTTCAACAAGGAAAATGAAACTTTCCCGCAGGAAGAAAGGCTGCTCGAAAATGAATACTCCATCAATCTTCCTGCTAAGTATATGCTGAAGGGTAAAATTCGTCACTCAAAAATCAATATAATAAATCCGTTCCGGGGGTTGCTCGTATCAGGCTCCCCCGGTTCCTGATAAAAAAGATCCGGAAAAAGTTATTTTGTTATACGTCATGTTATCACACAGCATATCGCTAAAGGATTTTCCATGTTCGTATATGATTTTAAATTTGATGACCTGTCGGTCATTGTCTATAATCATTTTCTTAAGAACAAAAATAAATATCCTGCATCCACCCGGTTTTATGTAATAAATTTTGATGATCTCACCCGGACACATCGCTGTAATCCGTTAGAGCCATCTGCAATGACGGATATTACCGATGCTGCTGAGAGTTCCCGAACCATATTGCTGGGGTTAAATTCTGAGTGAAAAAAACGCCAAGGTGACTTTTTTGTGGAGTCACCAATAAATTTCGTAACGGCGATAATCTGGTTCCTGAGAAAATACCGGGGTGGAGAGTATTGTACCTTACCTCATGTAATAGAGCTCATGCAGGTGGAATACGCCAAGTTATTCTCCATACTCAGGCAGGAGAAAGAAATTGAGGTATTAATAAATCCATTTGTAAACGCTTTCCTGAATGATGTAATGGAGCAACTGGAAGGTCAGATCGCATCAGCTAAAATTGCGATGGCGCGACTGGTCTCCCCACAACTATACTATGTTTTATCTGGCAACGATTTCTCCCTGGATATAAACAATCCGGACGAGCCAAAGCTGGTCTGTATGGGGAATAACCCGCAGAAGATACAGATATATGGCGCTGTACTTTCCCTGTATGTAAATCGGCTGGCAAAACTTGTCAACAAAAAAGGAAAATTAAAATGCAGTCTTGTTTTTGATGAGTACCCTACTATATATTCTCCATTGGATACGGTTGTCGCAACCGGCAGAAGTAATTTAATATCTACGACGATTGGGTTGCAGTCGATAGAGCAATTAAGGAGGGATTATTCAAAAGAACAGGCGGATGTATTGATTAATATTTGTGGTAATGTGATTGCGGGGCAAAGCTTTGGTGATACTGCTAAACAAATATCGGAACGGATCGGTAAGATTATGCAGGACAGGGAGAGTTTCTCCATTAATAGCGGGGATACTTCTATTAGTCGTTCCAAGCAATTGGAAACTGCTATACCGCCATCCAGGATCGCCGGTCTGAGTTCCGGTGAATTTGTAGGAATGGTAGCAGATAACCCCGATGAAAAGATTGATTTGAAAGCATTTCATGCACAAATACAAAACGACCATGAAGCACTAAATACAGAGGTAAAGGGATATAAGCCTATACCGGTGATCCGTAAAGTGGATAGCAAGATGGTACAAAGGAATTATATCCAGGTGACAAAGGATGTGGAGGAATTGGTAGAAATAGAACTGGAACGGATGATGGGTGATCCGGCGTTAAGGAGATTAGTAGTGAAGAAATAAGAGCCTTAAGTACAGCTTGTTATTTGAAGCATTTTTGACAGGACAAAAAAAACTCATTTAGAATGCTAAATTTTGTAGTTTTGAAAAATTCGATATTATGCTCCAAGCATGATATTATTATAGTCCAGTTTAACATTTTATCTTAACCTTAAGCCATATGACAGAGTCAGAAAAATATCCTCGATTCATTAGTAATTCCCCTAATGGTGTAGATCTGTTTGAAAGCCGCTCTCAGGAGAAAACAGCAAAAAGTATTTCGGAGCATATTAAATTACGAGATAAGGATTACAGACTCATTGGCTTAGATGGCGAATGGGGGTCAGGTAAATCAAATGCGATAAGCATTGTTCAAAAGCAATTAGGAGATGACTTTCATCTTTTTGTCTACGATACATGGGCGCATCAAGAGGACTTACAAAGACGCTCATTTTTAGAAGAACTAACCGACGATTTACAAAAAAATCATGTAATAAATCAAGCAGAATGGAAGACTAAGTTAAGTGATTTGTTAGCTAAAAAGAAAGTTACTGTTACAAAAACAATACCCACTTTAAGCTATGGCATTTTAGTTTCTCTGCTTGTTGCCGTAATTGTGCCAATTGCCAAAGTAATATCAGAAGGTATCTCTCCTGATAAACAATTGTTAAGAGTTTTAATCACAGGATCTCCTCTCTTAGTTGCTTTGATAGTTTGGGGAATTGCAGCAATTAAAGATCCTCAATATAGAAAATTAGTTCACCTCTTTCGAATTTACGAAAAGCAGGATCTAAAAAAAATCAGCGATGAAACTATTTCGGAAAGTGAGCCTTCGCTGCGAGAGTTCAGAAATTGGATATACAAATTAAATGATGATAGTCAGAAGTGTATAGTTGTTGTTTTTGACAATATGGACAGACTTAGTTCTGAAAAAATAAAAATAATTTGGACTTTACTACATACTTTTTTTTCTTCTCAGCCTTACTCAAAAATATGGGTAATTGTTCCTTTTGATCGCGAACATATTAGGGAGGCACTTGGAAATTCAGATAGTGATGAAGATTTTGAAAGGACAAATCATTTAATTAATAAGACATTCTCTGTCATTTTTAATATATCCCCCGCAGCATTAACAGATTGGAAGAAATTTTTTGAACAAAAATACAAGGATGCTTTTGGAGAAACAGAGATGACAGAGTATAGTATTGCAAGAAAAGTATTTGACTTATACAATACTTCAATCACTCCACGAAAAATTATTTCCTTTATAAATGATTTAGTTTCATTAAAATTGATCTGGGAAAAAGAGATTAAGCTTCGTTACATCGCTTTATTTGTATTGAACAGACAAAAAATTTCTAAATCTCCGGTTACTCAAATATTAAATAAAAGTTTTCTGGAAGGTTCCCAAAACATTTTTAACAGTGATGAAGCTGTCTCCGATAATATAGCGGCACTATTTTACAATGTGCCTTTAGAAAAAGCAACACAAATCACTCTTCAACGAGAAATAGAATTAGCCATAAGAAATAAAAATATAGATGAGTTAAGACAATATTCAAAAAATACTGATTTTGTATCAATACTTGAGCAAATTCAAACAGAGGATATAGATGTGGAACCAATAGTTTTTTGCCTAAGTGAGATACAACCTAGTTTGGAGAATTCGGACAGTGAAGTTCTTCAAGTTATTTGGGATAGAGTTATTGGAAAGCAATTAAAAATGCAGTTAGCAGATTTAGAATTTACTGAGTATCAAAAAATATTAGTTTTAAAAGCAAGACCCGCTAACCAAAGAATATTAGTAAATTATTTCCTAAAGCAGTTCTATAATATAAGAGAGTTCTCAGGTTCAAAATACTTTTTAGTACTGTCTGGCATCGAATCACTTGTCAAGGAAAATAATATTGAAATAGAGATAGAATCACTAATACAGCGGAAGGTTGTTTTGGCAGATGTGTTTATCGACTATTTAAACAGTGCGAAAGAGAACTATCAAAAATTCAAAGTCCTTTGTGAAAAGGACGCTTTGGAAAAATATTTTATAGATAAGTTTCCCGAAAGTTTAAATAATGCTTCAGTAATTTCATTTATCAAAGAAGAATATAAATTTCAGAATCTTAAACAAACAATCGAAAATTTTATTGAAGGTAATAATGTAACAATTTCAAATGTTGCAATTGTTTTTGATGCTTATAAGGCTACATCTGAACATACAACATTAAATGCGAAGCTTACAGATCCCAAAATTTATGAACTACTAATTGCTGCAAAAAAATATAGTAAGGAATATTATGAACTTGCAGCCATGCGAATAGCAAGAGCAGATTCTTTTCTTAATCAGGGGACGGAAATTGACGATATTTTGTCAAATACTACAGATGGTTTTTTAAAAGAAATGGTAGTAAGAGTTGAACACTATAAAGATTTTGGAAGCTTGTTAATAGATTCAATTAGTTGGCCTAAACCAGCCTTGATTTCGGTTTTGAATAAAATGATTTCTGGCGATGAGGGTAATTGTATGGATATAGAAGACGTAATCCCCCATTTTCGCAAAATTGTATCAACATTAAAAACAACTGACGAAATCTTACTTAATAAACTTAACGGTTGGGAGGAGCATTTAAAAACGACTCTTACGAAGGACAATATTTTAGAAGTAATTCCTGACCAAGATTTTTATAAAATTGCTTTATCTATCAAAAATGATATAACTGAGTACATTATTTCAGTTGCGAGCGACTTTCTTGAGTACGTTACTTACGAAAGTTGGATAGAGTCATATAAAGATCAAAAATCTTATTTGTTTAACCTGTTGTATCAAATGTTAGAGGCAAACAAAATTAATGCACTACCTAATAATGCCTTTATTGCATACAAAGATGCGCTACAAGAGATAGCTACTAGTTCTGGAAACTATAATATCTCAAAGGGTGTGCAAAATATGTGGTTGTCCATATACAAAAAGGTGGATAAATTCCATTTACAATCTCACATAAAGGATATACGGGATTTATTTCTTCGTGATTTTGATATAACAGACGAACAGTTCTTGTTTTTCGAGCCGATTTTTAGAGAAATCGGAGGATTAACTGAGAAAAGTGGAGAGGTAGTCCGGAAAATATTGAATCGAGTAATTAATAATTCCGAGAGTCTTGCTAGGCTACTGGAATTTAGAGATATCTATTTGCCTATCATTATAGCTGCGGGTGATGATGCGTTCGGATTAATAGATGCAGCAAGACTTAAAATAGAAACCGAACCTGAGAATAATTTGCTTATTGATTTTTTGAATGAAATAAATGAGCACCTATCGAATTCAATAAAAATTATATCTGGGAGATATTTCTCTCCTCGTAAGAATGAAGATAACGGAATTGACATTACAGATACGTTAAAAAGAATAGTGGAAATAGAAAAAAAGCTTCATTTCAAAGTTGACAATGGAATTACAAATGGGAATGACCCGGACGAAGGGAATCAAAAGAATCTTTCTGTTAAATATTCATACAATGATGCCATCCAGGAAAAGACATTTGAGGAACATAAATGGTTCAGGCTGCCATAATGAATGCAGCGAGATATTGTAGTACATCTTTCGTTTTTAATCATAATCGACATTTAAAACAATAATAAGTGCCATGAAATGTCCCACTCATTTATTGATTTTAGAAGCGAATTTTCCCTTTAAAAGAAATATCATTTTAGTCAATAATTATATTGGAAATAAATTTAGTTATTAATTTACGCTGCACAGTGAGGTCAGGTTAACCGGAATTTCCAAAAATGCAAGCTAACCTGCTTTCATCACCACACTTCTGCAGAATTATGTCAATTTCTGTTGACTTCGTTTCTGGTAGTTATTACATATAATAATTTATTTAGACCTATCCCTTAGAATAATCTTATTTTACGAATCATTTAATGAATATGCTTATACACAACCCTTAGCCCGTTATAATTATTATCTTTCTTCTGTTCAATATCGGGCAACAACGCAATTACACTTGTTTGATCTTTAGGTCTGTGTCTTTTGTATGTTTCATCCACATACTTAGTACTTGTAAGTCCCAACAGCAATGCTACTGTGGCATTGTCTACGTTAGCATCCTGCAAAAGAATAGAGAAGCTTAACCTGGCACTGTGCCAGGTAATATGTTTATCAATACCGGCATCTTTGCACCATTCTCTTAAAATTTTGTATGCTGCTTCTGCTGAGGGAAGCTTGAAAATCAATCCTGAATTAACTCCCTGGGGTAATCTTGCTTTCCTTTTTTCCAATATCGCCCTTGCTATCGGATGTAAAGTGATCATTAAGGGTTCCCCTGTTTTTGCTTGGATGATACGGGTTTTCAGTTGGTCGCCTTTAATATCAGACCAGTCAAGCGGCTTCACATCGCACCACCTTAACCCGGCATAACAGCTAAGAATATATGCTTCTCTCACTTCCTCATGGTAGCATGGAGTTTTCAATAACTGGATATACTCAAATGCTTCCAGGTGCTCCTTCAGCTTTTTATTCTTATTGCTTCTCGCTGCTACTTCGTCCACCGGGTTATTTTTAAAATATCCACTCTTGGTAGCAGCCTTTATCATTTTCTTAAAGGGCGAAAAATAGTTGGAAGGAGTGTCCCCATTAAAGTTATCCAGCAGGTGTTGCCTAAAGCGTACACAAAAATTTTCAGTAATATCAATGGGAGCAATAAAGTCTTTCTTATAAAAATTTCTGAATTGAACCAAACTGTTTTGCAGGTGGCGTTTTCCTTTCCTGACATTGTTTATTACATATTCCTCATAGTAGTCCAGAAAATTAGTTTTGAACTTATGAGCAGGGATAAATCCTGAGCCTATAGTTTGTCTCTCCAGCGTCAGTTCTGCAAATTTGGTATCCAGCAGTCGCAGGGTTTCTTTATTGAAGTTTTTTTCAACCTGATTTTTAGGGTTAGTCCAGGTAAAAATACCGGCAGCTTTGCGCTGGCCAGCAGCTTTACCCCATTCAAAAGAGTACCATGTTTTTTTCCCGTTACGGGAGATTTTGGTAGTGATGTTAATCGCCATGACGAAAAGTTTGTGTTCGCCAAACTGTTCGCCATTTGTTCGCCAAAAAAGGCGGAAAAAGGCGCAAAAAAGCGGAATAAAGAGGAACTACCCAAAATAAAAAACCTTGTAAATCATTGACTTACAAGGTTTATTGATTTGAACTTTGTGCCCGAGACTGGATTTGAACCAGCACGCCGTAAACCGGCGCTACCACCTCAAAGTAGTGCGTCTACCAATTTCGCCACCCGGGCATTGAGGAGAACAAAGGTAATTTTTTTTCGGATAAGAAGCGTTGGCGGCACCGGAAAACTTGGAAATGTGCGTATAAGGGAAACAGGGATAAAATTGAGCAAACGTTTGATGTGGATAAACCCGGCTGTATTACTGCAGAATAATTAATTTAGACCAAATTTCAACAGGAAATGTTTGCTATTAGGGAGAAACAGGAGCAAGGATTTGATATTATCGTACTGGAAGATAGCGGGAACTGCAGTGTGGAAGTAGTGCCGGATTGCGGGGCCATGCTGCATGCCATGAAGGTATATAAGGGAAATGAATGTTGTAATGTGATAGACGGCTACACGGATAAAGCCACTTTCGCCGATAGGGTAGAGGATACCGGATTTAAGGGAGTAAAGCTGTCGCCGTTTCCCTGCCGGGTAAGAAATGCCACTTACCGGTTTGAAGGAACTGACTACCACCTGCACTCTTTTATCAGGGATGGGGACGCCATGCACGGCTTTTTGTACAACAGCACATTTACCGTGGTGGACAGGGTGGCGGATGAAGAAAAAGCGTCGGTTACCCTGGAACATGATTATGCTGCCTCCGACAGCGGTTACCCGTTTACCTACCGTTGCCGCGTGATCTATACCCTGGAAAAAGGAAACCGGCTTACGATCCGAACGGTAATTGTCAATACCGGTAACAAAACGCTCCCGGCGGCAGACGGCTGGCATCCCTATTTTACATTTGGAGAGAAAGTGGATAACCTTTACCTGCAATTCCGGTCCGATAAAATGCTGGAGTTTGACAATCTGGTACCCACCGGCAAAATACTTCGGGATGACAGGTTTAAGTGTGGAGCTGAGATCGGAACGGCCGAGATTGATAATTCTTTTATACTGGATTTTGACGAGCCCCAGCCCATGTGTACACTGCAGAATGACAGTTGGCAGTTGGAGTTTTATCCCGATAAAAGCTATCCCTATCTGCAGATCTATATACCGCCGCACCGTAACAGTATAGCCATTGAAAACCTGAGTGCTCCACCGGACGCTTTCAATAATAAAATGTCGCTGACGGTATTATCCGCCGGTGAAGAAGCGGTTTTTACCACCCGGTTTGCTGTCAGGAAGATCTGATCAGTGTTTCACAAATCTGCCGGATAAAAGGGTTCCGCCGGTGTAAACCTGCAAAAAATATACTCCCGGACTAAGTGTGTGTACCGGTACCGTAGCGCTGGCTTTTCCCTGCAGCAGCTTCTGTCCGAAAACGTTGAAAACAATATATTCGTCTGCAAAGATCCGGTTTCCTCTTTTGTCGCTCAGGAAGATCCCGGAAGAAGCGGGGTTCGGGTAAATATGGAGCACCGGATCATCGCCTGGTGGAGCAGTATCGTTCCAGGATTCTTCCAGTGCCGGGGATTGTAATATGGAAGCCCGTAAGCCGGAAGACTCAAAAAGCTGCTGCATTTTTTTTGCCTGGCCATGGGTGAACATCAGGGCGCAGGCGTCATCAGAGAAATCCATGAAGTTCATGAACATGTCCCCCTCCGGACTGTTATTACAACCGCCGGGTTTTATCACGGGAAAGCTGCTGCACCCGCTGTTGTAATTACTTTGCGGGGGGGTGTCTTCCACACCATCGTCTCCGCAATACTGATCGCCCCACAGGTGTTTGAGGTTCAGCCAGTGGCCGACCTCATGCGTGGCAGTCCTGCCTTTGTTATATACGGGGTGACTGATGTTCAGGGTGCCGAATATGTCCGTACGGATGACCACGCCGTCTTTTTCGGGTGCGCCGCCGGGAAAAGAGGAATACCCCAGCATGTTATTACCCAGCCGGCACACCCAGATGTTCAGGTAATAGTGACTGTTCCAGGCATCTGATCCGCCGTTTTCAGAAAATTTCATACGGTCATCCTGTTTCCAGGTGTTTTGAACGGTTTTCCTGCGGATAATACCATCGGTTGTCCTGCCGTCGGGGTCAGTTTTTGCCAGCGCAAAGCGGATCTTCGTATCTGCGATAAAAGGTTTAAATGCGGAGGGTACCTGCCCGATGTCATCGTTTTGCGCGGCAAAATCCCTGTTCAGCACGGCTATTTGAGAAAGCACCTGCTCCCTGCTGAGGTTGTCCTTATTATCATTATACAGGATATGCACCACCACCGGGATGGTGATCAGGCCGGGGACGGCTGCCTCTTCCTGTTGTGTTTGGGAACGCATGTGCGGCGCCGTTATTCCCTGGTCCTGCCAATACGTATCGGTGTGACAGCGCACCTGGGCGGTTGCCGTATGCAGACTGAATAAAAAAACGGTTAATAATACGATCCTCATGGCTGATTCTTTGATCAGCTTTTCAAGGAGATATTAAATTACTGTTGTTGCAAAGGAATTGGCAGTTGGTCGGGAATTTTCCTGTCGGTGGAGACACCGGCCGGCAGCATACTACAGGCGGGTGTCTCCACCCGCCTGCAAAAAATACAGCCTTGGAAACGTTGGAAACCCTCCGTAAAATAATGGAATTTCTACCGGTTGAACAATTTTAACAGGGCTGGTTGTCAACGTTTTATCATATGTTAATTCAATAATTCCGGTGTTGTATGACCGCCGGATCTATTTCAGCGATCAGGAAGACGCTGCCGCAAACCAGTATAAAGTCGTTACTGCCGGCTTTTTGCAGGGCTTCCTGCAAGGCCGTGTTTACATCGGGAAAGGTTTGGCCCTGCAGTCCGTTTTGCCGGCCCAGTTCCGCCAGTTCGTTCTCGGGCAGGGCCCTGGGTATCTGCGCTTTGGTAAAATAAAAAACGGCTTCACGGGGCAAAAGCGCTAACGCGGCCGTAATATCCTTATCCTTTACCATTCCGATGATGATGTGCAGGCATTCGTAGCTGGTCTTCTTTATTTGTTCTGCTACCTGGCGGATGCCGTCTTTGTTGTGCCCTACGTCCAGCACCACCAATGGGTGTTGTCGCACCACTTCCCACCGGCCATGGAGCCCCGTCAGTTTTCCGGCCGCGGCCAGCGCTGCTTTGGTTTGACTGTCATCCAGCTTCCATCCGGCTTTTTGCAGGCATTGTACGGTAGCCAGCACCGTTACCAGGTTTTTGGCCTGATAGAAGCCTGCCAGGTCCAGCACATAGTCGGTTTTCCGTCCCTTTTTTTCAACAATGCTGATCTCCAGTTGCTGACCGGTATGCCTGAAGCCATCGTTATACATTTCCCTGTCCGCAAAAAGCAACGGGGCATTTTTGGCTGTAGCCGTTTCCAGGAATATCCTCTCTGTTTCCGGGTGGCTTTCCCCTATCACTACAGGGATATTCTTCTTGATGATGCCGGCTTTTTCGAATGTGATCTCTTCGATGCTGTTACCGAGGATGTTCATATGATCCATCCCGATATTGGTAATGACGGATACTTCGGGTATAATGATATTGGTGCTGTCCAACCGGCCGCCAAGCCCGGTTTCGATCACGGCGATCTCCACCTGTTGCTGTGCGAAATATTCAAAAGCCATCGCTACGGTGATCTCAAAAAAAGAGGGCTGTATTTCCGCGATCAGCGGCCGGATTCTGTCGGTAAAGCTGATGACGAAGTCTTCGGAAACCATCCTGCCGTTCACTTTGATGCGCTCCCGGAAATCGTAAAGGTGAGGGGAGGTATATAAGCCGGTAGCATACCCGTTTTGCTGAAGAATGGCTGCCAGCATATGACTGACAGATCCCTTTCCGTTGGTACCGGCCACATGGATAGCCCTGAAATGTTGCTGCGGATTGCCCAGCCTTTCGCACAACAGGCGCGTATTTGTCAGATCCTTTTTAATGGCATCACTGCCGGTACGGCTGAACATGGGCAGGACGCTGTATAAATACGACACCGTTTCCTGGTAATTCATACAATAACGCTTGGCAATATTTAATCAGCAAAAGTAAGCGTAAAAGAAATGATATCCGATGGTATGGGCCGGCTATTCCACTGCGGGTGAATGGCCAGCGCTGCTCCCAGGGAAGTGGCCTGGGCAACAGATGCCGCATATATCTCTATTGCCGGGAAGGCTTTGGCCAGCAGCTTCATATAAATGGGATTCTTGCTGAATCCGCCATCCACAAAGATGCGCTTTACATCTGTATCCTTTAACACCAGTTGGGAAGAAAATACCTGGCGGTCGATGATGTCAACGATCAACTGGTGATAGGCGGTTTCGTAGTCGGGAAAATCGTTCAGGTCGCGGGCGGGGAAGGCGGTTATCCGGTCTTTACCTTCTACCGGCAGCGGTTTCAGTCCGGCAGCGGTAGCCGCATTATACGGTACGGTGCTGTAATAATTCTCCGCTTTATTAAAATGAGCTGCCAGTCTTTTTACCTGCTGTTCGTGCTCATAGCCGGCAAACAGCCTTGAAGCTTTGACCGGGTTGCCCAGGTAGGTCATATAGCTTAGGCAATCGTGCTGTAATTCATATACATTCAGCGGCTGACTGTTGAATGGGTTCAGGCTGATGGACCAGGTGCCGGTGGAGATCAGCAAAAAAGGCTCATTAAAACTCCTCAGGTAGGGTATCAGGGCGGCAGAACTGTCATGCAAGCCGATACCCGCCTTTATTTTTTTGCCACCAATCGATATCTCATCTGCCTGGTCGGAAGACCGCAGCGGCGCCAGCTTATCGATAACGCCTTCGCGGAACACCCATTCGTGGTAGGATTTCTGGGGAAAGTTCCACAAGCCGGTATGGCAGCCGATGCTGGTCAGGTCGGAGTAGGCCTTCCCGGTGATAAGGTAGCTTAAATATTGCGGTAAATGCAGGGAATAGTCAATTTCTTTGAAAACCGCTTTTTGTTCATGCTTTAAACGGTATAACTGGAAGCCCGAGTTTAAGCTTCCCAATACGGGGGAGGCTGTATGCATGGAAAAAGCAATTTCACCGCCATAGGTACTGTAAAACTTTTTGGAGAGCGCCTCCGGGTATTTTTTGAGATAGCTGTACAGGGGCGTCAGCGGGTTGCCGTGTTTGTCTATATGAACAAAGCTGGCGCCATAGGCCGTGAAATTCACCGCAGCGATATCAAATGCTTCCAGTTGAAGCAACTCATTGAAGGATGTTTTCACCCATTTGGACAGGGCAGCCACATCATCGCAGTTATCGCCGTCCTCATCCTGTATCTCCCCGAAGGGAGAGCTCTTTTCGTATACGATCCTGTAGTCTTCATCCATCAGGAAAACCTTTTTGTTGGTTTTCCCTACATCGTAAATAGCAATAACCGTTTGTGACAAGTTGAAGTAAGTATTTAGTTGTCGGCAAAATAATGATTAATTGTTAATGGTTAAGGGTTAATGATGAAATTCTATTTTCATTAACCATTTACAATTAACCATTGATAATTGACTATTATCAGTAGCCTTTTACCATATAAACAAAATCCTCTACTTTTTTCACCTGCTGGCTTCTGTCCATATTCCGGATGTTGGAGTGTGCAGGCAATTTAAGCCGCGGTGCGGTGCTGTCCTCTTTCAACTGATCCACCACTTTGTATATGTTGCTGGATTTGATAGCGAATACGACACCGTCGGCAGTTTTCTGCCGGGTACTCAATATGCCGATCACATCGCCGTCCCTGTTCAGCACAGGTCCCCCGCTGTTACCCGGGTTGGCGGAAATGGATATCTGGCAACTGAGCGTATCGCCGTTGAAGCCGGTTTTGGCGCTGAGATATCCTTCCCCGTAAACGATCTCTTCTCTCGGGTAGCCGAGGCTGAAGATGGGTTCGGCCAGGTCAGCGTTATTTTTCCTGTTGATGCCATAGGGCAGGGCTGGACCTGTTTTGTACAGGCTGTCCACTATCTGCAAGATGGCGATATCCATGCTGTCGTTAAAATAAATGGTTTGGGCATTCAGCTCAACACCGGACCGGTTTTGCACCGTTACTTTTTCCGCTTTGTTCACCACATGTGCATTGGTAATAAGATAGCCCCTGGTGTCTATGACAAAGCCTGTTCCGCCAAATTTAGCCGGCACGGTCGGTATCTCGATCTTATTTTTCACATCGCTGAGCTCGCGTCGGGTACTGTTCTGGTTTTTTTCCAGTATATCTATTTTTCTGCCGAGGTTTTCAATATGCGCTTTGTCCGTTTTAGGAGTAAGGGAGGTAATGATACCGCTGATGGCGAGTGCAGTGATGCCGGCAATGGAGGCTGCCACCGTAATGGTCTTCCGGGAGCGCTGCCACAGGTACACCAGGGTTCCTTTTCCGGCCGATTTTTTAATGCTTCCTTCCTGCAGTAATCTGGCATGCACTTCCTGCATTGATTCCCTTAACCGCCTCTGTTCTCCGTATCTTTCCATCTGATTAATGAAGAAGTTATGGTCTACCACCATCTGGTCTACTTCCGGGTTGGTTCTGCGTAATTCTTTGAACAGGATGATCTCCTCCTCAGACATCTCTCCCTGGAGGTAACGCTCAACCATTTCTAACAAACGAACATCATTCATTTGGGTTACCATTTTTATATTGAGTAAAAAACAATTTTTTCAGGCGCATCAGGCATTTGTATTTCTGGTTCTTGGCATTATCCGCGTTGGTATATCCAAAATCCACGGCAATTTCCTGCATGTTACGCTTTTCTATATAAAATGCCTTCAGCAAACTTTTACAGGGCTCACCGATACCGTTCATTGCCGTGTGCATCATTGCCAGTTCCGTATTCCTTTTTTCATGCAACGAGAGGTCCTCCTCCACATATACAGTTTCCTCCAGCCCGTTGGCCGGTAGTTCGTACCGGCTGTCTTTTTGCAGCTTTTTGAGCCACAATCTCCTGCTGACAGAATACAAGAAAGTTTTCACCTGGCAATTCAGCTCGAAATTTCCGGATCTCGACTTTTCATACAACACTACCAGCGCCTCCTGGAATATATCCTTCGCATCATCGTCCGTACCGTTGTTATTGACTACCAGCTTTTGTATCAGGCCGAAATGCTCTTTATACAACTGTTCAACCACCGTCTTATCGTTGTTGGATAATCCCCTGAGAAGCTCCTGTTCCTTTGTATAATTCACTGGCTGATATTAATACTGAAATAGCGTGTTTGGTAACCCAAATTTGGGCAAAAATAAATTTTTAAAAAAGTTGGGTTACCTTTTTTAACCATTCAGTATTAATAAGCATTATTTATTAATTACAAAAACAACTCAGAATGAAAAAGTTATTCCTGATTCTTGCAATAGGTACATTTGCAGCATGTGGTGAAGCTTCCAACACAGCAAACGAAGCAACCGAAAACGCCGTAGAATCTGTAAAAGAAAGCGCAGAAGAACTGAAAGAAGATGCTGAAAAAGCTGCTGAGGAACTGAAAGACAGCGCTGAAGCTGCTGCTGACAGCCTGAAAAAAGCTGCTGAAGAAATTAAAAACTAATCGGGAACGATTTTTTAATGGCAAGCAATCGTTGAGGCCGCTTCCGCAAGGAGGCGGTTTTTTTGGCAAAAAAATACGATAAATCCTTTTTTTTCTGATTTTAATGCTACATTTGCATCGCAATGAATATAACAAAGGCATACGGATTTTTTTATTTTTTCTTCTACTTTACCGGTAGACCGGGATTGCTTTTGTTGAAAAAATAAAATAACGAACTCAACATAATCAGTCCCGGCTAGATGCCGGGATTTTTTATATAAGTATACCAGCTAAAGAAGCAGTATTTATGAATATCGATACGCGGGTTACACCACAGCAACAGGTACAGGGTACGCAGGAACAGGCGCCTGTAATAGCCATACAGGGCTACGAAGGCAGTTTTCACCAGGTAGCGGCCAACCATTTTTTTGATAACCATGTAAAAGTGGTTTGCTGCGACAATTTCAGGGATGTGGTCAAAATAGCATCCCACAAGAAAGAAAGCGATGGAGGCATTATGGCTATTGAGAATTCCATAGCCGGGAGCATACTCCCTAATTATAACCTGTTGCAAAAAAGCAGGCTCAAGATCGTTGGTGAGCTATACCTGCATATCGTGCAGAACCTGATGGTGAACCGGGGAATAAAGCTGGAAGATATACGCGAAGTGCATTCACATCCAATGGCTTTACAGCAGTGTTTCGAATTTTTAGAGAAATATAACTGGAAACTCGTTGAATCTGAAGATACCGCACTAAGCGCTAAACAGTTGAAAGCCTCCGGGAGCACCCATGTGGCAGCGATCGCCAGCAGCCTGGCGGCAGAGCTGTTTGACCTGGATATGATAGCATCGGATATTCACACGCTTAAGCACAATTACACGCGGTTCCTGGTGGTGCAGCACGAAGACCTGGCCGAAGTAGTGGAAGGGGCTGATAAGTCTTCCGTCTATTTTCACACGGATCATTCAAAAGGTAGTTTGGCTAAAGTATTGACAACCATATCCGATGGAGGAATTAATTTAAGTAAACTGCAAAGCTCACCCCTGCCGGGCACCAATTTCCGCTATGCTTTTCACGCCGATATGGAATTTGATTCCCTTGAGCAGTTTTATAAGGTGATACGTGACCTGAAACCTATTACAGACGATCTGAAAATTTACGGGGTGTATAAAAAGGGGAAACATTACAATTAGTTGTTAATAAATATATTATCAGATTTATATACTTTTTTATTTAAGACAGGAGTATGTTATCAACGGCAAAAAGACTGGATGGGATCGGAGAGTACTATTTCTCCCAAAAGCTGAGAGAGATCGATGAACTGAATAAGCAGGGCAGACAGATCATCAACCTCGGCATCGGCAGCCCGGATCAGCCGCCGCATCCCGGAGTGGTGCAGGTGCTGCAGGAAGAAAGTGCAAAGCCTAATGTACACGGATACCAGGGTTATAAAGGTACCCCCGCTTTGCGAAAGGCTATAGCTGACTGGTATGCAGACTGGTATGGTGTTCAACTGAACCCGGAAACCGAAATATTGCCGCTGATAGGAAGCAAAGAAGGCATCATGCATATCTGTATGACCTATATAAACCCCGGAGATACCGTGTTTGTGCCGAACCCGGGTTATCCTACTTACCGAAGTGCAGCCAGGCTGGCAGGCGCGGAGCTGGTAGAATATAAATTATCAGCTGGTAATAACTGGATACCTGATTTTAAGGAAATTAGGAAATCTATTTCAAATAATATAAGAGATAAGGGAGCGCTGTTTTTTGTGAATTACCCGCATATGCCAACAGGGCAGCCAGCAACGAAGGCGTTTTTTGCGGAGCTCATTGCATTTGCCAGGGAAAGCAACCTGCTGCTGGTGCACGACAATCCCTACAGTTTTATTTTAAATGAGGAACCGCTGAGCATACTTTCGGTGGAAGGGGCAAAAGATGTGACCATTGAATTGAATTCACTCAGCAAGTCGCACAACATGGCAGGATGGCGTATTGGAAGCCTGAGCGGGGCAAAAGAACGGATAGACGAGATATTACGCTTTAAGAGCAATATGGACAGCGGCATGTTTTTGCCTGTGCAGTTGGCGGCGGCAAAGGCATTGAAATTGAAAAAAGACTGGTTTGACGGTATAAATCACACCTACAGGAAAAGAAGAGATAAAGTATTCCAACTACTTGATCTGATAGGATGTATTTATTCTAGATCACAGGTAGGAATGTTTGTGTGGGCGTCCGTACCGAATGGGTATACCGATGGTTTTGCGGTGAGTGATGAAATACTATATAACGCCGGGGTATTTATAACGCCGGGTGGTATTTTCGGAGATGAGGGAAATAATTATGTAAGGGTAAGCCTCTGCGCCACAGAGGAAAAAATAACGGAAAGTATAGAAAGAATCAAAGCATCAGGGACAAAATAACAGTATCATGTTTCAAACGGTGACCATAGTAGGGGTCGGACTAATAAGCGGGTCATTTGCGCTGATAGCAAAGGATAAAGGTATTGCAAAGCATGTAATAGGCGTCAGCAAAACGGAAGCCAGCCTGCAAAAAGCAAAGGAATTAGGCATTATCGATGAATATTTACCGCTGGAAGAAGCTGTAAGAAAAAGTGATTTTATATATGTGGCCATTCCCGTAGACGCTACCATTCCCATGGTATTGCGGATCATGGATATGGTGACGGATAAGCAAACCGTAGTGGATGCAGGTTCCACCAAGCAGGCATTGTGCGAGGCATTGGCCCATCACCCGATGCGCAGGCGGTTTGTGGCATCGCACCCTATGTGGGGAACGGAGTACAGCGGCCCGGAGGCGGCGGTAAAAGAGGCATTTGCCGGAAGAACCTGCGTGATCTGCGAAAAAGAGAAAAGCGATCCCGATGCGGTGGCTACGGTTGAAGCTGTTTACAGGGCCCTGGGTATGCGGCTGACCTATATGGATGCCAACAGTCACGATATGCATGCGGCTTACGTGAGCCATATCTCGCATATCACGTCTTTTGCGCTGGCAAACACGGTATTGGAAAAGGAAAAAGAAGAGAGTGCGATTTTTGAGCTGGCCGGCGGTGGTTTTGAAAGTACGGTGCGCCTGGCAAAAAGCAGCCCGGAAATGTGGCTGCCGATCTTCAGGCAAAACAGGGAACATGTGCTGGACGTGCTGAATGAGCACATTACACAGCTCCGGAAATTCAAGAGCTGCTTCGAAAAGGAGAATTACGATTACCTGGAGGAACTGATGGAAAACGCCAATAAAATAAACAGGATCATAAAATAACCGCCGTCTGCCGGCGGAGGTTGTCAACGAAAAAGTTGTAACACGAACGGTAAAAATGAAAACAATCAGCTAAATGCTGGTTATCTTTGCGAAAATTTTTAAATACAAATATGATAACATTTGAAGGGCTGGGCTTGGATGAAAGATTGGTAAAAGCTACAGAGGCTTTGGGCTTTGAACATGCTACCCCTATCCAGGAAAAAGCAATTCCCGTTTTAATAAGCGGTACAAAGGACCTGGTAGGACTGGCACAGACAGGCACGGGTAAAACAGCAGCCTTCGGGCTTCCGCTGTTGCATCTCATCAGTGAACAGGACAGGTTTCCGCAGGCGCTGATCGTCTGCCCCACAAGAGAACTATGCCTGCAGATCGTGAATGAGCTGGAATTGTTCAAAAAGTTCATACCCGCTATGCACGTGCTGGCAGTATATGGTGGCACTTCCATCGGTATGCAGATAAGGGATCTGAAAAAAGGGGTGCAGATCGTGGTGGCAACTCCCGGAAGGCTGATCGATATTATTGAAAGAAAAGCGATCAACCTGGAGCAGATCAAATATGTGGTGCTGGATGAAGCAGATGAAATGCTGAACATGGGTTTCCAGGACGACGTGGAATTTATATTGCAGAATACGCCTGCCAGGGAAAGCACCTGGCTGTTCAGCGCCACCATGCCGCCGGAAATTCGCCGCGTAAGCAAAAAGTACATGGAAGCGCCGGTAGAAGTGACGGTGGGAAAAGTGAATACCGCCAATAAAAATATTGATCACCAGTATTATGTTACCAGTGCACAGAACCGCTATGAGACCCTGAAAAGGCTGATAGATTTCAACCCCGGTATTTACGGTATTATCTTTACCCGTACCAAGGCGGATGCACAGAATATTGCCGAAAAGCTGACCCGCGAGGGTTACGATATTGACGCTCTGCACGGCGATCTTACCCAGCAGCAGCGCGATAAGGTAATGGGAGAGTTTCGTGAGAAAACCCTGCAACTGCTGATCGCCACCGATGTGGCTGCGAGGGGAATTGACGTACAGGGCATCACCCACGTGATCAACTATGAGCTTCCGGACGATGTGGAAGTATATACCCATCGCAGCGGCAGAACGGGCAGGGCCGGAAATACCGGTATCTGTATGTCCATCATTCATAGCCGCGAGATAGGCAAGATCCGGCAGATAGAAAGAATGGTACAGGTGCCTTTTCACAAGCTGGAAATACCTGCCGGTAAAGATGTATGCCGCAAGCAGTTCTATCATTTTATGGATAACCTGCTGCAGCAGGAAATTGACGATACCAGCTATGAGCCCTATATACCCATGCTGGAGGAAAAGTTTGCGGATGTAAGCAAGGAAGAGATCCTGAAAAGGCTGACGGCGCTGGAATTTAAGCGCTTCCTGAAATACTACGAAAACGCGGAAGACCTGAATGTAAGAGAGCGGGCTCGGGAGCCGAGAGAAAAGAGCGACCGGAGAAACGGGTTCGACCGCAACGACCGGAGACGCGATGGCAGAAGAGAATACAGTGGTGGCGGCAATTATACCCGGCTTTTTGTCAATCTCGGAACAAAGGACGGTTTTTATAAGGCCAGCTTCCTGCAGTTCATTCTCGATATGAGCGATCTGAGAAAAGAAGTGTTGGGCAAAGTAGATATGAAGGAGATGAATAGTTGGATCGAGGTGGATAAAAAAGCCGCCCGGCAGATGATACGCTCCATAGACGGAAAAAAATACAAAGGCAGGAGCATCAGGATGAATGATGCCGATAGCCGCAGATAACAAATAATTTATTAATTTACATACCATCAAAACAACAACAATATGCAAGCGGTTGATAACAGCATGAAAGCAGTGGTGCTGGAAAAATTGAATAAAAAACCTCTCATTATTTCAGGACCCTGCAGTGCAGAAACAGAAGCCCAGGTACTGGAAACAGCACAGCGGCTGGCAAAAACCGGCAAAGTGGATATGCTGCGCGCCGGCATCTGGAAGCCCCGTACCCGCCCCGGCAGCTTTGAAGGCATCGGCGCAAAGGGATTGCCCTGGCTGCAGCAGGCAAAAAAGCTGACAGGACTGCCGACAACCGTGGAAGTGGCTACCGGCAAACAGGTGGAAGATGCCCTGCATTTTGAGGTGGATATGCTATGGATCGGCGCCCGTACGACCGTTAACCCCTTCAGCGTACAGGAAGTGGCGGACGCATTGCGTGGCGTAGATGTACCGGTTTTGATCAAGAACCCGATCAACCCCGACCTGGAACTTTGGACCGGTGCGGTAGAGCGGGTGGCAAAAGCAGGTATCAAACACCTGGGACTTATTCACCGCGGATTCAGCGCTTATGGCAATACGGAATACCGCAATGCGCCTATGTGGCACCTTGCGATTGAAATGAAACGTCGCAATCCCGAATTGCTGATGGTAAACGATCCTTCGCATATATGCGGCCGCAGGGATATTCTGATGGATGTAGCGCAAAAGGCTATCGACCTGCAATTTGACGGATTGATGATCGAAAGCCATATTGATCCGGACAATGCCTGGAGCGATGCCAAGCAGCAGGTGACACCGGAGGCGCTGGCGGAAATGCTGGATACCATTATCTGGAGAAAAGAGGATGTGGCTTCAGAAGCGTTTCACGCTGCCCTCGAAAAGCTGCGCCAGCAGATCAATCATCTCGACGATGAAATGATGCAGATATTAAGTCAGCGTATGAAGCTGGCGGAAAAGATCGGTCAGTACAAAAAGGAGAATGATATCACGATATTACAGACCAACCGCTGGAACGAGATCCTCGAGAGAGCTTTTGCCCGGGGTGAGAAAACAGGATTAAGCAAGGAGTTCATCACCAAGTACTTCGACGCGGTACATATGGAGTCTATCAATCACCAGAACAAAATAATGAACTCCTAGCCTGGTGCTGGCAGTGTAGGGCATGGCGGCGGTTACAAATACATTTATTTATATTCATGCAATATGGTGCACCGCCAACAGGGAGCCGGTATTAACGCCTGTGATCCGGAAGGTTTTCTTTCCCCATATCCGGCAGGCCGGCGTTTCAAAAGGCATACAGGTGCTGGCAGTGAATGGAACAGCGGATCATGTGCACTGTCTTTTTAAGCTGATACCGGCCCAGTCCCCCACCGGGGTGGTGAACCAGCTGAAAGAGGATTCTGAAAGCTGGTTGAACAGTAATCAGCTATTGACCGTTGATTTTAGCTGGGAACCGTATTACACCGCCTATTCTGTCAGTCCTTCTACGGCTGATAAGTCCATTGAGTATATACTTAAGCAGGAGGAATATCACCAAACCCGTTCCCTGGAAGAGGAACTGGAAGCTTTTAGCAAGATGGTGGTTTCTTTGCCCGGAGAAAAATAACTTGAGATCACATGAACCCTGTTACATATAAATTCAGCAACGCATCCACCCGGTATTATTTTGCCGCAGGTTTCCCGGTGCTGAAAAAGATCGTAGATCCAAAAACAGCCATCATCGTCACCGATGATCATATTTTCAGTGCCCATACCAAAAAGTTCAGGAACTGGAATACGATCGTGCTGAAGCCCGGCGAGGCGTTCAAAGTGCAGGCAACAGTAGACTCGGTCATTGAGCAGATGATCGCCATGGGCGCCGACAGGAAAACCACTTTGATCGGGATAGGAGGGGGTGTGGTGACGGATATTACGGGGTATGTGGCCGCTATCTATATGCGGGGTATTCCTTTCGGCTTTTTACCTACTACGGTGCTGGCCATGGTAGATGCCAGCATAGGGGGTAAGAACGGCGTAGATATCGGGGTATACAAAAACCTGGCGGGTACCATCCGCCAGCCGGGGTTTATATTATATGACCATAATTTTTTGAGCAGCCTGCCGGAATCGGAGTGGATCAATGGTTTTGCGGAGATCATCAAACATGCCTGCATTAAAGACGCGGTTATGTTCCGGGAACTGCAGGCAGGATCTGTCGCAAAATACCGGAAAAACAAAAAGGCGATGGAAGCCCTGATCCGGAAAAATGCCCTGATCAAAATTAAAGTAGTGCAGAAAGATGAGTTTGAAAAGGGCGACCGCCGGTTGCTGAACTTCGGGCACACCCTTGGGCATGCACTGGAAAACCAGTACGAGCTGTCGCATGGACAGGCCATCTCCATCGGGATGACCTATGCCTCGCAGATATCAGCGCAGTTGAGAGGGTTTAAGGATACCGAAAAAATAACCACAGCGCTGGAGCAGTATGGACTGCCTACCTATGCCGAATTTGATAAGAAAAAAGTGCTGGATGTGCTGAAAATGGATAAGAAAAGAGAGCGCAGGGAAATGAACTTCGTGTTGCTGGATAAGATCGGGAAAGGAGTGGTGCATCCCATACCCATGACCACATTACAAAAAATCATAACCGCATTATAGACTATGATCGTTACTGTTGCCCCTTCAGTATTGACCGGTACCATACTGGCGCCGGCTTCCAAAAGCTCCATGCAGCGGGCCTGTGCAGCCGCCTTACTGGTAAAAGGCGATAGCATTATTGTCAATCCCGGCCATTCAAATGATGATCTGGCTGCCCTGGGGGTTATCCGGGCTTTGGGTGCATCGGTTGAAAAGCTGTCGGAAAATGAAATACGGGTTTCCAGTAAGGATAGCCGCGTACCGGACAGTGTGAATTGTGGCGAAAGCGGGTTGGGCATCCGGATGTTTGCGCCCCTGATCGGTTTACATAATCATTCCATTACCATCAACGGAGAAGGCAGCCTGCTGACCCGCCCGATGGATTTTTTTGACGAGGTGTTTCCGTTACTGGGTATTAAAGTGCAATCCAATAACGGAAAGCTGCCTGTTACATTAACCGGTCCGTTGCAGCCCCGGGATATCACGATCGATGGTTCTCTCAGCTCGCAGTTCCTCACCGGTCTGCTGATGGCCTACGCCGCCGCGGGCGCTGCCGGTGTAGAGATAACGGTCACTAACCTCAAAAGCCGGCCTTATATAGACCTGACCCTGCGGGTGATGGAACAGTTTGGAATGAAAGTGCCGGTGAACAATCAATACGAATCATTTTATTTCGATCATACACCTGTATCTGCCGCAGCAGATAACATACGGTATACGGTGGAGGGCGACTGGAGCGGTGGCGCTTTCCTGCTGGTAGCCGGCGCTGTTGCGGGCAACATTACGGTAAACGGCCTGGACACGGATTCTCCCCAGGCAGATAAAAAGATCATGGAAGCGCTGGTGGATTCGGGCGCTGGTATAGAAGTGAAAGGAGAAAGCATTGTGCTGACACCGAAGGAACTGGTGCCATTCAGTTTTGACGCTACCGATTGCCCGGATCTTTTTCCGCCGCTCGTAGCATTGGCCGCTTACTGTAAAGGCATTACTACCATCAAAGGTGTCAGCCGGCTGGCGCACAAAGAAAGCAACCGCGGTCTGACCCTGCAGGATGAATTTGGCAAAATGGGAGTGACGATCGAACTGGATGGAGATATCATGCGGGTATTTGGCGGAGGCGGTGTAAAAGGCGCTGCAGTACATTCACGCCACGATCACCGGATCGCAATGGCCTGCGCGGTGGCAGCATTGCAGGCTACCGGCACCACCACCATTGAAGAAGCGCAGGCAGTGAATAAATCCTATCCCGATTTTTATAGTCATATGCAGCAATTGGGCGCGCAGGTGGAGTATTCCAAATCATCGTTTCCGGTTGGTGGGAACACCGACCGGTAGCGTGTTCTACAGGCGGGTGTCTCCACCCGCCTGCTAAAAATACGTCTTGTGCAGGTGACCATTGTAAAGAATAAAGAAGTAATTTAAAGTTTGTTTGATCATGAATTCTTTCGGCAGATTTTTTCGCATACATATATTCGGTGAGTCGCATGGAGAAAGCGTGGGCCTGAACATAGACGGCTGTCCGGCGGGGCTGCCGCTGACCGTGGATGATTTCCTGGCGGATATTGAAAGAAGAAAAGGGGGCACGCAAAAAGGTACTACCCCGCGCCAGGAGTCTGATCTGCCGATCTTCAGGAGTGGACTGTTCAATAATACCACCACCGGTGCACCCATTACCATACTGTTTGAGAACAATAATACCCGTTCCGGTGATTACCAGAAGCAAAGATCGGTTCCCCGTCCGGGGCATGCGGATTTTGTAGCCAGCAGGAAGTTTGGCGGATTCGAGGATTACCGGGGTGGCGGACATTTCAGCGGACGGCTGACCGTAGCATTGGTGGCGGCCGGCGTAATCGCAAAAAAGCTCCTGGGCGCTTCCGGTATATCTGTTGCGGCGAACATCCTGGAAATAGGCGGGGAGCCCGGTACTGAAAAAGGGCTGCAGAAAGCAATTGAGGCAAAGGATAGCGTGGGTGGTATTGTGGAGTGCAGGGTAAATGGCTTACCTATAGGGTTAGGCGAACCGTTTTTTGATTCTGCTGAATCCTTAATAAGTCATGCTGTGTTTGCCATACCAGCCGTGAAAGGAATTGAATTCGGAGCCGGTTTTGCCGCGGCAAAAATGTTTGGCAGCGAACACAACGATGCCATAGCCGACATGACCGGCAAAACGGTTACCAACCATGCAGGCGGTATTGTAGGCGGCATCACCAATGGAAATGAGCTGGTATTCCGTATTGCCATAAAGCCTACTTCGTCTACCCCTAAGCTGCAGCATACCCTCAACTGGGAAACCGGCGGGCAGGAAGATTTTTCCGTAAAGGGAAGACACGATCTTTGTATAGCTTTGCGGGTGCCGGTAGTGCTGGAAGCAGTAACCGCGTTTGTATTGGCCGACCTGATGCTGGCTGAACAGCATACCAGGCGGGTTATGTAACACATTAAACGATTGTAAGCCATGTCTCTCATTTATCATATAGCAACGCGCCAGGATTGGGATAAAGCCCGGCAGCAGGGATTTTACGAATCACCTTCCCTGAAAGAAGAAGGGTATATTCACTGTAGTGAAGATCGCCAGGTAAGCGACGTGATTTTACGTTATTTTTCCTCGAAGAACAACCTGCTCAAACTCACCATTGATACCGAAAAGCTCACCAGCCAGTTGATCTGGGATTGGAGCAATGCCATTGAAGATACTTTCCCACACATCTACGGCCCCATTAACCTGGATGCGGTGATACTGGTGGAAAATATTGAAAATCGCCCGTCGGGAACCCCTGTCCGTTGACCTATATCAACCGGATACGGGTGTTTGGTTGCGGTATGCTAAATTAGTATGCCTTTCCATTTCTTTTTCGTTTGTTTTCTGGGTTTTTACTAACCAGATAGGTATTTTTACGTAATTATTAGGGAATAATACTTTTTCACAACTAAAACGGACCTATATGAAAACGTTAATTATAATTGTAAGTATTATCCTTTTATCCTATCAGATTGACCGATTTTTTACCAAAGACAAAGCTATTGCACCGGTAGCAATACAAATGAACCATGCGGGTGAATTCAGGCAGGAAGCAGATGAGGCGGAAGCCGTTGTTTTCACCGAAGAGGAAGCTGCCATAGAAGTTGAGGAACCTGAATTGATCAAAGAAGCAGCATCTCCTGCATATGATGCATATGAAATGGTGCCGGCTTCTAATGAAACTGCAGTAGCAGCAGTTGCCCATACAGTAGCAAAAGAGAGCAGCATAAGCACTAAGTATCGTTTAAAGCAGGCGTCCAAGATCAATCAGCATGCAAAAATCTTTCATAGCCGCCTGAAAGAGTCAGGCACTTATTTGTCCCTGAACAGCGTACAGTTCAACCATAACCAGTTCGATGTATTGGGAAGTGAGGACTTTAATACGGTGATGCATTATGCTGATCTGCTGATCTTTGATGAAAACCTGAAAGTAAGTGTAGCCGGTTTTGCAGATATCACGGGAGATGCCGCTTATAATGAGCAATTGTCTTTGATGCGTGCGATACATGTGCAGAACTACCTGGTTGACCTGGGCGTAAATGAGGAGCAGATAGTGGTATCGGCTTATGGAATTGAGAGCCCGGTGGGAGATAATGCAACAAAAGAGGGAAGGGCATTGAACAGGCGCGTGGAGCTGGCACTGATCGCCGAATAAAAAGACTATTATTAATGTATTATAAGGACCCCGGAAACGGGGCTTTTTTATTGCATCCCGAAGCCTGAGGGGCTCTCTCTACAAGATCCTATCCCGGCGCAAGTGTCTCGCTGGTGCCTTTAATGAATATTCTACCATCGGTGATGAGGATTCAACAATCGTTTCATTAAATGGTACGTGGGGAGAGGTACCGGGGCAACTAAATCATACATCAGAAATAAGCAAATCAGTAATCACCTGTCGGGATATACCAGGTCGGAAATGGTTTTCTTTTCCAGTATTCGTAATGTAGCGTCCCTGACGCTGATGATGGTATCCCGCAGCCCGCAGTTTTTTTCGTCGCAGTTTTTACATCGTTCATAGAAGTTCAGGCTCACGCAGGGCAGCAGGGCTATGGGACCATCCAAAAGTCGCATTACTCTTGCCAGGGGTACTTTCGCAGGGTTTTCCTTAAAAAAATAGCCGCCACCTTTGCCTTTTTTACTGTCCAGTATGCCTTCGTTTTTCAGTTCCAGCAGTATGTTCTCCAGGAATTTCAGGGGTATTTTTTTCTTTTTCGCTATTTCAGCGATCAGGATGGGACCTTCCTTTTCCACCTGTACCATATACATCAGCGCCTTAAAAGCATACTGGGTTTTTTTCGAGAGCATTCTGCGGAAGTTTTAATTTGGCAATATAGTGGAAAATAGAAGAAAAGGCAAATGATCCGGGTTATAGTAAGCCGGAAAAATCCCGGACCTGCGGGGCCATCGCCTTGGATATTTTTAATAATTTTCCTACAGGCTCAGCACATCGGCCATTTTATAAATGCCGCGTTTCCCGTCCAGGAACTCTGCGGCCAGCACCGCTCCCAGGGCAAAGCCGCTCCGGTTGTGCGCAGTATGAATGATCTCTATATCATCCACCGCGGAATGGTACTTTACGGAATGGGTACCGGGGGCGGGGTCTTCCCGTTTGCTGACAATAACAAGATCTGATTCCTTCCCGGAGGGTTCCTTCACCCATTGTTTTTTGAACGGATTGGCCGCCAGTATCTGTTCGGCGAGCGTAATAGCGGTGCCGCTGGGTGCGTCCAGTTTCTGGGTATGATGGACCTCTTCCATCGAAACATCATATTCCTTTTGGGTAGCCATCAATTGTGCAAGGCGTTTGTTGATCTCGAAGAAAATATTAACGCCGATGCTGAAATTACTGGCATACAGCAGAGCGCCTCTCTGTTCATTACAATTCCAGACAGCATCTTCGTAACGGTCCAGCCAGCCGGTGGAGCCGCTTACCACAGGCACACCTGCTTCAAAGCACCGGTTGATATTGTCAAAAGCGCTATCCGGCCCCGTAAACTCAATAGCCACGTCTGCCTTGCGGATATTGTCGACCGTATTGTCTTCCGTATTATCGATAGATATCCTGAGCACAACGGTATGTCCTCTTGCAACCGCGATCTCTTCGATGGCTTTTCCCATCTTACCGTAGCCGATTAATGCAATGTTCATTTAGATATAAAATACTTCAAAACTATTTAAATATACTGAGAATTAACACTAGAAAGCTACTTATTGTTGAGAACGGTTTACTGGAATTTCATAAAACTTGCCTGAAGCGAGAAAGCCGCCTGATACTCCATAAAGAGTAAGAAATTGCTTATTCATTAAAGGGGGAAGAAAATTGCCAAAATCAACGACTTGCCAATAAGCAGCAGAGGAAACATGATCATCGTTAACAGTTTTCACGGCAGAGGAAAATTTATTTGAATATGATGATAGTGGATGGTTACTTAAGCCTAGATTCTTTAACCGTTCCGAGATTAGAATGATGTCCTCCTTAACCCCTGACGCTAAAGTGAACGTAGTATTAGTACCATGAGGGTTTCCGTAATTTACTGCTACATATGTGCTAGAACTGGAATACTTTAAAAATAGAGTCTTTTGTACCATAGAAATCATGGATTTTTGTCTAGTCCAGATAGGGAGAACACCGCGGTGCTCTGCATAATGTTCAACTGTCAAAAATGATCTGTAACCAAGTGTAGAGCTATGTAAATTATATTGTCTCAATTGAGTCCACATTCTCCCCCTACTACTGGTATAAGAAGTCGTCACAGAAGGAGCCAGGGATGATATTCTAAACGAATTGGTTGGAGGCATTGATGAAGTCAAAAAACCGGGCTCACTCAATACTTCAGTCACTTTCAAAGTAGGATTTGCTCTACTTTGCAAATCTTTTAAATTTGAATACTTCAGTATTCCCTCTTTGGTATTGAGGTAATAATCATTCTCCACTTTAAAAACACCGCTCTTGCCAACTAGTTTAGCCATAAGGAAACTGGAAGTATTCAATCTATATGAACTGTCTCCTTCCCAAATTATGATAGAAGAATATTCATCCTTGATTTTCAAAAAAGACTTCATGTCATTTAAACTGTCGGCCAAATAAACCTTTTCGTCAAATTCTTCTAAATAACTAGCCAAAGACTTAAATCCTATACTTTCTTCCCAATTCTTGCGATCTTCAGAAGAAACTTGTGAAAGCAAAACCAAGGTAGATAAAAAGTCGTCATGAGTCTTAAAAGATAAAATACCATTTTCAACCTTAAGAATAGGTGTAGTATCCGCTATTAGTTCTTGTTCCAGAGTGCTCTTTTTGCAGGAGAATAAAGAGAATACTAATACTAAGAGAAAAAGGAGTTGGTGTTTTTTCATAAAAAAATTATTGGTTATAGAATTTGAGCGGCAAAATTAGATAAGTTATTCCGATAAATCAATTAAATCTAACGATAAGCCCGACTCCGGTGGTATTCCCAATGGGCATCCGTCCCGGTTTGATCCGGATGCTGAGATCATCCGTAATATCAAAGTCCTTCAGGTGTCCGTCTACGGCAGCATCTACTACGTTCAGTCCCCATAGCAGGATGAAAAACAAGGCGGAATAATCTACGTTTTGACGGGTTTGGTTTCGGGCAGTTTGTATCCACGGGAGATCGCCCCTGTTCACTGCGCCGACAAAAACCGGGTGAATCCCGCTGTATACCCCAAAAGTATCCGCAGGATTGGCGGGCGGGTTCTGCCGGTCATAAAGATAATTATAAGCATACCGGGCTCTTCTGAAATAAGTAAGGTTATCCACAAAATAATACGCCGGGATCGCCAGTGCCCCATACACCAGCGGCACTTTCCAGTATTTGCGGTTATATACCTGGCCGGCGCCGGGTAACACAGCGGAATAAATAGCAGCTGTTTTTGCCGGGCTCCATTTCTTTCCGGTGGTATCGGCCTGTTCAATGATGATCAGTTTTTCCGCCTGCATTCCTTCTGCGACAATACTGTCTGCAACAATGATTGTTGTATCATTTTGCGCATATGCCGTTGATATCAACAGCACCAGGAAAACAGATAATAAAGGCCGTAAACGCATACAGGTTTTTAGTCCGCAGACACATTCATTTTATCAAGGATAGCATTCAGTTCCTGTATTGAAAAATATTCGATCGTAATGGAACCATGCCCTTTCTTATTGTGCTGCATTTTAACGCGGGTAGCGTAATGAGACGCTAAATTATCTTCTATTTTTTTGAAAGACGGCGCAAGCGTGGTTTTTACCGGTTTTTTAACAGCGGCATCCTTATACAGCTTTCTTACCAGCTCTTCCGTTTGCCTTACGGAAAGCGCCTTGCTCTTGATCTCATTAAAGATGAATAATTGCTTATCAACCGTATCCACGTTAACAATAGCACGGGCATGCCCCATGCTGATGGTATTGTTGCGGACAGCTACCTGTATATCCGGCGGCAGCTTCAGCAAACGTATATAGTTGGTAACGGTGCTGCGTTCTTTGCCCATTCTTTCCGCTACCTGCTCCTGGGTATAGCTCAGCTCTTCCATCATGCGCTTATAGCTGAGCGCTACTTCTATGGAGTTCAGGTTTTCCCTCTGCAGGTTTTCCAGCAGGGCCAGCTCCAGCAGCTGCTGATCATCGGCCTCGCGTATATAAACAGGAACATCTTTCAGTCCGGCGATCTTAGCTGCCCGCCAGCGCCTTTCCCCAGCTATCAGTGTATAACGGTCACCGGTTTTTACTACGGTGAGTGGCTGAATGATGTCGTGTAATTTGATGGAAGCAGCCAGCTCATTCAATGCCGCCTCATCAAAATCGTAACGGGGCTGTTTGGGATTAGGTTGTATCTGATCGACCGGTACACGAATGGTGGTAGTTGCTTTTTCCACCACACCGGATTTCAGGTGATCGCCGGCGCTGGTTTTCAGGTCTGCGTCTATGCTTTTCAGCAGCGACCGGATCCCTTTTCCCAGGGCTTCTTTTTTTGTAGTGTTTTTATTGGAAGGATTACTCATTGTTTAAGGTTAAGATTCTTTCTTCATGGGATACGTTCGTCATATTATTGCGCTGGAGTATTTCCTTGGCGAGGTTCAGGTAATTGATGGAACCTTTGCTTTCCGCGTCGTACAGGATAGCGGGCTTACCCACGCTGGGCGCTTCGCTCAGCCGGGTGTTCCGGTGGATGATGGTATCAAATACCATGTCTTCAAAATGCAGGCGTACTTCGTTTACCACCTGGTTGCACAGGCGCAGCCTTCCGTCGTACATTGTCATCAGTATACCCTCTATCACCAACTGGGGGTTCAACCTGCTTTGCACAATTTTGATCGTATTTAACAGCTTACCCAGGCCTTCCAGCGCAAAAAACTCTGTTTGCACCGGCACCACCACACTGTCTGAAGCAGTCAGGGCATTTACGGTGATCAGCCCTAAAGAGGGTGAACAGTCGATGATGATAAAGTCGTATTCCGCTGCTACCGGCTCCAGTATGTGTTTTAGCACGTTTTCCCGGTTGGGATAGTTGATCATTTCTATTTCGGCGCCTACGAGATCAATATGGGAAGGGATGACGTCCAGAAAGGGTATCTCCGATTTCAGGATGCAGTCCCGTGCAGGCGTATCATTCACCATGCAGTCATAAAGGCTCTTCTGTATATTGTGCAGGTCAAAGCCAACACCTGTTGTACTGTTCGCCTGCGGATCGGCATCCACCAGCAGTGTTTTTTTCTCCAGCACTGCCAGGCTGGCGGCCAGGTTGATGGCCGTTGTGGTTTTCCCAACTCCTCCTTTTTGATTGGCTATTCCGATTGTTCTTGCCATGTAGTATAGAATATATTATGATTTTAACCCCGGTACTGACAAAAGTACGGTACACGAAGCTACAAATGTAACCTATTATTCTTCAGATTCACCTGTATATTTTATGATGTTACCGGCGGCCGGGTAGAATGGGTGTAAAACGAAAAGTCCACCGGAATCGTTAATACCCAATATTTTATGCTTGTTTTAAAGATTGGTTTCTTCGCCTGGGGACAACAGGATCAGGGAAAGCCCCTGTTTGGAAAACGTCTCCTTTGCCTGTTGGTGGTCAATTTTAATATACCCGAACGTATCGTAGTGAACCCCCACTACTTTCTCACACTCAACAAGCCGGGCTGCTTCGGCTGCATCCGTGGCATCCATGGTAAAATTGTCTCCTATGGGAAGCACCGCAAAATCGAGGCGTGCATACTTTGGTATGAGCTGCATATCAAGGGTAAGAGCCGTGTCACCCGCATAATAAAAATTTCCTTCCCCGCTGGTAACAACAAATCCCATAGGGTTTCCGCCATAGGTTCCGTCGGGCAAACCGCTGGAATGATGCGCTGTGACGCATTTTACCGTGCCAAAGTCAAAATGCCATTTTCCACCGGTGTTCATGGGGTGGGTATTGCTGATCCCCTGGTTGTTGAGCCAGGTATGGATCTCAAAAGCGCATACCACTTTTGCACCGGTACGGGCGGCAATACGCACACAGTCTGCTACATGATCCTCGTGCCCGTGAGACAAAAAAATGTAATCGGCGGCTATTTCACCGGCTTTCACATTTTTTGCCAGTTCATTAGGCGTTATAAACGGATCAAACAGTATATTTTTTCCTTTGATCTCAACAGCAAAGCAGGAATGTCCGTAATACGTAAGCTTCATCGTAATACAATTAGTGTTAATTTATGGACCGCTTGCAGTAAAGCGGTTTATATTTGCAACTTAATATCAACAAATTTACAGTTTCAATTATAAACGATACGATAATTCATTCGTTCTTATCACGGTATGTCAGATGTGTACACCATAATTTCAGGCACTAACCGGCCGGGCAGCAATACGATCAGGGTAGCAAAGTTGTACCTGCAACTTTTAAAGAATAAAGGTGTGGACGCGAATTTCATCTCCCTGGAGGGAATGGACGTAGCTACCAGGAACACCGGCATCGAAAACCTGGAGCAGGAGGTGCTGGAGCCTACACAGAAATTTATTTTTATTGTACCCGAATATAACGGGAGCTTTCCGGGTGTGTTGAAGTCACTGCTGGACAATACCGATATTCAAAAGGCATGGTGGGGCAAAAAGGCCATGCTTACCGGTGTATCCACCGGAAGGGCGGGCAACCTGCGCGGCATGGAACACCTGACGGGCGTTTTACACTATCTGAAAATGCATGTGTTTTATAACAAGTTGCCCATTTCGGTGGTAAATAAATTACTGACCGTAGATCACCGGATCGAGGATGCTCCTACTTTACAAGTGATAAACGAGCAACTGGACGGGTTTATCCAGTTTTAAGATTTCTATTACAAAAAACTAACTTAAGTTTATACAATTTTACACAATGAGGCGATTTACAGATTCATGGATACTGATACTGGTCATGCTGCTGATAGACTGGTATGTATTCCAGGCATTGAAAGTGGCGTTCCGGCCGGCTTCCGCAAAAATAAAAAGGGTCGTTTTCGGACTTTACTGGGTGGTCAGCGCGGCAGCCATGCTGTTCCTGGCAGCTTTTCCCTTTATTGATTTTGAAGCCTGGCCTTTAGCACTGCGAAGCTATGCCCTGGTTATGCTGATCGGACTGTTTCTTTCCAAGGCGATCACGGTATGCTTTCTGCTGGTGGACGACCTTCGCAGGCTGGTGCAGTGGTCGGTCGTAAGTCTTGCACGCAAAAAAAAGGTTATCGACAAAGAAAACGCTATTTCCCGTTCTTCCTTCCTGAGCTGGCTGGGCTTAGCGGTGGGCGGGAGCCTGATGTCTTCCTTTTTATATGGGTTTACCAACAAATACAATTACCAGGTAAGGAACGTAAAGTTGAATTTCCCCAACCTGCCGAAGGCTTTCAGCGGGTTGAAAATTGTGCAGATATCGGATATCCATTCCGGCAGCTTTAACAACCGGACAGCGGTGATGAACGGTGTGAAGGCGATCCTTGACCAGCAGCCGGACCTGATACTGGTGACCGGTGATATTGTGAATAACGAAACAGCGGAGTTGGTACCTTACAGGGAGGTTTTTGCTAACCTCAGTGCTCCGATGGGGGTGTACAGCGTATTGGGCAACCACGATTACGGCGATTACAAACAATGGAAATCACCCGGGGAAAAGGCAAAAAACCTGGAACAACTGGTAAATATTCAAAAGGAAATGGGCTGGAGGCTGCTGATGAACGAGCACGTGGTTTTTGAAAGGGATGGAGAACAAATAGCCCTGCTGGGGGTGGAAAACTGGGGCGCCAAAGCGAGGTTCCCCAAATACGGAAAGCTGGACCAGGCCTATGCCGGTACAGAAAAATATCCGTTCAAAATACTGATGTCGCATGATCCCAGTCATTGGGATGCCCAGGTAAGAACAGAATACCCGGATATTGATCTGACGCTGAGCGGCCATACCCATGGCATGCAGTTCGGTGTGGAAGTGCCCGGGTTTAAATGGAGCCCCGTGCAATACGTATATAAGCAATGGGCGGGTTTGTATGAAGAGCTCAACCAGAAGCTGTATGTGAACAGGGGATATGGATTCATCGGTTACCCCGGCAGGGTGGGTATTTTGCCGGAGATCACGGTGTTTGAACTTGCGTAAGTGGTTAGCGGGAAGTAGTAAGTTGCAGGTCGCAGGATGCAAGTCTGAATCTGCGACCTGAGATCTGTAACCTGTGATCCGAATGCGCTGTCTGAAGTCTCCGGCTTCGTGACCAATATGTTCTTACCCGTTTACAACAGGGCCTGAAAATACCGGTTGCAAGTGGAAAGTAAGATGAGCAAAGCCTGGGTACCATATGTCCCCCTTGAAAAATACAGAACGATCTCCGGTTTGGCACTAAAGCGTTAAGAAAGTCAGGCAGCCTTAATGTATCTTAACTTAATGGTTTACAAATCAGACGCTAAACGTTCGCGAGGGCTCATTTTTCAAATTATCAAAATAACATTTTCATTAGTTTTGCTTAACATATTACTCTGAAACTATTGGGTTACTGGCACGTTATTAGGTTATTATCCACCAATTAAACCTACACACATGAAACGTATCTTGTTAGTTGCCGCATTTGTTTGCGGTATTTTTCTTCTACCCTCATCTTCATTTTCTCAGAGTTTCAGGTTGGCGATACATGCAGGTTCCAATATGGGGAAGCTGGATGGTAAATCTTTTAAGGACGAATATGGCCTGGGATATCACCTGGGGGTTGCCCCGGAGATCATGGTATCCAAAAAATGGGGCATTCAGCCGGAAGTGATGTTTAACCAGAGTAATACCCGCACCTCTTCCGAGTTCTCTGATATGTATAAGGTGAACGGCAGCGACCTGAAAAACGTAAGCCTTAATTACCTGAGCGTCCCCCTTTTGTTGTCTTTTCGCCCGGCATCTTTCATCACTTTTCATGCAGGACCGCAGTTCAGTGTTTTGATGAACCGGCAGCGTACCTTGCTGGAAAATGGCGGGGATGCTTTTAAAAAAGGTGATTTCGCAATGGTAGGAGGCGCTCAGCTCAATATTTTCCGCCTCCGCGTTTATGGCAGGTACGCCATCGGTTTGTCAGAACTGAATGACATAGATAAGCAGGACAGTTGGAGAAGTGAAACTTTTCAACTGGGTGTAGGTTTTGCTCTCTGATGCTTTGTACATAAGTGTTTTTTGTTAATATCCGGACGCATTCGCCCGGATATTTTATTTTCATGGCATTATACTTGACATTAATACCCGCAAGATTTAATTTGCGCTTTTGATAAGATAAAATGTCATATTGACGGGTTGGCCCCATGATATGCATGGTAACAAGGCCCTCAAAAAACTACGGATGAAAAAACAACATATACACCTACACCTGAATCCTGAAGATGAGATGGAGTTTATGCCGATCATTCCCCTGAACGAGGATGATATGGAAAGCAAGGAGGAAATAACGATCCCGGATGAATTACCGCTGTTACCCCTACGAAACACCGTTTTATTCCCGGGGGTAGTGCTTCCTATTACGGTCGGGAGAGACCGGTCGATCAAGGCAGTAAACGATGCCTATAAGCTCGATAAGCTGATTGGTGTGGTGGCGCAGAAAGACGGCGAGGTAGAGGAACCGCAGGCTTCGGATATTGAGAAAATAGGTACTGTAGCCAGGATCGTAAAGCTGATAAAGATGCCGGACGGCGGCACTACTATTATTATCCAGGGGCGTAAGCGCTTTATGATAAATAAGATCACCAGCCAGGAGCCTTATTTCAGGGCCAATGTAACCGTGCTGGAAGATGATAAGGTGGACCTGGATGCTGACCAGCATTTTGCCGCAACCACCAGCTCCATTAAAGACCTGGCGGGGCAGATCATCGTATTATCGCCCAATATGCCTTCCGAGGCTTCGGTTATCCTTAAGAATATAGAAAACCCTTCTTTTCTGATACACTTTGTGAGCAGCAATATCAGCAGCGATCTGAAGGAAAAGCAGGAGTTGCTGGAAATAAACGATATAAAGCAGCGGGCGGAAAAACTGATGCACATCCTGAACCGGGAGCTGCAGTTTGCCGAGCTTAAGAACCAGTTGACCAATAAGACCAAGACAGAGCTGGACAAGCAGCAGAAAGAATACTTTTTGCAGCAACAATTAAAAAGCATCAAGGAGGAACTGGGCGGCGATACCAATGAACGCCAGATAAGGGAAATGCTCAAAAAATCCGAAAGCAAGAAGTGGCCGGAACCGGCAAGGGAAATGTTTATGAAAGGCATTGAGAAGCTGGAAAGAATGCATCCATCCACGCCCGACTATTCCGTGGTGTTCAACCACCTGGACCTGATGCTGGAGCTGCCCTGGGCAGAAGGGACAGACGATTCGTATGATCTTGTAAAGGCGAAAAAGATACTGGATAAGGATCATTACGGGATGAACAAAATAAAAGAGCGCCTGCTGGAGTACCTGGCGGTGCTGAAACTGAAGGGAGATATGAAAAGCCCGATCCTTTGTTTTGTAGGCCCTCCGGGGATCGGTAAAACATCATTGGGCAGAAGCATCGCCGCTGCACTGGGACGTAAATACGTAAGGCTCAGCCTGGGTGGGGTGCACGATGAGAGTGAAATACGCGGGCACCGCAAGACCTATATCGGCGCCATGCCGGGCCGCATCCTGCAATCCATCCGGAAAGTGAAATCTTCCAACCCGGTGATCATCCTGGATGAAATAGACAAGGTGGGTAACGATTTCAGGGGCGACCCTTCGAGCGCCCTGCTGGAAGTGCTGGATCCGGAGCAGAACCATACTTTTTATGATAACTACCTGGAACTGGAATATGACCTGAGCAGGGTATTGTTCATTGCAACTGCCAATGATATTCTCAACATTCAGCCGGCATTGAGAGACCGCCTGGAGATCATTGACCTGAACGGCTATGCCGTGGAGGAAAAAATACAGATTGCCAAAAAGCACCTGATCCCCAAGCAAAAGGAAATGCATGGACTGAAGTCTTTGAATTTTAAGATCAGCGACAAGGTGTTGCAGAAAGTAATAGAGGATTATACCCGCGAAAGCGGCGTGCGGGAACTGGATCGCCAGTTGGCGTCCATCATGCGGTCGCAGGCAAAAGAGTACGCGCTGAAGAACAAGGTGAAAACCGCCCTCACGCTGAAGGATATTGAAAAAATACTGGGAAAGCCCCGCTACAGCAACGAGTTGTATAAGATAGCCAATATGCCGGGCGTGGCCGTAGGGTTGGCCTGGACCTATGTTGGTGGAGACATTCTGTTTATTGAAACCTCCGTGAGTGACGGTAAAGGAGAACTCAAGCTTACGGGCAACCTGGGCAATGTGATGAAGGAAAGCGCCACTACGGCACTCACCTACCTGCAGGCAAATGCAAAGAAATATAATATCACTCCCGAAGTATTTCAGAAAAAAAATATTCATATACACGTGCCGGAAGGAGCTGTACCCAAAGACGGGCCAAGCGCCGGTATTACGATGATGACGGCCATCGCTTCGGCTTTGACCGGAAAAAAGGTGAAGCCATTCCTGGCAATGACCGGCGAGAGCACCTTGCGTGGGCAGGTGTTGCCCGTGGGTGGTATCAAGGAAAAGATCCTGGCCGCGAAAAGGGCCGGTATGCGCGAAGTGGTATTATGCTGGCAGAATGAAAAGGACGTACAGGAGATCAACTCCGACTTTATCAGGGGTATCCGGTTTCATTATGTAAAAACCATGCAGCAGGTGCTGGATATTGCGTTGGGATAGGGGAAGATAGTAAAATGGTAAGAGGGTTGTACATTTCTTACGGTCTTACACGTCTTACGGTTTTGCATTCCTTATAGTCCCCTGAAACCGGAAGAAGATACCTTACACCGCGCCCGGCATTACCTCAAATGCAGATGATTTTGTATTTTACAGTATAATGAGCCTGCTTTTTGCTTTTTCCGCTTTGGTGCGCTGGCTGGAGGCGCATATGCTTACCTGTCCTTCGGTGAAATGGTTCCATATGCAATGTATGGGCTGTGGGATGCAAAGAAGCGCCATCGCTTTGTTGAAGGGAGACATTATACAGTCGCTGGGGCTGTACCCGGCGCTGATTCCCCTGGTTGGCCTGTGTGTTTTTACAGGGGCGCACCTTGTTTTCAGGTTCTCCGCCGGCGCCAGAATTATTATGATCCTGCAGATCGCAGTTGTTTCAATCATGCTGGTGCATTATTTTTATAAAATATTCACCTCACAAATTTTTATATAAATTGGAAAATCAAACCTCTATTTTCGGGAATGACCAACCGAGGGCATTACCCAACGCTACTGCTGTACTCGTATTGGGCATTTTATCAATTGTAGGGTGTGTTTGTTATGGCATCCCCGGCCTGGCGCTGAGTATTATTGCCCTGATTCTCTATAACAAAGACATCCAGCTATACAGGATCAACCCTGGCTTGTATACGGAATCATCTTACAGTAACCTGAAGGCCGGGAGGGTATGCGCTATTATAGGTTTGATCCCCAGCCTGATCTTTATTGTGGTGGTAATCATTGTCATTTTTACCGCGGGTGTCGGCATGCTGACCAACTGGAACTTCTAGACGATCAGGAATCTATAATTGCAGATTTTTGATTGCTGATATGCTTGCCCGGATCAACAGTCACGCCTCCGAACATCCGGAACAGAGATCAGCAATCTTTTTTCAGGGCCTCTTTTTCTTTGGTCTTTTGCTAAACCCGGGAAATCGGTAAATTGTGCCTGTATCATGTGCCGTTGTTTAAAAAATTGGTAAATCCCAAGCGTTCAAATATGGAAAAAGATCAGCTTTTTAACTTCAGGCAGCCATTGGTGACGGCCGCGGGGATCATATTGGGTTTTGTCTTGAATTTCGCAACAGAGTTGGTCAAGCGGGACAGAAAGAGCGATTTGATAGCATGGCTCATACTGGCATTTACTTTCACAGGTATAGCGTTGCTGATCGTTGCATTGTATCGCATATTGAACAATCGTTACAACCGGGATAATGCCGGCAAATATTACAACAAGACACTGAACTATTTTTTGGCCGGGGTTATTTTATCCTTTGCAGGAGGATTGCTAAAGATGTTTCACACACTTTTTCTTTCCTGAACCTGCATCCTGTATAATTTTTTGATTGCTGATTTTTGATTTTCAGATTTGTCCCTTCAAACCAGCAATCACACCTCCGAACGTTCGGAACAGAGATCAGCAATACTTTACCACTAACAACTGTCCACTTGCAACCTGCAAAACCTGCGTCTCATCCCTACCTGCTTCCCATTACCCATTGCAGGTTCATACCAACGAACATGAGGTTTTGTTTTGTATTTACCGCCGGCTTTGTCAGGTTGCTGGCCTGGTAAGAGAATACAGGACCGATGTTGAATGCGTAAGGCTTCTGAGAAAAGAGCCTGGTAGAAACACCGGCATAGAACCCGGTTTGTAATTTTCTGAAATAATCCCTGTCCTCATAATACACACCACTTTTTACGTCGTAGTGCAGTGCGTTGGTGGCTACGAGGTAAGAGAGCTGCACACCGGCGTTTATATATACAGGAGCAATTCTGCTGTTAAACACCCGCCAATCGATACCCAGCGGCATCTCGATAAAGTGATAGCGGTTGGTATATTTTCTGCCGGTCCGGTAGGTGCCTGAATAGCGGGCTATGCTGTTATTAGAAGCGTTGGACATGTTGGCAATAGCATTATTCTGATAACTAACATCACCCACGATGCGGTTGGTAGTATACTGGTGGTATTGAAGGCCGGAAGACAGGCTGAACCGGTCGTTCAGCTTTCTTTTCACAAAAGCCCCGCCATACCAGGAGAAATCCCTCCGCACAGAGGATGCCGGCGGCGCTACGGCGTATAAGGGAATCGCCTGTGGCGCCAGCATTTGGCCGTAATTGCCGGAGACGGAGTTGAAGTCAAGTTGCGGCAGTGCATCTGCCCTCTCCATACGCTTCTCAAAGCTCAATGCATCAGATAAGCTGCCGTTGTCCAATGCAGAAACGCCGCTCCCGGCCGAAAGCCCCCATTCCCATACTTTCGGTTTGGGAATTTTTACCTGGGGTGCATTTCCTTCAAAACCCTGAAGAGTGTGTTGTGTTGCCAATGCGGGAAAGCTACGTTTGTCGATCTTTTGCAGGGTTCCTTCCAGCTGTGTATATATATTATTTGTGACCGTTTGATCTGCCGGCCCGGTAACAGGCGGTTGAGGTTCGTTGTGCTGACCTGTTACAGCGGGTGGAAGGTCAGGCGCGGTGTTTTGTATGGATTTTGTTCCACGGACTGTCTGATCCGAACCTGAGCCGGTCACTTGCCGGGGGATAACACCCGGTGTTTTTTGCTGCTGTGTGTTGGAGGCAGCAGTAACCCCGGGCTCGGTTGCGTTTCCCCCGGGTTTTTCAAAGTCAGTTAATGCTTTTCCGCCAGGTATTGCGTCCCCGGGGGCATTCACAGTGCCGGATGAACCATCTTCTTTTGTAACTGCCGCGCCGGGTTGTCCGCCGGCAGTTGGGTTCGTCTCGGCTTTATCATGCGTTTGATGCAAATTTTGTTTGATAGCAGGGGTATGTTGTTCGCTGATGGCTGCCGGGGCTGGATCCATTTGTATGACCCAATATCCCCCGGCAATCAACGCGATAAGCGCGGCGGGTAACCAAAGAAAAAACCTTCTGCGGTTTTTATCTTTTTTCACCCTGCTTTCAACCTGCGGCCATACTTTTTCCGAAGGCTTAATCCGCAATTCGCCAAATAGCCGCTGCACCTGCTTTTCAAAATCATTTTCCGGCATATTGTTCACGTTTAAGTTCTGTTGAGTATTTTTCAATCCATGTGATCAGCAGATTCCTGGCACGCATATATTGCGACCGGGAAGTTCCTTCATTGATGCCGAGTATCTCTCCGATCTCTACATGGGTATATCCTTCTATGGCATGCATGTTAAAAACCGTTTGGTACCCGGTTGGCAGTTGTCTTACCAGGTTAGCCAGTTCTTTGGCCTGCATCGTCAACTGCGGGTTATCGTCCGACACCGGGTGCAACCCGCCCAGGTCGCTGAATGACAGGTCATACTGATATTTGCTGTTTTGTTTAAGGTAGTTGATGGCTGTATTTACCATGATCCTCCTGATCCACCCGCCCAGTTCCCCGTCATGGCGAAACTGGTGCAGGTATTTAAAAACTTTCACAAATCCTTCCTGTAATACATCTTCCGCATCTGTCAGCGACTTGGTATACCGGTAGCATATAGCCAACATCTGCTCCGCAAAGGCATCGTAGAGCTTTTGCTGGGCATCTGTTTTCCCTTTGATACAGTCCCTTATTAATAGTTGATAATCTGTCATCCTGTTACACCAATCTTTCTGACAACGAATGAACCGTATTCGTTGCACGGTTTTTTTGCATCGGCCCGATTTCGTCCGTCACAATCTTAATTTATTGATATCCAACGTGTAAAATTATAGTAATCTGGGTATATTTACAGGAGTTATCAAATCAAATATGAACAATACGACAAAGAAAACACTCGTCCTCGGCGCCTCTGCCAACCCGGCACGATACAGTCATATGGCTATTAATATGTTGCGCAGTAAGGAACACCCGGTAGTGGCGATCGGAAAAAGAAAAGCTGAAGTGGCAGACGTATCCGTGACAACGGAAAAAGAACCTTTTGACGACATAGATACGGTGACATTGTATCTGAACGCCGGGAACCAGAAAGCATTTTACGATTATATCATTGCCCTTCAGCCGGAACGCATCATATTCAATCCCGGCGCGGAGAACCCGGAATTGGAACACCTGGCAAAAGAACACGGCATTGCGACCATGAACGCCTGCACCCTGGTATTACTGACTACGGGACAATTTTAACGATATTCCGTACCTTACACAAGGCGCCGTTTGGTTAAGATCGTAAATTTTCTGATAAACAAGCGTTATGTCAAATATTGCAATGATTATAGAAGAACGTGCCGCCCTGATCGGGAATTTCCTGGTAGGCCGTTTGTTACCTTTCAGGGAGAAACGAACGGTAGGTCCGTTTGCTTTCATAGATCATATGGGACCTGTTGATTTGAAAGATCACGAAAACTTTGATGTACCTCCGCATCCGCACATCGGTTTATCTACACTTACCTATCTGTTCGAAGGCGCGATCATGCACCGCGACAGTACGGGTGCTGCCGAAGAGATTCAGCCCGGCGCCGTCAACTGGATGACGGCGGGTAGGGGAGTCGTTCATTCGGAAAGGACCCCGGAATACCTGCGCAGCTCCGGTAAAAGGTTGCACGGTTTGCAAATATGGGTGGCGCTGCCGACAGACAAAGAGGAAATTGAGCCGTCGTTTACACATATCCCGTCAGCAGATATTCCGTCCTGGGAGCGATCCGGTGTCCGCTTTACATTAATAGCGGGGGAAGCATTTGGCAGGAAATCACCCGTTCCCGTACATTCCCGTTTATATTTCCTTGAGTTAAAAAATACCGTGCCGGTCACACTCAATATAGGAGGAGACCTGTTTGGTGAAAGTGCATTGTATATACTGGAAGGCGGCATCAAAAACGACGGACATGATTACGGAACCCGGCAGATATTGGTAGCGAAAGATAGTACCCTGTGCAAATTTGAAATGGCTGCTCATACTACACTTTACATTTTTGGCGGTGAACCTTTTCCGGAAGAACGTTTTATTTACTGGAACTTTATCTCTTCCAGTAAAGCCCGCATTGAAAAGGCAAAGCAAGACTGGCAGGCACAGGTTTTTCCGAAAGTACCCGGCGAAAGCGGTTTCGTGCCGCTGCCGGCATCCAAAAAATAGATCGCCCACAAAATGAAAGGACTGACAAAGGGTATATAATAATTTTATTATTCCGGATGGTAAAGCTGTCGCAACATGCCGCTTGGTAGTAGTTTTCGTTGGGCAACCGCCGGAAAGCCCGCCGGTACTGAAGGTCACTATGCTGTGTTAGGATAACAGCGCCAACTATGCTATGCACGTACCAATTGCCTGATACCATGTGTACCGGATTTTAAAATTGTATATATCAATCCGTAGAGAATTAGTCGTACAAATTTTGTTATTTCGTTCCTCAAACACAAATATGAGCATTAACAGGGATGTAAAAAAGGTAACTACCAATACGCTGCAGAAAATGAAAGAAAAGGGTGAAAAAATAGCGATGCTCACGGCATACGATTTTTCCTTTTCAGGCATTATTGATGCCGCCGGTATTGATGTAATACTGGTGGGCGATTCAGCCAGCAACGTGATGGCGGGGCATGAAACTACCTTACCCATTACGCTGGACCAGATGATATACCATGCAGCCTCCGTGGTGAGGGGAGCCAGCCGTTGCCTGGTGGTGGTAGACCTTCCTTTCGGCACTTACCAGGGCAATTCCAAGGAAGCGCTCAACTCCACCATCCGTATCATGAAGGAAACCGGCGCCCATGCCGTAAAGCTCGAAGGGGGAGAGGAAGCCCTGGATTCCATCCGGAGGATAACATCGGCCGGGGTGCCGGTGATGGGGCACCTGGGTTTAACCCCGCAATCTATTTATAAGTTTGGCACCTATTCTGTACGCGCCAGAGAGGAGGCCGAAGCGGAAAAACTCAGACGGGATGCAGGGCTGCTGGAAGAAGCCGGGTGCTTTGCCATAGTGCTGGAAAAAATACCGGCCGCTTTGGCCGGGGAAGTAAGCAAGCGTTTGCACATACCCACTATTGGTATTGGAGCAGGGGCGCTTTGCGACGGACAGGTGTTGGTAATGCATGATATGTTAGGTATTAATACAGAGTTTAAGCCCCGGTTCCTGCGGCAGTATCTGAACCTGCATGAGCAGGTCTCCGGGGCTGTTCAGCAATACATTCAGGATGTGAAAAACGGACGTTTTCCCGATGAAACAGAGCAATATTAGCGCTTTATGGCCGACCGGATATCCGCATTCAGGATATCATAGAGCCTGAAATCATTATTTTTCTGATTGAGTTTCAGGTAGAGGCTCATGCAGTCGGTGGCAACCGCCATTTTTATATTCACCCTCAATTTGTCAAAGTAGATGGCTTTCATCTGCTTTTTTTCTGTGCTGATCTGCTGTTCTGCGATCCGGTAGCTTTTACTTAGATCGCCATCGTTTTCTTTCTCTGCCAGCACCACCAGGTTTTTGAACGCCTGGTTGTTGTTCTCCGCCTCCAGTATCTCGCATACGCATATGCGGTTCTTCAGCGGTTCAATGCGGCTCAGTAAACGGTTGACTTGGGTGGAGTTGTTAAACGACTGGATGGACATTCCGGCCAGTACCTTCAGATCAAATTGAAAAGGACGGACAGCGTTTTCTCCTGCTTCGGCTATACCAGTTACAGCCAGCAGGAATAAAATAGAACAAAACCGGATAAGTATACCTTTTTTCATCTTTTTGAATTAATGAAATGAACAATACCGGTTTCATAGAAGGTTGGAGCCTGCGGAAAAATGGTTAATGCAAGGAGAGAGGAAGGTTGAAACTGTAGAAAGAACGTTCTGTAACAGCTATGTATGAAATACAATACAAAGTAGGTGAAAAAAAATAAGACGGCATAATATACACGCCGGGAATATTGACTGGGCCAACGTTTTATAGCATTTGTCAATTATCACCGCGCGTTGTGTTAGCAAATGCTAACTGGTTGCTGCCCCCATCCCCCGAAGGGGGTAAATAACCGGCGCTTGTGCCTTAGGTAAACGTGTGATTTCCGGCAAACAGCTACAATTAGTATATTGCGTTAAAATAAGGCTATGAGCGATTTCATTGAACGGCTAAAGATCAGTTCTGTCAACCAGTCCGTGTCAACCGGGCAATTCTGGATCGGCTCTTCCGGGCCGCTGATTTCGTCGTCTTCCCCGGTGGATGGAAAAGAGATCGCCAGGGTATACACCGCTGATGAAAATGGTTTTGAAACGGTTGTACGAAAAGCGAATGAGGCATTCCTGGAATGGCGGGACTGGCCGGCGCCGAAAAGAGGTGAGATCGTGCGGCAGATCGGCGATAAGCTGCGGGAACAAAAAGAGCCGCTGGGCAAGCTGGTGTCGTATGAAATGGGAAAAAGCCTGCAGGAAGGATTGGGAGAAGTGCAGGAGATGATCGATATATGTGACTTTGCTGTCGGGTTATCGCGCCAGCTATATGGCCTCACCATGCATAGTGAGCGGCCGGGCCACCGGATGTATGAGCAATGGCACCCGCTGGGCGCGGTGGCTATTATCTCAGCATTCAACTTCCCCGTGGCAGTATGGAGCTGGAATGCTGCGCTGGCCTGGGTTTGCGGAAATACCTGCATATGGAAGCCCTCTGAAAAGACCCCTTTGTGCGCTGTTGCAGTACAACATATAATAGCGGAAGTGTTCTCACAGAACAATGTGCCGGACGGAGTGGGCTGCCTGCTGATCGGGGATGGCAGGATAGGAGAGAAGCTGAGCGCCGATCCGCGTATTCCTCTGGTATCCGCCACCGGCTCTACCCGTATGGGAAAAGCAGTAGCTGCTACCGTAGCCACCCGCCTGGGCAGATCGCTTTTGGAGTTGGGAGGCAACAATGCCATCATAGTGTCGAAAGATGCAGATCTGGATATTGCGATCATAGCCAGTGTATTCGGCGCGGTGGGTACGGCCGGGCAAAGATGTACCACTACCCGCCGGCTGATCGTTCACCAGTCTGTTTATCAGTTATTCAGGGATAAGCTGGTAGCTGCTTACAGCCAGTTACGTATCGGGGACCCGTTGCAACCGGAAAACCATGTCGGTCCGCTGATCGACAAACAGGCGGTGCAGTCATACCTGGACGCTATTGCAAAATGTAAAGCAGAGGGTGGTACATTTATAGTGGAAGGCGGCGTGCTGGAAGGACCCGGGTTTGAGAGCGGCTGTTATGTGAAGCCCTGTATTGCCGAGGTACAACCGGGTTTTGATATTGTACGTACGGAAACCTTTGCGCCGATACTTTACCTCATGCCCTTTGAAAGCCTGGAAGAGGCTATTGAAATACAAAATAGCGTACCACAGGGACTTTCCTCATCCATTATGACGCTGAATCTCCGCGAAGCGGAATTGTTCCTGTCAGCCTGCGGCAGCGATTGCGGTATCGCCAATGTAAATATCGGCACCAGCGGCGCAGAGATCGGGGGCGCTTTTGGCGGCGAAAAAGAAACCGGCGGAGGGCGCGAAAGCGGTAGTGACGCCTGGAAGAACTATATGCGGCGCCAGACCAATACCATCAACTGGTCTTCCGGCCTGCCGTTGGCGCAGGGTATCAGCTTTAACCTCTAAAACATCCCGCAGATAATCGTTTGCATTCCGAACCCTGCAGGATCCGGCAGCAACCTGTTTGACCGGCTGTAAGGTTGTGGGCCTCATCCATAGCCGTCTCTCTTTTTGCCAAATAAAGATATCCACGTTCCACATGGAACATGTGGATAATTCGTTCATTATTAACCGTATTAGAAGAAGATGTGGATAAAAAAAATGGGTAAACTGAGGCTAAATTCGTATTAATAGTGCCTGTCTTAACCGTTCCCGCAGGCTTACCGGCATAACAACAGTATACAACACAAAACGAACCGGCTTTTCTCTACCATGCCTTATTATCCCGGCTTCGAAAAACAGCCTCCCGGCCGGCAATTCCTTAACTACTGCCTGAATAATAATATTATACAGAGTTACACGTTATTCTATGTAAACCAGGTTAAATTATCCTTTGAATTAACCCTATAGTATGAAAAAAATATATTGGATTTTAGCATGTAATCTGTTAATACTCAACTTTTCACAAGCTCAATTGAAAGTTGGCGTTGGAGGTGGTGCGCATAATTCCTATATCCTGGAAAAAAATAACCTGCCGGGATGGAACCAGCATTTTAAAGATAATTATTCGCAGTACACCGGTTTTCATGCAGGCGTTTATACAGAATATGCGTTAAACAAGAAAGCCAGTTGGGCTCTGCAGGCTTCCTTGTCTTATAATACTATAGGTAGAAATTTTTCAAAATCATACGATTCAACAAAGTCTTTTATTTCCGATACTTCTTCTATTATAGCCAAATGGCGTATCGGTTATGCACAGCTTCCGGTAAACCTGGTATACAGGGTGCCCGTTTCTTCCAACGTTCGTTTTATAGCAGGTGCCGGCGGATATGCCGGTTTACAGCTTAACAGTAAAACCTCTTACCAATTATTCAATGCTTCCGGAGAGGAAAGCAATTTTGAGAATAAAATGGCGACCGGGGAGCCGGTGAATAAATATAATAAGCTGGATTTTGGTGTAAATGCGCTGGCCGGCTTTGACTTTAATGACAGGATCATGCTGACGGCGAACTATGCCCGCAGCTTATCTGATTTTTATGCAGCTACCTATGACGGGTCGTTCAGACATCAGTCTGTGGGCGTTGGTATGGTGGTATGGCTGACCAAATCCAAAACCAGTAAGGCCAAAGAAGCAGCACGTGATAGTGACGGCGACGGAGTACCGGATAAGGATGACCTGTGTAAAGATGAACCGGGTACTCCTGCTACCAATGGTTGTCCGGATACGGATGGCGATGGCATACCCGATCATATGGATAAATGCCCGGGACAGGCCGGTCTGAGCCACTTATCAGGTTGTCCGTTGCCGGATGCCGATGGCGATGGTATTCCCGATGAAGAAGACAAGTGCCCGGATGTAGCCGGCGCCAAAGAGCTGGGCGGATGTCCGCCACCACCGGATACCGATGGAGATGGTATTCCCGATGCGGAAGATAAATGCCCGACCAAAGCAGGAGTGAAAGAAAACAACGGCTGTCCTGTAATTGACGCCAGCTTTGAAGAAGACTTCCGGAAAGCGGCACGCGGTATACGCTTTGACGTGAACAGTGATAATATCAACAAATCTTCTTACGAAGCACTCGACAGGGTAGCACAGCTGATGAATGAAAACCCTGAGATGAGACTGGAAATAGAAGGGCACTCTGATAATACCGGTTCTGTAAGGACCAACCAGGTGCTCTCCGGCAAACGTGCCCTGGCTATCAAAACCTACCTGGTGAAAAAAGGAGTGCTGGCAGATCGTATGACCGCTACCGGATACGGCTCTGAGCGTCCGATCGCAGACAATGATACTGAAAGAGGCAGAGCCCTGAACAGAAGGGTAGAGCTGAAAGCGAAATACTAACCCCATATAACATAACTGATACCATATATAAAGGCTTGCCGAAAGGTAAGCCTTTATAATTTGGAGGCGGAGAGCCGTTTACAGTCGTAATTATCCTATGATAAACGGGTATTCCCATTTCGACCAACGGTCGTATTTCAACGACCTGCTAAGGTATTTTACGCAATAGCAATAAGTGATTACCCGTTTTTATACAAATTCCACCCTCTGAAAATTAAAAAGTATGAGAAAAATAGATGTTTTACTTTTATCGGCGCTGGTACTGTATGATTACAGTGCGCAGACACTCACCGATAATAATTTTACAGCTACACCCGATGAAAAACGTTACACGGTTGATTCCCTGTACCTGGCAGACGAATATGAGAGTTTGCTGAACAGCCCGGAAAATGTTCATTACCTGGATCTGCCTGAGATCGTGATCACAGCGCCGGGCAGAACAGCGGCCATACAATACCTTGACCTGCCTGAAATTGTAATAACGGCGCCGGCCAGGATGGAACAATACCAGGATCTTCCCGAAATAGTGATAACAGCTTCAAAAAAGAAGGAGCTTGCTTATAACACCCCCGCAGCGGAAACGGTTGCCATCAGCATGCCGGACCCATCAGCGGATGTGGTGATGGAGATACCCGAAGAAGCAGACCTGGCGTCCGGAGTATCAGCAGCATTGAATATGGAAAAAGTGACAGTGGGCAGATTAGCGAAAGATTTGCAGTTTTTGGATTCTGATGGTGATGGTATATATGATTATGAAGACAATTGTATCAATGTTCCGGGCGTAGCGCGGTTCCAGGGTTGCCCGGTACCGGATAGCGACGGGGATGGTGTGAATGATGAAGAAGACCAGTGTCCCTTTGAAGCGGGTGTGTCGGAAAACGGCGGTTGCCCGGTAAAGACAGACCATATCGATTTTACGGAAGAAGTTTTTAACAGCACGGATTGGCTGAGCAGTGTACCCGATGAAGAAAAGCGCTAGTCAATCGTTAAATATTTTACAAGAAAGCCAGGATTCACAACCCTGGCTTTCTTTTTTTCATCTGTTTAGATTGGTTAATATTTATCCATGATTTTGGATTTATATTGTGCATTCATATAAAATAGGTTTATTTTGTTGGTTCTTAAAGATCTAAATACGTAATCATGAAGAAAACTGGATTGTTGCTTTTACTTTCCGCCTGCCTGGGCACGGGTGTTGCACAAACCTCTGTAAAAACGGCGCCCAATAACTGGCATTTGCTCAATAAGGAAAATGACGGCTTTTACGGCATAGGAGTGGAGAAGGCCTATAACGAACTATTAAAAGATCGTAAAAGTGTGCCGGTAGTGGTAGCCGTGATCGACTCCGGGGTGGATACCCTGCATGAAGACCTGAAACCGGTACTCTGGAGAAACCCGGGAGAGATACCCGGTAACTGCATTGATGATGATAACAACGGTTTTATTGACGATGTGTACGGGTGGAATTTCCTGGGTGGTAAGGACGGGCGGAATGTAGACAAGGATTCTTATGAAGCGGCAAGGGTATATTATAAGCTGAAAAGGAAATTCGGATCCACACCGCCGGATGCGGCCACTGCCAGTCCCGAAGAAAAAGAAGAGCTGGCACTGTATGAAAAGGTAAAAGAACTGGTGGAGGGAGACGCGAAAGAAGCGTCCATGAATGTGATGTTTTTAAAAAACATGGTAGAAAACATGCCCTGGGCGGACAGCGTTATCCAGGCAGCCGTTCAAAAAGAAGAGTATAAAGCGGATGATGTGATCCAGTTGAAGCCTGCCAGTGCGGATGAAAGCAAAGCCAAAAGTACCATCCAGGTGCTGTTCATGGCCTTTAAGGCAGACGACATGAGCAACAGCAAGCTGCTGGGAATGATCCGGGAATTTTATGAAGGAGAGCAGGCGAAAGTGGCAGCCGTGCAAAAGGAGCCGGAGAACTACCGGGGAGATGTGGTGCAGGATAACTATTACGATTTTAACGACCGCTTTTATGGTAACAACGATGTGATGGCAGGCACCCCCATGCACGGCACCCATGTATCCGGCATCATAGGCGCCATTCGCAATAACGGGTTGGGCGGCGACGGGGTGGCCGACAATGTACAGATCATGACCCTCCGTGCCGTGCCGGATGGCGATGAGCACGATAAGGATATTGCCAACGCTATTTTCTACGCCGTTGACAACGGAGCCAAAGTGGTGAATATGAGCTTTGGCAAAAGCATATCCCCCGAAAAGCACTGGGTAGATTCAGCAGTAAAATATGCGGAGAGCAAGGGGGTATTGCTGATACATGCAGCAGGTAACAGCTCAAAAAACCTGGACGAAAATGATAATTTCCCCAGCCCGTATTATGACAATGACACCAGCACAAGAGCTGCCAACTGGATAACGGTCGGCGCCAGCGGCGATCCGGCCAATGGTGGTGTTACCGCCTCATTCTCAAATTATGGTAAAAACGGGGTAGATGTGTTTGCTCCCGGCGTTCAGATCTACTCTACCATGCCCGGCGGCGATGCGTATGGTAAGCTGAACGGTACCAGCATGGCCAGTCCGGTAGTGGCAGGTGTGGCGGCATTGCTCCTGTCTTATTTCCCTGACCTGACGGCGGCAGAAATAAAAGAAGCCATCGAAAATTCCGTTATCCCGATGGACGAGCAGGTGAATATTCCCGGCACACAGGAAAAAGTACTGTTGTCTGATATCAGCCGTAAAGGAGGACTGGTAGACGCGTACGCTGCGGTAAGCTATGCCATTAAGCTTTCTGAAAAAAATAAGAAAGAAGAAAAAGTGCCTTTACCAAAATCAAAAATGAAATCTTCCAAAAACGGATGATCAGAATACTAACTATTTAGGGTAGGGGATGGCGTTAGTCATCCCTTTTTTATGATCCCCGGGGACTTCAGTCCCGGAAATCCCTTCTTGTCCAAGCCCTTTGCTGTTGCAGGTTCTGCTCCCCTTTCTTCAAGATGAGGGCAGGCTATCAACTGAATGTAAATTCTTATGCTATTTTGCTGGACAATAGAGGGTGGAACCCTTTATTACTTAAATGGAATTGTCTGATCACCGCGAAGAAGAAACGCTGATATTAAAACGAGGAGTTGCTTTTTTGCTCGGTTCCCGCCAAGTTATCCTGGGTGGCACGCCCGGCGCCGGCATATCTTTTGGTCCAGTAGTTTTCCGTGAGGCTGCTGATCATCACGCCCCGGGAACTGGCGGCATGCACAAACTTGTTGTCGTGCAGGTAAATACCCACATGCGAAATACCCCGCCCGCGGGTGTTGAAGAAAATAAGATCCCCTTCCCGCAGATCTTCCGGTTCCACGGGCTGCACGGTTGTTTTTTGCGCATACGCTGTACGCGGGATCTTTATATCGTAGATAGAAGAAAGCAATAATTGCGTAAAAGCTGAACAGTCAATCCCCTTTTTAGTAGCCCCCCCCAGCTTATAAGGGGTACCCCACCAGTAATCAATAAAGTCGTAGAGTGCCGTATTCATCAGCTTTTCTACTTCAATGTCCATTTTTATGGCATACTTAAAATGCAGGATATCACCTGTTTCGATATTAAAGTAGGGTATAAACCTGATATCCGGCGCCTTGTGCACCGGGTTGGCAGGCTGCCGCTGCGAAACCGGTTTTTCCTTTTCGTTTTGGTCTGCCGGCACCGGATAATCTGCCACTACAGGCGTAGTAACAGAAGATGCCCTGGTAACACGGGATTTAGTGCTGGAACAACTGGAGGCTATAACGACGATCAGGAGAAAAAGACAAAAACGCAAAATCCGGGAATTTTAGAAACGGAAATATAGCAAAAATTACACCAAACCAGTAAATTTACTAAGTTATTTACTGGTTTGGAAGGTATATTAACGGTGGAAACCGGGATTCATTGTAATGATCATTTGTTAAATATGAAAATGCTGTTCAGGGGAGTCAACCATTGAACTGTGACATTATAATAAAGCTCTGCACGACATATCCCTGGCATTCACCCCCTTTTTCCTTGTTATTGGCAGAATCCAATTGGTGGTCTCAATCATTGAGCCGTGACATGTTATTATCATCGATGATAAGTGGGTGGGTTGCTTTAGTTGTATAGTGTATCAGGGGTCTATAGCCGAGATTACAGTACTACTAAAGCTTAATCATCCCGCAGGTGTTGGACGGAACCGCCCATAATCCTTTGTCCGTCCGGCGGGGCTTTTTGCACCCTTGTTCGTCCGAAGGCTTCAAGCTCTATTATATAAAAACCTCATTTGAAAAGATGTAACATTTCCACTTTTACGGTGTTTTATTTACGCATCCTTTAACCTTCTTTAACAAAAAAACTAAACAAACGTTTGATTTATTACAGTTTATTCTTTATAACTTCGCAACGCTTTTATTTCAAAAGCGTTTTTCGTTTTTCACGATTGTTTACATAATATAGCGTGCAATCTTTGTTGAGGGCACCTTTATAATATTTTACATAAAGTATAAGTAGAGGTATGAAACCTGCCGGTATTCTTTTACTCTTTTTGTCTGCTTTTTCTTTCGGGAGCCTCAACAATGCCTGCGCCCAGGTCTCAACAGATTCGGTGCTGCAGGCTGCTACCCTGCATGAGTGTGTGGCATATGCCATTGAAAGACAGTCTGTCGTTCGCCAGGCCCTGATAGACGAGGAAATTACAGAGAACAATATAAAAAGCCGTTTGGCCGATTGGTTTCCCCAGGTGAATTTCAATTATACTTTTCAGCACAATTTCCAGGTGCCGGTGGCCATGATCGGGGGTAATACCGTAAGGCTGGGTGTGGAGAATACCTCCGGGTTATCCTTTCTGGCCAACCAGACGATCTTCAACCGGGATGTGTTATTGGCCAGCCGGAGCCGGGCGGATGTCAGGACCCAGGCAAAGCAAAACACGGAGAGCAGCCGGATCGACGTAGCCGTGAATGTATCCAAGGCTTTCTACGATCTGCTGGCTACAGAACAGCAGGTAAGGGTAATGGCTGAAAATATCGCCCGGCTGGAAAGAAGCTATAAAGACGCGTATAATCAATACCAGGCAGGCATAACCGATAAAACGGATTACAAGAGGGCTTCCATTGCTTTAAACAACGCTGTTGCATCTAAAAAAAGCTTTGAAGCGCTTGCCGCCGCCAGGCTGGTAGTGCTGAAATCGGTCATGAATTACCCCGCGGGTGAGCCGTTGAATATTGTGTATGACAGCCTGCAAATGGAGCAGGAGATCGTACTGGACACGCTGCAGGGGCCGGATTACAGGAACAGGATCGAATACAGGCTCCTGGAAACCCAAATGAGCCTGCAGCAGGCAAATGTGGATTATAACCGTTGGGCATACCTGCCGACAGTGTCTGCCAATGGTGCTTACAACATGAACTACCTGAACAATGAGTTCACCAAGTTATATGCCCAGACCTTCCCGGCTTCCTATGCCGGGTTGACGCTGTCGTTTCCCATCTTCCAGGGCGGGAAAAGAAAGTACGACCTTTCTGCAGCCAAATGGCAGTTGCGGAGAACAGAGCAGGACATTGTCAGCCTGAAGAACGGTGTTAACCAGGAGTACAGTATGGCCATTGCGAACTATAAGAGCAATCTTGCCGGTTATGAGGCCGTTAAAACCAATCTGGAATTAGCAAAGGAAGTATATGATATTATACAATTGCAGTACCGGTCAGGTATCAAAACTTACCTGGAAGTCATTATTTCGGAAACGGATCTGCGTACGGCGCAGATCAATTATTTTGATGCATTATATGCGCTGTTGTCCAGCAAAATAGATGTTCAGCGGGCTTTAGGCGAAATAAAATGGTGAATAGCATAAGGAAAATATGTTTTTAATAAACAGATATATGTTGCATACAACGATCAGATCAACTGCAGCGGTGGGAATGTTGACAGCGCTGGCTGCATGTGGTGGAAACCAGCAGAGCCAGCAACCGGCGGGTCCGCAGGCGGTACCCGTAACCGTTACAACCGTGTCGCTTTCCGATGCCGAATATTATGATGAATATCCGGCGACGGTCACTGCACTGAACCAGGTAGAGCTGCGACCGCAGGTAACCGGTTATATTACCGGCATCTATTTTAAAGACGGGGACAGGGTACGCAAAGGACAGAAATTATACACGATAGACCAGCAGGTGTACAGCGCCAACGAACAGCAGGCCATAGCCAACCTGCAGGTGCAGGAGACCAACCTGGTGAAAGCGCAGAAAGATGCGGACCGCTATCATGAGCTGGACAGGCAGGACGCTATTGCCAAACAACAGGTAGATTATGCGGATGCTGCGCTGGAAGCGGCAAAAAAACAGGTGGAAGCGGCCAAAGCTGCGCTGGAAGCGGTGCGCTCCAATGTGGGATTCGCCAATATCACGGCGCCTTTTGACGGCACCATCGGTATATCGCAGGTGAGGATGGGAACTTCGGTAGTGGCAGGACAAACCATATTGAATATTGTATCTACCGACGACCCGGTGGGCGTGGATTTTGTGGTGGACCAGGGAGAGATATACCGCTTCACACAATTGCAGTCGGCACAGAAGAAAAACGATTCCACGTTTACCATCGCTTTCGGAAGGGAAGCATATCCTCATACCGGCGCCATAAGCTTTATAGACCGGGCGGTAGATCCGCAGACCGGTACCATCCGGACACGCCTGGTATTTCCGAACGACAAGGGACTTTTGAAGCCCGGTATGAGTACTACGGTAAGAGTGCTGAACCGGAATACAGAAAATGCTATGATCATTCCTTTTAAGGCAGTCACGGAACAGTTGGGCAGCTTTTTTGTATACGCTGTAGGCGACAGCAATAAAGTAACACAAAGGAAAGTGACCATTCAGCGGCAGCTGGGCGACAGGGCGGTGATCAAAGACGGCATATCGGTGAATGAAAAAATAGTAGTAGAGGGCGTGCAAAATCTCCGGGAAGGAGCCGTGATATCTGTTGTTGATCCGTCCCGGACTGCAGCGCCACAGCCGTAACGGCCGTAAGAATCATTATTTATAATCGGTAAATGATTACCACCGGAAGATAGCAATGATAGCAGAAACTTTTATAAGGCGGCCGGTAACGGCAATAGTGATATCCATCGTTTTGGTATTGGTGGGATTGATCTCCATGATAACCCTGCCGGTAGCGCAGTACCCGGAGATAACACCGCCAACAGTAAATATTTCAGGCAACTTTACCGGCGCTGATGCAGAAACGGTGGAGCAAACCACCACCACTGCCATTGAAATGCAGGTGAACGGTACCCCCGGCATGACCTACATGAGCAGTAACAGTGCAGGGAGCGGACAGGCCGCTATCACCGTAAACTTTGAAGTAGGTACCAATATCGATATTGCCACGCTGGATGTGCAAAACCGGGTGAGTGTGGCGGAGCCTACATTGCCGGATGTAGTAAAGCGCCTGGGGCTTACGGTTAGAAAAAGAAACCCCAGTATAATGGCCGTGCTGGCATTTTATAGTCCTAACCAGACACACGATGCATTGTTCATAGGCAACTATGTGAACATGTATATAAAAGATGCTCTCCTGCGGGTGAAAGGTGTGGGGGATGTATTTTCAAGAGCTGATGATTTTAGTATGCGGGTGTGGCTGAACCCCGAAAAAATGGCGGCTATCGGTATAACCCCGGCTGAGGTAAATGCGGCTTTGCAGGAACAGAACCTGCAGATAGCGGCGGGAACCGTAGGAGGTAATCCGCAGCCCGGTCAGCAGACTTTTGAATACAGCGTTCTTACCAACAGTCGTATCAACCAGCAGGAAGATTTTGAAAATATTGTGGTGCGTTCTAACCCGCAACAGGGTAATATCGTGTACCTGAAAGATGTGGCCCGGATAGAGCTGGGACGCTTCGACTATGGCATCAATGCTTTTGTGAACGGCGGAAGCCCGGCTTCTTTCCTGCTTATTTACCAGGCGCCCGGCGCCAATGCTATGGAGACATATGAAGGCGTGATGAAAAGGCTGGAGGAACTGCGCCCGGGCTTTCCAAAGGATATCGACTTCATGATCCCCAATGAAACGGTGTCTGTGGTGAAGGCTTCTATAAAAGAAGTGGTATATACGCTTGTGGAAGCTTTGATCCTGGTAACCCTGGTGGTATTTTTGTTCCTTCAGAACTGGCGGGCTACCCTGATACCCCTGCTGGCGATACCGGTATCGCTGATCGGTACTTTTATTTTCTTCGGCCCCCTGGGTTTTACCATCAATACCCTCACTTTGTTTGCCTTCGTATTGGCCATTGGTATTGTGGTGGATGATGCCATCGTGGTGGTGGAAGCCGTTCAGCATAATATAGATCACGAAAAAATGGCGCCCAAGGAAGCCACGCGAAAGGCGATGAAAGATATTTCTGCGCCGGTAATAGCCATCGCCCTTATATTGGCGGCGGTATTTGTTCCGGTAGGCTTTATACCGGGTATCGTCGGACGGCTGTACCAGCAGTTTGCCATTACCATTGCTGTATCGGTGCTTATTTCGGCCTTTGTAGCCCTGTCGCTAACGCCTGCACTATGTGTTGTAATGCTGAAGCCGTCGAAAGATGAAAATGCCAAAAAGAACTGGCTGGAGAAATTTTTTGCAGGATTCAATAACTGGTTTGGTAGTGTTACGGAAAAGTATACGGGAGGTGTAGCCAAATGGATAAAAGCCACCCCTTATGTGCTGGTGATGATGATAGTGTTGTTCGTGGGTTTATTTTTCCTTTTCAAAAATAAGCCTACCGGTTTTATTCCTACGGAAGATGAAGGACGCCTGATGGTGACCTACGAACTGCCCGAAGCGGCATCCTCTACACGGAACGTTGCCCTGCTGAAGAACCTGATCACCACTATAGAAAATATTCCTGAAGCACGGGTAGTGGGCGGACTGGGCGGATTCAATATCGTGAGCGGTTCCATGAAGTCCAACGCAGGTACCGTTTTTGTAAATATGATTCCGTGGGATGATAGAAAGGGAAAAGAACAGCATGCGCAGGATGTGATGCGGAAGATACAGGAAGCGACGGCCGATTTCAGGGAAGCCCGTATCGTGGTGATCGCACCGCCGGCTATTCCCGGCTTGGGCGCCACTTCCGGTTTCACCTTCCAGTTGCAGCAAACAGGCAGCACCGATGATATAAAACAATTTGAAGTGGTGGCGCGGGAATTCCTGGCGCAGGTAAACCAGCGTCCGGAGATCGGCAGTGCCTATACCTTTTTCAGTTCCCGTACACCGGGCTATAAAATAGATGTGGATAAAGAGCAGGCAAAAAAGCTGGGTGTATCGGTAGCGGAAATATATACCACGCTGTCTACCTACCTGGGCAGCAGCTATGTAAATGATTTCAACCTGTATGGCAGGAACTTCCGGGTAATGAGCCAGGCAGACAGCAGCTTTCGAAGCTCGCTGGATGGGGTGGAGCGCTTTTATGTGAGAAATATGCAGGGCAATATGATCCCGCTCCGTTCGCTTATTACCACTAATGTTATCGAGATGCCGTCTGTGATCTCACACTATAATATCTACCGCTCTATTGATATCAACGGCACACCGGCGCCGGGTTACAGTAGCGGGCAGGCGATCGAGGCGTTGCAGGAGGCTGCCAAGACCCTTCCTGCCGGGTATGGGTACGAGTTTTCCGGTATGAGCCGCGAAGAAATAGCTGCGGGCGGACAGCAAAACATCATATTTGCCATTTCGATCGTATTCGTATTCCTTTTCCTGGCAGCGCTGTACGAAAGCTGGTCTATCCCGTTCTCCGTATTGTTCGCCGTGCCGATCGGGGCCTTCGGATCTATCCTCACACTTACCTTTATCCCCGCGCTGTCTAACAATATTTACGCGCAGATCGGCCTGATCACGTTGATCGGGCTGGCGGCAAAAAACGCCATCCTGATCGTAGAGTTTGCGAAAGAACGGGTTGACCTGGGCATTGATATCACCCACGCTACCCTGCAGGCGGTCAGCCTCAGGCTCCGCCCGATCGTTATGACTTCGCTGGCATTCATATTGGGTGTGCTACCCCTGGCTTTTGCCGAAGGTGCAGCAGCAGAAAGCCGTAAAACAATAGGTTGGACGGTATTCGGCGGAATGGTAGCAGCTACCACGCTGGCAATATTTGTAGTGCCGGTATTGTTTGTGCTGATCACAAAGATCGCCTATGGCAAAAAACTGAAGCGATTGCAGGAAGAGCAGGCACTGGAATCGGCCATAGACAAAACGATCGCCGAAAGAAGCTGATAAATGCTGCTAATACAGTAGTCCCCGGCTCCGTATCTCTTATGTTCTCACGGAGCTCCGGTCCCGGAAAGCCCTGCTGCTGATCCCGGCATTAACTCGTAACAATAATACATTGAATTATTAACGACTATAAATAAGAAAAGCTGCAAATATGCAGCTTTCTTATTTTAATATTATAAAGTCAAATGGTTTTAAAGTCCTTCAAAATCAAATAATTTGATAGTTTTTTTCATAATGGTTGGGGGTTTTAAATAAATGTATTAAACATAAAGTTAAACCTTTTTATTAATTATTTCAAGATTTTTGCCATTTTTCTGCAATCTCAACAAAATTACAATATACTCTATGATTAACGCCATGGTCAATCTCCTGGATACGCTTAATGTATATTTTTAGGTTTGTGTAGTAGGCAGAAAAAACTGTTTTGAAGCTTTTTTTTGCAGTATCTTCATCTATTATCTCGTCTTTAATTAATAGCGAAATAGATTCAAAGTAATTTAATACAGCTACAAACGCTTTTCTATCGTTATCAGAAGTATCAAGGGTATTAATAAAATCCTCTAATTTGTTAGAATCATGTAGCTTGTCTTTAAACGGCTGCATGAATTTTCTTGCTATTTGTACATTTAAAGCCATATCTGATTTATACCAGGTCGAGCATATGTCATACGTGAATTTTATTTTAGTTAGTTTCTCATGCGCTTTGGCACTTTCCAACGCCTGCCTGTACCTGTCTTCGTCTTTAACTGACTTTTCCATATCAGCCTTATATGTATATTGAAATGATATGGCAGTGTAAATTAATCCGATCGTAACCGAACCTAATGAAGCCATAGAGATGTAATCAGTTAGCTTAATATCCTGATGAGTCGCTTTGTCTACGATAAAAACAATAATAAGAAGTGCAGCCAATATGACAAAACCGGCAAAAAGGATATTATACCTGATTGTAAATTTACCGGAGTCAGGTGTTGGTGTTGTATTAGCTATCATTACAGCAGTTTTGGTGTTATATTATCAGACAATAGTAACAAAAAATATTCTGTTATTCGACGTTAACCAAATTTTATTTGATTTACAAATTAGCATTTTGTCAGGGTTTGTCTTGGGATAGGTCAGTGAATACATTTTTTCTCCTCATTACAATTTTTCTTCCTGATCGGGAAAAAATCAGTTTATTGCCGAATAAATTACCGGTACATGCGGATCATTCTATACACGATACTGAGCCTGGTTGCCTGTTGCTGCTATAGCCAGGAGACCATTTCACTATACCCGGGCGCTATCCCCAATTCCAAACCACATCAGCAAAAGGAAACAAAGACCTTTGAGGAGGTTGTGGACACCATCCTGCGCCTGGTTTCGCAACCGGCCCTTACATTGTTCAAAGCAAATAACCCGGGCGGACCTGCCGTGATCATAGTGCCGGGCGGTGGTTATCATGCCCAGCTGATCACCCGGGAAGGTAACCGTGTTGCGGAACAATTCAACAAAAGAGGTATTACCGCATTTGTGCTGAAATACAGGTTGCCTGGCGACGAGATCATGGTGGATAAAACCGTGGGGCCGCTGCAAGACCTGCAACAGGCAATAAAAGTGGTTCGTGAAAATGCATCCCGATGGAATATAGATACGGGTAAAATAGGAGTAATGGGATTTTCGGCCGGTGGCCACCTGGCAGCCAGTGGAGGCGTTCATTATAAGGATACACATATTGAAAATGCATCCGGTACCAGCCTGCGGCCGGATTTTATGATACTGATCAATCCCGTTATCAGCTTTACTGATCGCTTCGGCCATATAGGGTCCAGAACAAATTTACTCGGACAAAAGCCGGCAGCAGATAAGCTGCGGTATTTTTCAAATGAACTACATATAACCCCGGATACGCCACCCGCCGTGCTGGTGCATGCAGGCGATGACAGCGTGGTGCCGGTAGAGAACAGCCTGGTATTCTACCGGCGATTGCAGGAACAAGGAATACCCTCCGCCCTCCATATTTACGCCAAAGGAGAACATGGACTATTGCATGAACCCGCTTTCGAGGAATGGTTTGAACGGTGTATTTTCTGGATGAAACAGATCGGTGTTTTGCTATAAGACAGTATCTGACTTCGTATCCTTTATATTCTTCCTGGGCTCTGTCCCGGAAAACTGCATACCTTACATGCCATCATACCCTTAGCTTTGTACCAAATCTGATACCGGACAAAAATGGCATATTCACCTACAGCGGCTTTTGGATCAAAAGAAAGTATCCAGCAGTTACAAAACAGGAAACTGGCTGAACTCCTGCAATACGTTCAAACCAATTCTCCTTATTATAAAGAACTGTTTCAGCATGAAAAGATAGACATAGCGGGCATCCGGTCAACGGAAGACCTGGTGCGCATTCCCGTTACTACCAAGGAGGACCTTCAGCAACGCAACCGCGACTTTCTGTGTGTGCCCCGCAGTAAGATCATTGAATACACCGCCACTTCTGGTACCCTGGGAAGCCCGGTGACTATTGCGCTAACTGAAAACGACCTGCAGCGTCTGGCTTACAATGAGTACAACTCCTTCCTCTGTGCCGGCGGTTCCCAGGACGATGTGTACCAACTGATGCTCACGCTCGATCGCCAGTTCATGGCGGGCATGGCTTACTATTCCGGCATCCGGCAGATGGGTGCCGGTGTTATCCGCGTAGGACCGGGGGTACCTTCCCTGCAGTGGGAAAACATATTCCGGCTACAGCCGACTGCTATAGTAGCTGTTCCGTCTTTTATCATCAAGCTCATCCAGTTTGCCCGCGATCATGATATTGATATAACCGGTAGTCCCGTCAAAAAAGCCATCTGCATCGGAGAAAATGTCCGGAATCCTGATTTTTCCCTGAATGTGCTGGGGCGAAGGATAACGGACCAGTGGAATATTCACCTGTACTCTACCTATGCATCCACTGAGATGCAAACCGCGTTTACCGAATGTGGCGAGGGAAAGGGCGGACACCTTCAGCCGGAACTGGTAATTGTTGAATTGCTGGATGAAAATGACCGGCCGGTGAAAGCAGGTCAGCAGGGAGAAGTAACCATCACTACCCTTGGGGTGGAGGGCATGCCATTACTTCGTTATAAAACCGGCGATGTATGTATGTTTTTTGATGAACCTTGTGCGTGCGGCAGGCATACCATACGCCTTTCTCCGGTTATCGGCAGAAAAAAGCAGATGATCAAGTTCAAGGGAACCACCCTGTTCGCACCGGCGCTTTTCGAGATACTGAACGCTATGGCGGATATCAAAGAGTATGTGGCGGAGGTTTCCACCAATGATATCGCCACCGACGAAGTGTTGTTATATATTGTTCCCAAAGACACCACCACGGAATGTGATCATCGCATCAGGGCTTACCTGCAGGCAAAGCTCCGGGTGAGTCCGCATATTACCTACCTGGAGCAGGAAGCCATGCAGCGGTTGCAGTTCCCGGAGGGAATGCGGAAGCCGGTAAAGTTCATTGATAGAAGAGATAGTGGGAAGTAAGTAGTGGTTAGTAGTAAGTGGGGAGTGACCTTATTACGTCGCTCCGGGGTCTGGCAGCGCCGACCCCGGAGTTGAGGTGCGTTCCGAAAGCAAATTCAGTACATGGTGATCCCACGGTCGGCTACGCCAGACGCCAGGTGAACGAAAGCGACAAAACCCGGAACGCAGTGTGGTAGCGGGCTGGCAGAAATATTTGATACATTTATTTTAATTGTTTTTTTTTGCGGTCGCATTCACCCGGTGTATTTCAATTTTTCGCAGGCGGGTGGAGACACCCCTGCAAGTATTGGTGGTCGGTGTCTCCACCGATCAAGTTTTAAAGAGGAAGCGAAAAATTGAACTTTCTCACTGAAGGATAAATGCGCTCTATTCACCTTACAGTAGATAATTTTATTTAATATTTGTGTAATGATACATGTTGGTGGCAGTCTTTCTTTAAACTCTTTTTCTGATATCGTTGTAAAAAATAAAAAAATTGAGTTGGACAATGCTGCGCTTGACAGGATGACGGTAAATCACGCATTTCTTCAGAATTTTTCCGACCAAAAACTGATCTACGGCATTAACACGGGTTTTGGTCCCATGGCGCAGTATAAAGTAAGCCAGGACAATGTATTGCAATTACAATATAATCTGATCAGAAGTCATAGTTCGGGCAGTGGCAATCCTTTGCCTGCTGACGCGGTAAAAGCCCTGATGCTGGCCAGGCTCAACAGCCTGATACAGGGATACTCCGGCGTGCATCCCGAAACAGTAAAAGTGATCCGGGACCTGATCAATAACAATATTACCCCCTGCATTTTTGAGCATGGCGGCGTGGGCGCCAGCGGCGACCTGGTGCAACTGGCGCACCTGGCACTGGTGCTGATAGGAGAAGGAGAGGTGATGGTGGATGGAAAGGCGCAACCTACTGCTGAAGTATTCAAACAATATAATATCACACCCCTGAAAGTGCATATCAGGGAGGGACTGGCACTGATCAACGGTACATCCGCCATGACCGGTATCGGTTTGCTGAACCTGGTGTATGCAAAAAGGCTGCTGCAATATGCGGTCGTCCTGTCTGCCATGACCAACGAAGTGGTAGAGGCCTACGATGACCATTTCAGCTATGAACTGAATGTTGTAAAAAAACATACCGGGCAGAATAAGGTAGCCGCCATGTTGCGGAAAACGCTGGAGGGAAGCCGGCTGATACGCAGCCGCTCCGAACACCTCTACAACCCGGAAAATATCCGGCACGATGTATTTGAAGACAAGGTACAGGAGTATTATTCGCTCCGCTGCGTAACGCAGGTGCTGGGCCCCATCTTCGATACCATTGCCTATGCCGAAAAGGTAGTAGTGGATGAGCTGAACTCGGTAAATGATAACCCGGTCATTGATCATGATAACCATAACATATTTCACGGCGGCAATTTTCATGGCGATTATGTATCCCTGGAAATGGACAAGCTGAAAACCGCCGTAACCAAGCTGTCTATGTTATCCGAGCGGCAGTTGAACTACCTGCTTAACAATAAGCTGAATGAAAAGTTCCCGCCTTTTGTGAACCTGGGTGTACTTGGATTCAACTTCGGTATGCAGGGCATGCAATTTACCGCCACTTCTACCGTAGCCGAAAACCAGACGCTTTCTTTTCCTATGTATGTGCACAGCATACCCAACAACAACGATAACCAGGACATCGTAAGCATGGGTTGCAATGCGGCGCTGATCACCAAAAAAGTAGTGGAAAATGCGTTTGAGGTGTTGGCTATCCAGATGATCACCGTATTGCAGGCGGTGGATTATGCTGAATGTGCCGACCGTTTATCACCAATCACCAGGGAGATCTACAATAATCTCCGGAAAATAGTGCCGCGTTTTGTAGAAGACAAGCCGCGGTACGATCAGCTGAAGCAGGTAAAGGATCATATCCGGGAAAACGATATTCCTGTTTTCACCACTCCTTTGGAAACTACGCCTGCATAGTTCCCCTTTTTTAGTATTTTACAAAAAAATTTTAATAGCAGCAATGAAATATGCATTGGTAACAGGTGGATCACGGGGTATCGGAAAAGCAGTTTGTGTGAAGTTGGCCGAAATGGGATATTATGTGCTGGTAAACTACAGGTCCAATGTTGCGGAGGCTGAAAAAACATTGAGCCTGATAAGGGAAAAAGGCAGCGACGGCGCCTTGCTGATGTTTGATGTAGGAGATAATGAACAGGTGCAAAAAGTGTTGGGCGGATGGCTGGATGAAAATAAGGATGCTTTTATAGAAGTGCTGGTAAACAATGCGGGGATAAAGGATGATGTGCTGCTGATGTGGATGAAGGTAGAGCAGTGGGACGCTGTGCTGAACGCCAGCCTGAACGGCTTTTTTTATGTAACCCGCCTGGTATTGCAGAACATGCTGATTCAAAAATACGGACGCATCATCAACGTGGTGTCTTTATCCGGCTTAAAGGGAATGCCGGGCCAGACCAATTACGCCGCCGCGAAAGGAGGGGTGATCGCAGCCACCAAGGCATTGGCGCAGGAAGTGGGCAGGCGGAATATCACGGTAAATGCCATTGCGCCCGGTTTTATCAAAACCGATATGACCGAGGGAATCGACGAGAAGCAGTTTCGGAGCCTGATACCCGTAAGCCGTTTCGGTGAACCGGAGGAGGTGGCACATGCCGTTGGCTTTTTCGCATCGCCATTATCAGGTTATATAACGGGGGAAGTGCTGAATGTAAATGGGGGGATGTATTCCTAATTTGAAAATTTGAAAATGGGGAGCATTGATACTAGCGGCTGGTGGAGACACCAACCACATTTGGAAACGAAAAAATAAAATACCGGCTAACCAGACCAGCATCACAACAACCAGCATATTTGAAATGAACGGTAAATAAGCTGGCCTTGTGAATGGGTCTTCCCGCCTCGGCGGGACCGGGAGGGGCTTTATGAGAAAAGTTGTCATAACTGGAATAGGGATATACTCCTGCCTCGGGAAAAACCTGGAGGAAGTGCGCCAATCGCTGTATGTGGGAAAATCCGGAATAGTGCTGGATCCTGTGCGTAAGGCGATGGGGTACCGGTCCGGGTTAACGGGGTTTGTGGAGCGGCCTGTGCTGAAGGGGCTGCTGGATCGCCGTTCCCGTATCATGCTGCCGGAACAGGGAGAATATGCTTATATGGCAACCCTGGAAGCGTTGAACACCGCCGGTATAGACCAGGATTACCTGAATGCCCACGAAGTGGGTATCTTATACGGCAACGATAGTTCTGCCAAACCCGTAATTGAAGGCATTGATGTGCTGAGGGAAAAAAAGGATACGATGCTGCTCGGTTCGGCATCGGTGTTCCAGACCCTCAACTCTACGGTTACTATGAACCTTTCCACCATTTTTAAGCTTCGGGGTATCAACTTCACCATCAGCGCAGCCTGTGCCAGCGGCTCCCATGCCATTGGATTGGGGTATCATTTTATAAAATCGGGACTGCAGGACATGATCATTACAGGGGGCGCCCAGGAAACCAACGAATATTCCATGGGCAATTTTGATGCCCTGTCTGCGTTCTCTGTGCGGGAATCGGAACCGGCAAAAGCATCCCGTCCGTTCGACAGGGATCGTGACGGACTGATACCCGGCGGCGGCGGCGCCACCGTAATACTGGAGAGCCTGGAGTCGGCCACCAAAAGAGGCGCAAAAATACTGGGAGAAGTGATAGGATACGGCTTTTCCTCCAACGGGGAGCATATATCCAACCCAACCGTCAGCGGTCCGGTCCGGTCTTTGGAAATGGCCTTAAGGGATGCACAATTGCAGGCGGCGGATATTGATTACATCAACGCCCACGCTACGTCCACCCCGGCAGGAGATGCCAGCGAAGCTAGGGCGCTCGCTGTGGTTTTCGGCGACAACCAAACGCCGGTAAGCTCCACCAAGTCTATGACGGGGCATGAATGCTGGATGGCAGGCGCCAGTGAGATTGTGTATAGTTTGTTAATGATGCAGAACGATTTTATGGCCCCAAATATTAATTTTGAAAACCCTGACGACGATTCAGCCCATCTGAATATCGTAAAAAATACGACGGAAAAAAATATAAACGTATTTTTGTCGAATTCCTTTGGATTTGGTGGTACCAATTCCACGCTGATAGTAAGAAAATGGAGTAAATAGTTGCATATGTTACAGAAAGATGAAATCATTGCTAAGATCAATCATTTCCTGGCCGAAGAGTTTGAGGTGGAAGAATCCGGCATTACACCGGAAGGAAATGTGAAAGAGGTACTGGAGCTGGACAGCCTGGATTATATTGACCTGGTAGTAGTGATCGAGAACAATTTCGCATTTAAGGTTAAGCCCGAAGACTTTACTTCCATTGTCACTTTTAATGACTTTTACAACTATGTAGAAGCCAGGGTAAATTCTAAAGAACTGGCATAATGCCTTCCTGGCAGGGAAAATCGGCCGGCACTGCTTTAGGGTATAAAATATTTATTGCGCTTCTTAAAGGAGCAGGGGTAGGGGCTGCCTATTTTCTCTTGTATTTCGTTAGCTGTTATTACTTCCTGTTTGCCCGTTCTTCCCGTTATATTCTGTATTACCTGAGACAACGTCTTCGTTTCGGCTGGTGGAGATCGCGCCGGTATTTATATCGTAATTACTATAGCTTCGGACAAAGCCTGATTGACCGGATTGTGGTACAATCCGGTATAAAAAACCCTTTTACCTTCGATTTCGATGGCGAGGAATACCTGCATGAGATGGTAGCGATGAAGAAGGGCGGCTTATTGCTCAGTGGGCATATCGGCAACTGGGAAGCGGCAGGGCATTTACTGGAAAGATTGAACACCCGGATCAACATCGTGATGTTTGACGGAGAGCACGAGAAGATAAAAGAGTATCTTCATTCGGTGACCGGAGAGAAGAATGCCAATATCATCGTGATAAAAGACGATCTTTCACATATCTACGCCATCAATGAAGCCTTTTCTAATAATGAGCTGGTATGCATGCATGCCGACAGGTTTACAGAAGGTATTAAAACCATCACTGTTGATTTTTTGGGTGAACCGGCGCGTTTGCCGGCGGGCCCCTTTATCCTGGCAGCACAATTCAAAGTGCCGGTCTCATATGTATTTGCCATGAAAGAAAGCAAATACCATTATCATTTTTATGCCACGCCCGTGCTGCAATACGATTTTAGCAATAAAAATGCCGCCATACACCTTATGTCGCGGGATTTTGCTGCCGAAATGGAAAAGATGGTGCACCGTTATCCCGACCAGTGGTATAATTATTATGACTTCTGGGCGAAATAGGACTGGCGCAAGTCTTCCGAAGGACGACTTGTTGCCTTTTAATGCTGCCGGACGCAGTCCGGATTGGGCATACGTGTGCCTGATACAATCAGGATGAATTTAAAAGGCACAAGTGACCGGCAAGCCGAACACTTGCGCCAGCATGGGGATCAATTCCCTAGAGCTTCATAGCCGAGTCTCTCAGCCTGGCTTTACGATGGTGTAGGACATCAGGTTACTTTCCGGGTAAATTGCTCAATACAGACTCCGGTTACTGGCTGAGGACTCGGCGTACCTGGAAGACGCCGAGCCCCCTTCGGGAGACCCGCCCGAACGATGTTCAGTCGGGCGGGCATCGGCTGGGAAATCCCAAAAAACAATCCTACGCTTTATGGATCTCGCTGGTAAAATGGAAGCTAATATCCGGGTTATTGGAAATTTCCGTATTCAGGAACCATTCGCTCTGCGCCAGGTACACATAGTGCCCGTCCTTATCCAGCACAATATTGGCCGTTTTGAACCGTATGAAATCCTCCATCTTTTTGAGGTCGGTGGCAGTGATCCAGCAGGCTTTATAAAACGGCAGGGAGTTGAACTGCACGGAAGCGCCGTATTCCTGCAGGAGCCGGTACTGGATCACTTCAAACTGCAGGTCTCCCACGCAGCCGATGATCTTCCGGTTGCCCCCGTGCTGCGTAAACAACTGAGCTACACCTTCATCCGTTAACTGCAGCAATCCTTTTTCCAATTGCTTGGTTTTCATAGGATCTTTATTTATCACCTCTTTAAAAAGTTCAGGTGAAAAGCTGGGTATCCCGGTAAAATAGAAGCTGGCTCCTTCGGTCAGGGTGTCCCCGATCTTAAAATTCCCGGTGTCGAATAAGCCTACTACATCACCCGGGTAAGCTTCTTCTATCACGTCTTTCTGGCGGGCCAAAAAGGAGTAGGGATTGCTGAAACGAACATCCTTTTCCAGGCGGACATGGCGGTAATACTTATTTCTTTCGAACCGCCCGGAACATACCCGCAAAAACGCGATGCGGTCGCGGTGACGGGGGTCGAGATTGGCATGGATCTTAAATACAAAGCCGCTGAACTTTTCCTCATCGGGACATATTTCCCTTTCTGAAGTAGGACGGCAGAGCGGGGAAGGCGCTATGCGCACAAAAGTGTCCAGCATTTCCCTTACCCCAAAATTGTTGACGGCGCTGCCGAAGAATACGGGAGCGGTTTTGCCCAGCAGGTAGTCATCCACCATCAATTCTCCGTATACCCCGTCAATCAGCTCCACATCTTCCCGCAACTGTGCGGCATCTTTTTCGCCAACCCTTTCCGTCAGCACATCGTCAGCCAGGTTTTCTATAGCCATCACATCCTCGTCGTTCGCCTTGGTATTGGCGGAAAACAGCACCAGGTTTTTATCAAACAGGTTATATACCCCTTTGAAGTCCTTACCGGCGTTGATCGGCCAGCTCATGGGGTGAAGCTGTATATGCAGCTCTTTTTCAATTTCTTCCAGGAGGTCAAAGGGTAGCTTACCATCCCGGTCCATCTTATTCACAAATACGATCACCGGGGTATCCCGCATGCGGCATACCTCCATCAACCGGCGGGTCTGCTCTTCCACACCATTCACGCTGTCTATTACCAGCACCACGCTGTCCACTGCGGTGAGGGTCCGGTAAGTATCTTCCGCGAAGTCTTTGTGACCGGGTGTATCCAGCAGGTTGATCAGCAGACCTTTGTATTCAAAGGTCATCACACTCGTTGCAACAGAGATACCCCGCTGCTTTTCGATTTCCATGAAATCGCTCGTAGCATGCTTTTTGATCTTATTGCTTTTTACAGCCCCCGCCGTTTGAATAGCGCCGCCAAACAGCAGCAGCTTTTCTGTCAGGGTCGTTTTACCCGCATCCGGGTGCGAGATGATCGCAAATGTCTTCCGCTTGTTTATTTCCGCTGTATATTTCATGAGCGCGCAAAGGTAACAATATGTGCCTTATCTGCGATGGGGAAGATAAAACCGCCCGGTAAAAGCCGTTAAAATTTCCCGGTTGTAAGGGAGGGCATGCAAAAACAATTTGTTTCCATTGTAATTATGCTTATAACTTTGCCGTTTGTTTACGTATGTAAACAATTAACCTGCACAAACAGTGGGCAAACATACCAGCAAGGCCAGCATGGCCGGCCTTATTATCGCCTTAGGGATCATTTACGGAGACATAGGTACTTCGCCGTTATACGTTTTTAATGCCATTATCACCAACCGTGCCATCACAGAAGAATTGATCACAGGCAGCCTGTCCTGCATCATCTGGACGCTGACCCTGCAAACCACCGTTAAATATGTCATCCTGGTATTGCAGGCAGACAATAAGGGGGAAGGAGGGATCTTTGCACTGTACGCCCTGGTGCGGCGGAGAAGAAAATGGCTGGTATTGCCTGCCATGATCGGGGGTGCTGCGCTGCTGGCCGATGGTATGATCACGCCACCTATTACCATTACCTCTGCAATAGAGGGCTTACAAAAAAATCCGTCTTTCCACGACCTCCATAATTACATCATTTACATTGTCATTGCCATACTGTTCCTGTTTTTTTTCCTGCAGCAGTTTGGCACCTACTCCATCGGCAGTTTTTTTGGACCGGTAATGGCAATCTGGTTTTTATGCCTGGCATTGCTGGGCGGCTGGCATCTTTTTGATGACCTGTCTATATTAAAAGCATTCAATCCCTGGTACGCCATTGAGCTGCTTCGTGCTCATCCGGGGGCGCTGTGGATCCTGGGGGCGGTGTTCCTGTGTACCACCGGGGCGGAAGCGCTTTACAGCGACCTGGGCCATTGCGGCAAGGAAAATATCCGCATCACCTGGATTTTTGTGAAAGCCTGTTTGTTGTTGAATTACATCGGACAGGGTGCCAGCCTTTTGAAAAATCACAGGGATCTGCCGGCAGGTTTGCACGCAGACATCAACCCGTTTTTTGACCTGGTACCGGATTCCCTGATCATCCCGGGAGTATTGCTGGCAACCACGGCTGCTGTGATCGCCAGCCAGGCGATGATATCCGGCTCCTATACCCTCATCGGCGAAGCCATGCGGCTGAATCTCTGGCCCAGGCTTAAAATACGGTACCCATCGGTAGAAAAGGGACAACTGTTCATTCCCTGGCTGAACAACCTGATGTTTGTGGGATGCGTGGCAGTTGTATTGTATTTCCAAACCTCCGCCAACATGGAAGCGGCGTACGGACTTGCGATTATTGTTACCATGCTGATGACCACCATCCTGTTTGCCAATTACCTTGTAAGCCACCGGATAAAACCGGCCCTCATATGGATCTTCCTTGTGGGCTACCTCCTGATCGAAGGTACCTACCTGGTAGCGCTGATGCAAAAATTCACCCACGGCGGCTATTTTACTGTTATGATCGGCGGCTTTATGTTCCTGGTGATGTATATCTGGTATCGCAGCCGGAAGATCAAGAACCGCTACGTGGAATTTGTACGGCTGGAAGACTACCTGCCCATGCTGCAGGAGCTCAGCAATGACCAGAGCGTTCCTAAATACGCCACCCACCTGGTGTATCTTACCAGCGCCAACAACCATAAGGAAATAGAACATAAGATCATCTATTCGATCTTTAACCGGAAGCCCAAGCGGGCCGATATCTACTGGTTGGTGCACGTAGACACGCTGGATAATCCCTATACCTGCGAATACGAAGTAGAGACGATCATCCCGAATGAGGTCATCCGGGTAGAATTCCGGTTAGGCTTCCGGGTAGAGCCAAGGATCAACATCATGTTTCGCAAGGTAGTGGAAGACATGGTGGCGAACAAGGAAGTGAATATCACCAGTCGTTACGAGAGCCTGCAGCGAAACAATATGGCAGGCGATTTTGAGTTCATCGTCATCGAAAAATTCCTCAGCATAGACAACGAGCTTCCTTTCTGGGAAAAGCTTATCATGAAAGGGTATTTTGGCATCAAGGAAGTGAGCCTCTCCGAAGAAAGAGGGTTCGGGCTGGATGCCAGCAATGTAACCGTGGAAAAATTCCCGCTGATCGTGGCGCCGTTCAAAAACCTGAACCTGACCAGGGTGCGCAAACCGCCCGGATAGATTGCTGATATGTGATTTCTGATGTATGATTTGAGATGTATGATTTAATTCGTGTCCTGGGGTCTGGCGTAACCGACCCCGGAGTGACGCATAAAACCAGCAACCATACATCAAAAATCAGCAATCCCTATATGCTCCTGCCGAAAAATATACTGTTCATGAACAACTTGGTACCTCCCAGCCAGAAAGCTCTCAGGTTGGGGTTGTCGGCAATACAGATCACTTTCCCCTGGCCGGTGCTTTTTACCAGCACCGAAGCGGAATTTTTTAAAACCTCATAATTCTCTTTGCTCAGCCAGCCGCTTTGCAAAGGGTTTTTGCCATACCGGAAGGGTGCATGGAAACCTGTTTCCGGCAATTCGAGGAAAACATTGTTGGCTTTGAACATACTCACTACCGGTGTGGTATAGCCGTAGGCTAAGGGATGTGATAAGTCCACATCAGCACCAAATATGGCGCCGCTCATCCGCTGTGCACCTGTTATCGCGTTGCGGTCTTCGTAGCGTAGAGTAGAGTCGGCTGTTTTTTTCTTTGTTTTAAGATCAATTTTTGCTATTTCGCTGCTGTTCACCCAGGTGATGGCGTTTTCCAGCGCAATCAGTATACCGCCGCCCTGTACCCAGGCTTTCATTTTTGCCTTGTCAAGCGAGGTATAGCTGCCCCCGGAAAGGATGATGGTATTGTAACGGCTCAGATCCGCCCGGTTGAATATACCCGGTTCCAGGTGTGTAACGGGTATATCCATTCGCTGATCCAGCAGGTGCCATACTTCTCCCGCACTTAAAGGATTGACTCCTTCTCCGGTAATGAGGGCAATTTTCGGCTGTTCGATCGTTGTGTATTTAGCACTTCCCAGGTCTATCCCTTCTGTTGCTGCGCCGGTCGGCACGGCGGTGATCCGCACCTTGCTTTTTTCTGCTGTATTTTTTACCAGCGCATACAGCTCATCCGCATTGATTTTCTGCAGGGCCACCGGGATCATGATGGTACCTGCCGGAAAAGTTTTCTTTTTTCCATCCACCAGGAGTGTGCTGCTGCCGGTTGACAATTTGGTCATCAGTCCCGAACTTTGCAGTTGATACAATGCTTTCGGTGCAGCCAGCTCGCCCCATTCCAGCATATATGCATAATTCGATTTTCCTCCTTCCACGCCGCTTTTTAATTCAGGTACAGCCGATAGTTTATTATGCAGCCCGGCAGCGGAGAATTGTCCCGCATTAAGCGCAGCATGCGGCAGCCCATAGGCCAGGGGCATGGTCCAGCTGGTGATATCGTAAAACAGGCTGTCCTTATATTCCAGTGTTTTTTCAAAAATAGCTTTTATCAAACGATACTGGGATTGCTGCGCAGGTACCATATAGCTGCTGCCCGGCTTAAATACAGTCCCCGTTGCCGTTATATTATTCTTCAGCCCGTACACTTCTATATCATGCCGCAGCAGTATTTCAATAAACAAATTGGTTTTTCCCCTATCGTTCTCATCACCAAATACCCAGGCTTTGGCAGTGGAAGCGGATGCTTCTTTATTCGCTGTCTGGTAAAATTCCCTTTGGTAGTTCAGCAGTGCTTCCTTGTGCGTATTGGCGCCGGCTAAGGTAGAAAGCGTGGTGACAAACTGGTTGCGGATGGTAAAAGGAAATGTCAGGAGCCCGTTATCCGTTTCCTGCATATGCCCGCGTGAACTGGCCTGTTCGAACAGAATACCCACGCCGCCATTCACATCAGGGTAGGTAGAACCTTTACCATAGTAGAAATCGTCATAGTTTTCTTTGGTAAAATAAAAAGAGCCGATACGGTCTAAATATGCGGTATGAAAATCGGCAAGCTTTTGTGTCAGTTCCTGGTTTTGGGGTGGTGTGATCGGGTTTACCCTGGAGGGAACACCCGGCTGAAAGAAGAAAGTGGCGTTGCTGCCCATTTCGTGGTGATCGGTCAGCACATTGGGCATCCATTGTCTATATACTCGCAGCCTGTTCTGACTTTCAGGATGCACTGCCGGCAACCAGTCCCTGTTCATGTCAAACCAGTAGTGATTGTATCTTCCGCGCGGCCATACCTCGTTATACTCCCGGCTGTTGGGGTCGGATACCAGGTTTTTGCTTCTGTGCTGGTTGACCCAGGTGGAGAAGCGTTGCATACCATCGGGATTAAAGCTGGGGTCAAATAAAATAACTGTGTTGTCCAACATTTCCTCAATGGACTTTCCCCTGGCCGCTGCCAGATAGTAAGCCGCTACCAGCGAAGCGTTGGATCCGCTCTGCTCATTACCGTGAATGGAAAACCCCATCCATACCACGGCCGGCATACCCTTTATATCCAGGCTTCCGGACCGGGCGGCATCGTTCAGTTGCAAATGCTGCTGACGGATCTCCTCCAGGCGCTGATGGTTTTTAGGTGAAGTGATGGTCAACAACACCTGCGGTCTTTTTTCATAAGTAAAACCAATGGTTTCTATTTTTATCCGGTCAGGTGCCGCAGCTGCCACTGCCTGCATATAGTTCACCAGCCGGTCATGCGTGACATGATATTCGCCTACTTCATGAAAAATAATGTCTTTCGGTTTGGGAACAGCAGCATTGTACTCCACGCTGTCCGGCAGATAGTACGACAGATCCTGCGCCGGGGTATGGAAACTAACCATACTGATGAGGAGAGCGGAAACCAGTTTCTTCATTATATCAATTTATTGCTAAGGAAACTTTTATATTTTACAGGTGCAATTTAACGTAAGAGCTGATCAATATGATGACAAAAACCCGCCTTGTTTTTACCGATATGGTTATCATAATCCTTCATCACAACCGATCGGGGCGCCTGGGGGTATCTCCTTGTGGATCGTGGGTTTGGCATCCTTTGGTGTTTTCATTCGCTCCAGCGCCAGTTGCAGGTGACCCGCATATACGCCTTTGGCAGTTTTTGCCTGCTCTTCTATATATTTTTTCAGGTCCTGCAGGGACTGGGTGAATATTCCCCTGACACCGAATGCATTGTTTTCATCCACAGATGCTGCCAGCAGGTAGGTCAGCAAAACCTGTTCTGTCTGCTGCTGTATCAGGGCCTGCATGCCGTTCTGGCGTTTGGCCTTCCAGGTTTTATTGAGCAGTACCTGCAGCATTTCTTCTATGCCCAATCCTCCTTTTGTCTCCAGTTGCAGCATCCGGCTCAGCCGTTCGGGGTTGAACAAAAAGGAGAAAGGAAGGTCTGCTGCGGTTTCTGCGGGCGACAACTGATCGAAGGAAAGCCCGGTCCGTTTGCGGAATAATTCCCCGGAATTGCCGTAACCTGCAGGACGGGGTGGTATAAGTGCGGCAATATGGTCGGGCACCTGCAGAACCCCGGGGTCAATGCAATCCGTAAGCGCCTGCAAAGCGGCGGATTGCTCCTGCTTGCTCACCGGTTGCGTGACGATCTGTCCGTCATTGCGCAGCGCATAGGTATAGTACATGCCACCTACTACTTTTGCGGCGGCTTCTACCTGGTAGCGATGGTAAAAATATACCGGCACCAGGGCGTCTTCCAGCATTGCCATCGGCGTTCCGGGCAGGATATTTTTTTCACCGAATTGCTGCAGCGCCTTCCGGCGGACTTTCATTACCTCTTTTAATTCTTCCGCGGCATTTACCCCATTATCCCATAAATGCGCCTGTGGGTGTAAACCTCCTGGCGCACGGGCATCCCTGTCGGCGATGAACTGTAGTCCCTTTTTATGTGCATCCTGTAAGATCGTGTTCAATGCAGCAGACTCGCTGGTACCGGGCGGAAAATGCTGGTATCCCCAGGCTATGGCTACTTTGTCCCATTCTCCGATCTTATCGTCGTATACATCGGAAAAATCCATCTCTCCTGCAGCATTCAGCCGGATGGTGGGGTGGGGATAGTCCATCACGCTGGCCCGGTTGCTCACACTGGCGGCATAGTTGTGCATGAGCCCGAGTGTATGACCGATCTCGTGCGCCGATAGCTGGCGTAGGCGGGCCAATGCCGCTATTTGCATCGGGTTGTCAGCGGGAATACCGGTTTCATAAGGTGACAGCAGTCCTGAAAATATCAGGTAGTCCTGCCGTACCCGTAACGAGCCCAGGGTCACCTGTCCTTTGATGATCTCACCGGTACGGGGATCCGTCACCGAGGCGCCATAGCTCCATCCGCGGGTAGAGCGGTGCACCCAGTTGATCATATTATAACGGATATCCATAGGGTCAGCCGTATCCGGCAATACTTCTACCCGGAAGGCATTGGCATAACCGGCAACTTCAAAAGCCTGGTTCCACCAACGGGCGCCATCCAGCAGTGCCGAGCGCACAGGTTCCGGTGTACCGTTATCCAGGTAATACACAATGGGCTTTACCGGTTCGCTTTTGGCAGCCGTCGGGTCTTTCTTTTGCAGGCGATGACGGCGCACGTAATATTTTACAACCGGTTCCGAGATCGGAGAGGCATAATCGTAAAATGAAATAGGAATGAAACTGCTGCGCGGATCAAATATCCTTGGTGTATAATTGTCGTCGGGCAGCTGCACAAAAGAGTGGTGGATACGTAAGGTAATGGCTTCGGTGGAAGGGGTAACGGAGCGAACAAATCCACCTGTTTCGCCATCGTTGTTCACATAGGTGATGGTAGCTTCCAATTCGGTGTTCTGCGGAAAATTCCTGGTGTTGGGCAAATACATCACGCTCCGGCTTTTATCAGGGGCATAGTTGCCCTGTTTCATCCGTTTAATGGTTTGGCTCACGTTCATGGCATCCCTTAGCAGAAAATCAGTAATATCTATCAATACGCTGCCATTGCTTTCCGCTTCAACAGAGAATCCCGCGATGGTACTTTGCGCAAATGCCTGCTCTACGGCCCGGCGTTCGGCAGCATCATCGCTGATGGCGCGATAATCATAGTTTGGCTGGATCAATAGCACCTTGTTACCCACACGGCTGAATTTCACGATCCGGCTTTCCCCGAGCCTTCCCCGGTCAAGGCCAATATCATTGGAGCCCAGGCCCGCCGGCAGCGAGGTTACGTAAAGGAACTCGGTGTCCGGCTTGTCAATTTCCAGCCAGGTTTTCCCGGTATTTTCATCGAGGTAGAAGTTGAAATAGCCTTCGTACTTTTTTAGGTTGTTTATTTTTTCAGAAATGCCGGGGAGCTTTTGTGCGGATGCAATAAGTGGTAATAGTACTACTAAAATGAACAATTTTCTCATGTGTAAACTGGTTATGTCGCCTACAATTTACTGTACAAAGCTGAGGCGGAAAAATATAATGGATGTGCGATGATTCCTAAGAATAAGTAAAGCGACCTTCAATAGCAGGCAACCACAGTTTTCATAATCCTTACTTTAATTCCACCGAATTCTATAGGATTAAAAATATGGCTGGTTCCAACAGCTTCCCTTCTCCATCTGGCTTGGTTACTGCGAACTAAAGACACCGAGCCCTCTTCGTGAGAAGTTATTATGAGTAGTCGGTGTCCCCACGCAAGCCTTATGAGCTGGTTGGTACGGCCCCAGACCGATAGAGGAAATTCATAGCCGACGTCTCACAGCCTGATTCTATAGTAGACTATGAAATAGCGTTACTTCCGGGGCAAATTTTCTTTCTACAGCCACTGACGCTGGCTGTGGACTCGGCGCAGTACCTGGAGACGCCGAGTCCCCTTCGGGAGAGACATCGGCTGGGAAATCGGTTATGCTGGCGGGTGAAGTCATCGCCAGTAGGAAATCTGTTGTATTTGTATCACTGAGGTTTATGCTTTATATTAGAAGTTACGCAGCATCTTAAAGTACTTCACCGCTTATGGAAAAAGTATATTCACGATATAAGATTTTCGGTGGTTTCGGACTCCTGCCCGGGCTTAACCTGGTAGCGGGCTTTGCAGCATATAAACTGTTGACAAATCCTGAAGTTGGGTATGGTAACATTGACTTAAAAAAAATGCCGGCCCGGTAATTGCTTACGCTTTCATTATTGGGTTTATTCTTCTTCTTTTGGTAATGCTGGCAACACAAAGCAGATTTATTATTGAAGATGAAGATGGTATAACTTTTATAAATCCAATCCTTCCCTTTTTAAGGAAATCCTCTCAATGGACAGATTTGATTCTTACATCCTGGTTGACGAGCGTTCCCGTCATACTACACATGAGGCTGTCTGGCTGGTAAAGAACGAAAAACTAAAAGGGCGTTTCTCCAGTTTTTATTATACAAATTACCCGGAATTAAAAGCGAAGATAAAAACCAAAGGAGGCAAAAAATAGATGTCAGTCCGATGGATCAGCTTCTTGTTCTTATGGGAGTAAAGAGAGTACAATATTAGACAACAGGTAGGCATCCCAATCTGAGTGGTTATTATCTCCTGCTCAAACCTATAATTGCATAGCGTTAACAATGAGATTTGTATATTTATACTGCTAGGCTTGATATCAGATGCCGGCAGGCGGTTTTTGATATCTATATCATCTAAACACGATACGGTTCACTTTCGCATAATGCTTTTATGAAATCATCAAAACTCGTCATACCTATAATCAGCTTATTCATTGCAACAACTGCTTTGGGTCAAAAGATCAATTATGGAAACAATCCTTCTGCCGGGCATTATTTTGATGCCGGGGATGCCAAGCTCTATTACGAGATCTATGGACAGGGGGAAGTATTGTTACACGGTGGAGTGTACGGTTATATTGACGAGTTTGAGCCGTTCATAGAAAGACTCGCTGGGAATTATCAGCTTATCTGCATTGCAACCAGAGGGCATGGAAAATCTGAGATCGGGCGCACACAGTATTCGTTTGAGCAGCGGGCAACCGATGCTTATAAGATTATCCGGAGTATTACCAAAGACAGCGTAACCGTAATGGGGTTCAGCGATGGTGGATTTGCCTCACTGAAACTTGCCGCATTATATCCCGAACTGGTAAAAAAACTTATTGTGATCGGAGCCGGAGATTTGCCCCAAATGACAAGTGGCGAGCATAGGTATGAACAGTATACGCCTGAAGGATTAATGACACAGGCTGCCGCATTTTTCGAGAGTCGTCTCAGGTTTATGCCCGAACCGCAGCGCTGGGGAGAAAGTTTGGATATGCTGAATAAGATGTATAATAAAGATTTTGTGAGCATGGAAACATTTTCAAAAATAAAATGCCCGACGCTGATAATGGCGGGAGACCGGGATGAATATGCACCCGTTGAAGACTTTGTAAAATGCAAAAATGCAATTGCCAATGCGCAGCTTGCGATTATCCCGGGGTGCGGACATGTAGTCTTTTATTGCAATTTTGCAGTAGTATGGGATTGCATTGAACCATTCCTGGAAAAGTAATATTATGTCCCTCCGGGGTCTGGCAGCGCCCACCCCAGAGCTACGGAACGCTACATCACTTCTGCGATCCACAACAACTTATTCTGTTCTGCACTATCGTTTCCATAAAAGCGGCTCCCGGCGTTCCTGGGGTCGGCTACGCCAGACCCCAGGTGGACGGAGAAATGTTGTTATACTTCGCCGGAAACCTGCATGAAGCGAAAATTTGGAATACACCCTAATATCCTGACCAACCTACAACCTGATATAATTCGATAACTTCGTGAAAAGTAATTTTAAAAAATGAAGTTACCACGTTATGAACTCAAAGCAGAAAAGTCCTTAAGGGTTTTTGAATTTATTAGTGAAGGACCAAAGGGAAAGATCCCAAAACTCATCAAATTTAGTGAAACTACACTTAAGGGGTTTTATAACCTTGCGTTTGGTGACAAAAGTATAGAAACAGGCGAAATAGATGATTCTGTAGTATCAAATAATGGTGACAGTGAACAGGTTTTAGCAACAGTTGTTTCTGCGGTTTATTCATTTACAAATCAAGAAGATGAAGCATGGGTTTATGCTACAGGAAGTACTAAATCAAGGACGCGGCTTTACAGAATGGGAATTACGAAATATCTTGACGAAGTTAAACAAGATTTTCTGGTATTTGGATTGCGGGAAGGTGAGTGGGAGGACTTTGAAAAAGGGGTTGATTATACCGCCTTTGTAGTAAAACGAAAATAATGTAACTTTGATAGGTAAATGCTATTGGGTATGAAAACAATAAAAGACTTGAACGAAAAAAAAATTCCAATTGTCCGTATTGACAATTCATTGGAAAAATATAAGACCGTGCCTATTTTTCAGGAAAAAGTGGACAAAGCAAATGAAGTGCTAAAAACTGTTGGACTTCCAAAATTGACGACCAAATAACCAAAGGATTTTGCTTTGTTAATTATTTTAGGCAGTTGCCTTTGCTCAACAACTTCAATTACTGGTAGCGAATTGCCATAACTCCAAAAAACTCGCCCCTAAGACGTTTCGGGGGAATTTTCCAGATATAACGTATTAACAGTAACCATATCCGCCAGCCGGAAAACCATTAAAAAGTTAAGCCACATTAAGTTTTTTGCTTAATTTTCTCAACTCCTTAATGGTTTTTATAAGCCCTCTTACTGCTGTTTCCAGCTATACCGCAACGTCACACCAAAAGTGCGGGGATCGCCCAGCACTGCGGCGTAGTGCCCGGCATTGCCTGCCGCGGGCAACAATTGCTCAAAATAGTTTTTATCCAGCAGGTTGCGCGACCATATGAAGAAGGAGATACCTTCAGTGGCCCTGAACCCTGCCCTCGCGTTCAGCAGGGTATACCCGTCAATATTCAGGTAACGGGATGGGGTAGGACTGGATGAGAAGCCGGAACGGTAATAGGTGTCAAACGCAATGAACAGCTTGCCGTTTTGCCCCCATATGTTTTTTGCTCCTGAAGTCAGCTCACCGCCCAATGAACCCGCCCATTTGGAGATACCCGGGAGCTGTCCTTTGGAAACGTCCTTAAATGATACCTGCGAGCCGGTTTCTTCCAGTGGCAGGGGGGCATTGGTGAATGAAATATACTTACCATCCGTATATGCAGCGGCGGCATAGAAAGAGAGATTTTTTCCGGCCCTGATGTTAGCGTCTATTTCCACACCCTGTACCCGTACTTTTTCTGCATTGGCCAGGTAACCCCTGTTAACGCCCGGCTCAGCCGACTGCACCTGCGCCTGGAAATCTTTTACATTTGTATTATACACTGTAAGATTCAATGTGGATCCTTTCCAGGGACTTGTTTTAATACCTGCTTCAAAATGAGTTACATATTCCGGCTTTATCTGTGCCAGCTCTATCATTACCTGCCCGTTGGCAGTGGGTAATCCGCCCAGGTTGATGCCGACCGGCTTGAAGTTGGTAGAGGAAGTGGCATAGATGTTTACCTGTTCGCCGGCTTTATATGATAATGTCAGTTGTCCTGACCAGTCGTTGTTTCTTACGTCTGCCGCAAATGCCTGATCCGTATACACCGCTCTTTTCAACGCAATCAGGTCCGGGTCATTTGTTTGCAGGCCACCATAGGTTTGCCTGTTGAAATCCACTTCTTTACGGTCGTAGTTAAAACGTATGCCGGGCAATACATGCAATCTCTCGGTGATAGCCCAGTCTATGTTTGCAAAAACAGCCCCGCTGAAAGTCTGCAGCCTTGAACTGGTACGGATACCATATCCGTCAAACAATCCCGGTGTTTGCCAAAGCTCGCTGGTACTGTTCTGCGCAAACCGCCATTGATGTTCTCCCGATTCCTCTGTATGTACCGGGTCAGACTTCAGATCCTGTCCCAATGCAAAAACGCCTATTACGCCGCTCAGGTTGGAAGAAAAGTCGCCCGCATACCGAACTTCCTGCGACCATTGCTTGTGCCGGGAAGGCGCCTGCGATAATTGCAATACGGAAAGACTGGTGAAATCCCTGTCGTTGGACGGATCCCAGTTCCAGTAACGCCAGGCAGTGGTAGAGGTCAGTGTACCGAACCCTATCTTGAAATCCGCATTCAGGGAAACGCCGCCCAGGTCGTTGCCGGACCGCCAGGTGGTATTGTGGTCTACGAGCCTGTCAAAAGGGTTTCGGCTGGGCACCTGGTAATTCAGGTCGGCAATGATATTTTCAAACTGCCTGTAATCAGCCCTTTGCGTTTGCACCACTCCGGCAAATACCTGTGCATACCCGTCGGGGCGTTGCTGGGTAGCATCTCCAGACAAAGTAATTTTGATATTATCATTCGGCGTGTACAGGAATTGTGCCTTGGCGCCGATATTGTTCAGGTCGTTCAGGTGCTTTTGTGTCGCTACATTGTACAGGGTTCCATCTCGCTGTGTGCCTGCAAATGAGAAACGGGCCGCCAGCTTTTTGGTCAGGGGGCCGGTAACGGAAGCTTTTGCCTGTACATAACCATAGTTGCCATAGCTTACTTCAAAATTGGCTGCCGGCCGGAAGCCCGGCTTACGGGTAGTAATATTAAAGGCGCCGGCAGTGGTATTTTTTCCGAAGAGCGTACCCTGCGGGCCACGCAACACCTCAATTTGTTCGATATCGATAAAGTCGAGCGTGGTGGCGGCAGGCCGGGCAAAATACACCCCGTCCACATAAAAGCCCACCCCGGGGTCAATACCATCATTGGTCAGTCCGAAAGTAGAACCGAGCCCGCGTATGTTAAGCGTTGTATTACGGGGATTGGAGGAATACAACTGGACGGTCGGTACCAGCTCTTTTACCCGGTTTACGTTGAAGGCGCCGGATTCTTCCACCTGTCCGCCGCCTATGACTGAAATGGGGATCGGTACATTTTGTGCGGTTTCGAGGCGGCGCCTGGAGCTGATGACTACTTCGGTAAGATTATCACCTGCTGATAAAGTAACGGTCAGCGGGGCGGTGTACCCCTCTTGTATGGTCACTTCCCGGAACTGGTAACCGGCAGCGCTGACGCCGAGCGTAAGCGGCAGCTTTTTGACGTTGATCTTAAAATGGCCGTTATCGCCGGCTATCGCAAACTGGTTGGAGCCTTTTACTATAATGGTGGCGCCTGCCAGTGCAGCGCCGCTACTGTCTTTGATGATGCCTTCAATAGGTTGTTGGGCATACACTGCCTGTATAAAGAGCATAGAGATCACGATAGGAAAGAAAACTCTTTTCATCACTAAAATGTTTTGGATTGTGTTGTTGAAATAAGATTACCTGAAATGATAGCGGAAACGTATCAGCAACAACATGAGGAGCAGGAGTAAGAGAAGCGCATTACCATTATTTTTTATTAGTCTATTAAATTGGTAGACAAAAGTAATATGCTTTTTTGATATACAAAATTTTTTCTTTTTATTTTTTTAAATAAACCGGTAAGCAGGGCGTTATTATTGTACGTACATTGTGCTGTACAGGGCTTTTTACCCCGATCTAAACGGCTTATTATGAAAAGAACATTTACCATATGGGCGTCAATACTGTTGGTTGCCTGCGGAGCGCCTGAAGAAGAGCCTGTGCACCTAAACGTAAGTAATTTTGACTGGCTGGTGGGAGAGTGGACCCGTACCAACGAAGAACCGGGAATGGAAACGCATGAAAACTGGAAAAAGCTGAACGATTCAACTTATACGGCGCACAGTTATACCCTGAAGGGGAAAGATACCCTGTGGCAGGAATTTACCAGTCTTTTGCCTCATGAAGGTGGTTGGTTTTTCCGTGTGAAAGTACCGGAAAAAACCGCCAGCACGGACTTCAGGCTGGTGGAAGCAGATGAAACATCTTTTATCTGCGAAAACAAAAGGAATAAGTTTCCCAAACGTATTCAGTATAAAAGGAACGACGAAGAGCTGCAGGCTGAGATATCAGGCGGCAGCGATAATGTTGTATTCCTGTTTAAAAAGGACTAGCAAGGCAACGGAAATACCTGAACGTTCGCTTACTGTCCACCGTTACTACGCCGCCATTCTGTCTCTGCTCATACGTCTATCAGTAAGGTACCATTTGTCTGCCGCCGGAGACAGGTTATATGGTATCCTAAGTTAAAAACTTCGGACAGCAACTTCTCCTTAACTGTAATTGGGACTGCAAAGATGAAGATTCGTGTGGCAAAGCATTTCCTGAAAATTTATGACACTTTGTAACTGCCCTATGTAAAACTATACAAGTGGAGATCCGGAGGGATTTCTTTACCTGCACTGAAGCACCCTTTCGCAATGACGGAGACAGCAGGTATACCGTTCCGTTAACAAAAAAGGAACTGCCTGGCAGTCCCTTCTCTGGTTTAAAAAGTTAGTTGTTCGATCAGAATCTCGCCCAGCCGCCGGTTGTCCAGTCGTTGGCAGGATCTACAGCACCTCTGAACCTGGCTTCTGAGAACCAGCTATCCAGTGTCTTCGGATCAACGGCACTTTCCTCATCCAGCTTGCCTTTGAACCTGTCGCTTATACCCTCCGGAGCAGCATTGGAGGCGTCGCCGAACAATATGCTTTCATCGCTTTCCCAGGGCTTTTCGCCTGTATAGCTTCCTTCGTTGGGAGCATATTCAAAGCTGCGACCGGCAGCAAAGTTGAAAACAGCACTTTCTAAGGTTAAAGAGCCATCGTTCATATTGGCGAGTGTCTGGTCGTTGCTTACCCTGGGGCCCCTGTTAAAGCCATATCCCACGAAATTCACCAGCGTTGCTTTGGTACCCCTGCGCAGTTCGATCATGCGGGTATTACCGGTAGGGTTCGCCGGGTCTGTGGGATCATCTCCTGTTTGTGCAACGGTTGAACCTACCAGTACCCAGTTGGCTAATACAGGGCTTGAGAACGGTGTAGCACCATGGCTGTCTTCGTTGTTATCTGCTTCAATACCCCTGTCGCCCACATCATCTGCCTGGATACCTACGACAAACTGTGCTTTACCGCTCCAGCCGAATGTCCAGTCATACAGGTCGTCCTTAGCACCCACGCATACCAGGTATTTAGCGTTCACCGTACCGCCGAACCACTCAAAGCCGTCATCTCCGCCCTCGTAGCTGCAGAGGTACTCAAGGGTGGTTCCGTTTCCTACACCCTCAAAGGTGAAGCCGTTATGCTCTTTGGTATCGCTTTGCTTGGCGCCTGAGTATTCCACTCTTACATATTTCAGCGTACCGGAATTATCTGCTGCATTGCTACCGCCATAGGTAACGCCAACGCCCATTTCAGAAGGTGCTGTACCGCCGGGTGTGTTTACAGGCGCACGTCCGCATAAGATGATGCCACCCCAGTCCTGGAATTTGGGACTGGCTTTTCCCGAGGTGAATACGATGGGTTTGTCAGCCGTGCCTACCGCATGGATCTGCGCGCCGGGTCCGATTAAAAGATAGGCAGTGGTGGGTTCATCCGGATCTGATTTTACGGTTACACCTTCTTCTATCGTGATCTTTTGTCCTTCTACAAGCTGTACACCGCCTTTAATAGTAAAAGAGCCACCTGCTGCGAGCTTCACATTATTTCTTTCTTCAAATAACTGTGAAGTTATTGCTCCACCGGTAGGTAATACATACTCTTCATTCGGATTGGGTGGAGTGGGATCGTCATCATCGTTCTTGTCGCACGACCACAGCAGCACACTTGCAAATAATGCCAGCGGAATAAACTTTGTGATTTTTTTCATTTGTTTGTTTTTTAAGGTTTTTATTTATTTCATACAATCTTTAAAAAAAGCGGTAACCGATACTCAGGGATATGGATGTTCCCCGCATGTATTGGTTTACAATAATGCCATCTCCATTGAAGAACTGGCGTTGCCTGATGGCAGGGTTGAGGATATTACCGATGCTCAGATCAATGTTCAGCCTGTCTGTTACCTGGTTATTCAACACGAAATCGAGGCTGGCGGCAGGCATTTCATATACATCACCTGATCCGAAGGTGCCGGCGAAAATCACTCTTTTACCGTACACATTATAGGTGACCGTTGCCTGCGAGAATGTATGGACACCCCAGTTCTGACGATAGGTGATATCGGCGTTGATGAGATAGGGAGATGCTCCGTACATCGGTCTTTTCTGGTTAGTGGGGGAAATAGGATAAGAGGCATTTACCTTATCAGGGTCAATGGTGATCTCTGTATTGATGTAAGCAGCATTTAACCCGATGCTTGTATTTTTCAGTACTGCAGCATTGCTGTTGAACAGGTTCCCTACATTGTGCACTATTTCAAATTCCGCTCCGAATACCCGTGCTTTTTCCGAGTTGAAGAAAGAGGTCAGGCGGTCGGAAGAAATAATAAGCGCCTGCTCAATGGGGTTCTGGATATATTTTCCGAATATGGTCAGTGCAATGAGCTCGCCCCTGGAAGGATATATTTCGAATTTAAGATCCGCATTGTAGTTCACACTGTTTTCCAGCCTGGGATTTCCTTCTCTCGGCAGGCGGTTGAATCCCTGGTTAAACCGGAAGGGCGTCAGCTCCAGGAAAAGCGGGCGCGTCAAAGAACGGCTGGCTGAAAACAGGATATTGTTTTTTTCGGTTCGCCTGTATTTAAAGGTTAAAAAAGGAAGGATATCGAGGTTCTTCCTGTTGAATTCCCGTAACGGGCGGTCGTAAATATCATTGGATTGCTTGTAAAAAATGGTCTGGTCAGAGTGTTCGGCCCTAACCCCTGCAATAAGGTCGGTTTTTGACCCGAATGCCAGGCTCGTAAGACCGTAAGCTGCACCCAGCAGCAGGTTTGCCTTATAATTATTGCTCGGGTAATAGGTTTCCGTAAATGCCCAGCTACCGGCAACATAACCATCACCGATACGGTTGGCGACAAGTGTCGTATCGATATTATATGGGTTCAGGGGAGTTGTTATTCCGGAAGTACGGACATCCACCTGGCGTGCATCAAATGTCCGCTGCTTGTACCTGGCGTCAATGCCGAACTTAAATGATTTTACGGAAAATCCACCGGCGTTTGCTTCTTCACCGGTATTGTATTCTATTTCCAGCTTACCGGAGGGTTCTTTTTCGCTTAATTCACCAAAGAACTTATGGGTGTTCCCCACTACATCCCTGTTGAAGGTAAACCTGCGGTCTTTCCCGGCTTCCACACCGTTGTTCAGCATCGATACCTGGGTTCTGTCAGGCAATGATCCGTCGGTAATACCATAAGAAGCACCCCAGTTGAATGAAAACTTATCATTTAACGCGTGTTTACCGTTAAGTTGATTGACAAAAATGGTGTTCTGTATATTGGTATTGAGTGTGGAAAATACCGGTCCCAGATCCGGGTTGATGCCGTCAATAATGCTTACCTGATCTTCAGAGTCATTTACAAACAGGAGGCTGTATTTTATAGAGCTCCCGGGAGAAGGCGTAAAGTAAGCGCTTCCGAGCACAGAGCTGTTAGTAAGATAACGGTAGTTGGTCAGCTCATTGGTGAATAACTCTACCTTGTTGGCATTCAACAACCGGTCAATTCCTTTGTATATCTGATAGTTGTTTTTAAATGCAGCGTTAATGGAAAACCCAAATACTTTTCCGTCATTGTAGCGTTTGATGGCGCCTCCGGACAATTGAAGTCCCATTTTCGGGAGCGCCTTTGTCAGTAGTGGAGAGAACGCTGTTTTAAACGGGTTTTCCGGGTTGGCGGGGTCCGACCTGTAAAATACCGCATCCTTTACTACATCCGGCATCTCCCGCTGAGACCTGGTAAAACCGCTATAGGTCTCGAATCCTTTTTTAGGTGTATAAAAGTCTTTTCCGGTCACAATGCTGTTGACACCACCGGAAACACCTATTTTAAAGAAGCTTTTATCCGGGTAGTCTTTGGTGATGATATCAATAGTGCCTCCGGAAAAATCGCCATAGAAGTCGGAGGAATAGGATTTGATGATGCTCAGGCTGGATACCAGTCCGGCGGGAAATATGTCCAGCGGGATCACTTTCATATCCGGGTTGGGCGACGGAACCGGCAGACCATTTAATATGGCATTGTTATAACGGTCTCCCAGGCCCCTGATGAAAAGCTGCTGACCGCCTACGAAGGATACACCCGTAACCTTGGATAATCCCTCTGCTACGTTGGAGGCGCCCTTGCGTTCGAGTTCCTTGGCGCCTACTTTCTGCAATACCAGGTTGGACGCTTTTCGTTCCACGTTCAGGACAGATTCTGATGTTCTGTCCCTTCTGCCGGTCACAACTACGTTGGCAAGGCTGCTGCCCTCCAACTGCAACCGGTGCTCCACCGTTGTCACTGCTCCCGGCGTTACCGTCACATGCAGGGTATCTGTTTTATAGGTTACCAGGCTCAGTATGACCGTATAAGCGCCGGGCTTTACGGAAAAATAAAATGTGCCGGTACTGTCGGTAGCTTTTACAATGTTTGAAGGAAGAAGTGTTACCGTGACGGAGGAAGCCGGCGCATATCCTTCATCCAGCACCAGCCCTTCAATCCTTCCATCCTGCGCCATCAGACATATGGGTAATATGATCGCAGACAGAACAAGTGTTATAAATTTTCTCAGCATAATAATTTTGATAAATATGCTGCAAAGAACGACTGGTTATATTATTACTTTGTTACTCCATTTTTAACTAATTAAGATCATAGTGTTATCAAATTGTATCCAGTACACATTTTATCCACATTAATCTATTATTTTGACAGAATGAAACAGTTCTCATTATCTTAATATTATTAAATTGTTAACTCTGCCGTTTTGGTTCACTGCCTTTCGTATACAATTATTTTTGCCGAAATATTATAACTGATTATGCTCAATTCAATAATGAAGCTGCTTCTTCCAAAAGACCGGGTTTTTTACCAGTTGTTTGAAGAGGTTTCTGTGAAAGTGCTGGAAATGGCCAAGAAGCTGAAGGAGATCGTTCACGAGCACGACTATGATAAACGTTCTTCCATTGCATCTCAGATCGAGGAGCTGGAGCATGTAAACGACGACCTCACCCACAAGATATTTACGGAACTCGGAAGAAACTTCATTACCCCCTTCGACCGGGAAGACATTCACTACCTGGCCACTGCTCTTGATGATATTGCCGATTATATATATGCTTCGTCTAAAAAGATCAAGTTCTACAAAGTGAATCCCAACGACCAGGGCATGCAGAAGTTTGCAGACCTGATTGTGCAGGCATGCGAACATATATATGTAGCGGTGCATGGGCTACGTAATATGAAGAACCTGCGTGAAACAACAGAAGCCCTGATCAAGATCAACAGTATCGAAAACCAGGCAGATGATATTTTTGATTTAAGCATTGAACGTTTATTTGACACCGAACCGGATGCCCGGGAGGTGATCAAAAAAAGAGAGATTTACCAGGCCATGGAAATAGCCACCGATAAATGTGAAGACGCTGCCAATGTTATTGAGTCCATCCTGGTTAAATATGCATAAGGTTTGAAAACGGATCCTTCTCTTTCTAACACTGTGCTCAAATCTTAGCGTATGACCACCCTACTGATTGTTATTATTGCGCTGGCATTGATCTTCGACTATATCAACGGCTTTCACGATGCCGCCAACTCAATTGCTACCATCGTTTCCACGAAGGTGCTCACGCCATTCCAGGCGGTGCTATGGGCTGCCTTGTTCAACTTTGTGGCTTTCTTTATTTTCAAAGATCACGGCGTGGCCAATACCATTGCCAAAACGGTTAAAGAAGATTTTATTACCCTGCAGGTGATCCTGGCGGGTGTCTCGGCTGCCATCATCTGGAACCTGATCACCTGGTGGTTCGGCATTCCGTCTTCTTCTTCGCACACACTGATCGGCGGCTTCGCCGGCGCTGCTGTTGCCCATGCCGGTTTTGTTTCCATCAATGCCGCCCCGGTGTTACAGATCGTGGCTTTCATATTCCTGGCACCCCTGCTGGGTATGATCATGGCATTTATCATATCGCTGTGGTTCATCAACTCGTTCAGGAAAACGATCTGGCCCAAGCTGTTCTCGCTGGGCGTTATACTCATTACCGCGCTGGTATTATCCCGGGTAATGGAGTTTGATCCCGCAGAACTGCGTACACATTATGAGAGTTATACCATGCGGGTTATCTTTCACTCGGGTAATTTTAAGCTGCTGCTGGTAGGCTTTATCATTGTGGTGATGAGTGTATTTACCCTCTACCTCAGTCGCCTGAATACACATAAGGCCACAGTTTGGTTTAAACGCCTGCAACTGGTATCTTCCGCTGCCTTCAGCGTGGGACATGGCGGCAACGATGCGCAGAAAGTAATGGGTATCATCACCGTGGCATTGATCGCGGGGGGCGTCATCAACGATTTTGAAGAAATGCCGGTATGGGTACCTATATCCTGCTATTCCGCCATTGCCGTGGGTACCCTCAGCGGGGGCTGGAAGATAGTAAAGACCATGGGTACCCGCATTACCAAAGTTACCCCGTTTGAAGGGGTTGCCGCAGAAACCGCAGGTGCGCTCACGCTCTTTATTACGGAACACATGAAGATACCGGTGAGCACCACGCATACCATTGCCGGTTCTATCATGGGTGTAGGCGCCACCAAACGCCTGTCTGCCGTTCGCTGGGGTGTTACTGTAAACCTGCTGTGGGCATGGATCATTACCATACCGGTAAGCGCCATTATGGCTGCTATTATCTATTATATTTCTCACCTGTTTTTCTAGCCGCAGCGGTAAAAACTACCTGTTGTTGTAAACCATTAAGAAGTTAAGGCATATTAAGGTTTTTATTTAATTTTCTTAATTCCTTGATGTCCGTTGATGCCCGCCCCTATGACCAGTCGGGGAGGGTTATTATAAGAACTGATAGTATTCCCGGGTAATAAATTATATTTGTGCTAAAGCATATGATGCCCGGCAGAGAAACGGACAGGTTGCTGTCTATTGATATAGATGCTCCTTTATTTGTTTTTCTTTCGGGTGTACCGGCTTTTTCCAGGATCATGCGGGTCCGATCTGGTCCGGAAACATACAAATAAAAAAACGATAAGCTTCAGATCATGAACAAAAGAGAATTTATCAAAAAAAGCGTTGCAGGGGCACTAGGAATCATGTTGGTGCCCTCCTTCTTAAAAGGGGCAGATTTAAAAGCAAAACTGAGAACGGCTCATATTGGCGTGGGTAACATGGGAATGGAGGATCTGAAAGCGATTTCGTCCCACTCCGCGGTAGACGTGGTCGCACTCTGTGATGTGGATGCCAAAAACCTTTCCGCCGCCCACAAAATGCATCCGGGAGCACGGATCTTTTCTGATTACCGGACAATGTTGAAAGAAATAGGCAATGAGATCGATGCCGTTATTGTTTCCACACCCGACCACACCCATGCACCGGCCTCCCTGATGGCCATGAATATGAATAAGCCTGTGTACTGTCAAAAACCGTTGACGCATTATGTGTCCGAATCCAGGGAAATGAAAAAACTGGCTGCCGAAAAAGGACTGGTCACGCAGATGGGGATCCAGGTACACTCTTTTTACGATTACAAACTGGCTACATTATTGATCCAATCCGGTATCATCGGTAAAGTGCATACTGTACACGCCTGGTCGCCTAAAAACTGGGGATATGATGGGCCGTTGCCCCAGGGAGAAGACGCCGTTCCGGAGCAACTGGACTGGAACCTCTGGCTGGGCACATCAAAAAAACGGCCTTATAAAAAAGATATGTATCACCCCGGCAACTGGAGAAAACTCATGGATTACGGCTGCGGCACCCTGGGCGATATGGGCGTTCATATTTTCGATACCCCGTATAATGCACTGGAACTGGATGTACCCAGAACCATTATTACCGAGTGCCGGCAACCCAACGGGTTTGGTTTTCCCGAACACAATGTCGTTACCTATGAGTTTCCGGCTACCCCTTACACCACCGATTCTTTGAAATGGATCTGGTACGATGGCAAAGGCGCTCCCAACATGTCTGAAGACCTGATGTTACCCGGCATGGAACTGAAAAAAGATAAGAAAGCGAAGGAAGACGCGAAAGATAAAATCTCACTGGACGCCGGGATAGCGGGCAAAAATGAACTGCCGGAACAGGGCGCCATGTTTGTCGGGGAAAAAGGCAGATTATTGTTGCCCCACTTTATGCAACTTCCAAGGAAAATCAGTAATGGCAAGTACGTAGACATCTCTAAAGAAATCGCTGAGGTTTCAAAGGAACACAACCTGGGTAAACCCGTCCGGAATTATGACCTTGAAGGGCCTAAGCACTACCATCAGTTTATAGACGCCTGTTTGGGCAAGGGCACCACTACGGCTCCGTTTGATTATGCCGCAAGATTGACCGAGACCATTTTGCTGGGAACCATTGCCGGGCGCTTCCCCGGAGAGACATTGCACTGGGATGCGGAAGCAGGCAAATTTAAAGAAGAGAAAGCGAACCAATATTTAGCCGGCGACTATCGGGCGTTTTGATGAATACATCTCCCGCAGATTTCGCGGATCTTCGCAGAAGTAGCTTATAGAATCAGCGCTTATCTGCGTAATCTGCGGGAAAAAGAACAGACATTATTGAATTGACTTAAGACTATTTCGCTTAACAATTTCCGGTTAAATCTGGCATAATAAATTATATTTGAGTTAAAGCGTATAATGCCCGGCAGGGAAAATAACAGGCTGCTGTCTATCGATATTGTCAGAGGATGGGTAATGGTATTAATGGCACTTGACCATTGCCGTGAGTTGTTGTATGTTAACTCCGCTGCCGATCCACTTGACCTGGCGACCACATCGGTGCCGCTTTTTTTTACCCGGTGGATCACGCATTTGTGTGCCCCGTCTTTTGTTTTTCTTTCGGGTGTATCCGCATTTATTTCTACTGCGCGATCCGGCGCTTCCAATGGTAATTTCCTGGTCAAAAGGGGACTCTGGCTGGTATTGCTGGAGTGCACGGTAGTAAATTTTGGAATATGGTTCGATATCCGTTTCGGCGTTGTATTGCTGCAGGTAATAGCGGCTATCGGGGTTGGACTGGTGGTGCTGGGATTGCTGATCAAAGCAAAAGTAAAACCGGGGTATATCCTGGCGGCGGGGCTTTTATTGCTCGTTTTATATCCTCTTGTACCGGTAGTCAATTCAAATGAAGCGGGTGTCGCGGCAAAAGTATGGATGCATCTTTTTCAACCCGGGCTCGTACCCCTGCCGGGCGAACATATGTTACTAGTGGGCTATCCCCCCGTTCCGTGGTTGGGTATTATCCTGGCGGGGTATGGCTGCGGCGCCATGTTTTTACAACCGGTTGCATCCCGGAAAAGGCTGTTCTGTATGACCGGCGCCGTGCTGCTGCTGGCCTTTGTATTGTTACGTATAACCGCTCTTTACGGCGACCCGGCTCCGTGGATAAAACAGGCTGATCCCTTATTTACATTTTTGTCGTTTATCAATGTATCCAAATATCCGCCTTCGCTCCAGTTTGACCTGCTGTTCCCGGGTATTATGTTCCTGCTGCTGTATGTGGCGGAAAAAATGACCAGGCAGCTCGCCCCGCTGTTGGCCATATTCGGACAGGTTCCCCTGTTCTATTATATCATTCACTGGTATATCATTCATCTCCTGTTGTTTGTTGTCCTTTTTTTGCAGGGCTTCGGTCTCTCCGATCTCAGTTTCGGGTTCAATATGGGGCGGCCGGAAGCAGCTGCTTCAGGATTGTCGCTTGGCGCTGTCTATGGAGTATGGTTAACCGTTGTGCTGGTGCTATACCCTTTGTGCAGGCGATATGGCGCCTATAAGCAAAAATGGGTTCGCGAAAAAGGCTGGCTGCGGTATCTTTAGCCTGCCGTTCATTAAAAATAGGGGTACTTTACACAATGAAAATATTGCTGACAAGAACGAGGCTGCTGCTGCTTTGTCTGTGGATACAGGCTGGAGGGATGGCGCAGGAATCATATTTTACGGCTTTTGCGATCAACCCGGCCAAAACGCCCGACTCATTGACAATCAAATGGAATGATGCCGCATCGCCGCAGGCGAAATTTAATGCGGTAACAGCACTTTGCCGCTTCCATGAAAGTACGGGCCTGTATGACTCCGTATTGTACTATGGGGAATTGTTTAACCGGCAGGTGGGTGATATGGATATACCACCGTCTGACCGGGATGCATATACCGCAACGGTAAATCTTTTTATCGGAAATGCCTATAAGAACAAAGGGTTGCCGGACGAAGCCATGCGGTACTATCTGCGGAACGTGGAACAACTGGAATCGTCGGATGATCCTGTCCTTATTAAAAGCCGGATCGGTATGACCGACGTGTATTACTATAAAAATGATTCCGCCCGTGCCTCTGCATCCTATGATGCATTATTAAAAGACAGGCGTATAGATGAGGATAGCCGGCACCATATCTTATTTCAGCTTGGCAATATGAATATGGAAAGGGACAGCCTGGAGCCCGCGGCCGACTTTTTTGAAACGGCTATGAACTATTATGCGGAGACGGGACAGACCAAAAAAGCCCTTGCCGCAAAGCTGAACCTGGGTATAGTGGCAGAGAAAAGGGGATCAGCAGACTCGGCATATATGTATTACGAACAGGTAAAGGATGAAGCACGTGAACATAACCATTATGACCTGTATATTGCCGCCGGCCAGAATATAGCGGATCTGATGATAAAGGAGAAAGAATACAAAAGCGCTGAAATGCTGCTGGCAATGGTATATGCCAATACCATGCAATGGAATATACCCGAGGCGCAACTGCGGGTACTGAGCAGCCTGGAGAAAGTGTTTTTGGCCCAAAAAGACTATCAGAATGCCTATGGTATAATGACCCAATATGTGGGGGTTAGCAAAGAGATGGCTGCACTGCAAAATAAAAAAGAGGTAAGCGAACTGGAAATAAAATACGAGACAGCGCAAAAGGAAAAGGAACTGCTGCTGAAAGAACAGCAGATCAGCAAGCAAAGGGGATTCAAGTATATGATACTTGCCGGCTTTGTTGTGACGCTCATACCGGTTATGGGGTTGTTGTATGTGTATTATCAGAAGCTGCAGACCCAAAGCAGGCTGAACGCCACCCTGGAGGAGGCCAGCCAGCACCGGATATCACATATGTTGCAGGAAAAAGAGCTTGAGCTGCTGAAAGCCTCGGTGGAAGGAGAATTGAAGGAACGCAGCAGGGTATCACGGGAGCTCCACGACAGCATCGGCGGCAGCCTGGCGGCTATCAAAATGCGCCTGTCGGAACCCGGCGCCGATATAACGGATATCCTTAGCCGGGTAGACCAAACCTATCAGCAGGTTCGCGAGATATCGCATAACCTGGCTTCGCCGCACTTTGCCAACTCTGTTTTCACAGAGGTGTTGCGCGGTTACCTGGACAATTTTCAAAAACCCGGACTCACTATCTCATTAAATGCCTATCCTGAAGAAGCGATCAACCAGCTTCCGATACATATAAAAGCGGAGCTGTACAAGATTGTGCAGGAACTGACCACCAATTCCTTAAAATATGCGCATGCTTCCACCATCGACGTGCAGATCACCGAAGTGGATGAATATGTGAAGCTGATGTTTGAGGATAACGGCGCTGGCTTTAATCCCGATCAGCCATCCTCCGGGTTGGGCCTGATCAATATCAGGAACAGGGTGGAAGCGCTCAGCGGAAGCCTGGTGATCGATTCAAAAAAAGGCAGAGGCACTATCTTTGACGTGGAAGTGCCTTTAAACAATACGAAGCATGAAGTATAATATCGTACTGGCAGATGATCATAAGCTGTTCCTGGAAGGGCTCATCAGCTTGATAAACAAAGAAAAAGATATGGAAGTGGCTTATGCCACGCATACAGGTAAGTTTGTGCATAGCTTTATCACCACTACAGATACCCCCGTTGACCTGCTGATCACCGATATCAGCATGCCGGATATGGATGGCATTACCCTGCAAAAGCAGGTAATAGACCAGTTCCCGCAGATAAAAACCCTGGTGGTGAGCATGCATATGGATGCTAAAATGATCGACACCCTGGTACAGCATGATGTGGATGGCTACCTGTCGAAAAATACGGACTCCGGTGAATTTATCAAAGCCATCAGGTTGATATTAAAAGGGGAGAAGTATTTTTCCGAGTCGGTAAAGCAGGCATATATGGACAGCGTTTTCAAAAAGGAAAAAGCCACTCTGGAATCGCTTAGCAGCCGTGAAAAAGAGGTGTTGAGGCTGATAGCCCAGGAACATACCACCCAGGAAATAGCCGATACCCTGTTCCTGAGCAAGCATACTGTTGAGAGCTATCGTAAAACACTGATAACCAAACTAAAAGTCCGGAACCTGGCAGGACTGACCAAGTATGCCATCCGTTTTGGTCTGATTGAGGGCTGAAAACCGTAGTGACCGGTACCCTGTTTTCAGGGATACCAATTTCATTAATTCAGGTCTCATATCAACAGCAGGAAGATCGCAGCTTTGTATCATTATCTGACATTTAAAAATGAACAAAGCATGAAAAAGCGATTGATAAAAAATCTTATTCCCGTAACGGCATTGCTGCTTGTCTCCTATTATACGATGGCCCAGTCGCCACAGGCATCCATCCAGGTGCAGGGCTCGACCGCTTACAGCCGCACGGTTGAGAAATATACCGCTGAGATCATTTTGTCCAATACCAACTACGACTATGGCACCTACAAAAGCCTGGATGAAATGAAAAAGGAATTTGTACAATTCCTGAAAAACAATGATCTGAATGAGGGATTGTTCACGGAAAATGCCGCTTTGTTTTTTTTAGTGGATGGTTACGGAGAAGGTACATTGTACCGGTTTGAGACCACGAATAAAGAAGATTTCGTAAAGCTGAACCGGTTATACAAGCTACGGAACGCAAGGATTAACGCAAAAAAGCTGGTATATAAGCCGGTATCCGATAGTATTGCATTGATGAAGCAGGCGCTGGAAGATGCAACAAAAAAGGCTACCGGCTCTGCCGGTGTAGCCGGTAAAAAGTTGGGTAAGATCATAGAAATAATGGATCACAACAACCTGTCGGGCGACGGATACAATTACTATGAATATGAAAGCAAAGGGGAATATGTTATTTCAGTAAAGTTTGAGCTGGAATAACAGCGCCGCGAACCCGGTATGCTCTACGGAATCTCCATCATATTAGTGAGTATAACAGCCATTCCTTCTCTTTTACTCAGCCGGCAACCCAATGCAGTGGAACTGCTGCGGAAAGTAAGGGGTTTGCAGGGAAGGATGGGCATAACAGCCGGCGTGCTGGGTATTTGTCAACTGATCAACTGGTACCTCGATCCAACCATACATGAACCCGGCCTGTATGTCTGGTCGGTTACTGTTATCCTCACCTGTTTGATGCATATCATCCTGGGACTTCTGCTGGGGCTCCCGGCGATCAGGGAAAAGACCGGCGTTATGTCGTTAAGAAAGACAGGTTTCGCGCCGGTCAGCTGGGCATATAAGCAGGGTATGGCGGGCATCGTGGCTTTGATACTGGGTACCTGGACGATCATTGCTTCCTTTATTTATGAGATTGATTAAACAACGATACAGCATTCACTAAAACATACAAACATGACAACCGTTTTTATCATAGAAGATCAGAAAGACCTGCAATTGTTATTGAAAGGAACAATAGCCGTGGATAATGTGCATATGGGTGTAGGGGTTTGTTTTCTTTCCAGGGTGGGCAATACGGAGCAACGGAAACAACTGGAGCAGATCTGGCCCGGGATCGAGTTCATGACGCCTGACGGTGAACATATGGCTTCGAGAATGGATGGTTACTCGGGTATGCTGGCCGTGGCAAAAAAAGAGCTGGCAGCGCATCATATGGTGAACGATCCTGCAGAAGGGGTGGTAGTGAAAAGTCATTCTGCGGCGGCAAAAGAAAATTACCGCATTACCAACCGGGAAGCGGAAATACTGGAACAGTTGTCAAAAGGATTTAGCTATAATGAAATTGCCTCCCGGCTTTTTATCAGCATCAAAACCCTGAAAAAACATATCTACAATATTTATGAGAAGCTGGACGTGGATAATAAGATAAAAGCAGTCAATAAGTTTTATGGATTCAGGTAACAGTTAAAAGTTCGTTTGGAAAAAGAGAGGGCGGTTTTTACTGCCCTCTCTGCTTTTTCGTCTATTGCTTTATTTTCCTGTATGTTTTGGGCTGTCAAACCGGTGTTGGTCTTCAGCAAAGGACGGTACCGGAGCCAGACCGGTGCCGGCTTTCTGTTATTAAGCTTTATTTCAGCAATGGTTGTAGTTGATGTTCTACAAACGCTCATAATTATACTGTACAATATAATCAAGCAGTATCTATTTTTCAGGTAAACCTTCCTTTCTTACTTTGCATTTCCGTAAAAGATGTTGCACCTATAATAAAAACGGGATTGATATGCTCCGTAAGCTGAGGAATAGGGAATAAGTCAGCTACAGACGATTGATTACCATTGGGAATGCGGAGTGCCGGCGCCGGCCGCTTCCCGGATAAACCCCTGGATTGAAAAGACGACAAAAATCATGTACCAACCGGGTTGTAAAATAACTGGCTCAATTAAACGAGACATCCTGTGGAACCTACATAAATCTATTCCTGTGAAAACTTTTTTTTGATATCAGGAAGATATCCCTTCAATAAAAATAATGTAGTTGTATAACTACACAGCCGTACCGTCAACCTTTACTTCATATACATAATATTTCTATTTTTTGCTGCACTGCTCTTTTCTTTCTTTGTTTCTTCTGAATGACAGGCTGAAACAAGCAGCTGGCTGCAACACGGATCATGAGCGGTCTTACTATTTGCCTGTACCGCCGGACGTGGAAAAATGAAAATATAAACGGTATAAACTATGTTTACTGAATCGTGTTCTTATGCAGGTAACGGACAAAGCAATCCCCGCAAAATAACCATCCTGCTTGTTGACGATCATAAGCTCATCAGGTATTCCTGGGCATTGATACTTAACAGCGATCCGCATTTTCAGGTAGTGGGCGAAAGCGATAATGTGGAAGAGGCAGTTAATATTGCCATAGCCAAAAGCCCCGACATTGTACTGATGGATATCAATATGTCGCCGGTTGACGGGTTCGACGGCACAAGGCTGGTTCGAAAGTATGCTCCTTCATCCAGGGTAATAGGTCTTTCCATGCACTCCCTGCCCGCTTATGCCAAACGAATGCTGCAGTTGGGAGCGATGGGCTATATTACCAAAAACTCTTCAAAAGAAGAAATGATAGAGGCAATCAAAGAGGTTAATAAAGGAAGACGATATATTTGCGATGAAATAAAAGACATTCTGACCTTCCGGGAAATGCAAGGAGAAAATACAAGACCCGACAAGAATACCCTCTCCCTCCGGGAACTTGATATAGTGCAGTTCATTAAAGAAGGTATGTCATCCCGCGAAATTGCCGAAAAGCTTGACCTGGCGCTCAAAACAGTGGAAGTGCACCGCTACAATATCCTGAAAAAATTAAACCTCAGGAACACGGCTGCACTGGTCAACTTCATCAATACAAATGGCTTGTAAGTTTTACTTAAGTGTTATATTTATGATGGAATGCCCGCCGTTCCAATGGTAACACATATCAAAAGTGGTTCCTGATAACTCAGGAAATGCTTTTATTGGTTGTACTTATGTAAATTACTATGAAGCTGCTTTTTTTTATCCTGGCAGTCGCTTGTATATTGATCCTTGTTATATGCCTCTTATGGATTCGAAGGGCTGCAAAACGACAATATGCCGCATTGGCGGTAAAGCTTCAGAAGGATAACTCTCTTATTGAAGATACGCTGAACAGGATCAGCGACGGGTTTGTTGCGCTGGACAGAAACTGGAAGGTTACCTATTTCAATAAAGCATCCGCTTCGTTTACAGGCAGGAATGACCTGCTGGGCAAAAACATCTGGGAAGCAATGCCGGATGTAAAGGGCAGTGAATTTTACGATGCCTGTCACAAGGCAATGGCTGATCAGGCGTATGTTTACCAGGAAAGTTATTATCCTGTATCCGGTATATGGTTCGCCCATCATATTTACCCTTCGCCCCAGGGACTTTCCATCCATACCCATAATATCACCAGCAGGAAAGAAACGAAAGACAGGATCATGCAGTCGCAGGAAAAGTTTGAGACACTGGTCAACACTGTCGATGGAGTAGTATGGGAGGGAGATGCGCAAACTTTTCACTTCAGCTTTGTCAGCCCGCAGGCCGAGCGGATACTGGGTTACCCGGTGCAGCGTTGGCTGGATGAGCCTTCTTTCTGGAAGGATCATATACACCCGGATGACCGTGACTGGGCAGTGAGTTATTGTGCCGGTTGCACGCTCGACAACCGGTCACACCGGTTTGAATACCGGATGCTCGCTGCCGACGGAAAGGTAGTATGGCTGCGGGATATTGTGACGGTACTTTCCGAAAATGGCAGACCGGTAAAGCTCAGGGGGCTCATGATCGATATTACCGAAAAGAAAATAGTGGAAGAAGCATTAGAGTTGTCTGTTGAACGGTTTGAAACGATCTCCGGTATTACGCATGATGCCATATGGGACTGGAATATTGAAACCGGCGAGCTGTGGGCTAATGAAATACATCAACAGTTGTATGGACTTGGCAAAAAAGATACCGTACCGGTGATGGAAGAATGGCAGCAGAGAATTCATCCCGATGACAGGGAACAGGTAATAATCGCACAGGAGGAAGCACTCAGTTCCGGAAGGAAGTACTGGGAATCTGAATACAGGTTCCGCAAGCCGGATGGCGGCTATGCTTTTCTTTTCGACCGTTGCTATGTAATCCGCGATGAAGCAGGCCGGGCAGTTAGACTTACGGGCAGCATGATGGATATCACTGAAAGAAAAAAGGCTGAAGAGGAAATAAAGGAACGGGCTGTTCAACTGCACAACATCAGCAACAGTATTCCCGGGATCATTACCTACCAGCTGGTGAGGCAGCCCAACGGGGAAATGCAGTTCACCTACATCAGCGACAGCGTGAAGAACATTGCCGGCATTACCGCAAAAGAAGTGCTGGACGACCGGCAACTACTATACAATCTCGTTCATACCGATGATCTGCTAAAGCTGAGAGCGGCGGAAGAAACGTCTCTCAGGAATATGTCTGTCATAGAGCTGGAGTTTCGCAGCCATACGGTAGCAGGCGACCTGCGTTGGTTCTATCTCCGTTCGGTTCCCCGCTTATTGCCCGGCGGCATAGTGAAATGGGATGCCGTACTCATGGATATTACTGAGAAAAAGCTGCTGGAAGAAGAGATGCTTAGGACCAATGCCCGGTTCCTGATGCAATCAAAAGCCACCACCGATATTATCTGGGAAGTGAATCTTTCTGAACAAAAGCTCTGGTGGAATGATAATTATTATACCCAACTCGGATACAGTAAAACAAGTGATTTTGTAACGCTGGATGACTGGTACGATCATGTACACCCGGAAGAACGGGCTAAAGTAAAAGCTGCATTCCTGGATGCGATTTATGGTACTGCCTCCGTCTGGCGGGATGAATACCGGTATCAAAAGGCAGACGGCACTTACCTCCATATCCTTGACAGGGGATATATTTTACGGGATGAAGAAAACGGGCCTTACGGTATGATAGGCTCCATGGTGGATATGACAAGTTTTTATGAGGCGCAGCAACGGATCGTCCTGGAAAAACAGTTATCCGATTCTCTCATTAATAACCTTCCCGGACTGTTTTACCTGTTTACCGCAGAAGGAAGACTTCTCAGGTGGAATAAAAATATGGAGATCGCATCGGGCTATTCGGCTGAAGAAGTAGGGCAAATGCATCCCCTGGATTTTTTTGATGCCAATGAACGATCCGTTATCGCGCAAAAAATAGAAGAGGTGTTTACTACCAAGGGCTATGCATGGGTAGAAGCAGACTATTATACAAAGGACGGGAGAAAAATACCTTATTACTGGAACGGCTGGAATATTAACTACGAAGGTCAGACCTGTCTTATAGGTACGGGCATAGACATAACGGAGAAAAAGGAGGCGCAGAATAAGCTGATAGCATTGAACAATCAGCTAAAAGACCTTTACCTGCACCAGCAGGGTATTGTGGAAGAAACTAAAAAGCGCATAGCCAGGGAAATACATGATGAGCTGGGGCAACAGCTTACCGTATTAAAAATGGATATCTCCTGGCTCTGCAAAAGAATTGAGCACCCCTCGGAAAAAGTAAATGAGCGTATCCGCGAACTGATCAGCATGGCGGATAATACGATCAAATCATTGCGGCGCATATCTTCAGAATTGCGGCCCAGCATGCTGGACGACCTTGGACTGCAGGCAGCTATTGAGTGGCATGCGCAGGAATTTGAAAAACGGTCAGGCATCACACTGGAAACAGACATCAGTGTGACGAATGTAAAGTTTCCCGATGATGTAGCCATCACCCTGTTCAGGATATTCCAGGAATGCCTGACCAATGTGGCGCGACATGCGGAAGCCACGAGGGTAAATGTGGATCTTTCCGTAAAAGAAGGTATCCTGGCGATGCACGTAAAAGACAACGGCAAAGGATTTTTGCCGGAAAGCATTGAAAACAAAAAAACTTTGGGTATATTAGGTATGAGAGAAAGGGTACAGATCATCGGAGGTGAGTATACGATCAGCAGCAAGCCAGGCAACGGTACTGCCGTAGAAGTAAAAATACCCCTGGTACTTCCGGTGTAAATAAAAACAGACCGTCATGCTTCGGATCCTGATTGCAGATGACCATGCGATTGTACGCAAGGGCCTCAAACAACTGATACTGGATGAATATCCCTCAGCCACAATTGTTGAAGTAGGGGATGTGGAAAGCCTGATCAAATATGTGCTGAAGGAGGATTGGAATATTGTCATCAGCGACATCAGCATGCCCGGCAGAAGCGGTTTGGAGGCCCTGGAACAGATCAAAAAAATAAAGCCGGCTATACCGGTGCTCATCATGAGCATGCATTCCGAAGACCAGTATGCCTTGCGTGTGTTTAAGGCAGGAGCGGCCGGCTATCTTTCAAAGGATGCTGTACACCAGGAGCTGATACCTGCTATTCAGGCCATCAGGATCGGCAGAAAGTTCATTACCCCGGATATAGCTGAAAAGCTGGTAGGCGCCCTGGATGCAGACGCGCCTAAGGAGCCGCATGAATACCTCAGCAACCGCGAATTTGATATAATGAAAATGCTGGCTTCAGGAAAATCCATCATCGAAATAGCCACCCAGCTTTCTCTCAGTTCCACAACGGTAAGCACTTACCGGGCACGGGTATTGGACAAGATGAAAATGAGATCCAATGCCGACCTGACCCGGTATGCCATAGAAAAACAATTCATTTGATATTTGCCCGGCTTCTTAACGGGTCTTCCATGGTAATTTCAGCGAAGACAAAGGTTCCGGAGCCACCCGCTTGAAAACTGTTGTTCGTGTAGTCGTAATTCTACACGCAGAAGCATTGCTTTCCTACATTCGTCCAGCCGGCTATTCCTTATTTTCCGGTATTAAATAATTTTTCAAACGTATCCTTCTGTACATGGCCGCCGGTCTTACAGATTTTCATTTGCCAATAATAAAATGCTGCGGATACTTATAGCCGATGACCACGAAATAGTAAGACAGGGTCTTAAACAGATTCTCCTGGAAGGATTTTCTTTTGTACATATTGAGGAAGCCTCAGACGGTCTGTTACTGGCCGACAAGGCACTGTCGGGTGAATGGGATGTTGTTGTTTCCGACCTGGCGATGCCGGGCGGCAGCGGGCTGGAAGCCTTACGTCGCATAAAGGAAGAACGTCCCGGGCTTCCCGTGCTTATTCTCAGTATCCATTCCGAAGAGCAATATGCCATCAGCGTAATGAAAGCTGGGGCGGACGGGTATCTGAATAAAAATGCGGCGCCGGAGGAACTGGTCAATGCCGTACAGCGTGTGCTCGCCGGCAGAAAGTATATCAGCGGTAACGTCGTCGAAAAGCTGGGGCATCAGCTTCACCAATTAGCGGAAGTACCCCTGCATGAATTATTAAGCAGCAGGGAACTGGATGTATTCAGGATGTTATCGCAGGGAAGATCCGTCACCGAGATCAGCCAGCTATTGGACATTAACACCAGTACCGTAAGCACTTACCGCTCCCGTATACTGGAAAAGATGAACATACAAAACAATGCAGGGCTTACCCGCTATGCAATAGAGCATAAGCTCATCTGACCTATGTATCCGATCAGGAGCCTCTTAATCATTGAGCCGACAGAAAGAACTGATCTTGCCCAAATATTTCACGCAAAGATCGCAGAAGATGACGCAAAAGATCGCAAAGAAAAACGCAACTCAAAAATGGGAACTGTTTTTGTGCCCTTTGCGCTGCATCGCGGCTTTGCGTGAAATATGATGCCGGGCTTAATGAAACGCTACTCGTTTTCCGGAACGGTATTTTTTACCAGGTGCTCGTCTATGATCTGTTTGAATACATTTTTGGGCAAAGCGCCGCGCTGCATCATCGGGTCGCCATCAACGGGAATGAAAAGAAAGGTCGGGATGCTTTGTATGCCGAAAACGGAAGAGAGCTCGGTTTCCTGTTCGGTATCTACCTTATAAATAACCAGCTTTTCCTTATACTCTTCAGAAAGCTCCTCCAGTATGGGCGCTACCATTTTGCAGGGACCGCACCAGTCGGCATAGAAATCTATCACAACCGGCAGGTTTCCTTTGAATTTCCAGTCCTTTTCCTTTTCATAGTCGAAAACAGTATCCTTAAAAGCCACGGTGCTGAGTTGTATGGTAGCCATATTATTTTTTTGCAAAGGTACAGAAATGCGGGGAACCGGAAAGGGTTTCCAACCTTCCGAAGGTTGGAAACCCTGTTGCTAAAAGAAAAACCTATAAGGTTTCAGAAAAGTTTTTCCTCCTTCAACCAGTATGTCCTAAAACCTTATAGGTAGGCTGTTCAAAAGAGCATAATAAAATCCCCCCAGAAATTTGTTGAAGGAAAAACAACCTAGAGCCCCCGTTACTACTGAAAAAAGAAGATATTTTTTCGACAAAAAGTGTAACGAAGAAATCCCCTG